>JANPOT010000016.1:0-182980 GCA_031428135.1 Pseudobdellovibrionaceae bacterium | reverse complement strand
TTTGAATAAAGCTGTGGGAACGGCTAATGCGTTTTAAAAATCATGTTAAAACTTTGTTAAACTGATTTTGGTAAGCCATGCTGTACCCTTCCAGATTGGCTTAAAAGGTATATGCAATTATATGGCACTTGGAGCCAATTGGATTGGTTTGGACTGAACCGCCTATGGCGGTGGATATCAAGCGCGAAGATTTTCTTCAAGTCATAAAACTTTAGTCATGCATTAACAAATCCAAAGTCCTGTTCAGTTTTGAGATTTTACATTCCTACCGATTTTACCTTTAACCATCGAGGCAATTACGCTTCGTGGTTCAACAGGAGGAATCCATGGAAGAACTTATGAATCAGTACCACACAACAATGAAGGCACGTAATTTTGCAAAATCAACAATTGATGTTTACAGTCGCGAGCTCTTAGCATTTCTTAAACATACTCGAAAAAATCCACATGAAGTTATTGCTGATGACGTCACCAAGTATCAAGTCATGTTTTTAGAAAATGGATTCGGTCCTGGTTCAATTAATATGAAAATTGCGGCTTTGAAAATGTTTTTCATAAAAACAATGAGAAATAATTGGCCGCAGGATTTTTGTCCGTGGGTTAGAAAAAAACAGCGGCTGCCACTATTATTAAGCTTAGAAGAAGTAGCTGTTATTATTAATGCCACTGATAATTTGAAGCAAAGAACCATTATTATGACAATCTATGCAACGGGAATGCGATCTTGTGAAGTTCGTGGTCTTAAAGTGAAGGATATCGATAGCGCAAGAAAACAAATTAGAGTTATGGGTAAAGGCAACAAACAACGTCTGGTTCCGTTGTCAAATTTTTTACTTTATACATTGAGAAAATATTGGGTAAATACTAAGTCTGAAAATAAATCAGAGTGGCTTTTTCCAGGCGTTGATTGGAAAAAGCAATATGCAGGAACATCACTGCGAAGAGCATTTATTTATGCAAAAGAAAAGGGTGGAATCGTAAAACCAGGTGGTGTGCATTTGCTGCGGCACTGTTATGCCACACATTTATTAGAGAGCGGTGTTGATTTAAGAATTATACAAATTTTATTGGGTCATTCGGTAATTAATTCGACAGAAATTTACACGCATCTTCGCAGTACTTTTGCACAGGAGATAAAAAACCCACTGGATGCCATTGCTGAATTGCTGATTAAACGATAACACGCCAGTGGAAAGCACTCACAGTTCAGAAGAAGCAAAGGTTGGCAGACCACAGCTTGAACTCTCCGATATTTTTCGGCAGTTTAAACCGTGGCATAAGCCTTTATTAAAAAACGAATCTAAGGTCGTAGCTGATGTGATGAACTGCCGGACTTCAGTTCTGGGTGGCCATCAACTTAAGTGCGGTGATTGTAATTACGAGAAATTTTCTTACAATTCATGTCGCAATCGCCACTGTCCCAAATGTCAGTTTTTAACTCAAAGCAAGTGGGTTGATGCCCGCAAGGCTGAACTTTTACCTGTTGAGTATTTCCACATGGTTTTTACAGTTCCTCATGAATTAAATCAGATTATTTGGCCGAACAAAAAAATATGTTTTGATATTTTATTTAAAGCGATGTCAGAGACAATTAAAGAAGTTGGTGAAACACGACTTAAGGCAAAGCTTGGCTTCACGGCTGTATTACACACATGGAGCCAGACTTTAAATAAACATGCGCATATCCATGCGATTGTTCCCGGCGGCGGTTTAGGTCTTAATGATAAAAAATGGATCAAGGCAAAGCCTGGATATTTTTTACCGATAAAAATTTTATCAAAAGTTTTTCGCGGGAAATATCTATCAATGTTAGAAAAAGAATTTTTAAAATTAAAATTTGAGTCTCTAATCCCTGAATTATCTAAAGAAACTGAGTTTAAAAATATTTTAAAACAGGCCTCATGTAAAGAATGGGTGGTTTACGCAAAAGCACCTTTCGCTGGTCCTGAACGTGTTTTAGAATATCTTGGGAACTACACACATAGGATAGCAATCAGTAATTATCGTATTGAAGCTATTGAAAATGGATGTGTGATCTTCCGTTATAAAGACCGTGGTGACAATAATAAATCCAAGCTGATGCGCTTGCCAGCACAAGAATTTATGCGTCGTTTTTTAAACCATGTTCTGCCACAAAAGTTTGTGCGAATCAGACATTTTGGTTTTTTAGGATCACGACTGAAACAGAAAAATATTGAAACTGCCAGAACATGTCTTGGATCGCCAAAAAATGTTGATGTTGTAAAAGATGAGGATTACAAAAAACTACTTCAGCGTTTAGCTGGCATTGATGTCACCAAGTGTCCTTGTTGCAAAACAGGAAATTTAATTGAAGTTACAGAAATTTTGCCGCATAAAAATTTAAGACGAAGACCTAGGGACACTTCATGAAAAATATATTTTTATCGAAAAAATTTATTTCAAAATTGAAATCATCAATGATGGTAACGGTTTTCGATTATCAAAATGCGTATCAGAAACTGCGTTTTAGCTGCTCAACAAGCTGCGAGCCACAGATCTTTCAATTATCTCCACGACAAAAGATCCCAGGCCTAGAGAAACATCCGAAGACCTTGGTTTGCGTCACGATTTTATCAGAACAAATATTGATCAATCGAAAACGATTGAACCCCCATATTGGCCTACGGCGGCTCACTCCAACCCGGACCTATCAACAATCGGCGTTTAAAATTTAAATGACAGCTGTTTTAACAGATTTGGGGCGTTAAAGAAGCCAGGGACCTTATGTTGCCGACAATTGATCAGTTCCTATATCTTTTGGACCAGTGCAGATTGCATTAAACGGTTAAACTAATAACATTTGGTTATAAATACAGGAGACACATGAAACTAATTAGCTTTTTTTTAGTCATACTTTTTTCATTTAAAACTTGGTCACAAGAGCAGTTTGAGTTAGGTGTGGGGATTGGTGCACAACCTTTCACAAATACTATGAATGATTGTAACAATCTTTTCACACCAAAAAATATGTCAAACGTGAAAAAATTATAATAAATTTAAATAATACATGTATTAATTTTTTTAAATTTAGCTTGTTCATAAAAAACTCATTTCATCAAAAGGTTGTCTAATTTATTTTTAGTATTCAGGAAACCTTATTTCACGATATTTTCTGTTTTAATTTTTTAGCTTAAGCCAGCAAGTTGCAGAAGTGAAATCTTTTTTAGTCGCATCCGTAGCTTCAGCAATGCAATTCACATTTTTGCCAACATAACGAAGTGAAGTGTATGGCAAAGCTGGATCATTAATTACTATTGGTTTCGCTCCAAAAGCATCCATCAGCTTGGCAATAGTAGCACCATCATCTGACGAAGGTTGAATTGTGACAACACCTTCAGAATAAACTACGCTCCAATGTGGCCAAATGGCTGTCGATCGATTTATTGAAATAGACATCGGTGGAAATACATTGGCCGAAGAACTGTCCTTTGCGACAATATTTCCGGCTTTATAATTTTGCTCTTGATGTGTTGGGTCTGCAGTCTGTACAGTTAATCCTGATGCCACGCCAGCCTTCAAATAGCTCAATAGCTCTGTCGCTAACGTATCAGGTCCAGAACCCGAAATAAGGTAGCCGATTTTATTGATATCGCTCGAGGCAACAATTAACTGATTTTTCATAAAGTCAGCTGCTGACTGCTTCGCGGGAAGACCACCAACGGCAAATACTGTGTATGAAATCGACACTAGGCTTAAAATTGTTACGAGTTTTTTCATATAGACTCCTTGAGTGGTTTAAAATTTTGCTTTTATCGTTGATTATCTTTATATGAAAATATTGTACCAAAAAAATTGTAACGTGTGACTTGAGCTAAATAAAAAATAAAAAGCTACGAATTTTATGTCGTAGCTTTTTATTTGATACAGTTATAAAGTATTTGGGATTATTTTAAAGTAACCTGCAAGTTCAGATGTTGAAATCTTGTACCAACCTGTACACCAGGAGCGCATCCTGATTCGTCACATTTAGTAAATAAAACAACTAGCATAGCTGCGCTTTCCGTTTTAGATAAAGTTTTTGTTCCCAATGACAAATCAGGAAGCACTGATGTAAATGCGACAAATCTCTTTTCTTCAAAAACATTTTTAAGCACGTATGTATTCTGAACAGGTGTATAGATTGTGATTTTTCCATTTTGCATAATATCAATGTAGAGAGGATGCTTCGATTCATCATTTGCAAAGCCAACGCTATTTGCAACATCAGCAGACTCGTAACCACAAGCCAAACCTTTTTCGTCGCCGTTATTTGATACTGTATCGTTCTGGCCCGATTCGACAAGCTTAAAAGTTGTTGCAGAGGCACGCTTAGACATATAGTCAAACGCATTTTTGTATTCAGTCTTAATGGCATCAGGTTTTTGTATTGATGGACTGGCTACTTTGATTTGCGTAGGGCATTTAGCGTATGCCGAAAATCCCGATAATAAAATGACAGTTAGGACATTTGCGATTTTTTTCATTTGATCTCCTATTTATTATTGTTCAAAATTTTGTAGGATGAATTTCCTATTATACAAAACTTTAAAACTATTTATTTTTTATAGTTGTATATCCTCATTTAAAATATTTTTCGCCTGAAGTTGTTTATACAGGCAAAAAATACTGGTTATTTAGCGGTCCTCGCAAGGCGAAATCCTAAAGCGTTGTGCCGATTGTTGGGCAAAGTCGCACGGCCTCGATAACCAGCCTGCAAGTGCATAGCATAGTCGTTAAAGCCACCACCCCGGACAACGCGACCATAATTTAAACTTGGACCATATCCTAAATCCTGACAATCAGGATCAGTTTGTTTATCCGGCGAATAACCACAAAAAACATCTTTCGTCCATTGCCAAATATGTCCCTGCATATCATGCAGCCCCCAAGGGTTTGCTGTCTGTGAAACAGCAGAATGCGTTTGGAAACTTGCATTATAATAATACCAAACGTTGTTATTCAATTTTGTGTCATCGTAGTCATCACTAAACCAGTATTTTGTTTTTGTACCAGCACGCGCGGCGTATTCAAATTCAGCTTCTGTCGGTAATCTATAAATGTATTTTTGATCTTTTTCATTTAGTTTGGCTATAAAAAGTTGGACATCATCCCAGGAAACATTCTCAACAGGATTATCGGCGCATAAATTTCCGCCCAAAAATGGCATGAAACTTTCTGGACAATACATTTTTTCTTGAAAGAACGATGGATTATTTCCAAATACATCGTACCACTGCTTTTGAGTCACAACAGTAGTTTGCATTTCAAAATCTTTGGTTAGTGTAACATCATGTCGCGGTTGTGATTGCGGAAAATCTTCATCTCCCATCAAAAACGAACCCGCCTTAATCGTAACAAAAGTCATCGGTACATTTTTTTGCAAGGGTTTCACAGCTAATTTTTTAATAACTTGGTCTTGTAAAAAACCAGAAATCTGATTTGAAATTTCATATGTCGATACATCCGCATCAGGAATCTCAATTCCTGATAGCCCTGCGTATTCGTGGTGAATTAAAACATATTGATCTGTTTCTGAATTTTTTTGAAACTTATCAATATCACAGATGACTTGACTTAAGCCCGCAGATTTTTCAAATATGCACGTTTTAGCGGTGCCGTTGATGTTCACTGGATAACCCGCATCGCCGGGACCGACGCATCTAATTTTGGCAATTAACAATTCACCAAGCATTTTTGTATTGTAATAATCTACTGAAAAATTGATTTTTGTCAGATCCAAATTGTTAGCACCACCATTTGCGATCCAGGACTGAAAATCAGTTCTTATGATTTGAATTCTGTCTTCACACAAATCGCCGCCGCCACGGCCTTCAGATCCAGCAGCCCATGCTTGTATAGCAAAAATAACTACTGCCATTGCTAGCAACATATTTTTTATTTTTATTCTCATTTACGTCTCCTTATATTTATTTATTTTAGATATTGGATATAATTGAATCGCTAAATTAAAAAGACGGGTTTGATTATCGGTCTCTAAAAAATCACACATGTCCCTACGAAATTTAGTAATTAGTTTTTTTGCTTGTGGGATTTTTTTTTCATCAATCGCCATCGTCATCGACGAAATATCTTTGTTTTCAATAGATACATGATCAATAGCATCCAATGCTTTTTGTAAAATGTGGCGCTGCAGTTGTTTATGCGCAGTACTCGTCAGACTATCGTCGCCGTTGGTTAAGAAGGCTGTTGTCTTAATCAGGGTTTTTCGTTTAGTATCAGGGTTTATTTTTTCTTCCAATAAATCTAGTCGTAAAAGTCTGTCAATAGCTTGGCGAGACTCTGTGACTGAAATGTTAAGTTGTTGCGCAATCCAGGTATGATCAAATTTAAAATCATTTAAAAAAGTCATTTCTAAAATCGCATAATGGTACCATTCAGACATTAATTTAAAAGAATCTAGCGCAATCAAATTGTATTTTTTATTTTCGGGATGATTTTCTGCTACTATTTTGTTTTTCAAATTCTCTAAAATAATTTTTTTATTTTGGGGATCTATTTCTAATTTTAAAAATAATCTTTCGGCATATTTTGCCGATGGCTGACGTTTGCCAGACAACAAATGCGACACGGTAGCAGCTGAAATTTTTAAATAGTTTGCAAATGCACGTACAGAATAATTTGCATTTTTTTGCCGACGCTTTAAATATTCATTTTGAAACCAATTTAAAAAACAACCCTCAAGAGGTTGGATTTTTTTTAAATTTTCTTTGCCTATAGCTATTTTTTGCATAGAGCTAATGTATCAAAGTACTTTCCCGTTGTCGTTAGAACTTGCTACAAAGTGTAGCTTTTTAAATGCTACACTTTTGAGTGGTAAAATTTACACTTTGGATAGCATTGCTGTTCTTTTCAAACGCACCCAGCGATCACAAAGGTCTTCATTTTAAAAAATCAGTGTTACAAAAATCTACGGCATAAAAACCGTAGATTTTTTTTGTTCCCGCTGTATACCAATAAATAAGTTTATGAAATTATTTATTTCGCAGGAACGTCGTAGGCACCACATTTCAAATAGTCATCAAAGGTCGCCTTTGTAGACCTTATCCAAGAGCCGGGCTCTGGAAGTCCGGCAATAAAGTGTTCTATTGCTGTACCCTTTAATTTACTGAATAAATTCGATTTTCACAGAACCCCGACTTCCTTTAAAGTTGGTAGACTCAACTTGCAACCGAATACTATTGACATACATATCATCGCGTTTTTCCCATTGGTGGCTTAGCTTCGAATATTCATCATGAGCTAAATCAAATTCTTGAACTTCATCTTTGCGTAAAGAATAAATATCAAAGTGCACAGGACTATCCGAACCAGAACCCAACAAAAGAAAACCACTGTCAAAAATGACATCATTATCAATCGCAGTCATACGAATTTTACTGTATCTACCTAATATTAAACTTTCAATGACACTTTTAAAAAATTTATCAGCTGTAATTGTCAAAACCTTTGTTTCATTGAAGACTGGCGGAAGATTAATCGGCGGTATCTGATTTTGCACCTCCAGCGCCAAAGCGATGACCTCTGATGTAAGGGCTTCGATTTTTTTAATATCAGTTGTACTTTCTAATTCGACTCTGATCTGTTCTATTCTTTTATTAATTTCAGCAACTGAATGGGATCCTCCTGCAGAACCAGTATCACCGGTACCGCTTGCAAAGCTTTGCAGTGAAAGCATGACTATCGCTAGTATTAAAACTTTTTTCATTATATTCTCCTCGTGTAATTTTGTTAAAGACATCGAGAATCAACCTAACAGGTGCAATCAATATCTATACTGAGCTGAATAGCAAAAGCTATGCCGCCGATAAATTCTTTCAATTCAAAAATATAAGGGGAAACCGAAACTTATCTAGACAGTCTGTGACAAAAAGATACCACTAGTCCTTAGGTTGGAACAATTTTGTTCGCTTGTTGTATTTTTTTTATGGACCTAAACTGACTCTATGAATTCACTTACTTTAAAACCTTCGATTTTCGATTTTTTGGATCTTGTTCAGTTTTTACAAACTCATTTTAAATGGCGTAAAAACGTAGAGGCTCAATTTTCATACACTGCTTGGTCTAACGAACTGGGAATTGGAAGCAAAACAATTCTACGCTTTGTTTTGCAACGAAAACGCCGCATTTCTTTAAAAACGGCTCAGGTCCTGAAAAGTAATCTCAGGCTACAGCTCCCGGAGGCCGAATATTTTGATTACTTACTATCGTACAGCCAACCTCGATCTGAAGCCGAAAGAACGGCATCGGGTGCTAAGCTAATCAATCTGCAACGTGCACAGTACAAGCAGGTTGAATTCGATGCGACCCAAACGACTTTAGATGTTCTGGGACCCATTGTTTTAACACTGCTTACCTTTAAAGACTTTGAACCCAGATCTGAATTTGCCGTCTAGTAAAAACGACAATTTTTACAAGATTTCAAGGATTTAGATTCAAAGTTAATAATCACCCATTGGGTGAACGGGAAATAATTTAATTTTCAAAATAAAAAAATTATTTTATAGTCTATTAATGAATACTTTTTCACCAAAATTTATTAAACTGGCTGTGACTGAATCAAAACTGACCTCGGCTGCAGGGCTGGGTACACTGATTGAAGCCTTTGATGTTTCACCTCTTGCAGAGCTTTTCAAAAAGACTTTACCCGAACGCACAAGCTATCGCTCACAAGGCAGCTACAGGTTGGGATTAATACAAATTGCAAGTTTTCTACGAGGTCATGATTGTATGGATGACCTTGAAGAATTTCGTAACGACGACACACTCAGCGCCGTGATGCGGGGCGAATCTGTCGTTCCAAAAACAATGGGTGATTTTTTACGGGATTTTGATCAAAAAAATATTCATTCAACAAATTTATTTTTAGCAACTCAAGCCATGAGTTACCGCAAACATTTAGAACGCCATTTGCAAAAACCTTATAAACCAAATTTAGCACCAAGACTCAGTATCGATTCCACACCACATGTGCAAGAGGCAAAAAAGATGGAAGGCCTTGCGTACAATTATAAAGATCAGTGGTGTCTGGATTCGCAAGTCATTTTTGATGAACTGGGGCTGTGTTGGGATTTGGAACTTCGATCTGGTAATACAAAATCAGGTGTGGGATCTGTGGATCAGGTTAAACGTGCATTTTCAAATTTCAAATTTTCGGATGAAAAATATTTATCAGGTGATTCGGCGTATTGCTTTAAAGATCTGATGGTGACCTGTTTAAACTTAGGCGTCAAATTCACATTTACAGCCAATCAAGCGACGACATTTTGGGAAGATTTTATTCCAACCATTACAAATTGGAAGCCGTGGGTTTATACAGACGCAGAGGTTAAAAAAGAAAACCAATCAGAAACTACATTGCCAGAGATCGATGTGGGATCATTTTTATGGACACCGAACTGGAACCAGGGGTTACGATTTCCGGTTGTTGTTAAGCGGATGCAAAAAGAGCAGGCCGATTTATTTCAAGGAGGATATAAGTACTACGGCGTTGTCACGAATATGGATTTAACAAAAAATTCATATCAAGGCATTATTGAATTTCATAATAAACGCGGGAACTCTGAAAATTTTATTCGCGAAGAGAAATACGGTTATGATTTAAAACATTTTCCATGTCAAAAATTAATGGCTAATGCAGCCTATGGAAGTTTAGCGATGGTTGCGCACAATTTACTTCGCTGGGCCGCAATCCATGATCAACCACAAAGACCGAAATTTTCAAAAAAAATGAGACGCATGTTTATCAATATTCCTGGAAAAATGGTTTCCCACGGAAGAACATTAACGCTGCGAATATCACAGCACTATTTGACGGAGGTGAATCGATTACGAGAAGCATTGGGGTTAAAGCTTTATGTTGCTAAAGCGAAAGTCATGAGTTCTGTTTTAACAAATTCCCCAATTCCCACAGGGTAAATCTTGTGGACAAAGAATCGATCTCTGACAATTTTAATTTTGAAACACTAAATAGCAGTGTGGATAAAAAAAGATGACAGGGATTTGAACCCAGCGATCAAATGCTGTAACCGACTACGAAAAAACCACTCCGACGAGTTTTGATAAAAACTCATAAAAACATTTTGTCCGTACGGCCCTGACGTCGAGCACGCCGCCTGTAAATCCACTCGTCTACGAGGTTCATTGTCAAATTTTGGACATGACTAGTCCTCAGTTATTTGCAAAATGTGCAATCGCGGATAAAAATTTATTTTTAAATTTTATTTTTTTGAAAAATAGTTTTCAACAGGGCTAAATTCAGATTTGGGGGAATCTATAGCACTCACAGCAGAGTGCCCTAAGTTGCCAGTGAATTGTCCAAACGATGCAACTAAAGCCACGAGAAAAACTGATGGCTGCAAAATTTGTGTCGGGTGGGGCGATTACCCAAATCTTATCTATCCATTTAAAAATAACGATGGCAGCGTAAGCATTGACCATGCTGGCATTGAAGGAGATGTTCGCCTTGAAAAGTGTGAAATAAATCAAACAAAGGTTAAGTATCTAAATTCTCAGCCAATTTGTTTTCAATCCGTAGCCTGTAACAGAAGCCAAGGGGGCGCTGCTAATTCCAGCTCTAAAATTAAGATTACTTTAATGTGCCCGACTTCATCTGCCGACGTGGGCTGTTCACGCATAACTTGGCAAAGCTGTTATATGGATACTGAGCTTGAGGGAATACGCGATGAATGTTTTTCAGATGCTCCAAACAGTAAAGCAGTAACAGGATGTTCAAAAAATACTGCGGGCTCCACTAAGGCCTCAGGTACCAGCGAGGCGAGGCAGTGATATCAAAATTGCGGATTAAGATGTTATCAGCGGTTGCTGTTTTACTTGTTCCAATTTTCACATTAGCAATAGCATCAAAAAAAATTTTATTAGTTGGTCAAATAAAATCATTTGATCAAAATATTGTTGAAATAGAATCAGGTAATCGAATATATAAGTTTGCAAAAAAAGAATTGAAATTTCCAAGCTATAAAACAGGTGCACAAATAGAAGTAGAGCTATCTGAAACTGAATTTAAAAAGTTGAATTCAGTTGCAATTAAAAAATAAAGCCCGACTCTGTGCCTTGAAGGATTGTCTTTGAGTCGATTGGGTCTAAACCACTTCTTTTTAAAAAATCTGCGCTACAGAAAGCTACGGCATAAAACCGTAGCTTTTTCTTTGTTCCTGTCGTCAATTTCAAAAACATAAATAATATTTGAAAATTAAATTGTTTTAAAATTCGGAACCAAAATCAAATTTTACTAAACGGCGAACCTTTTGTTTAGCCCAAACAAAAAAAAGCCCGAATCGTTAAATTCAGGCTAAAAATATCTATTTTTTAATATGGCAGTGTTGCAGAGCCACAAAGTTGGCTTCTAAATTCTAACGCCCCGTAAGCTGGCGTGTGTATTTTGAATACGACATGATGCCTTTTTGTGATTTCTGGCTGGCTTTCCCCAACATCATCAACGTACAGAATTTCAACTGGCCTGTTAGGGCCAATAAAAATCCTAATTTTATAATGAACGACACAAATTTTACGATTCCCATAAAACATCCTTTTCGGTTCTAAACCGAAGTTGCGGATGCAGATTTATTTTCTAACTTTTGATTTGATTGTTTTAAATTTCAAAATTTATTTTGTTTTATCTGATGGGTTTCGGTCGATTTTTGAATCCTACCAAAACCCTACCAAATCCTACCATTTTTTGAAATGCGCTGAAATATCTTGAAATATTCGTGTGTTTGTTTTGAGCATTTTTAGCTCTGTAACTGATGGGTTCGACTTGAGATTTTTTGTGAAACTGTTTTTGTTATCCGGAATTTGGAGGTGACGGAGGGACTTGAACCCCCGTGGAAGCTTTTGCAGAGCCTTACCTAACCCCTCGGTCACGTCACCCAACTTGAAATGGTGTTCAGACTATCAAAGTCGAAAAAAATGTCAACTCATGCCACGTTCCAGCTGCAAGAATCCGGTTAAAGTCCATTTTTCTGCTCGATTTAGGTCTGAAATTTCGATTTTGGGGCTTTGTCTTTCGATAGCAAAAATTTCTGCTACTTTTAAAGTCGCATGAATTCTTCGCAGCGTCACGTCGGGGTACAAACGATCAATAATCGGCTGGCTGATGGTTGATCGTATATTTATTTTTTCATCCGATATTTTTTGTTCCATTTTCAGGAATCGTTCAATGCGCAGCAAAATCTCTGCAGCCGATGTTTCTCTTTGTGGTTTTTGATTGCTGTAAAAAATCATCAGACCAAAACGGTCAATGATAGGCCCTGATAATTTATTCAGATAGCCTTCGCATTTTTGTTTAGCATATCTGCAATTAGGATCAGTTTTTGGAATCCATTTGCCGCACGGACATAAATTTGTGGTCGCGACCACTTGAAATTGACAATCAAATTCTCGGGTTAATCCACCCCGGGATAATCGTAATTTATCACCTGTCATCGGCCCCCGTAAAGTTTCAATAATTTGAGGGTTAAATTCTAGTAATTCATCCAATATTAAAATACCCCGGTTGGCTTTTTCAATTTCCCCCTGATACAGACTGGCGCCGCCACCTATAAATGCAGCAGGTGTTACACTATGGTGCGGAGCAATCACTGGGCGCCAATCGTCTTGAATAAATACAGATTCTGCATCTGCGGGTTCAGTGGTGAAGCATTCGTAATATTTTGCCAATGTGGATTTGCCAAATCCCGAGGCTCCAGCCAATAATGTGTGGAATTTTGTTGTCGCCATTAAAAACAATAATTCAGATTCGATCACAGAAAATTTTTTGTCGAAAGCATGCGTTGGACGGTTCATTTTTTTTTGATGATGATTTGTGTTGTCGATATAATCAATTTCAAAATTCATTTTTTGCAATCTGTAATTCACATTAGAATTTTTATTTTTTGATCCGGTCAATATTTTTTCATTGGGAAATGATTTTGAAAACTGTGCCAGATCTTTGGGTTCATTGATGCCACCATCCAGATCCAATTCGCCGTAAATAATTGAATTTTGAATATCATCAGATATTTGTTTTTGACCCGTTTTAATTAAAATTCCCAATGCTACGGCCAGTTCTAATCCTTTGGATGATTTTTTCAAGTGGCTGGGTTTGATATTGACGATCACTTGTTGTGAAATTGGAAATTTATAGCCTGAATGTTTTAATGCCGATTTAATTCTGAAAAAACTTTCTTTGATAGCCTGGTCGGGCAGGCCTAGGAAATGAATTTGTGGAATTCCAGGGATTAAAACGATTTCGACTTCGGCTTTTTCAAGTTTGAATTGATTTTCGATCAGTGTGTATAATTTCATACCTGTTGACAGTACAAAACGAAAACCACTTTCAAATCAGCTTAAAATGGTTTTAAATCGATTTAAAGTTCGAAAACCGGATATTGACTTCGATATGTTAGTATTTAGACTTAAATTTCGGTAATTCAAAAAAACGAATGGAAATAAAATGAAAAAAATAATTTTAACCGTAATTCTCATAATTATTTCAAACACATCACACGCTGATATGTTTAAATCAACATTGTTTTCAGTAAATACAATTTATTTAGATCGTGATTATGACGATAGTGGTGTTAAATCAAAATCGAAACAAACCGATACAGATTTTCGTCTGACTCGAATTGAAAAACATTGGTCATATGGTGTTATCTATTCAATGTCGGCGAATGACTCATCATCGGCCAGCAGATCAAGTTATGGAATTTCTGCGGGATATTTTTCAGAAAAAGATTTTTTTATGAATTTCAATTATTATTTATCAAGCAAATATCAATTGGGGAATGGTTCTGAATATTCAAAAGGTAACGGTTATGAATTTGATGTGGGTTTTTTATCAAAAATCACATCCAGTTTTTACGTGGGTCTGTTAGTGGCATTAAAAAATTTCAGTTACACCGAACAAACTTCTTCAGCTGGCGCAACATCAGCTGTTACGGCAACGCATAAAGAAGTTGTTCCTATGTTCAGTTTTGGCTTTAATTTTATGTAATCTTATTTAATTTTAGTAAGCATAGCCGACTAAAATTGATACCTGACCACGTGATCCGACTAAATTTGGTGACGTTGCATTCAGAACAATTTTTTGAACTGATCTTGAATACGAATAATCTAATTGAACTCGGATTCTACGGTTTTCATGAATATAGCCTGTTGCCTGTGTTAATTCGATGACTTCGCCATTTGTTAAATAGGCTGTTGCAGAATTGATTTGTACGCTGTTTTCAACAGCACCCAATACAATTTCGTTCACCATTTGACCATATGTTCTGATTACAATTTCTTCGTTAATGAATTTTTGAACACGATTGGTGCCCATATTTTCCCAGCGTGCTGTATATTTGGGGCCAAAATCCTGTTGATATCGGTTCTGTTGGCGAAATCCTGTATGGTCATGAAATTGCGCTGTTGCACTAAGTCCCAAGGTCAAAATGACCATCATAAATACTGTTTTCATAAAAACTCCTTTGTTTGTTTTTAGTTGTATACTGAATACCTACGCAAGACCTGGGCCAGAATTTTGGTAGCAAAAAGACTCTAAACTGAGTCATTCGGAAAGATATTCAATTGACCTTGCTGATGGAGTGCAATTGAATTGAATCATAACAAAGGCGTCAATATGAATAATTTAATTATGCTCTCACTATTATCAATTTCGATGTTCGCTCATGCAAAATCAGAACATCGTCATCATGAAGCTCATGTGCACGGCGGAGGCAATTTAAATATCGCTTTTGATAAGCTTACGGGGCAAATTGAATTCAGAGCAGCAGCTGAGGGTATTTTGGGTTTTGAACACATCGCAAAATCAGATGTGGATCAAAAAATATTGGCCGATGCTAAATTAAAATTCGAATCAAATATTGCAAAAATGATTCAATTTGAATCTGTTTCAGGATGTATAATCAATAAAGAAAAAATAGAAATGGTTTCTGAGAAAATCGAAAAAAAACATAAAAAATCAAAAAAACAAAGTCAGCATTCAGATTTTATGGCAACTTTTAAAGTCATTTGTAATAAATCGATTTTGGGCACAAAAATAACATTTGATTTCACATCGTTTAAAAAAATTCAAGATCTGGATGTGACATTATTAGTTGATACTTTGCAGAAAACTGTTGAAATCAAAGATCAACCTGTGACAGTTGATCTGAAATAGTTATAAAATTGATTTCAATGAATTCAATCGAAATGAATAATGTTCAATTTTCATATCCACAAACTGATCATTCAGTTTTAGATATTTCAAATTTAACAATTGGTCAAAATGAAAAAATATTTTTATTTGGCCCCAGTGGCAGTGGTAAAACAACGTTGTTGGAAATGATTGCCGGTGTTTTAGTTCCTGATTCTGGACATATTCAAATATGTGGAGCAGAAATTCAAAACATGTCCTCTGCGCAAAGGGATCGATTTCGAGCAGAAAAAATTGGCTATATTTTTCAAAATTTTAATTTGATTCCCTATTTAACTGTCATTGAAAATATCACTTTGCCGTTATACTTAAGCCCAGGTCGCCGTAAAAATGTTTCTGTTCAAAATGAACTGAATGAAGTCGTTTTTATTTGTAAGGAACTTGGGATTGAAATGTTATTATCCAAAAAGGTCACTGAATTATCGATTGGACAACAGCAGCGTGTCGCAGCAGCCAGAGCATTATTAGGAAAACCGGAATTAATTTTAGCAGACGAGCCCACATCCGCCCTGGATTTTGAACACAGGGAAAAATTTATTCAGTTATTATTCAAATTAAGTGATCAATCAGGTTCGTCAATTTTGTTTGTCAGTCACGACAGGTCTTTAGAAAAATTATTCGACAGATCCATTTCATTAGCACAGATCAATCAAGCTGGTGAAAAATGATTTATTTAAAACTTGCGATGAAATCATTACGAAACAGATTGGTCCCCAGTTTTTTGACCATTTTATCGATTGCATTAAGTGTTATGTTATTATTGGCCGTCGAACGTACACGGAGAGCATCAGAAGAAGGTTTTACACAATCCGTCAGTCAGGCCGATTTGCTAGTTGGTGCCCGCACAGGCCCCTTAAATTTAATATTGTACACAGTTTTTAATATGGGTAGTGCTTCAAATAATATTTCAATGAAAAGCTATCAAGAGATTCGGTCAAACCCCGCTGTTGAATGGACGATTCCCTATTCGTTAGGGGACGGTCACAAAGGCTTCCGAGTTGTTGCTACGGATGAAAATTTTTATAAGCACTATCGTTTCAGGGGTGATCAGGGCGTCAATTTTTCAAAAGGTATTCCGGCATTAGATATTTGGGACGTTGTGATTGGTTCAGATGTTGAAAGTAAATTAAAATATAAATTAAATGATACAGTCGTTGTTGCACACGGAGTAACTCGTGGTGTGGGTGTGCAATTACATGATGACAAACCATTTCGTGTCGTAGGTATTTTAAAACCGACGGGCACTGCGATTGATCAAACGGTTTATATTTCTCTTTATGGTATGGAAGCAATTCATGTGGATTGGTCCAATGGCAGTCAGCCGAACCAAGACAAATCAACGCCTCAAAATAAAATCACCAAAGAAATGTTAGAGATCAATCAGATCACTTCATTTTTTTTAAGAACAAAAAACAGAATTGAAACTTTAAAATTACAACGTGATATTAATAATTACAAAGATGAAGCTTTGTTGGCTATTATTCCCGGTGCAGTATTGTCTGATTTGTGGCGGGGATTGGGACAACTTGAAACAGTTCTGAAGATCATATCGTTCATGGTCATGATTGTTGGATTATTTTCTATGCTCAGTACAATTTTGGCGGGCTTAAATTCGCGCAGACGTGAAATGTCAATTTTACGATCTATAGGAGCCGGACCAATTCAATTGGTCATGTTATTTGTCTTTGAAAGTGCATTTTTAACTTTGGCTGGAATTTGTTTGGGAGTGTTTTTAGAACTGTCAGGATTCTTTATTTTGTCAGGCTGGCTTGAGGCGCAATTTGGTTTTTATGTCACAGGATCTGTATTGACTTTGACTGAGTTCATTTATTTAAGTTGTATTTTTATTTCAGGCCTGATGATTGGTTTGATTCCGGCATACACAGCCAGTCAACGAGCACTCAAGGACGGACTGTCGGTCAGAATATAGATATTTTTTTAAAAAAATTAAATTTGAATTTAAATTCATCATTATAAGATTTATTTGGAATGTTGATTGTGATTGGGTTTGACTTCCTTGCCGGTAATCAAGTATCAAGGCCACTAATCAGAGGGGTTTTGATGAACAATTTAATCATGATTTTTACACTTGTCGGTTTTATAGCAGCCTGCACAAAAACGACTTCGTACACAAACATGAATAGAGCTCCAAATAAAAAATCAAAAATCATCAATGGACACATGGTCATAGCCTCTGATTCGCAGAGTAAACACACCGTAGGTATTTATAAAAAAGGTGAAGCAACGTGTACTGGAGTTATTGTATCAAAAAATACAGTTTTAACAGCAGCCCATTGTGTTGATGAAATGAAAAATGGTAAAGTCAGTTTTGGTTTGCAAAAAAATAATCGTGAGTTTCGCGAAATTACTGATTATATCCAACATCCAGAATACGATGAAACTGTTGTCGGTCTGGCTGATGTACCCGCGAATGATTTGATGGTTTTAAAATTTAAAGGTGCATTGCCATTTGGATTCGAACCAGCTGAGATTTCAAATATAGACATTGTTCAAGATAATATCGAAGTTGTATTATCGGGTTTTGGTCGCGATGAAGACAATCAATACGATGTATTAAAGTCGACCACAGTCAAAGTCATCCAAACTGCGCCCTACGAATTTCGTACGTCAGAAAAAAAATCAGGTTCATGTGACGGAGATTCCGGTGGCCCTGTATTTTTCAGAAATGCAGATGAGAAATATACATTAGTCGGTTCAGTTTCTCGCGGAGATATGAATTGCAATTTGTACGGTATCTACGAAAACATGACCTATTATAAAAACTGGATTAACGATTCGATCAGCCGTTTGCAGGTCGCTCCGTAATATCGCAGTGCAAAAATAACTGAGTTGTTAAAGATCTATTAATTTCGGCAAGTCATAAGTTTTTCTTATACATATTCAAATCAAATATAATAGATTTCATCTCAAATCAAATAAAAGCCACACAGGTTCCAAAATGGGACTAACTGTTCATGACAGAAGATTTCACTTTTTCAACTTCAGCTAAGTCATTGATTTATTTATTTATTATTTTATCAAATAGTTTTTGTCAAAAGTGCCAAAGTGGGTTGAAATTCTCCAACACGACGAAAGTCAATGGATTGAAACAAATTTTCCAACTCATGAAAGAGGGGACAATAAAATGATACCTATGAACAAAGCTATGAAAACAATGAAGTTCGTTTTAGCTACAGGTTTGATAACAGTTTTTACTGCTGTTTCGGCACAAGCAAAAAACAGATATTTAGTCATGTACAAAAGTAAGCAGGGTCATCAAGCTATGGAAAGCTTAATGCAAACTGAATCCGCACGTACGTACGGTTTTAAGCAATCTTTAAAAAACATTAATGGTATGGTTATTCAAACTGCAGATCAGCGCGTGATTGAACAATTGCGTAATCACCCTGAAATTGAACTGGTTGAAGCAGAAGTTTTCACACCAGCCCCAAAGCCAGTGAATGGTTTTAAAATTTCAGCAGTCACTGTGCAAGAAATTCCATCAGTTGATCCAATCGTAACAGCACCAATGGCTCCTGTATCTCCAATTTTTCAAGCAGGCGAAAAAACTCCTTGGGGAATTTTAGCAGTTAAAGCACCAGAAGCTTGGGCATTAGCTGACAGCGGTATCAACGCACGAGTTTTAGTTTTAGATACTGGTATCGACAAAGATCACCCTTCATTACAGGTTAATTTTGAAGCTGGACAGAATTTTTTTGCAAGTGATGTTGGACCAAACCCAGGTGATTATTTAGATACGCAAGGTCATGGTTCTCATTGTTCGGGAACAATTGCGGGAGCTTACAATCCAGCAACAGGTTTCGTTGGCGTAGCACCAAAAGCTAAATTATTAATGGGTCGTGTTTGTGGAGATTTAGGCTGCAGTAATATTGCGGTTGCTGCTGGTATTAACTGGGGTGTTTCACAAAAAGTTGACGTGATCAGTATGTCATTGGGTGGTCCGTCGGCGTCAGCCGGCGAGCGAATGGCAATACAAAACGCTGAAAAAAATAAT
The DNA here is from genome assembly GCA_031428135.1 of Pseudobdellovibrionaceae bacterium. Taxonomy (GTDB): domain Bacteria; phylum Bdellovibrionota; class Bdellovibrionia; order Bdellovibrionales; family Bdellovibrionaceae; genus Pseudobdellovibrio. Next base: position 163,748 of record JANPOT010000016.1, on the reverse strand, counting down.
GTTGTTGTTGTTGCCGCGTCAGGTAATGACGGAACGCAATCGATCAGTTTCCCAGCGCGTTTACCAAATGTTATATCAGTCGGTGCAATTAGTTCTGATTTAATGAAAACAACGTTCTCTCAGTGGGGACCAGAGCTTTCTGTGACTGCCCCAGGAGCAGCTGTCTTGTCTTCAATTCCTCGTGGTTCTGGTCGTGATTCAGTTGTTGATATCGTAACGACCGCAGGTAAATTGCGAGTCAAATCGGCGGCATTCAGCGGAACAAAATCAATTGCTGTTCCTAGAATAGGTGAAATGGTTCCGGCTGGATTAGGCAAGCCAGACGATTTTGCAAAAATTAATGTAACTGGTAAATTTGCTTTGATCGGCCGTGGAGAAATTCCATTTTCTGAAAAAGTAGCCAATGCATTAAAAGCCGGAGCAACAGGTGCGGTTATTTATAATAACGTTGCAGGATTAATGCAGGGTTCATTAACTCAAGATGGTTCTGAAATGGACGTCGCTGTTGTTATGATCGAACAAACAGACGGCCAGAAAATTTTAGACCTGATTTCAAAAGGTGAAACAACATCAGCTGAAATTTCAACAGTCGCTTCTGACTATGCTTTGTTTGATGGAACTTCAATGGCAGCTCCGCATGTTGCGGGTATCGTTGCATTGATCCGTTCTGCAAATAAAAAACTGACACCAGCGCAAGTTCGCATGATTCTGGCAACGACGGCAATGCCGTTGGGTCCAAATGATGCAAATCAATACGGTGCCGGTTTAGTCCAAGCTGATAAAGCTGTGAAGGCTGCATTAGGTTTATAATTTAAATTTTTATAAATATAAATATAAATATAAATTAAATAAAAAGGCGATGTGAAAACATCGCCTTTTTATTTATAAGTGTAATAGTTGTAGAGATTTAAAATAAAAATGAAATATTTGCAGAAATATCTTGGGCATCGACTTTATCAAAATAATTTTTTAAATCTGATCCGTTAGTAAAAGCAGTGCCTGAAATTTCCTTGAACTGATGAACATTGTATTGAATTCCAAGTCCTAATCGGGGAAACGGGAACGTCATCAGTCCGGCTTGGAGGCCTTGACCTTTTAATTTGTAGCCTTGAATCATCGGATTAGTTTTGATTTCTAAATCATCTGATAAAATATAGCCCAAATAAATTTTTAATAATCCCATTGCATTAACACCAATTTGCGCAGATCCAACTGTGTGCGCATAATCTGGCTGTTCAGATAAATTGGGTGTGAATTCTGTTTTTCCATTCGAAAAACTGCCAGCCAAATCAATACTTATCCCTAATGCATTTGTAAAACCCATTTTTAATCCATAAACAGGTGAATTCATTTTTATTTGGGTTTGGTTCTGCGATAAATCAGTTAATTTAACCGTTTCTTGGCGGTAACCAATTGACGGTTCAATCATAAATGCAGCGGTTGCATTTTGCGTTGTGACCAGGGCAGAAATTAAAGACGCAGATAAAATTAGTTTTTGTAACATAATCATTATTTTACACGTAGGGCGCAGATTCAGCCAGAGATAAAAGACAGCAAGCAAATTTTTAGACCTAAGTTTACTGACCCAAAGTGATCGAAAACGTATGCTGGATGTCATTCTTAGACAGATCATTCGTATCGCGAATGATTGCAGTTGCGCCAATACTGAGGGCGACTGGACCGAAGCGCAGGCCAATATGTAGGCCCGCATATGGATCGTATTTGATTGCGTCCGTAAATATCACGGGCACGCCAGCGGATGTTTCAGTTCGAACTGATTTTGTGGCTTGTCCGCCAAGGCGTCCGGTGGTGAATAATAAATCGTTAATTCGATATGTTGATCGCAGGCCCAGTTTCAGTTTTTCGTCATCAGTGACGATTTTTTCAGGAGCAACAAGAAAATTTTCAGTATCAGAGGCTTTGGTGTATTCGAGCTCACCGGAAACCAAATCTGTTCCTGCAGTTAAGCGTGCTCCGTACATTGTACGTGTCGTTGTGTGCGGAGTTGGAGTTGCTTTGAAAACAGTTTCATAACCAAACAGAGGTGAAATTGTATATTTTATTCCACCTGGAGCCGACATGCTTTTTGAAAGACCAACCGAGCTAACAGTCATTAACGATAAAACACATAAAATATATTTCATAGAAACCTCATTTGTTATTCGATTATCTTAAATTGCACGTATGAAAGGGTCAATCCGAGCCAGACGTTGGATCAGAACAGAACACGCCGCTGTTGCATAAAAACACGATCGGTCAGTTATAATGATGTGATGAATATATCAGAATACAGACAAAAAAAAATCCAACTGCAAAATGAATTGCCCCAATATAGGACAATTTGTAAATCTTGTTCGCAGCCTGAATTCAGTTGTTTTTGTTCATACGTCAAAGCCTTTGATTCAAAAATTAATTTTGTCATTTTAATTCATCCCATCGAAGCCAGTCGGCGCATAGCAACGGGTCGAATGTCAAATTTATGTTTAAAAAATTCATATTTAATCAAGGGGCAAGATTATACAAACGATCAGCTCGTTAACCAATTAATTTCAGATACTGATTATGAATCCGTTATTTTGTATCCAGGCCTGTATTCAAAAAATATTTCACATATTTCAAATACAGAAAAATCAAAAATGTTTAATCCTAATAAAAAATTAAGAATTTTTGTTATCGATGGAACGTGGGCCACTGCAAAAAAAATGGTTCGCCAAAGTCTCAACTTGCATACTTTGCCACGAATTTGTTTTTCATCAGATAAGCCATCAACATTTCGTGTCCGCAAGCAACCAAGGCCCGGTTGTTTTTCAACGATTGAAGCGATTCATCATACGATTGAATTATTGGGTGCGCAAAATAATTTTGATTTACAAGAACGCCAACACGACAATTTATTAACAGTATTTGATTCAATGGTTGAAACACAGTTGCGTTTTATTGCAGAAGCAAATTTAAATTTAAGAACAGCCTCGTATCGACGTGAAGTTCAAAGGCGACAGTTACCAGAAATTCAAAAAAAAACGGCATAATTTTCATTATGCCGTTTTAAATTTAAAATAAAAAGAACCCAAACATCTTGTCCGAGCCCTTAAAATAAAATAATTATTAAGCTTTTTTAGCTAATGCAGCCAGCTGAGATTGTTTTTTCTTTGCTGCAATTTCTTCTGGACTTGCTCCCCATGGAGAAGTTTTCGGAGCGCCACCAGATGGTTTGCCGCCACCACGTTGTTGTCCGCCACGTCCACCTTTAGCAGGTGCAGCGACTGGAGCTGCTGGTTTAAACATATCCATAGTTTCAATCAAATAATAATTGTCTTCAACTTTTGTGTACTTTGCAGGAGCTGCTTCGCCTTCGGCGATACTAGCGACTAAAACACGTTTAAATGTTTTTTGTTCAGCAACTAAATCACCAGCTGCAAAAATAAATTTTAATTTATCGCCTTCAAGTTTCATTGATTCGCCAATGGCTGTCATCATTTCTTCGACAGATTTGCCTTCGGTAACTAAAGCTGCTTTTGCAGTTAAAAATTTTTGTAATGTAGGTTGAGAAAATTCTGTGATTGATTTCATGATTTGGGCCTTTCAGGTAAATTTTATTTGATGGGTATTTGTACCGAATTTGTGTCATGTTTGGCAAGCCTGTAATTGAAGCATCCGGCACAGAAAGTGTGCTAATTGCTTTTAAATTGATCCAAGGATTGAATTATAACGTTTTTGAGAGAAGTATGCTGAATTTTTTCCTCGTTTTCATTTCTGCGTGATGAATATTGATTTTAGAAACGCAGGCAATCTTGCTATTTAAAATGTTAAATTTTTATTAAATATCAGTTAAAAATTTTAAAATTGACAGTCATGTCAAATTTAAAAAAATCAAAAAAATACAACTTCATATTTTTTTAAAACTAAATATGCGATAGAGTTGTTTCGTAATCATATACGTGCTCAATGCGGGAGATTTGAATGTCATTTAATTCAGAATGTTTAGGTCAAGAAAAAGTACTATTGAAAAAAATTTCTGATTTAGAAGCAGCATTAGTCGATAATTCAGCTGAGTTTAAAAGACAAGAACAATGTATCAAACAATTAGTTGATGAAAAAAAAGCAATCTTAAAAAGTGCTAAATTTACAATTATAACGACAGATCTCGATGGAATTATTACAGTTTTTAATGACGAGGCCGAAAAAATATTAGGCTATGCAGCCTCTGAAGTTGTGGGTCGGCATACTCCAGCATTATTTCATGACTCAGTTGAAGTTGCAGAGGTTGCTAAATCGTTATCTGTCGAGTTGAACCAAGAAGTTCCCGTCGGTTTTGATACGTTCATTGTCAAAGCAAAAATGGGTATCTCTGACGAAAGGCAATGGTCATATATACATAAAAACGGACAGCGAACTCAGGTCAGACTGAACATTACCGCATTGAGAGACACGCATGGACAAAAATATGGTTATATGGGAATTGGAAAAGACTTAACAAATGACCATAAAATTTTAGCACAACTGGAATTTGAGCGATCAAAAGCAATTCGAAATTCAAAACTTGCAACTTTGGGTGAAATGTCGGCGGGGATAGCGCACGAAATTAATAATCCTTTGGCAATTATTTCAGGATCTGCTGAATTATTACTGGATTTCTTAAATGAGCCAGCAAAGTTGACATCAAAAATAGAAAATATTCAAAAGGCAAGTGACCGAATTTCAAAAATCATAAATAGTTTGAAAAAATTTTCGAGAACAAATGAAAAATCAATTTATACTCACCATAGATTATCCGATATTGTTCAAGAAGTTATTCCATTAACTGAGCCAAAAGCAAAAAGACACGACACATTGGTTTTATTTGAATGTCACTCAAATTCTTTGATTAACTGTGATGAAGTCGAAATGGAACAGGTCTTGGTGAATTTAATTAATAATGGAATAGATGCTGTTAAGGATTATTCTGTCAAGTGGATCAAGGTTTTTCTTTTTAACGAAGACGACGTCGTCGTTATTCAAGTCATGGATTCAGGACACGGCATTCCCGAAAAAATACGAACAAAAATTTTTGAACCATTTTTTACAACAAAAAAAAATGGAGAGGGCACTGGTCTAGGCTTATCAATTGTTAAAGGAATCATCGATGAGCATAATGCTACAATTGCAATATTGGAAGGTTCGCCGCACACTTGTTTCGAGTTGCGATTTCCATGTGTAAAGGAGAATCAAAATGCCCCTTAAGTTCTATTATTTAGATGACGAGCAAGCGCTGTGTGAAAACTTTTCGGATTATTATGCCAACGCAAACATACTATTGCATTGAGCGATTTAATTAGTCGTTATCTTCATCACCTAAAACGTTCGCGAGCGCTGTAATTCCATAGGCATTAGCATTCGATTCGATTTCATCAATTATATTTTGAAAGCTCGTCGGATTTTTCCAGTTGATAAGGGCTCTGAATACGACAGTTGCGTTTGCCGCGTTTAATGAAAATAGCGATGGCAGGCCATGGCTGATGATATCCAAATATTGAGTTCCATTTGGATCTGTGGCAGGATTCATATCCGCCTTAAGCTTAAAAAAAGGTAACGAATAATAGGAATAGCTATTGCAACCGCCCCAGTACAAAAGTTGATAATCGCCAGATACTTTGTAAAATGAACTTTGTGTGGATAATAATTTTTTTATTTTATCAGCATCAAAACCAGATCCAATTCGTGAATGACCGAACCAGCCGAAGAAGCTGTCGTTATCATGTGCGAATGATTTTGCATAAAGTTCCATTTGATCAATATCAGCCGATGTCACAACATTGATGATGACTTTGACGCCGTTCTTGACTGTGCTGAAACGTGACCCGATACGATTTTTTTTATGAATAGCACCTAGATACTCGCCTTGCAAAATATCAGACTCTTCAAATTTATATTTTCGCAACATACTTAAAAATTTACGATACTCGTGCATTCCGGGATCTGAGTCTGCATCTGGGTAAGGATTTTTTAAATCATCAACGTACCCAAAAGCAAAAGTGAGACTTAGATTTTTGTTATTCGCATTTTTTCGGATCATATGAGTATATTCGGGGTACGATTTGTTTTGCTGCTCTTTTGTTTTGTCAGTTTTTATTTTGATTGTTTGGTATTCTGAATTTAATTGATGATCGCAATCCGTTCGATTCGGATCCCAAAAGTACCAAAAAAATGAAGGTGTCTGGTGATCAGCGGCTGAGTCAGTGCAATTGACCCATTCATTTGTAAAAACTGTTTGATCATTCAGCGGAAGCGGCAATTCGAATTGATCGGGCATCGTGTCTTTAATGACCCAAGTTGCAGTATACGTATATGGAATATGGACATAACCCAGATTTGAAACTTTGGCTGACGCCCAATCGACACTGAGTGAGTAGTCTTTTTGGGGGCCTCCGATTTGTCGATACGTTAAAGGACCAAATAAATATCTGAGTGTGCTGGGAATCCCTTGCTGAAGGATATCATTTTTTTCGTAATCAGTTAAGTTTGAAAAATCTGTTAACGACATATAAGTCGTTTTGTAAACAGCATTAAAATGGACCGTCTTTTGATTTGAATTCAATGAATAAAAATTTGAATTGATTAATTGCGAATTGGGTAACGAGTTTCTGACGTTTGAGACTGTGTCTTGGCATGCATTTAGAAAAATAAAGGCTAAAAAATAAAATGTCCATCGAAAGTAAATCATCATGAGTTCTCCTGAGTGTTATGTGTTTTTTGCAATTATTGCAGAGAAAAATATGGCAGAAAATTTTATTTTAAATATGAACTAAATATCCTGAATTATTCAAAAAATATTTTTTGACGGTAACTTCTTAAAATCGTCATTGTTTGGATACCTTCTTGGTCTATTTTCGTCGCATATAAATTCGGGAGGCGGGCAAATGATCCATTACGAGGTATTATCAGATCTGATCGAGGTTAAGACGGCACACAATAAGACGTTATTGCATGACTTAGTTGACATGTTTATTCAACAAACTCCAGATCGACTCAGAAAAATAGACAGTGCCATCAAAGAAAAAAATAAAGATCAAATTTTAAGAATAGCTCACGCATTAAAAGCCAGCTGCGGCTATCTGGGGGCCGGTCAGATGACGGGACTTTGTTCGGAGCTTGAGGAAATGGGAAAGTCAGAAGACTCTCTGAATTCGACAGCAGCTTCTATTTGGTTGAGCGCGCTTGAGGAATCTTACGAAGAATCTTCAAGTGAGCTCAGAAATTACATTAAAGATAGGTTTCATTAATTTTTAAAAATGGGAGGGTGTATGAGTTTATTCAAATCAGACCATAGCTTTCATGAGAGCTGGCGGCAATTTTTGGGACAAGATGCAGACAGTTCAGATTGGTTAACGTATTATTATCAGAATTCAATGAATGCGGAATTCATGCAATACAGAGATTTTTATATACGAGCACTCAAGGATTGTAAAAAAGTTTTGATTATTGAAGATGATGATTTAAGTTTTAAAATTATTCAAAGTTTTATTAAATCGTATGATCCCGATATACGTTGTTTTTTTGCATCAAATGAAAAAGACGCCATGGAAATCATTCAGACATTTCATTGCGATTTAGTGATTGCTGATTATTTTATTGCTGATGAAAAAACGGGGCTGGATATTTGCCATCGAATCAAGAATGAGTATCCAGAGATAAGCTGTTCAATTGTTTCTTCGCTGAAGCACGACCAGTATCAAGATCTTTTGAAGTACGCAGATATCCAGCCCATATTTTTTGAAAAACCTGTTTCTAAAAACAAGATCACTCATTACCTACAAGAAGTCTATGGTGGTCGTCATGTATGATTCAATTTACAGCGTTAAATATGAAGGCTTGGAGTCTGATGAGCAGCTTGAAAATTATGTCAAATTTGCAATGTATAATATTATTGATTATTGTCCGTATGATTCGTTTGTTAAGGTTCGTATATTAGCACTGTCGCAGCGATTTTTAGTCGAGCTGAACGTCAAGTCGTCCCAAGAGCGCTTTTGTGGGCTCGGCGAAGAAGACACAGTTGAAGATGCGCTCGATGCCGCTGAACAGTCGCTTTATGTGCAAGTTAAGCAATGGCGAAAAACACGATTCAATGAATCATCGACATCAAATAAGAAACTGAGCGTTCTTGTTGTTGACGATGATCCTCTGTCAACAAAACTGATGGAGACTTGCCTGATTCAGCAGGGCTGCGATGTTTTTACGGCAACCAGTGGTGGCGAGGCCATTTTTAGTTTAAAAAGTCGAAAATTTAATTTTTTAATTATGGATTGGAATATGCGTCCGCTCAATGGTCGCCAGACGCTTAAAATCATGGATTCAAATATTAATATTAACAAAAGTGCGTCTCGTGCAAAGATCCCTGTCATCACATATACATCCAATAACCAAGATCAGATTTCATTTCCGAGGACAGAAAATTTATACCAATTTGCATACTTGTCAAAAAGTTCGACATATAAAAAAACTCTCGAGACGACCAGAACGCTTATAGGCCATTACAATAATTCGATGAATTAATGGCATGATAAATCAAATTCGGTATATATAAACTAGATTTTGATTTATATGTGTATTGAAAGCAAAAAAAATCGCTTTGAGAGGGTTTTAAAATGGATAATAAAATTTTAGTTGTCGAAGACCTGGAAGAGTACCGATCGTTAATTCAGATGTCCTTAGGGTATAAGTATCAAATTGATTTTGCGGACTCTGTGGCTTCGGCCAGAGATAACTTAATGGGTAATACATATGCACTGATCATGTTGGATTTGTTGTTACCAGACGGTTCGGGCTTGGATCTTTGCCGTGAAATTCAATCGGCATCTAGGCATACAGAAACACCAATTATATTTTTAACAGCAAAAAATGCGATATCTGATAAAGTTGTCGGCATTTCGATGGGTATCGATGATTATATTGTGAAACCTTTTGATCCTTCAGAATTAGTCGCACGTGTTGATTTGCGAATTTTAAAATCTGTGAAGAAAAAACAATCTGAAGAAAATTTCAAAAAAGGACCTTTGCGTTTTGAACTGAATGGGTTTCGACTTTTTATAAAAAACAGCATTGTTGAAAAAAAAATAGACGTAACGCCTTTGGAATTCAAAATTCTATTGAAATTGGCACAAAATAATAATCGTGTATTTTCGCGGCAACAAATTTTAGACAGTATTTGGGGGAATGATATTTATATTGATGATCGAAGTATTGACCGCCATATATCTTCGATACGAAAAAAAATTGAACCTTATCAAAAATTAATTAAAACTGTTTCAGGTATTGGTTATGAATTCAAAGATATCTGAAAAAAAGAACATTTTAAAAAGATTGCTTGTTTTGAAAAATGAAACAAACATGGAAGTTACGGCTGAAATTTTAAGAATGTTTTCAGAGCGACAATCCGATTACGAATTGAAAATGAAAAACTATATTCTGCATAATGATTTTGAGAATATTAAATTTTTAGCGCACAATTTAAAATCAACCAGTGCAAACATTGGTGCCGTTCGATTACCACAAATTTGTCAGTGGGTCGAAGACTCCAATCCTGATAACAGATTATTGCCATTTTATTTACGATCAATGTTTTCTGAATATAAAAAAACAAAATACTTTGCAAATGAAATAATGGATCAGTTCAGTGGTGGTGCTGTGCAGTGATATTTCAATTTCTTCATAATTTGGTCATTTTTTACGGAAATTAAAAATGTAAGTTGATTTCGTTCAAAGGGGAAAAAATGAATGAAGCTCAAGATCAAAATCTCATCTATCGAAGTCAATCGTATCAACAGCTGAAACCTAAAATGAAAATTGCAACAACCGCTCAGGAAAAAAACAAGATCTACAGGTTGAGGTATAACATAAGTATTGTAGAGTTGAACGAGCCACTGATTTCAGTAAGTCATGACCAAAAACTGATCAAAGATGAGCAGGATTTAACAGCGACGCATATTGGTGCATTTATGAATGATGAGGCCGTAGGAGCTTGTCGGTTAAATTTTGTAGATAATAATTATTTGGATGAAATGAATATTTATGATTTAGATCGATTTGATCATACAAATTCAAATGATATTGTCATTGCATCAAAGTTATTTATTGAAAAAAAATTTCGCGGAACGGGTTTGTTCTCTGTGCTTTTGAATCACATGTATGCTTTGGCAGTCATGCAAGAAAGTAAGGTTGCTCTTATCTGTGTATCCAATGCTTGGTGCTCTGTATTTTCGAAATTTGGCTTTATTGAATACAAGGGAACTGCTTTGCATCCAGAGCTGGGGCAAGTCGTTCCCATGTATTTAGATTTACAGAACGAAAAATTTATGAATGACACTAATTCACCATTTTACAAGCTCTTTAAAGCATTTAGATATAGTTCTGAAAATATTTTTTTAAACTAAGGGCAGTGCAACAGAATCCAAAGATTGGGGGAGGTCTTATGTTGAATATGATGATGTTAATGAATTGAATAAATATGTTTCAAATCAAAAAATGGTTCAATAAGGAGTGGTTCATATGCAAAATATAAAATTACAATATCATGGGTTCAAGCCTTCTGCTTTTGTACAAAGATATTTAAATTCTGTGCTTATAAAGTCAGTCGAGGATGCGCCATCAAAATCCTTCATCGTAGGTCATTTCTCTAGAAATAAAAAAATGATTAAAGGATTTGTTCAGGTCAGTTCTCATTCAAATCAATTCACTGCGGCCTCTGAAGGAGAACGTTTTAAAGATGTAACAAAAAAAATTAGTACTCAATTAAAAAAGAAAATTGAAAAAATGAATGAAATAAAGAAGAAGCGAAATCGGTTGCCAGACATCCTCAACTTTGACAACGAAAACAAAGTCGACGCTGAAAATGAAAGTGGTTTTTTAGAGACGAATTTAATGGAATCAGTGGGAGGAGATTTTCATGATTATGAAAACACTGAACAGCAAGGAGCATAAAACTTATAAAGAATATAGCGGTATATTAATCCCTGAAAAAAGAGAAAGTTCAGTCAATATCAGTTTTTTAACTGCGGAAGGTGTCACATATCGAATCTTAAAAAATAATAAATATAAACAATTGAAATTCAAAATTGGCGAATGTATTCGGATTTTCGGACGCGCAATGATCGTTGGTTCCATACCGATTATCGAAATCAGATCGTTTGTTAATGAATTTGATAGCCGTGAAGTAGCTGACGATATTGAAAACTTAATGACCTCAGAATCATTTTCGCAAATGATTTTTTTTGATTACGAATCAATTTACACATAGGAGCAATTCAATGAACAAAAATTTAAATATTATTAAAGATACAAAAAATGTAATCAGCATGAATACAAAGAAAATTTACACCCAATTTGTAGATTTTGTTGATTCAAATTTTTTAAAGTTTCAAAATGAAACAATTGACCACGATCAATTTTATTCAATCAGTGTTGATATGGATCAAATTAAAAAAGAACAGATCCAATTGCAATGCTTCGAAAATAAATTGCTTTTGACGGTTCAACAGAAAAATGATCTACAGCTCGAAGAGAGTGATGTGAGTAAATTTAAAAAACTCAAGACGTACCATCAAGTATTTCAATTTGATGACCCGGTTGATACGCTGTCTGTCACAGCGAGCCTTTATAAAGACAGTCTTGAGATTTATTTACCAAAGTTACTGAAGCCCCGTGATATTGATATTATTGAATCTGAAGAAACAACGCCTCGGGCTTCAAAAAATAATTATTATAGTGACGATTGGTCATCGTACCCAGGTAGTCATGTTTCAAAAATGTGAAGTTTTAGAGATATTGGTATTTTTTTTTGACTTCAAACTGTTCTGAGCGATAAACAATTGACATGTTACGAAAATGGAACAACTCTTCGATCTCAAAAAAAATGGTCGTCATTGTCAGTATTATATTTATACTGGCAGTGACGCAGATTTATTTAATTATCTATTCGCTAAGTATTTTAATTTCAGTAAGAACATTAATACATGGTGAAGGTGTTTGGAGTAAATCTCAAAAAAACGCTGTCCAATTAATTTATCAGTATACTTTTTCAAAAGATGACTATTTTCTAAAAAATTTCTACCAGGATATCGAGATCATCAAGGCTGATAAGGTTGCTCGAATTGAATTATCTAAACCTTATTCGGAAATTAATTTTGATTTAGTTCGCTCAAGCTTACTGATTGGAAAAATTAAAGAATCTGAAATTGATGGAGTTATTCATCTGTTAACGCGCTATCGAAAAATAAGCTACGTTCAAAAAGCACTAGCATCATGGGAATACGGTGACAATCACATTTCGGATCTGGTTGAAATTGCTGAAAAAATAAAAAAAAATATAAACGATAAAACAAAAATAAAGCCTTTACTTGGTGAAATTCAAAAAATTAATAGTTTGTTGACGATCAGTGAAAGTTTATTCAGTGAATACCTTATTGAAGGATCACGGTGGCTCGAAAAAGTGATCTCCTATATTCTTATTTCAATGATTATTATATTTGGATATATAATAATGCATATAGTTTTTAAATTTGGTGAACACATTTTAAGTTCACTCAAAGATCTGAGTACGGTTGCCACTCAATTTGGACGAGGTAATTTTAATGTGCATGCGGTTGTTAGTGGATCAGATGAATTTTTTGATTTGTCTCAATCATTGAATAAAGCGATTTACAATTTAAAATCGATGGATCAAATTCAAAAAACCAATGAAATTGCATTACGTAAAATTAATGAAAATAACAGCTTAATGGTCCACTCGGTTAAGGACTATGCTTTTATTAGTTTAGATGAAACAGGTCAAGTTTTGTCTTGGAATTCTGGAGCAAAATCGATATTTGGTTACGAAGAAAATCGCATTTTAGGAGAATGCAGTTCTGTGTTCTATAAACCAGATTCACAAGCTAAAAACATTTTTCTAAGTGAACTCAAAAAAGCAAGAAGTACAGGAAGATCAGAATCTGAAGTTATTTGCCAGACGATGAGTGGTTCGGGGTTCTGGGCAAATATGAGTTTCAATACAGCCTATAGTATAAATAATGAAGTTGTTGGATTCACATTGATTGTTAAAGATATTTCAGAAAAAGTTAAGCATAAGATTGAATTGAAAAAAAATAATTCAGAACTTGAAGCAAAGGTTAATTTTAGAACTGCAGAAATTCAATTTAGAGAGTTGCAGCTCCGTCAAATTACAGATGCATTGCCTGTGTCAGTTTGTCAAATCGATCTGGATCAAAGAGTTATTTTTGTTAATGAATCTTTCTGTCAACTTTTTGGTACGGCCAAAGAAAAAATTTTAAACCAGAAATTAGCGGATATTCTTGGTAAATCCTTATATTCAAATTTTGAAAACAATATCCCCAAAGTCATCGCAGGGCAGAAAATTAATTTAGACATCAGTTTTCGTCATAATAAAACTAATCTGATACATTTGTTTTCTATGGTTCCTGATGTTAATGATATTGGCGAAATTGTAGGATTAATTCTTGTTGCCAGTGATATTAAAAAGTACAAAGAAATTGAATCGGAATTAAAAAAAGCAAAAGAAAATGCGGATATCGCAAACGAAACAAAAAGTGCATTTCTGGCAAATATGAGTCATGAAATCAGAACGCCTCTGGGTGCTGTTCTTGGTTTTTCTGAAATCATATTAAATGACGAGGTGTCAGGCATGCAGAAACAGAATATGATCGGTGCAATTAAAAGAAATGGTCAACTTTTATCGAATGTAATTAATGACATTTTAGATTTATCAAAAGTTGAAGCGGGCAAATTAGAAATTGAAAAAACAAATTTATTTTTCGATGAAATTATCAAAGACATTAAATCTTTGTTAAATTTAAAAGCTACGGAAAAAGGAATTCAGCTATCTGTGTATGCTGACGAGAATGTTCCTGCGGTTATCAAAACAGATCCACTGCGATTGCGGCAGATATTGCTAAATATCATAGGAAATGCTATTAAATTCACTAGGCATGGTGAAGTTGACGTTAAAATTTCTTTAATTACTGATAGTAAACAAAAAAATTCAAAACTAGCATTTGTGATCAAAGATACGGGTGCGGGCATGTCGCTTGAGCAAGCACAGAAAATATTTGCTCCATTTGCACAAGCTGATGTTTCGACAACGCGTAAATATGGAGGTTCAGGATTGGGACTGATTCTTTCAAAAAAATTGGCTAATGCATTGGGTGGTGATGTTGTCCTTAATAAAACTGAAATGCTTAGGGGCAGCACTTTTACAGTGACGATTGATGCGGGAGTACCTTCGACGAAGAATTTTAAAAAATTTGATCTGAATCAGTTGCCAGTCCCGATTGATTACCAAGATGAGAAATTTGATTTTAAAAATCTTAGAATTTTACTTGCTGAAGACAGTCAGGATAATCAATTTATAATAACTCATTTTTTGAAGGCATCTGGAGCTGATTTGAAAATTGTTAGTAACGGGCAAGAGTGTGTAGATTTGGCTTTGACTGAAAAATTTGATTTGATTTTGTTAGACTTGCAAATGCCAGTGATGGGTGGGTTTGATGCTATTAGCAGACTGTTGAAAGAGAATTACTCAAAGCCCATTATTGCGCTGACTGCGCATGCGATGAAGGAGGATCGAAAGCAATGTTTGCTTGCGGGCTTTAAAGACCATCTCAGTAAACCGATTAGTCGACAATCACTGCTAAAATCAATTCAATTTTGGACATCCGAAAAAGTATCTTGATTCCTTAAGAACTTGGTCACAATTTGGCTACCAATTCCACCAACCGTTCATGTATGTATATAAAACGAACTTGAATATATCGTCGTTTGCACACAGAATAAATCAACTTCAACATTGAAGACTTAGAAAGGACTATTTATGCGGAATTTTATAATTAGTTTTCTGTGTGCACTTACTTTAGCAGGATGTTCTAGAATGAATACGATTCATGATGGAACGCAATCTGATGTGATGCTGGAAGGTTTCGATCCTGTGAGTTATTTTGAAGATGAAAAGCCTGCGATAGGACAAGGTGATATTTTCTTTAAATTTGATAATGTCGTTTATAAATTCAAAAATAACGATAATCTTAAAAAATTTGAAACCCATCCTGAAAAATATATTCCCCAATATGGCGGTTTTTGCGCCAACGGTGCTCCGTACGGAATAATGATGGGTGGGCTTGCCAAATTTTACAAAATAGTTAACGACAAATTGTATATTTTTGCAGATCCAATATCGCGAAGTTTTTGGGAAATGGATCAGGAATTTAATATTAAGACAGGGGATCATTTGTGGGTTTCTGAAATGAAGGGTCGCATTCCGTTGCTTCAGTCCTACAAACGAATTATTTTTCGTGTTCCACATTACAAAACAACGGCTCAGTTAACAGAGCAGTTGCAAAATCAATTGCAGAACAAATAAGAGTTATATTCTATAACTCTTATTTGTTCATTCATTATCCAATTTACTTTGTTTTTCAGGTATAATTAACAACCATGGTCTGGTTAAAATCAACAAAAGGCCCCATTTTAATAATTTTAAAAATGATGTGAATTTTACTTTTGATGAAATCGAGGCCAACAAAAAAGCCAATGAAAAACTGACTGTAATGTTCAGTAAGCCAATCAGTAAAATACCTGCTATCGAATTAAATAATTGCCAACTATTTACGCCGACTTGCAATACCATAGGCAATGCTGCCGCAAAACCGCCTGTTGCCAATGTGACATGCCTTGGCTCTAAGGGGATTCCTAAAAATTTAATTAACTGAGGAGTCATTCCCAGTAAAAATCCAAGGCCTATGTTCGCTGCTAATGGATTAGCTTTCTCAGAAATGAATACTGAAAATCTTTCAACATATTTGGGGCCAAAATATTTTTGCAGTCTATCGTTATATTTAATACGTTTATCGATGCGATTAACAATGATCCAGTTTTCAAACCAACCAGCAAATAAACTGGCCAAAAAAAGTAAGACTCCAGTAAATGCAGCAAACAGCGCTGACGGGCCTAAAATATTTGTCGAAGAAAATATTTTCAATGAATCATTCATTGAAACAAGCGGGTGCCCCAATTTTAATAAAACGAGTGAAAATATAAAACAAATTGGAAAAACCAAGCTCAAGTTTCCGATTACAGAAATAAACTGAGTCCTCAATAGTGCGATGATTGATTTTTCAGATTCAGCAGAAGATTTTTGTAATGCAATTGCAATAAATGGAGCTGTTGCAGACGGCTGTTTTGTAGCCAATGTCCAGCCCATCAACTGAATAAATAAAAAACTTGTTGAATAATTCAAGCTGTCAGCCAGACCCTTTATAAACCCTACCAAATTCAATTGGCCGAGCATATGTTTTATGAATACGGTGACTGCTGTGACGCCACCGCCGCCCAAGGCTGAATAAAACATTTTCTTAAAATCGAGCCAAGTGTGAGTTAGGTAATGTTCGCCAATGTGTGAATTTGTTTGTACAATTCGATCCGTTAATAAAGTTAAGTTTTCAGCAAAAAATGACTTCAGACTTTTTTGATGTTGAATTTCTAAAACTAATTGCGAAATAAAATTTCTGAAAGTCAGTGTTGCCGAATGTTTAGCATTTAAGAATTTTAATAAAATACGCAAGCGTGTTAGTTTCCGTTTTTGGATCTGAAATAAATAAACGAGTTCGATTTTAACACCACTTTTTTTCATCATTTGGTATAAAAGATTGGAGTGGTTTTCGATCACGGTGAGGTCGTGAAATAAATCGTCGCCAATTTGTAGGCTGTCCTTCATTTGATAGGCACGGAGTTTTCCTTCAAGTATAAATTCATGCAAATTCTGTGGCTGGGATGTTAAACATTGCAGTTCTTTTTGTATCATCAACGATTGATTGCAAACTTGGTGACTAAGTATATAGCTGGCGGTCATTAAGTCAGATCTAAGCCTGTTGACGAGTTCTGAATTTCCATTGAAAAGTTGAAAAAGTTCATCAAGAACGCTTTCTTCAATAAAATCGATATACTGACTTTCGATTGTTTGGGGAAAAATTTCATAGATTAATGTTTCAAGATCTTCTGAAAGAGGTGATTTGGGTATAATTTTTTCTTGGAGGCGATGAAAAAAATCTTGAATAAAGCTGGCTGCATCGGGAAGGCCTGCGCTGGTCAGTTGCGCTGCCGATGAAATTTTTAAAAGCAATAAAGTGACATTTTGTGTAAAATGAATTTTCCATTCTGGATTTTTATCAAGCATTAATAGCAAATATTTAAGTCGAACCGTATAAACGGTTTCTTTTTTTGATTTTTTTTCTTCAGAGTTTCGTGGTCGCTGCACCCATTTCATAATTTGGGTGAACCAAAAGACGCGTTCAAAATCTGTTTGTTTCGTATCAGCTTCTGATATTCTTTCCGAAAGTAGAGAACTTAAAATATCCAAACTGACTCCTTAGTGCTGCAGGTCGCATTATTATATTGTGCCTACTTTTCTGTTTTGTATATGCTCTGCGCAGACTTCGTGTGCAAAACAGATCATCGATCAAATTTTTGATTTTATACATCTGGTGCGCGATAGGGGATTTGAACCCCTACACCTTGCGGCACTGGCACCTCAAGCCAGCGTGTCTACCAATTCCACCAACCGCGCTTTGTTTGATTCGATTTGTCTGAGGTTTGTTTCTGTTTAAACATATAATATCAATTCCAGGTGACAATCAAGCGACCATTTATTGTCACTTTTTAATGATTTGGATGACAATGGCTGGACCATTGTCCGAATTCAGCAGCATTTTATAAATGAATTAACCCAGAATTAAATTCTGCCCGTCTTAATGACAAGAGCATGGAAGCTCGGATGATAGTAAGGAATTCGCGGCTATGGATGGCTGCTCCGAACTGTCAGATATGAAAACAACATCGAAAAAAAGGAGTTTTTCATGGAGTTGACAGAAATTTTTGTGTTTTGCGGATTTTATTCAAGTGTTGTGATTTTTTCTCTTTGGATCACGATCGCAGACAGATTCAATCGAATTTAGTTTTAGATTTGCAGTTCGAATTATAAGTCAGATTTACAGTTCAAAAGAATTTGGTGGGTTTAGGTGGTTCCCCAATCAAATTTTTCAGCGGAAGTTTATAGCTTCCGCTTTTTTTATTTTATCAAATTCTTTGTGTTTGTATAAAAAAAAAGTCATGGCATATTCAAAAATATGAAATTATCCGACCTCAAATACGATTACCCTGAAAATTTAATTGCTTTGGTTCCATCACGCCCAACAAGGGTTATGTGGGTTGATGGTGCTGGTCATCCTTCAGAGCTAAATATCAGTGATGTCATCGAAAAAATCCCAGCCGGTGATGTTGTTGTCGTTAACGACACCAAGGTTTTAAAACGGCGAGTCTTCGCAGAAGATCTTGAAATTTTATTTTTAGATCAATTACAAAACGAACAATGGAAGGTCCTGTTTCCATCAAAAAAATTTTCAGTTGGTGATGTTGTCATTTTACCAAATGGTTCAAAAATGACATTGATTGAAAAAGGATTGCCACAAATTGTCAGCGTAAGCCCGCAAATAACAGATGATGATTTTGAAAAAATGGCTGAATTGCCACTGCCACCGTATATTCAAAAAGCACGAAATGAACGTCACAACAACATCGATGATAAAAATTGGTATCAAACGGCATGGGCCAAAAATGCAGGCAGTTTTGCAGCGCCAACAGCCAGCTTACATTTTTCAGAAAATGATTTAATTCAACTTGAAAAAAAAGGCGTGCATGTTTTAAAAATCACATTGCATGTGGGCCTGGGTACGTTTTTACCAGTCAAAGTTGATGATTTGGATCAGCACCAAATGCACGGTGAATTTTATGATGTACCAGAAAATGTGTGGACAGAAATTAAAACGGCTAAAAATAATCATAAAAAAATTTGGGCTTTGGGAACAACGGTCACCAGAACACTTGAAACTGTTGCCAGAACAAATCAATTATCAGGTGAATCCAAAATACTTTTACAAGTTGGTTCTGAATTCAAAATTGTTGACAGATTGATGACTAATTTTCATCAGCCTGAATCAACATTGTTGGCTTTGGTGGCAGGATTTTCAAATTTACAAACAGTTCAAAATAATTACCAATGGGCCATAGAACGCGAATTTAAATTATTCAGTTATGGTGACTTTTCGGTTTGGGTGAAGTAATTATCTTGAAATGAATTTAGAAAAAAAAATAAATAATCCACGAAATCTTAAACTTGGCGAATTTAAATTACACAACAAATCTGGCCAAGCCAGGCGTGCGACGTTCATGACAGCGCACGGCAGTTTTGAAACTCCGGCATTTATGGCCGTGGGAACAAAAGCAACTGTTAAGGCAATGACCCCCGAAGAGTTGATTGATTGCGGAACTCAGGTTGTTTTGGGGAACACATATCATTTGCATTTACGACCTGGTGAAAAATTAATAAAAGAATTGGGTGGTTTGCATCAATTTATGAATTGGCATGGGCCGATATTGACAGATTCTGGTGGATTTCAGGTTTTTTCGCTGTCAAGTTTACGTAAGATGTCTGAATTAGGTGTTGAGTTCAGATCACATTTAGACGGGGCAAAATATTTTATTTCACCCGAAAAAAGCATGGAAATTCAAATGGATTTGGGATCTGACATTATCATGGCCTTTGATGAATGTTTGCAATATCCAGCGACGGATGAACAAATAAAAACATCGATGGATTTAACGTACCGTTGGCTCGTGCGTTCGCACAAAGCCATGAATCGTGATCAAAGTTTATTATTTGGAATCGTCCAGGGTGGATTAAGTTTAGAGCATCGAAAATATTCTTTGGATCAGGTGACAAGTGTTGATTTGCCAGGATATGCATTGGGTGGATTTTCTGTGGGTGAACCGATTCATTTAATGCACGAATTATTGCCGGACATAGCGCCGTTGATGCCTGAAAATAAACCCCGATATTTAATGGGCGTCGGTACGCCCTTGGATTTAATTATTTCGATCGATGCCGGCATTGATATGTTCGATTGCGTTTTGCCGACTCGAGTTGCCAGAAACGGCACATTGTACACGTGGTCTGGTAAAGTCAGCATAAAACGTCAGCAATATCAGTTTGATTCTGGCCCCTTAGACAACGAATGTGATTGTTACACGTGCAAAAATTATTCAAAAGCATATTTGCGCCATTTATTTTTATCAGGTGAAATTTTAAGCGCCAGGTTAAATACAATTCACAATCTGCATTTTTATATGTCTGTTATGGCCAAGGCCAGACTTGCTCTGGAAGAAAATCGGTGGGAAGCGTACCGCGATGATTGCCTAACGCGATTTGTAAGATCTGATAAGGGTTCTTGATCGTTTTCGTGTTTAAGTGTTCAATTTACTTTAGGTTTTTTAATTGAACATATCGCTAACACGAAAGGTCCTCGATGACTCATTTATTTTCTTTGGTTTTAAATTTTGCTTATGCTCAATCAGCAGAAGTTGCAGCAACTCAGGCAGCAACAGCAACGGCTCCGCAATGGATGCAGTTTGTTCCGTTCGTAGTAATTATTATTGTATTTTATTTTTTCTTGATCAGACCACAGGCGAAAAAACAAAAAGAAACACAAAATTTTTTAGTCGGATTAAAAGTCAGTGACTTAATTATTACAAATTCAGGAATTTTAGGACGTATCACAAATTTAACTGATACAGTCGCAACCATCGAAGTCGCAAACGCTGTGCAAATCAAAGTTTTACGATCGCAAATTGCAACATCTCAAGAATTTTTAAAAACTAAATCAACATAAGGAAAAAACAACATGGAAACGTTAAGATTAAGAACTTGGGCTGCAATTTTAGTTACAATATTAGCAGCAATGTTTGTTGCGCCAAATTTTGTAAGCACATCAAATTTATCTTGGTGGCCAGCAAAAAAATTGAACTACGGCCTGGATATTCAGGGCGGCGTGCATTTGGTGATGGGTGCTGATGTTGAAAATGTTGTTAAAACAACAGTCGTTCGTCAGACAAAATCTTTAGAAGGTGAATTTTTAAAAGAAAATATTGCCGTCAAAGGTTTCGTCACTGACAAGGCCTCGGAGGGTGCATTTTCTATTTTGGTCAATTCAAACGATGAGTCTCAAAAAGTTTCTGATGTGTTGAAAAAAAATCATGCAGGGAGTCTGCAAATTTTATCTGCGGATGCAGACAAAGTTGAAGTTAAATATTTTGATGCTTATTTATTAGATCAAAAACAAGTCATCATTCGTCAGGCGATTGAAACGATCAGAAATCGTATCGATGAATTCGGCGTTGCAGAGCCATCGATTACTCAGCAGGGTGCAGATCGTATTTTGGTTCAATTGCCAGGTATGGCTGATGCTGAACGCGCTAAAGAATTAATTAATACAACAGCAAAATTAGATTTCATGATTGTTTCTTACGAAAAATCTCAGGATGAACTTCGTAAAATGATCATTGATGTTGAAAAAGCTGGAAACTATTCAATGACAACATTGAAATATTCAGACTACGTCAACCGTATTAATACGGATTTGGCGGCACAATTGCCTGCAAAAACCATCGTGTATTTTGAAAAATTAGGTAACGCAAAATCAATGGATATTGGAAGCGTTCCGTACTTATTGCAGACGGATACGGATTTAACAGGTGATGCATTAGATAATGCTTCTGTGACCTTCGACCAATACGGCAAACCTGAAGTTTCATTAAAATTTAATCCAGCGGGTTCAAATAAATTCGCAGACTTAACTGAAAAAAATGTGAAACGCCAAATGGCCGTTGTATTAGATAAAGTAATTAAAACAGCACCAAATATTAACCAAAAAATTTCCGGTGGCAGTGCTGTAATTACATTGGGCAGTTCAAATGACCGTGAAGGACAATTAAACGAAGCCAAATTAATTTCGACATCACTTCGTGCAGGAGCATTACCAGTTTCATTGGAACAGCTTGAAGAGCGTCGTGTCGGTCCATCATTGGGTCGTGATGCCTTGGAAAAAGCCAGACTGGCTGCAATTATCGGCGCCATTATTATTATGGTTTTCATGGTGGTTTATTACAAGGGTATGGGAATGATCACAGCCGTTGTATTAATTTTAAATATCATCGCTGTCTTTGCAATTTTAGGTTCTTTGGGTGCGACTCTGACTTTACCAGGTATCGCAGGTATGGCGTTAACAGTTGGTTTTGCCGTTGATGCGAATGTATTAATTAATGAACGTATTCGTGAAGAATTTAATAAAGGTTCAACAATTCGCGCGGCAATCCAAGAAGGTTACGATCGTGCGATGTCAGCAATTATTGACTCAAACGTGACAACAGCAGCAACAGCCTGCGTTTTGATGTATTTCGGAACAGGTCCTGTTAAAGGATTTGCGGTTACATTATTAATTGGTATAGCGACGACATTATTTGCAAATGTGTTTGTATCCAAGGTTATCGTCGATAATTTAGTTTACAAATTTGGCGTTAAGAAAATTTCAGTTTAATTTTGGATTTGGAAAATAAGGAAAATATATGAATAAAATAAATACGAATATTAATAAATATGAAAACAAAGAAGAATCATTTGGTCGTTTTGATTTCGTTGGTAAAGTTGGATTTTTCGGCGGAATTTCATTATTATTAGTTGTGTTGTCGATGATGTATTTGGCTGTTCGTGGAATTAATTACGGAATCGATTTCAAAGGCGGAACAGAAGTTCAAGTGAAATTTTCACAACCTGTAACTATTGACCAGATCAGAAATTCAGTTGTTGGTTTACCTTTGGGTGAAGTCGGTGTTCAAGCATTCGGCGAAGGAAGTGAATTCATCATTCGTTTCCAGGGTATTCAGGGCGTGACAGATAAGGAAACAAACGAAAATTTAAACAAAGCCATTGTTTCATTAAAAGATAAAATATCGACAACATTTACAACTCAAGCGCCAGACATTCGACGTGTTGATACTGTCGGTCCACAGGTTGGTGGCGAATTAAAACGAAGTGGTTTTTTAGCTGTATTTTATTGTTTGTTAGTTATTTTAATATATGTCGCATTACGTTTTGATTATAAATATTCACCAGGTGCGGTTGTCTGTTTATTCCACGATGCTGTGATTACTTTGGCGATATTTATTTTAGTTGGCAAAGAAGTTAATATTCCAATTTTAGCTGCTATTTTAACATTAATGGGCTTTTCGCTGAATGATACCATTGTGGTGTTTGACCGTATTCGTGAAACAGAACACGCATACAAAGACAAAGGTTTTACATTCGTCATTAACAAAGCTATCAACGACATGTTAGGCCGTACAATTATCACATCAGGAACAGTTTTTGTTTCATCATTGTGTTTATTTATTTTTGCTAACGGAGTTGTTGCAGATATCGCATTTGCAATATGCGTTGGTATTTTATTCGGAACATATTCGTCAATTTATGTGGCGGCTCCGATGATTCTATTATTTGAAAAGTTAAAGCCAGTTAAAATCGCATAAGATTTTAATTTTTTATGGCTGTATGGAAAGCAAAAAATGATCAATCACAAAAGCCTATCGAAGTATCGATGGGCTTTCCACATTTAATAGGTCAGCTTTTGCACTCCCGGGGTATAGCCGCAGAAAACATTGATTCAATATTAAATCCTAAATTAAGCCATTTGACCGATCCTAGCCAAATATATGACATGGATTTAGCAACAGAACGATTTGTTCAAGCTTATAAAAATAACGAAAAAATTTGTATTTATGCTGATTTTGATTTGGATGGCACCAGTGGTCTGGCTATTTTAAAAGATGGTTTAGAAAAATTAGGTTATAAATCAATTTCATTTTATCAGCCCAAGCGCTTAGCCGAAGGTTATGGCTTTCATGCACACGCCGTCGAAGAATTACATCTTTTGGGCATTACTTTAATTGTAACGGTAGATGTGGGGATTACTTCGTTTGCGGCATTTCAAAAAGCCAAAGAATTGGGTATTGATGCCATTTTGACTGATCATCATTTACCAATTTCTGAAAACAATATAGAAAAATTGCCGGACGCTTTTTGTTTGGTAAATCCAAATCAAAAAAAATGTACTTCGGGTCTTGGCTATTTATGTGGTGCTGGTGTTGGATTTTATTTAATAAGATCATTAAAGCGAGCTTTTTTGAATGATCCAGATTTACCAAAAAACAATTGGGACCTGAAAGAATTATTAGACTTATTTTGTATCGGCACGCTGACGGATATGGTGCCGTTGGTTCATGCTAATCGTGTGTTGGTTAAACACGGGATGATTGCTTTAGAAAACACAATCAGACCAGGGCTTCGCTGTTTACTCGAGAAATTAGACCTCGGTGGCAGGCCTTTAACTTCACAGGACATTGCAATTCGTTTTGCGCCGAAACTGAATGCATTATCGCGTATGGAATCTGGAATTTTACCGATTCATATTTATTTAGAAACTTCACAGTCCAAGGCGCGTGAACTCGTTGACCAGATGATGAAAAATAATTTAACCCGACAAACATTGCAATCATCCGCTGAAGAAAAAGCATTTCAATTATTAACAGATTGGAAGAATCCAGATTTCGTTTTTGTTGTTTCTGATGAATTTCACAGAGGAATTATTGGTTTAATTGCAACTAAATTAGCGAACGATTTAAATCGTCCGGCATTTGTCGGTTCTTTAAATGCCGAAGGAATGATTGTTGGCAGCAGTCGTTTACCGAACGGTTTTGATGGAAATTTGGTTATAGCTCTGAAATCAGCAGAGAATTATTTAACTCGGTTCGGTGGTCATGCTGCTGCTGCTGGGTTTGAATTTGCAACTTTGAATCACGAAAATGTTTTAAACTCGTTAACTTCTTTTTTTTCTGAAACTAAAAAAAATCCGAAACCCATTGAAATTGAATTCGATGCTATCGCGAAATTATCTGAAATTAATCCATTGATGATGAAATGGCATGATCATTTGGGTCCTTATGGGATGGGATTTCAAATTCCTATTTTCAGACTGAACGATTTAAATCTAAAAAAAATAAAAGAACTCAAGGGTGGGCATTTAAAACTTTCATTTGACTCTGCAGATCAATCAAAAATTGATGCTCTTTATTTTTCGCCGATTGAAAGTCGTAAAAAAGACATTATTGAAGGGCGCAAGTACGACGTCCTGGGTGAATTGCAAATTAATTATTTTAACAGAAATCAAACTATTCAGTTATTAATAAAGGATTTTAAATCGCTATGAAAAAAAAGGCCATTGTACTGTTGTCAGCAGGTTTGGATTCGACGGTTAATTTATTTTTAGCTGCACGCGAATTGGATATTGTGCTGACATTAACGTTTAATTATGGTCAAAAAGCAGCTGATAAAGAAATATCATGTGCTAAAAATATTTCAGAAAAATTAAAAATTAAAAATTTGGTAATTGATCTGCCTTGGCTTAAACCACTGGGGAATTCTTCACTCACGCAGGATTCCAAAGAAATCCCGACTGGAAAAAATATCGCCATTGAAAATATAAAAACTTCGACAGCGAGCGCGAAATCAGTTTGGATTCCAAATAGGAATGGGATTTTTTTAAATATTGCAGCAAGCTTTGCCGAAAGTTTAAATGCAGAAATTATTATACCTGGTTTTAACGCTGAAGAAGCTGTGACTTTTCCAGATAACAGCTATGATTTTATCAGATCGACTCGCAAATCATTATTTTTTTCAACAGCCAATCATGTTGATGTTCAGTGTTATACAATAAAAATGTCAAAAATTGAAATTGTCAAAGCCGGCCAAGAACTCATGTTGCCATTTAATCAAATGTGGCCCTGTTATCAAAATTTAGAAAAATGGTGCGGCGAATGTGAATCCTGCGTTCGTGCAAAACGCGCATTTAAAATGAATCATGTCGATATTTTTGGAAATTTTTTGAAATGAGTTTGATATGAAAAATAAATTTATACTAAAAAAAATAAAATACAATGGAACGCAGTTAAAACCATTATATGCCTATGAAAATTATGGGATTATGGGGCATTCAATTATTTCTTGGACGGGCGCTTGTGATATTCAATTCGATCACATGATTGATCTGGAAGACAAAATTGAAAATTCAAAAATTTGTGGTGATGAAATGTTGCATTTCATCATCGAAATATTCGATAACAGTTTAATGTCTGCGGTGGCGATTCAACGATTATTTGCATCGATTGTTCGAGATCAAGTTTTTAGTATGAATTCTAAATTAACACCTGCAAATTTTATTCGTGAAGGCGATGATTTGTATTTCATTTTAAATAAAAAGCGACTAAAACTGAGCATTTCAATAGCATCAAAATCTGCTGTTTCGACCCAGATTCATTTTGCAGTTAATATTGTCAATTCAGGCACGCCAGTTCCAACATCGTGTTTAAATGATTTTAAAATTAAACCAGCGGATCTTGCAAAAAATGTGATGGGTTATTTTTGTAATGAATTTGAATCGATTGTTCAAGCCACGCAAAAAGTGCGTCCACTTTAATAAATCAAGTCTGATCTTCGGTCACCGTTTGTGCTTGGCTGGGTGTGCCTTTAGTTTTGCTATAGGCGTGATTACACAGAAGGCTTGCAATACGGCGGTATTCACTAAGTAAATCCAGGTGAATCGAGCTGGTATTGATCGATTCACGAAGTCCGCGGTTAAGTCTTGAGATGTGGTTTTCTCTGTATGAAATTTCAATTTTTGTTAATTCGCGTTTTAATTGGATCGCTAATACACACATTTCAGAATTGTCATAGGCATTAATTCCCATTGATGCGACTTTGACGACTTGGGAGTGCATGGCTTTAATTTCAGCCCAGCCTTCAGCAGAAAATTCTAATTTTAATGCGTGTTTTTTGATAGCTAAGGTTCTGATATTAATATCAATCGAATCGGCAGCGCGTTCAAGGTCACTTATGAACATGATCATGTTCATAATATTTTGGTGAACGCTGCTGGTTGATTGATTCGCATGATTTAATAAAAACATTTTAGTTTCGCGGTATAAAAAATCAACTTGGTTGTCGCGGTCTTTGATGGATTGAACTAATCCAGGGTCTTCGGCTTCGAATAATACAACGCTGTCCTTGACCATGCCGATGACAATATCAGCAGTGCGCATAATTTCGCGTTGAGCATAAGAAATGGCTAATGCTGAATTTTGATAATTATTTAATGCTAAATATTCTGCGCCAAATTCATCGCTGACAGATTTTGGAAATAATTTTTCAATCAGTTCTGCCCCCTTATTAATAAATGGGAAAAATACGATTGCAGATGCGATATTTAAAAATAAATGTCCATTTGCGATCAGACGCGTGCTTGATGTTCCCAGATTTTCTGAAAAATCTAAGAAGTACTTTGTGACTGGGTAAAAAATTAGAACGCTCATGATTTTATAAAAGAAATGAGCCCAGGCGACTTGTTTTCCAATATAATTACTGCCGGCGGCAGCAAATAATGCGGTCGATGTCGTTCCGATATTTGCGCCATAAACCCACAACATCGCATCGTGGTTTGAAATGACACCAGCTGCACAAAGGCTCATCGCAAGTCCGATGGTTACGGCACTGCTGTGAACAAATGCGCAAAATATCATTGCAGCCAAAAATGAATAAAACGAATTATCGCGGAACATTTTGAAAAAATCTGATAATAATTCTTGTCCAGCAAAATAATGTGAACTGACGGAAATCATTTTTAGGCCCAGAAAAATCATCGAAAAACCCATGACGACCGTCGATAAGTTTTTAATCACATTTTTTTGGCTGATAAAAAACGTTGTGAAACCCAAAATAAACAATGGCAAGGCAATTCCAGATAAATCAAAAGAAATTAATTGTACTGTCAGCGTTGAGCCGATGGCAGTGCCGATGATAACACCCATAACTTGCGGCAGTTGAATCACTTTGGCTGTGCCCAGGCCAACCAACATTGAAGTCACGGCGCCTGAACTTTGTAAAATTGTCGTTAATCCAACACCGACACCGATCGATAAAAATCTGGATTTAGATAATCGATTCATGAGATTTGTAATTCGAGAGGCCATTAATTTTTCTAAAGCACCAGATGCCATTGTGCTGCCATATAAGAAAAAAGAAACCCCGGCTAATAAAATAATGATGTAAGAATTTTGAAAATCGATCATGATCAAAGTATAGCAAGGAATTTAAATGTCAGACAACACTGGAATCGTAAAAGTTGTAGCCATCGCATTTTTTAACCCGACAGATCAAAAATATCTGATCTGTCGGCGTGGTCCAGCAGAATCCGGAGCAGGTGCTTGGGAATTTCCTGGTGGCAAAGTCGATCAGGGTGAAACCAACGAACAGGCGCTTGCAAGAGAGATTCAAGAAGAATTAGGCGTGCATATTATCGTTACAAAATTAAAATTTATTTCAGATCATAACCATCAATATATAAATAAAAATATTCACATTTATTTATATAAATATGATGTGATCAGTTTGGATTATACATTAATTGATCACGATCAATCCGCTTGGGTCGATATTGATCAAATGATGACATACAATTTGGCTGAAGCTGACGTGCCATTTGTAAAGAAATTAAAATTAATCTAAAAAGTACGATTTTTCAGCGGTGGTGGGGATACGGCAGCTATTTTTTTTGCCAAAAAATGCATATCGATTCCGGGCTATTAAATCATAGATGAAATCTGTGATGGCTCTGGGAAAAATACTGAATATCGTGCCAATTATTTTATAAAAAAATCCTAATTCACGAAAAATCAATAAAACGGCATTTGATTTTTTATAGATTTTCCCATCCAGAAACAATACGACAGAATCCAGACCAAGGTCTTGCGGGTTTAATTGACTGTGCGCCGTAGTCCCTTGCAAGGAGGCGAAATGAAATTGATGTTCTGGATCGTGTCTGATAACAAAATCAACAAAACCATTACACAGATTACAAATACCGTCGAAATAAATGATGCGCATATTAAAAATTGTATCGTATAATAAACTGAAATGGAATGTTTAGTTTTTCCCTTAAATCATTCGAATTTATTCCCTTTAACGACAAAGCCGTTAAATATTTTTGAAATTAAATATTTAAAAATGATTGATGATTCAATTGAAAAAAATATCCCCATTGCGCTCGCTTACGTGCCAGAAAACGGCGATACGCACAGATCCATCGCTGGTTTCGGAATTCCACAAATTATCGAACGCAGACCCAATAATACCGTACTCGTTTTTTTACCAGGTCAAGGCAAGGTTAAATTAGGTCGTCAAATTCAGTCCGCAGATTGTCCCTATTTAATTTGTGAAGCAGAAATAATCCAAGAAGATTTAAATTTGGATGATGAACTCAAAAATAAATATTTAATTTTAAGCCAATTATTAGCTAAATGGGTCCAAAAACATATTCCAGATCACAAACAACAAGAAATTTTTATTAAAAATTTAAAAGGTCCCCAGGAAGTCATTGGTTCATTTGCCGCCTATTTAATTCGTGATTATGATTTGCAATACGAAATGATGGAAATCTTTTCATTGAATGAACAAATTAAGTATTTGTTTCGTTTGTTTGAGTCCAATGAACTGACGAATGATTGAATTTCCTAAATCTATTTTGAAACCAGTTCAGTTTTTAAAATCCGGGCCCATAAATAATGGGCTATCAGCAAATGAGTGATTTTGAGCCAAACGGGCGACAACATTAATAACGTTGCAGCCCCAATCGCAATGGCGATATAAATTTCAATGACAATTCGGGTTTGTTTTTTATTTAAAAAATAATATGTCATCGCAATCATAATCAATGTTGCAAATACGGGATGTAAAATACGCAGCTTTAAAAATAAATGTGACGAAGAATCGAAATCACTTAATATTCCGGACCAGAGCGATTGTGACGGGAAAAGCGTTGTCGAAAGCGAAGCAAAGGCACCAAGCACGCAAACGCCTAAAAAAAACAAGAAAACTTTGTTGAATTTTAATTTGAAATTTTCAATAAACGATAAGCTCAATAAATAGGTCACAGCAGTCAGTAAAAATGAATTCAGCTGATGCAAGCTCATGACAATTAATCTGTAAACAGAATCGTTGACAGTAACCAACTGGCCTTTGACCAAAAGTGCGCCAACAGCAGCTTCGATCAACATAAATATAAGCATTAAAAGGCTGAGTTTTTGTGTCGTTGGTGAATATTTATTTTTACGAAATTCATAAAAACAATAAAAAACGATTAACCCATAAAGGCCGCTCATCATGCGATGTGAATATTCAATCCATGTTTTAGCATCAGCTGTCGTCGGGATGAATTGGCCGCCACAAAGCGGCCAGTGATTGCCACAGCCATTGCCCGAATGAGAGATTCTGACCCAGGCGCCCCACAGGATGACGATGATTGTATAAATCCAAAATGCAAATAACAAATTCGAAATATTTTTTTGTTTCACATGAAAATATTAAATGTATTTAAAATAAGGTTCAATGACTTTTCGTGCGTTAATATTGGCTTTTAAAACAGAAAGAAATATAAAAACGCCCCCTGTTTTTCGATCTAAAAACAAAATTTCTTTGGGCGGGGCACGTAAGTCAAAATTCTTAAATTGCATGGCCTTTTTGACGACTCTGCCTGGTAAGTCAGTGTCTTTCCAGTGATAGAGGCCGTTCGAATCAACTTTGTTCAATTTATTTCGGACATCATCTGGTAACCAGAATGGCTCAACAGTTTCAAAGCAAAAATCTGTAAATGTTTTAATGTATTCTGGTGAATCACTGTCTTGAATGAATCCTAATTCTCGGCAGGCTTTGTGTAATATTTCAATATCGCCCAGAACAGAGCCTTGGATCATTCTGCGGTATGACGAAATAAAATCGTCGCTAAATTCAGCAGTGGCACCAAAATCCAATAAAACCAGTCGGTCATTACCAAGTGGGTCAATTTGAATTTTATAATTACCTAAGTGGGGATCAGTTTGTATTAAATTCCATTGATAAATTTCACGTTGATATAAATCTAAAAAATTGACTGCTAATTGATCACGACGTTTTTGTGACAACGATTGAACTAAAGCATGATCAGCTTTGAATCCTTCGATGTATTCTGTCGCTAATATTTTTTTATTTGAAAAACGATCAATCACCTTGGGGACAATATATTTTTTTGAAAATTCAGGATCAGAATGAAGCTTTGAATAATATTTTTTTGTAAATTGTGCTTCAGTCACATAATCAAGTTCCTGATGGAGCATGTTTTTAATTTCGGACATGACGGGGTCCAGATCAAGACCCGTAGGCAATATTTTTGACATGTTCAGTAATGTTTTTAGGGATTTGATATCCGAATCAATCGCTAAATCAACATCTGGGTATTGAATTTTAAGTACAATTTTTTCACCGGTTGATTTGACGGTAGCTCTGTGGACTTGTCCCATCGAAGCTGAACCAATACATGTTTGTTCGATATCCAGCTCTGAAAGTAATTCGACAGATAAATATTTTTCTAAACATTCATGAATTGCAGCATATTCCAAAGGCGGAGAATTCGTTTGAAGCATTTTTAAAAACTGATTGGCCTCTGGTGGAAAAAAATATTCTCCGTACATTGAAAGCATTTGACCAGCCTTCATCAAAGAGCCTTTAAGTTGGCCAAGTTCAGAGGTGATATATTTGGCCTGGGAAATCATAAATTGATCGTATTTTTCACCCTGCATTTGCCCAGATGCCTTTTGAGCAGCATATTTAAATCCCGCATTGAGGCCTATTTTTGCAACGGACAGCGTGCGTTCAAAAATTGAACTTTTTATTTTTGATAAGGATTTTGGTGGAGTATTATTGCTATCTGACATAATTGAACTACAGTCTATTCAAATGGGCTTAAAAGTGGTAGCCTAAAGTTTGAAAAGACAAAGGTTTATGTATGATAACAGTTTTTTGGTTCAGGCGTGATTTAAGACTGCATGACAATGCGGGTCTGTTTGAGGCTTTGAAAAACAATCAAAATGTTTTGCCGATTTTTATTTTTGATTCTAATATACTTTCAAAATTAAATTCTGACGACCGAAGACTGCCCTTTTTGCACCAAACATTAAACTCAATGAAATCGGATCTTATCAAAATAAATTCTGATTTTTTAATTGAGTACGGAAATCCGTTAGAAGTTTTCAAAAAAATAAAATCACAACACAACATCAAAAATATATATTCAAATCATGATTACGAACCCGATGCAATTCGTCGCGATGACGAAATCTGTCGTTGGGCTGAAGCCCAAGGCATTGAATTTAAAACTTTTAAAGACCATGTTATATTTGAAAAAAATGAAATTCAAACTGATATGGCAAAACCTTACACAGTTTATACGCCCTACAAAAAAAAATGGCTCGCAAGTTTATCGAATTATTATTTAAAATCGTACCCCATTGATTTGTACCAATCAAATTTTTATAAATTTAAAGTCTCTGAGTCGATGCCAACGCTGAAGCAAATGGGATTTTCAGGTTCAGGTTATTCTTATCCAGAAATTATTGTTTCAACACAAATCCTTAAAAACTATTCAGAAAAACGTGATTTTCCGGCCTTGGATCAGACATCAAAATTGGGTTTGCATTTAAGGTTTGGGACAGTGAGCCCGCGCGAATTAGCCAGAGAAGGCAAAAAATATTCTGATGTTTGGCTGAGTGAATTGATTTGGCGCGATTTTTTTACTCAAATTTTATTTCATTTTCCTCATGTTGCTGGTGAAAGCTTTAGGCCGCAATACGAAAATATCAAATGGCGAACTGACGCTGGCGATTTTGAACGTTGGTCGCAAGGTCAGACAGGTTATCCATTGGTTGATGCAGGTATGCGCGAACTGAATGCCACAGGTCACATGCATAACCGTGTCAGGATGGTGACAGCATCGTTTTTAACAAAACATTTATTGATTCACTGGCGATCAGGCGAACGATATTTTGCGTCAAAATTATTAGATTATGACTTGGCCGCCAATAACGGAAATTGGCAATGGGCAGCCGGTACGGGTTGTGATGCCGCCCCGTATTTCAGAATTTTTAATCCGACGACTCAGTTGGAAAAATTTGATAAAGATTTAATATACACAAAAAAATGGGTTCCTGAATTTGGCACAGATAAATATGCAAAACAAATGGTCGACCATGTTTTTGCCCGGAACCGAGCATTGGATAGTTTTAAAAAAGGATTAGGAAAATGAAAATATTAATCACTGGAGCGACGGGTAATTTGGGTAACAAAGTTGGCTTTGAGCTTAAAAAAATGGGTCATGATATTGTTGTGCTTTCAAGATCAGAAAAATCAGCAAAAGAAAAATTAACTTTTCCAGCTGAAATTATTTGTAAAAATTTAGCTACACAGGCTTTGTCGGCGGACGATTTCAAAGGAATCGAAGCTGTGATTCATTTAATGGGTGAAACCGTCGACGGTAGATGGTCTGCGACTAAAAAAAATGATATCATCAGTTCAAGAATTGAAAGTTCAAAAAACTTATTAATGAATATGCCAGCCACAGTTCAAACTGTTATTTCAGCTTCTGCACAAGGTTTTTACGGTGATCGAAAAAATCAAGTCATGACCGAAGCAAATGAAAAAGGCACGGGTTTTTTAGCCGACGTCTGCGATCAATGGGAAAATCCATTTCGTCAAATTCAGCAACGTACAGTTCAATTACGTATCGGAATCATTTTAGACCCTCAAAGTGGTGCTTTGAAAAAAATGATCCCCTTATTTCAAAAGAATCTAGGGGCTTCGTTGGGTGCTGGTCAGCAATACATGAGTTGGATTTCCATCGAAGACATGACGGCTGTTGTACTTCATTCGCTATTTAATAAATCATTATCTGGCCCTGTGAACTGTTCAACAATAAATCCAGTTCAAAATTCAGAATTTACAAAATTTTTAATACAAAATTTAGGAACGATTCAATTACCAAATGTTCCTGAATTTATGTTAAAGATTTTATTTGGCGAAATGCATTCAATTTTAACGGGTTCAATTCAGATGAGCCCAAATAAATTAATAGAATCAGGTTTTAAATTTAAATATACTGAATTGCAAAATTATTTTGAATCAGTCTTGGTTGATTATATAAATGGCCAATCAGTCATGTATTCGCTTCAGTTTTTGCCCTTTGATCAAAAAAAAGTTTTTGATTTTTTTTCAGAAGCCAGAAATTTAGAATCCATTACACCGCAGAATTTAAATTTTAAAATTATCAACGTTTCAACACCCGAAATCACAGAGGGTACGCTGATTGATTATAAACTTAAAATCCATGGTGTGCCAGTGAGTTGGAAAACTTTGATTTCTGAGTGGGATGTGCCAAATAAATTTATCGACCAGCAATTAAAAGGTCCCTATTCAGTATGGCATCACACGCATGAATTCCACAGTTTTTTCGGTGGCACGCTGATGATCGATCGGGTCAAATTCAAATTACCCATGGGTACCCTGGGGAATATGGTTGCCGGCACTTTTGTCCAGTCAGACGTCGAAAATATATTCAAATACCGAAGATCAGTTATTGCTGAAAAATCGTTTTAGTTCTAAAATATAAATGTGATCAAATCTGAAATTCCATTTAAAGCTTGCATTGAATTTTCTGAAAAAAGTTTGTCTTTTTCTGGTCCGATTCAGCTGCAAAATAAAATCAATGCAGTTATTCGCGATTTTGGAAAAAATCCTGTAAACTGGCCGCCACAAGGCGTGGTCGATGGATATGATATTTTACTTAATGAATTTATCTTAAAGTGCCAGAATAATTACAAAATTCCATATAAACACGATGAAATTTGCCATTGCAGAATGGTTCAAACTGAAAAAGTCTTAAATACAATCAAACAGGATTTGTTTTCAGTTGCTGAAATTGGCCGTGTTACAATGGCCGGCACAGGTTGTGGTAGTTGTAAAAAAGATATTGATGATTTGCTGAATTACCTTATAAAATAGACAATATAATCATTTATTTTGATTCACAGAAAACAGAGGATAAAATGGCTCAGGATTCATTACCAATTACACTTCGTGGCAAACAAATTCTAGAGGCTGAATTGAAAAATTTGATATTCGAAGAGCGTCCAACTGTTATTAAGGCTATCGAAGAAGCTCGTGCACACGGTGATATCAGTGAAAATGCAGAGTATGATGCGGCCAAAGAGCGCCAGGGAATGATCGAAGGTCGTATTGGCGAAATTCAATATAAAATTGCAGGTGCTGAAGTCGTTGATCCGTCCCTTATTAAATCAGATCGAATTGTGTTCGGCGCAACAGTGGAAATTGTCGACACAGAAACAGACGAAAAATTTACGTATCAAATTGTCGGAGTTGATGAATCTGATGTTAAAAACAGTATGATTTCTGTTTTATCTCCATTAGCCAGAGCGATGATTGGCAAAAAAAAGGGTGATGCGTTTACAGTTCAGAGCCCAAAAGGTGACAAAGACTACGAAGTCATTTCATTTAAATTTGTTTAATTCAGAGGTGTTTTTTTGAAACGCGCCGTTGTTGACCAGCCAGGCTTTAAAATTATTATTTTGGGTTTGGTTTTGTCGGTAATAATGGGACTTTTAATTAAAGGTCAAATTACACCACGAAAAATGAAGTCAAAAATTGATCAAGCAATTTCAAAGCTTGATCCAGATATAAAAATTGATTTTAAATCAATTGAAGTCAAGCTTTCAGATTGGGGTTGGCCACAACCGTATTTGGAAATTCACGATATCAGGCTGTCTCCGGTTCAGCGTATCTGCGACGAATCGCAAATTTATATCGATACCGTATCGTTTCCGTTAACTTGGAACATCATTTTTGAATCTAAAAAAATAATTAAATCATTACGAATGAATCAGCTGGAAATCAGATTATCAGAATTTAAAAATTGTTTTTCAATGCCCGAATCAAAATCCGCGGAATCAGCATTAAAATCAGTTTTACTGCAAATTTTTACAGCGCATAATTCGGGTCAACTTGAGGTTTTAAAAGTTGATCGCATCAAGTTGTTGAGTAAGGGTAATTATCAAACCCCATTATTTTTACAAGCGGCGGTGTTTAAGTTTTTATATTCAGAACAAACATTAAATAACATATCCTTGCGAGCGCAAATACTGTCGTATCGAGACGATTTTAAAAATATATTCAAATTGCGATCTGATTTAAACATACAAATTTTTAAAAAAAATAAGTCCGACATTTCAATTGAAGGTCAGGCCAATGGTAAAATTATTGACCGCAGTTACGATGTTAAATTTAATTATGATTTGCTATTAAATCATCTGGTTTTTGATGCTCATCTGAATCAGATTGCTGTTAAAACATTAATCAAGTTTTTAGATTTTGAAAAAAATTCGACGTTGCAGTCTTTGAATACATATTTTTCAAATTATTTTTTGACTCTGAAGGGCTCTGGCTTTTTTGATTTGAATAAAAATAAAATGACAGAATTCAAGGTTAAAAATATTTTGATCGAATCACAAGATACTTCATTGAAGTCAAAGAACCTGGTCATCGAAGATTTAAGTCAATTGCATATTGGTTCAGGGTCACAATTTCAAATTGAAAATTTTGATTTGAAGTCTTTTTTTAATGAAAATATAAAACAAAACGCGCTATTAAGAAACACAACCCATTTTGGAAAATTTACGGGAAAACTTGAATATGTATCTGAGGATCAAATCATTGCGACAGGGCAAATGACAAACTTTGAATTTGATTTGAAATATAATAATGAAAAATGGCCACTAAAAATAGATTCGTCTGATATCAAATTTGAATCGACAAATCAAAGCTCTGACATTGTTCTTTCGGAAATCATTTTTAACAAGCAACCAATTTACGGACAAATTTATTATTCTGTTCAACAGCAAAAATATAATATGCAATTGAATGGAAAGTTATTAAGCCCAGCATTATTGAAAAAATTATTCAGTTCAGATCAGGAAAATGATTTCATTATTCATTTAAATAATAAAAATTCTGACCAACCCACAGCTTTCGTTAAAGCAAATTTGATTCAATGGACAGATGATCAAGTGAATGAATCTGACGATCATAAAAACCTAACGAAAATATTCGATCAAATATTTCAAAAAAATCAACAAATCAAAAAAAGCACCCAGGACCCAGAATTAACGTTGAAAATATTAAAAAATATTGAATTGACAGCAGCATTCGCGGATTCCGATGTTGCTGCTGCAAATATTATGATTAAGTCTAAAAAAAACGATCAAAAAACTGAAATCCATAAAATAAGTTTCGATATAAATCAGCAAAATTTTAAAATGGATAATGAATAAGTTGAAAAAAAACAACGATTTATATTCTGTTTCGGGAAGCTTTGTGTATCGTTCTGATTCGGCGAATTACGTACCAAAAATTCAAAGTCACAGAGGCTATTGCCAGTCACAAACAGGAATCCGTGAAAACACATTGGCTGCAATCCAAAAATCATATGAATTAAATTATGAAATGGTCGAGTTTGATGTTCGGATGACAAAGGACAATCATGTCATTTTGTTTCATGATGAGCGTTATAAAAATTTACAAATTTCAAAATCAAACCTGAATCAATTAAGATCAGAAATTCATATTGATACTCTTTCAGACGTGTTTGATTGGTTTCAATTGCAGATCAATAAAGCACCTGGAAAAATGAAATTTAAATTGAATATCGAGATTAAATCTAAGGTTATTCATAATCGTTTAGAGCTTCAAATTTATCAATTAATTCAAAAATTTGAAATGAAAAAACACATTTTAATTTCAAGTTTTAATCCGATATCGTTATATCATTTTTATAAATTCGATTCTGAAATTTTTAGGTCCTTATTATTATCAAATGAAACAGATCACGGAAATAATATATTCATCAGGAAAATGGTCTTTAATTTTATGGCAAAACCAAATGCGCTGCATTTGCGTCAAGAAGATTTAAATCCTGAATTATTAAAAAAATTTATCGTTAAAAAAATACCAGTGATACTTTGGACCTGTAATGACATTACAAAGGCCAAGCAGTATTTAAGCCAAGGCGTTTCTGGCATTATATCAGATCAAATTTTACCGCATCAAATCTGATCTTAAAATAGAGATGTCATATTATTTTATTCAGTCACTGGAATTTCAACGATTTCAACATCAGAACCTGACGCAGTTTCAGTTTTTTGTTCATATTTTTTTACTGGCATTTCAGTGATTGGATCTGGTTTTGTAAAATCCATTAGTTCGGTTTTAACAGTTGAAGTGACAGATTTTTTTTCTGGTAATTCACGGGCTCCAGAAGCACGTTTTAAAACAACGGGCTTATCTTTTTTGACAATAGCCGAAGATGTGACTGTTGGAGTTGGCGCAGATTTGATTGATTTGGTTGTCGTTCTGTTTTGACCTGCGGACACTTTTTTTAATTCGCCGTCATAATGCGATTTTAATTCAGATAATTTTTGTTGATATTCAGATCTGATGTCTTCGACCTGAGTTTGTCGGTTTTCCGTGACACAGTTTTTATATGTTTCTGCTGCAATTTCTTTGGCCTGATTTCGGCAAGTTAATTCAAAGGATGACTGCGCATTGGCAGTTAAAATGAATGAACTTAGGCTTAAAACGATCAAAATTGTATATGGCATAAAATACTCCTGTGTATCCATTGACATACAGAATTTGTGCCATGTGATTTGAATTACAGATGATTTGAAGGAATTTTTATTGTAATTTTTTTTATGTAAATCAAAAATTGTCTTTTGTTTTGACAGCTTTTTGGATCGTTACTTTGAATGCTGCAGGGGTGTTATCTTTTGACCGCTTTCGGGTCAATGGCATCCTGCAGGCCGTCGCCCAGGAAATTGAAACTGACGACGATCAGAAATATCAATAATCCAGGTATGATAGCCAAAAATGGAGCCTGATAAATTAGTTCCTGGGCATTAAACAACATATTTCCCCAGCTGGGCATGGGTGGTTGAATGCCTAATCCCAAATAGCTGAGTGAAGCTTCGTACAATATAACATTACCTACGCCAAGGGTTACGGAAACTAACAGCGGTGCGATGACATTGGGGAACATATGGCGAAAAATAATTGTCGCATCTGTTGCGCCCAAAGTTTTTGCGGCCAAAATAAATTCGCGTTCACGCAACGTCAAAACACTTCCGCGAACCAGTCTTGCAACTGTCATCCAAGAAAATAAACATAAAATAAATACCAATTTTATAATCGATTCATTACCGCCAGCAGCGACTGTGTGTATGAGAGGTAATTTTTGTAAATCAATGGCCGCGACAACGACCAAAACAGGCAAAGGTGGTAATGAAATTAAAGCATCTGTGATGCGCATCAATACGGTATCGATAAATCCGCCGTAATATCCAGCCATTGAACCAATAATTAATCCAATCAACGCTGAAACAATTGTTGCCAATATACCCACGCCCATCGTGACTCTGGCGCCGTAAACTAAACGCATGAAAACATCTCGGCCCAGTTCGTCTGTTCCAAATATATGGTAACTTTCAAAACTGTTGACCATTTTTTTTAATTCATTTGTTTTTTGATTTTCAATTTGTGATAAAATGTCTAATGATTTTGATTTTTCAAGACCGATCCAATCATACAGAGCGTCTTCGGGGCGAAGGGGTGCAACCAAATTTTTAGATAGTAATTGATTTTGAATATCAGTGGCGTCTTGGGGGTTTAATTGAATAAACCGTTGAATTTGAGATTCTTTGACGTCCTTGGCAGCCATGATTTTTGTCATGGGTGATTTATATCGATTAAATACATTTTGTGTGTTGGCATCTGCGCCAACGATCCAGCCTATGACCGGTGCAAAAAGTGCAATCAATACAAATAATAAAATAATATAAGCCCCACAAACGGCCGCTTTGTGTTCTTTGAATTGGTTGTAAACCATTTTTGAAAAAGACTGGGCTTTTTCCATATCAGCGATCAGATTTTTTTGTTCAGTGGATGAATTGATATTTTCTGAATTTTTCTGATTTGTTGTTTCCATATTTATAAATTTTTTCCTATTTGTACGAAATACGTGGATCAACAACGCCGTAAAGTAAATCTGCGATCAAATTCATAATTAAAACCATAGCAATTGAAATAATAAATGACACCATGGCCACATTGAAATCATTACCAATAATTGACGTATATAAAAGC
This sequence comes from Pseudobdellovibrionaceae bacterium, assembly GCA_031428135.1. Taxonomy (GTDB): domain Bacteria; phylum Bdellovibrionota; class Bdellovibrionia; order Bdellovibrionales; family Bdellovibrionaceae; genus Pseudobdellovibrio. Next base: position 123,646 of record JANPOT010000016.1, on the reverse strand, counting down.
CGTCCAACACCAGGGTACGCGAATAATGATTCTGTGATCAATGCACCAGAAAAAATTCCAGAAAAGCTTAACGCAATAATTGTAATTAATGGAATCAGTGCATTCCTGAATCCGTGGCGCCAAACAACAACATTTTCAGCCAGACCTTTTGACCTGGCTGTGCGAATGAAATCATTTCGCATGGCCTCCAGCATTGATGAACGCGCGAAACGTGCGAAAAAACCGATCGATTGAACAGATAAAGACAAAACAGGTAAAATTAAATATTTCGCTTTGTCTAAGATTTCTTGGAAAAAATTTGTATATGCCATACCTGTGGTTTGGTAACCACCCGCGGGTAACCAGTTCAGTTTGACCGAGAAAATGATGATCAAAATGATTCCTAAGAAAAACGAAGGCAGCGATATGCCAGAAAAATTTAATAAATTAACGATGTAATCAAATTTAGTATTTGGTTTCAGAGCACAAGCAATCCCCAAAGGGATCGCTATGGCTAATGAAAAAAGCAATGAAAGCATTGATAAGATAAACGTCGCCTTTAAGGAAGGCCCCAGCATTTCAGAAACTGGAATTCGGTATGTTCTGGAATAGCCCAGTTCGCCTTTGGCAATTTCAGAAACCCAGTGGATATAACGAACATAGGTCGGTTGGTCTAAACCGTAAAATTCCCGAAGACGAACAATATCTGCAGCTGTGATTTTTGGGTTTGATGAAATTAATAATTCAACCGGATCACCGGGCATTAACGTCATCAAGCCAAAACACAGGTATGACAAAATTGCTAATACAAGCAATGTTTGCAGAATTCGTCTCAGGATATATGTAGTCATATTACTCGACCTATTTTCTGTGTCGAATTATTATTCGACAGTTGGTTTGTGTCGAATTGTTATTCGACAGTCCATTTTTCAACTTCGTTTGTTTCAGGAAACTGGTGGCCCGTTAAACGATAACCTTTTAATTGCGTTGGTGTTACCGCAACATCTGAACGGTAATACAATGGCAACACGGGGACTTCATCTGTGTAATATTTTAAAATTTCATGAACAATTTCGACACGTTTGTCGTGTTTCATTTCGATATCCAAAGCATCTGTTAATTTATCAACTTTTGGATTGTTCCATCCCATTTGATTTTGTCCAGAGTAACCATTTTTTGCAGTTGGAATTTTTGTCGAATGGAATGTTCCCTTAGGAGTACTTTCTGGTGAAGAAATCCAAGCGAATAAGGCCATTGAATCAAATTTACGTTTTTTAGTCGTTTCACCGAAAAATACACGTGCAGGTTCATTTTTTGCTTGGACTTCGATGCCGACATTTTTCCAGTTATTTTGTAAATAAACTTGAACCAGTTCTCGAGTTTTATTTCCAGCTGTTGTCATGATTGTGAATGATAAACGCTGGTCTTTGCCTTTAGCGTCTTTTTTAGTGCGGATGCCATCAGTTCCGACTTTCCAGCCAGCTTCGTCCAACAAACGTTCTGATTCACGTTTATTATATTTGTAAACAACAATTTTAGTTGGATCATCAGTGAACCAAGGGTCTTTGGGTGTAATGTTGTGTAAAGCGGGCTGTTGTTTACCTTCGAACAATGCATTCGTTAGGTCTTCTTTGTTGATTGCGTAATGTAAAGCTTTACGAACGCGGATGTCTTTAAGAATTGGGTTGTCCAAATTTAAATCGATGTGTTCATAAACAGCGCTGGGTTGAAATAAAACATTATAGCCCAGTTTTTCTTCTTTGACTTTTTTATCGAAGGCTAAGGCTTGGTCTAAAGCTAACCCCAAAACAGAAATGATATCAATTGTTCCAGAACGCAGATTGGCTTCCAGTGTTCCTGTATTAGGAATCAATTTAACAATAATTTTTTTAATTTTTGGAGCTTCACCGAAAAACTTTGGATTCGGTACAAATGTCACGTGATCGCCCAATTGGATTTCAGAAACCAAATAAGGCCCGTGATATAATCCCGGGTTCGTCGGCTCTTTGGTATACAAAGAATTTTTTTCGTAACCTTCCTTGATAGCACCAAATTTTTTCCAAACCGGCTCCTCAAGATGTTTTGGTAATACACGGAATGTACCCAATTGTGTAAAATCCCAACGAAGTTTGTCATATGTAAATGTACATTTTTTTGGATTCGCTTTGTCGGCTTCAATCTTTGCAATTTGAGAATACGTTTCTTTGTCTGCAACAGAAACATTCGGTGATAATGCGACTTTGTTTGTGAAAATAAAATCTTCGCACGTGATCGGAGTTCCATCGCCCCACATTGCGTTGTCTAAGATTTCCCAAACAGCAACGATCGTATTTTTGCCATTTACTTTTTTAATTTGTGCGCCACCGTTTTCAAGCGTTGGAATTGTTTTTGCTAATTGCGGGACCCATTGGCCATCAGCATTGATTGTATCCAGCGTACGCATTGTCATTGCTGCCATATATGTTGTCGCTAACATGTTAGCAATAATAGGATTAAAATTTTCGAATTCTTGTGAAATTCCAATCTTTAATTCATTGTTTGTTAATGAACCACCAGTTGTTGCTGTTGCAGCAGGTGAAGTTCCGTTTGCAGTCTCAGTTTTTTTTGTACAAGCCACAACAGATAACGTTGCCGCCAGGACTAAAACTAACTTTTTCATAAATTCTCCTTTTGAAGATTTTGTTTTTGACTTAATTCGTTTTGCTATTATTTGTATAATCATTTTGGGTTCACTTTAAAACATGCAGCTAAATTTGTTAAATTTCCTGCAACAGGTAGCAGTGTTGGAATTTCTTGTTTGCAATGTTCGGTGGCAACATTACATCTGGGGTGAAATGTACAGCCGGATGGCGGATTGATTGGTGACGGAATTTCGCCAGTTAACATTTTATGCATTTTTTTCTTACCAGCGCCGATTGTCGGAATCGAAGCTAATAAGGCTTTTGTGTACGGGTGTTTTGGATTTTTATAAAGCTCATCACGGTCTGCAATTTCGACAATTTTACCTAAGTACATCACAGCTATTCGATCACAAACATGTTCAATCACTGATAAATCATGTGAAATAAAAATATATGTTAAGCCCAAACGGTCCTGAAGATCTTTCAGTAAGTTTAAAATCTGTGCTTGGATTGATACATCCAGCGCAGAAACCGGTTCATCACAAATAATTAATTCAGGGTTCAGTGCGATCGCGCGAGCAATGGCGATCCGCTGACGTTGTCCGCCCGAAAATTCATGTGGGTAACGATTGATATGTGAAGGACGTAATCCGACCAACTCAAGCAGTTCTTTGACTTTAATTTCTCGTTCAGTTGAATTCAGTAATCCATGTATAATAAAAGGTTGTTCAATGACTTGTCCAACCGTCATACGTGGGTCAAGCGATGCGTAAGGATCTTGGAAAATCATTTGAATATTTTTACGACTTGCACGTAATTCAGAACCAGATAATTTTAAAAAATCATGACCATTGAATTTAATTTGACCTGCAGTTGGTTCATAAAGACGAATGAGTGTACGGCCTAATGTCGATTTTCCACAGCCAGATTCTCCGACAAGGCCCAGTGTTTCACCTTTGCGAACTGTCAATGTCACATCATCAACGGCTTTGACATCGCCAACGTGTTTTAAGAAAAAACCCTTGCGGATGGGAAAATATTTTTTAACTTGAAAGGCTTCAAGAATGTTTTTTTGTTCAGACATTGTTGATTCCTTTACAGTGGATTGAAACACGCGATTTGTCGTGTTGGATTGTTGGTTAACGATTGCATTTTTGGTTTTTCAGTCCAGCATTCAATTTTAACGCGTGAACAACGTGTGCAAAACGGACAGCCTTTGGGAATTTCGTGCGGAGCGGGAACAGAGCCTTCGATCGTTTTTAACCGGGTTATTCTGGAACCCATTTTGGGACGAGACTCAATCAACGCAGCTGTGTAGGGGTGTTTGGGTGATGTTAAGACGTCTTGTGTGTTTCCAGTTTCACACATTTGACCGCCGTACATGACTAAAACGTTATCTGATATTTCAGAAATAACGCCCAAATCATGAGTGATAAATTGAACACTCATTTTCATTTTTTCTTGAAGACCTTGGAACAGTTCAAGAATTTGAGCTTGAATCGTTACATCAAGCGCTGTGGTTGGTTCATCAGCAATTAATAACTTGGGATTACAGCTGAGTGCCATTGCAATCATTGCACGCTGTCGCATGCCACCAGAGAGTTGATGAGAGTACGATCCGTATCTTTGTGCTGCCGATGGTATTCCCACCAGTTCTAACATTTCAATGGCTAAGTTTTTTGAATCTGAATCTGAATATTTCAAATGTTTTTTAATTTGTTCGTCCATCTGATAACCGATGGTTAAAACAGGATTTAAAGCGGTCATTGGTTCTTGGAAAATCATAGCCATTTGGCCGCCACGAATATTTTCCATTTCGGAGTCTGTGGCTGTGACTAAATTTTTACCATTCAAAATTGCTGATCCATTTGTGATTTGACCAGGAGCGCTGATCAGTTTCATCAGTGAAAATGAGGTGACTGATTTTCCGCATCCAGATTCACCAACGATACCCAGAGTTTGACCTTCGTTAATTTCGTATGAAATACGGTTAACCGCGCGGAAGGGACCAGATTTTAAAAAAAATGTTGTTTCTAAGTCTGTTACTTTCAGCACTGGGTTCAAAAAAAACTCCTTCGTCTTTGACAGTTCTGTGTATTTATATGACTGGTGGTTAAAGATAAAGACTTCAAAAGTATTACGCTGTGCATTAATTGAATTATTTTGACTATTTACAGCTCATTTTCAGGCTGACGAAGTCTGGCAACTCGTTGAAACGTCTTTTGAACTGAAGAACTGACCGCTTCTGAAACAAAGCCTGAAAGTTTTTCCGACAGACTTGGTTTTTTTTCGAAAGAGAGTTTGATCAATTTGTGGTTTTCAAGTTTTCCTAAAATATAATCATCGCTGGTCGAAATGACATCAACCAGCCCCATTTTTAAAGCGTCTTGGCCGAACCAATATTCGCCTGTGGCGACTTTGGCAATGTCCATGTCTGGACGAAATTTTCCAACAAAAGATTTAAACAACAAATGAGTGGCTTCAAGTTGTTCAATGAATTTTTTTTCACCTTTTTCAGTAATTTCACCCAGAATGCTGACGGTCCGTTTGTAATCACCGGCTGTATATTCTTTGTAATCGACGTCATATTTTTTTAAAAGTTTATTAAAATTTGGAACCTGTGCAACAACGCCAATAGATCCAATAATTGCAAACGGGGAACAAATAATTTTATGGGCCACACAAGCCATCATGTATCCACCACTGGCAGCAACTTTATCGACGCAAACAGTGACGTTTAATCCGTGATCGCGCAAGCGCAATATTTGTGCTGCTGCTAATCCGTAACCGTGAACAACGCCGCCGGGGCTTTCAACGTTGATAATAATTTCTTGGCCTTTTTCGGCAACCGAAATAATTGCAGAAATTTCTTCTCGAAAATGATCAACGCTGGATGCGTTGATATCGCCCTTCAGAAAATCAAGAACATAAATTTTTGGTTTTTGATCAATATTTTTTTCTGCATTTTTCACTTCAAGTTTTTCTGCGGCTTTGAGGCGTTTTTTTTCTTTTTTAAGTTCAGAGGGACTGAATAAAAAAAATTGAAGTGCTGATTTTTGATCTTGATGTTTTTCGTTTAAAATTTCAATTTCAAAGTTTTTTTGATTTTTATTTTTTAAAGCAACGGCAGCAATTGTTAAAATCACAGCGATGATTCCAGCAATTATAATAAATGTTTGAAAGAAAAATAAACCTAAATGTTGCAAAAATTCCATGTGGGCTCCGTCATCGGGTTGAATTGTTCACAGAGGCTAACGTATAAAAGTTTTAAGATAAAGACAAAAGTCGAGTTTTAGTTATTATTAGCTGATTTAAGGCTGATCGAGCTACAAGCAGTGCTTGGTTTTTGCTAAACTATAAAAGTGAAATTACCTGTTATGAGTCTTCTTTTTACAGCCTTATTTTTTTCAATGATGCCGGTCGCGGCTGTTGAGAAAAAAACAGAAGACCAGGCCTTGGCCGAAAAATTAAAACAAGAACTCAATTTTAATTTACAACGTCGAAAAGGTTTCAGAAAACAAATCGATGATAAAAAAATATATGACCGTGAACGTGAAAAAGGCTTGGCTTTATTTTTAGAAGAACAAGAAAAATTTGATGTCAGCCGTGAAAAAGGTCTATCAGAACATAAAAAACGAAAAATAATAACTCCGGATGATTCAAGCCCCGAATACTATGCTGATCTGAAAGATAAACAAAATAAAAAAAAATGGCTCGACGATGCCAGGTTAATTCATGTTCGAACTCGTGATCAAGTGATCAGCCAGTACAACGACAGTCAGTTGAATCATTCGGAACTTGAAGAACTAGATTTATTAAATACCAGGCCCCGATTTGATCTTAGAAAAAGGTACAACAATAAATGGGTTAAAAATGCAGGTAAACCATCATCTGGATCATCAGGCAGTACGCCGTCGTTTCCAGGTGCACCAGCACCAGATAACACGAATGATTTTCCGCCACCGATTGATTATGCACCACAGCCTATTGATAATTACGAAGAAATACCACCGCCGCCGCCAATCCCTTATGATCAAAGCCAGGGTTATGACAGTGGATTTGGCGATTCACCCATGTTGCCACCGCCGCCTCCGCCCCCCGCAGAGGGTTGGGATTTTTAGTACGTCGTACTGATTATTTAATAAAAAGTTCATCCATCGGAAGGCCCGTAATTTTTGTCGTTTTGCGGAATGCAAAATACAATATGCCGCCGACAAACAACATCATGGGAACTAAAATAACAGGCATCGAATACATCGTCATTTGGCTGAGCTGTTGATTTAAGAGTTCTTGTTTTTCGGTTGTTGATAATGATTCGGTCAAAGGTTTAAAAATAAATAATGATAAAATAAAATTCAAAGCTGCGCTGACTAAAAACGAAATAGATAATAACTGAGTCGATGTTTTCATTAAATTATCAAAATCAGTTTGTTTTTCTTTGGAGTCTAATTGTTCATTAATTTTTGTGACATTAAAAGCTGCAGGATTTAAAAACATCGTTTTAAAAAACGGTTTTTTTGAAAAACTTGAAGCCAAAACAAATGCACCAATCAGTAATGGAAATAAGGCTTCTTTGACGGCAAACCAAATTCCACCAAGTGCTAAAATTGTCAAAATTCCTGAAAATAAAATATTGGCCAAGCCCAAAAGTGCGATGTAATTCATTTTTTTTTCTTTGATCAACGAATACAATCCAAAACACAACGGGAATGACAAAGCGATCAATAAGGCTTGAACCGGAGTCAGGCCGATTTTATGACCTTTGTTTAAAATCATCACGGGGATGAAAATATTAAAAATGATATTACTGAAACTTGATTGATTTGATTCCATTGAAAAAGGGTACGTCAAAAATATTTTGTGTTCAATCAATCATTTTTGAAGTGCTTTGGCATGAAGTTCGCGGGCAAGAACTTCAATTTTCTGACTCAGCTCCAGTGTAATTTCGGTTAATTTTGTATTTTGGTTAATCAGTTCTATAATTTGATTAGATTGTTGAGCATTTAAAATTTCTCTGGCAGCGCTGGCTTTAGCAATTTTTTCTCGATGATTAGCATCATGAATGACAGATATTTTATCGCGATCTGCTTGCCTGGTTTGAGCCAACAATATCAAGGGTGCAGCATAGGCTGCTTGCAGGCTAAATGCCAGATTCAATAATATGAAGGGATACAGATCAAATTTCGTAACACCCAAAGTATTTAATAATATCCAAACAAAAACGACTAAAGTTTGTCCGATCAGAAAAACGGGTGTACCAAAAAATCTGGCAAAAGATTCGGCTTTGAGTGAAAACCAATCGTTACCAAAAACAGAATGTGGAATATGGAGTTGTGGATCTTCGTTTTTATGGGCACTCATTATTTAATTTGCACCTCTGCAAAGTTCAGTTGCATTTTCTGGGGTGACTAATTGGACAGCTTCGTTAAAACAGCTGATTGGAGCCATTGATAGCGCTCCTGCGCAAAGTCGAATTGCACTGTCTGATGAGACCTGGCGAATAATTGTTTTATAACAGCCCACAGGATACAATGTGGCTGCACCAGAACACAATTTGATAATATCATTGATTGGCATTCCTGCTGGCGCATTCTTAAGGCAAGCAACAGGTGCGAGGCTTGCTGAAAATGCAGTCATTGTCGTTAGCATGGCTACAGCAAATAGTGTTTTAAATATATTCATATGAGCTTCCTTATTTTTAACGAAAATAACATATTCGTAAAAAATAATGAGATAAAAATTGTAGAGTTGAAAAACATATCTAGTTGTTGAAATATTTGACAGTCATTCCAAAGCTGAATTCAGTTTAAAGCGTTAAAAACAAGACTTATCACCAACTGACAGCAAGTTCAGGAAGTCCATGAGTATCACACCGAGCAGTAATAATAGTATCGCGCATTGAATCATCTTCGGCGCGAAATTTAAAAGACATATTCGGCTCCTATACTGAACTGTTGTGGTTTTCCGGGACGATATCCAAAAGGTTTCGTCGCAGCAATATATTTTTTATTTAAAAAATTATCAATTTTAAATTTAATACTTAATTTTGTATTGTAATCGTAATTAACTGCATAATCGATGACACCATAGCTAGGTATTTCAACGCGATCAGTTTTTAAAGATTGATCATAAACTTTTCCGAAATAGCCGATAGATAAACTTTGTTTTGTTTTTTTATACTCAGCGCCTATCGTAGCATTCAATAGTGTTGTGGGAACGTAAGGTAAAGGATCCCCGCTTTCGATTTGGCCGACTCCCCATTCTGGGCTTGTTGAGCTAAAACTATTCTTAAACTCAGAAGAAATTAAACTGTAGTTGAGTTGTAGGGGAATCCATACAGACGAGGCCATAAAGCCTTTAGACAGTCGTGCTTCTAAGCCTCTGATGAGGGCTTGTCCGCCATTAAACTGTTGGTCAAGGCTCAAAGTGTTGCATCCTGATGAAGTTGTGCAAGTTCCAGTTATATTTTTGTAGTCGTTTTCAAAATATGTAATTTCAAATTGAGTACTATTTATTTGATTTTGCCATACAGCCGAGGCTTCTTTATTGAGACTTTCTTCGCGTTTTTCTGATCCAGAGTTGTCCAGGCCTGATAATGTAGCGGCTTCGTTTGCTGATAATTTCATTAAAAAATCTGGATTTATTTGATAACTGAATCCAATACCCGAGATAAAAATTTGATCATCACGAGATTTGTTTTTAATAGGATTCAGTTGATCGTCGATTTTGAAGTTAACTTTTTCAAATCTTAATTGCGGTGATATGGTTAGTTTATTTAACTTAAATTCTTCTTGCGCACTGACCGAGTAGGCCACGGCGTTTTCTTGATTTCTGGCTGTCATAAGTTTTGGGTCAATTGTGCGAACTAACTTTTTAGCCTGCATGCTGTAATAGTTAGTGTCGTGTTTTCTCTGTATTTGATCTGTATGTATTAAAAACTTCAATTTGAGTAATGATTTCAAATCGTCTGAATATAAATTTATAAATTCAATTTGAGACATGATTCCCTGACTGAGGTAGGATCTGTCGTTATTCGTCAAATTCAAATCTGCGGATGTGCCAATATTAGAGGAATCGTCAGTGCCATTAACAATATTATAAAAAGTTTCATTCGAACCAACAGGATTTTTCAGTACATTTTGTATATTTTTCGTTGAGTCTCTGAATCCATCAAGCCTGAACCAATCACGTTTGAATATGTGTTGGTAAGCCTGAGTTCGTAAAGTGATATCGGAATTAATTTCGAAAGTATCTTCGATTTGATATTTAAAATGCGACCACTTCATTTGGTCCAATTCTGAAGCCGAATACCTTCGTAAAGAGGAATCTTCGAAATCATTTTTTGTTAATCCCAAATATGTCTCATTTGATAGTTCATCTGAATAACCAAAACGAATCTCAATAATATGTTTGTTGTTAAAGATATCGAATGGTTTCTGAATTTTAAATAAAAAAGAATTTTGGCTCAGGTTCGTAGAACCACCATTATCAATTTTTTTGAAGCCATCGCTTTGGGTTCGGCCGAGCAAAATCATTAGGTTTAAATCATCAATTTGGTGTTGTAATTTGAGGTTATAAATTGATGTATTAAAGCTGCCATGCTGAGCTTGAGCTTTCTGTATTTTTTTGCCGTCAAATTGATGTGTCTTGTAATTAATTGCGCCGCCGACTGAATTTGGTCCGTAAGGCAAAGCAGAGAAGCCCTTATATATTTCGATGCTCTCAGTAGTTAACATTGATGGGCTGTAATAAGCGGCAGGAGCTGAATATGGTGCTGGGCCAATCAGAATTTGATCTTCAAGTAAAACTATTTTTTTGCTGCGATCAGGATTTGTTCCACGCAACCCAATATTTGGTCGAAGTCCAAGACCGTCTTCTTCTCGGGCATAAACACCTGGGGATTCTTTGATAGCACGATGAACATCTGTCGTAGAGGTCATTTTAAGACGTTGTTTAGAAATCTGTTTAACCGAGTATGGTGAATCTAAATTATCAATAAAAACATCACTTATTTCGACAGCAGTTAGTTCAGTGATAGATTCTTCTGCTGCATTCGAATAGGTTGGAAAATAAAATAAAATAATGCTGAAATATATCGACAATCGCATTAGTCGTTATCGCCCTGATAAACAGGTGGTGATTTCAGTGACAAAGCGACAAGCACTTCTGTTTTTAATGTCGTTGTTAACAATTTGATGTCTTCATAGAAGCCACATAAAGGTTCAAGAGGATCCGCAGTTGTTGATGATTTACAATTGGCAATATTCATTTTTTGGATCTGGTCATTAAGACCGCCATTTTGTTTAATTTTTTCTAAATTATTTTCTGCAGTAGTTAATAAATTTTGAATTTTTAAAGTGATGTCGGCGTGTCCGGATTGATTCAAGTAATCATCTAAGCCATGGTCAGTTGGTAAATTTTCTTTACTGCCAAAAAAGCCATTTCTGAATCCATCAAGTCTTGCAGAAATTGCAATAAGTGCTAGGTCTGAATATAAATGTTCTGTGCGATCTGGGCAAATATCGGTTGAGCATTCTTTTTTATTTTTTCCAAGTGGAATCCCCAACCGTTGATCTTTAATTGATTCAATACTATAAAGTGCATCAGAAAATTCATTGAGTACGATTTTAAAACTCGCATACTTTGATTCATCAACAAGTATTTTTGAGTAATTACCTTTTGTACGATTCCATTGATTTTTCAATTGAATTGATTTTGAAACAAGCTCATCAGTCAGTCGAACAGCAAGTTCGCATCGGCTTTGCAGACGCAGTTTTTCTGGTAAATTGATCCAATTTTGAAGATGCGGCTGTGCAGTTAAATTACATTTAACTACATTTAAATTTGAAAATATTAAATATTCGACAGTTTCTAAACTTTTAGAATTGAAGGGTAGTGTTGGTTGAGTCTGGGTTTTAAAATGAATATCATAGGCTGATTTATCAGCCGTGCAAAAATTACTATAGGGCCACGAGTAGAATTCAGTTCTTAAGTCAAGATTTGTAGATTTTGATTTTTCAGATATCGGCCCAAACGACAAACTGTCCATCTTGTGGAAATTATATATAACACGTTGCCAATCGGGCAGAACTATTTTTTTCAATTCGTCTGGAGTCAACATCGTATTTTTACATATATTAGTAAGTCGAATATTAAATATTTGAAGTTCATCAGAAAAACTATTCGTTGACGGTAAAACAACGTTCAAACCGATGTTCAGCAGCAAGTTTTTTTCGCTGAAGGATTGTGTCGTTGGCTCGTTAAAATCTGAACCAAATAAGTTTTCTGCATTCGTAATTTTAGAGTTTTCGACTTCGATTGATTTTTCATTGTTTGTATTTAAGAAATCTGAACAACTAATAATTAGAGAGGTTAGAAAAATGATAATTACAATATTTAAGCAGTTATTTTTTTTCATAGTGTACCCTTATAGATTTTGAAATTTAAAGTTTATAATCAACAGGCAGAACAAATTGCCAACTTGTTTTTTTAATTTGATCGGGAAATTTTTTAAATTGTCCCATGCTGTCAATCAAATGCAATGTCGAATCATTTAATGTTTGGTAATCAGACATTGTTACTAATTTTTTTGAGATAACGCGTCCATCGGAATTAAGTTCAAACTGTATTATCACACGCCCGCTTTGACCCATTTTTTTAGCTATCGTCGGGTACTTTTTTTTACTTTCGATGAATTTTTTAAGTTCTGTTGTATAAATTTGTTCTGCATTTGTAGCTACAACGCCATTTTCAGTGTTAACTTTTTCAGAATTTGGATTTGAGCTTTCAGACAAAGCTGCCTTGGGTTCTGATTTGGAAACGGGATGACTTGTTTGCAATTGAGTTGTCTGTATTTTTTGAATTTGATTATTTTTTTTGGGAGCCTGATTTTTTTCTTCAGTCAAAATAAAATCTACAGCTGTAACATTTTTTGAATTAGAGTGTAAATCAGTTGATATAAAAAAAATTAGCGATGCACTGATTATGTGCATCGCAAAAGATATCAAGAAAAATATTTGGTTCTTTTTATTTGTAATCAACATCTGAAATTATTTTCAGGGCCTGATCTAATGAATCACTCAGTTTTTCCCAAGAGACTGATTCTGATTTAAAGTTTCCCCACTGATTAATTACAGAGGATGCCAAAAGGCCAGATTTAATAGGGTAATCATAATGAGCTTTTGAAAAAGCCAGCTGAGTTTCATCTGTCATCATGAATTCCATAAATTTTGTGGCTAATTCAGATTTTTTTGAAAATTTGTATATGCCCATTCCTGTTCCGTTCATATGAACGCCAGTTGTCTTTTGGTTTAAAAACAAAGGCTTAACAGCAAAAGCAGGGTTTGCTTCAACAAGTGGAGCTAAGTAATAATGGTTTACGATACCAATATCACATTCACCTGCTGCGATGGCGTTAATCACAGCAGTGTCGCCTGACATTGGTGCTTGTGCTAAATTTGTAAGGATATCAGTTAACATCGAAGTTGTTTTTGCGACTCCGTAGTTCGCAACAAACGAAGATACCAAGGCTTGATTATATGGATGTGTTCCTGATCGTAAACAAATTCGACCTGCCCATTTTTTTTGTGCAAGATCTTCGTAATTTTCAATTTCAGTCGGGTTTACTGTTGCCGAATTATAAACGACTGTTCTTGCGCGTGAAGAAATGCCAGTCCATAAGTTTTTTGAATGACGAAAGGCTTGAGGAACAGATTTTGTAATTATTTCTGATTTAAAGCTTTGAAACCAATCAAGTTTTGTCATTTCATTCAGGAAAATAAGATCCTTAACAAAAACAATGTCTGCAGGCGAATTTTCTTTTTCTTCGATAAGTTTAGTTTTAATTGCTGGGTAAGCAAGTTCTACGATCTGTATTTTTTCGCCAGTTTGGTCTGTGAACTGATCAGCTATGGGTTGCAGACGAGCCGTCGGTCGATCTGTGTATATGACTAAATCAGCGTTAGCGATTTGAGAGACTAATAATAATATAAGTGCGCTTTTCATTTTTCGATCCTTTTAATAAGTATTTTAAATTAAGTGGCTGCAGACATGTATAAGTACAGATTTTCGAATACACAATTAATAAATTAAAAAAACAGAACATGAAAGCTTACTGAAAGCTAAATGAAAACCAATTGAAAATAACAAGTTTTTTGTAAAAATTATGCTTCACCATTTCCAAATTTAAGACGTTTTATATGTTTTGATTTGAGATGTGTTTGAATCAGTTGATCCCAAATTGAAATTGAAACGCCAAAATTTTTATTAAAATGTGCAGGGTTCGTTGAATGATGTATTTGGTGTTGTTTGGGGCTGATAAAAATATTTTCGAATGGTCCGAATGAAATCGGAATATGGCTGTGTCGCAAATTGCTGCCAAGTAAATTGAACAAAAAACCAAAAAAATTAACTCCCAGTAATGTAACCATTGTTAATTCAGCCTGAAATAAAAAAATAAAAAATGACGTAGCTATGCTCAATGAAAGACTGTTCCGTACTGTCGCAATAGCGGATTCAACAGGGTGCGTGCGGTATAAGGTAATTGGAGTCAGCGTGGTCGCAGAGTGATGTGTTTTGTGAAAGTGCCAAAGAAATGGAACATTGTGCATCAGATAATGATGTGCAAATCGAATAAAATCATCTGCAACAAAAAACACGACTGTGAATACAAGCAGATTTAAAAAATTGATTTGCAGTGGCAGATCAAAAGCACTGATGTTTTGCAATTTTTTTAAAAAATAAATCGACAGTCTATAGCTGAAATCAAGGTAGGGTATGAAAATCGCTATTTTTAGCACAGAATTTAAAACATACAGTTTATAATCTGTTTTTGTCGAATTATTCCACCAATAATTTTTGGAAAAAAATAAAGTTTTTAAGTAACGTTTTTTAAGTATTCTTTTTTTGTGAACTATAAAAAGCCATGCAAAAATAAAGACAACAGCAAACACAACATTTAAATAAAACAATCTTGATGTTGGATCGTCAATGGGAACCAGAAAACGATCGATCCAATCGAAGATTATGGCCTCTGCTTTTTGTATCATACCATATACTTAAACATCAGATTTTGGATTCGCAAGAACTAATAAAAAAAGCACATGAATCTGTATTTAAACAGTTTTAATCCCTTATTGATAACCAATTGATAATCAAATTGTATAAAAAAGGTCACAAGGCTTTGATCCAGATCAAAACACAGTATAGTCTTCAGATATTGATTAGGTTTAATAATAATTTAAACTTCATACAAGTGTTTGTTGTCGGATTTAAAAAGGATATAATTATGAATGAAAAAAAAATTATCGAAGTCTTGAATAAAATTTTAGAATGTGAATTGGCGGGCGTTGTCAGATACACGCATTATTCATTAATGATTTTTGGACATAACCGTATACCGATCGTTAAATGGCTGCGCGATCAGGCCACAGAATCGCTGATGCATGCAAACATTGCGGGTGAACACATTACAACTTTGGGTGGGCATCCAAGTCTTAAAATTGGTAAATTAATTGAAACTGAAAAACATTCATTGAATGATATTATGAAAGAAAGTCTTGATCATGAACAATCACAGTTGAACAATTTGTATGAACTGTTGAAACTCTCAGACGGTAAATCAGTTTATTTAGAAGAATACGCACGTGAAATGATTTCCGAAGAAGAAGCACATGTTGCTGAAGTAAAAAAAATGCTGAAGGCTCAACCGAAATAAATACTGAATTGTATTTATTCTGTTTTAAATGACCGAATTCGTGATCCATCGTTGGCAGTTTTTTTCTTTGTAAATAACTTCACCTGTATAATTTAGGTTTAATTTTTGTGCGACTCTGACTGAGCGTGAATTCACAGGATCAATCAGTGCCATAATTTCTTTTTGGCCAATGATATTCAGTCCGTACCACAGCATTTTGGCGGCAGCTTCTTGTGCGTAGCCATTTCCCCATTGAGATCCGATAAATCGATACCCGATGGCGATCTGATCTTTGAATGGGTTTTCGCTCATTTTAAATAGCCCGCAAATTCCGATTAAAGTTGATTGATCTTTGAGAAACACCCCGAAACGGCTTAATCCAATCTGAGAATACTGTTGCAAGTTTTCTTGAATGAACGCAGAGGCTTTGGTTTCAGTCATATTTTCGTAGCGACCTGTTGAAAAATTATTTAACGAAGGATCGTTACTCAATTGAATAAAATCAGAAATATCATCTTGTTGAAGTAAACGAAGTGTGAGTCGTTCAGTGTCTAATTTCATAATTAGATATTAGACTGTGATTTTATGCCTGTCATCAATAGATAGTTTTGACTGAGTGCTACGGATTAAATCTTACAGGTCGCTGAAGACAGTAGAGATATTCATCTATTTCTAACCCTCTCAGTTTAAGATGTCCTTTGAGTGTATCTATTTTTTTAAATCCAAATTTGAGTAATAGTTTCTGACATTTTATATTGGAAACTGCCGTATGAGCCGTCAGCGATTTTAATTCTAAAGTATTCCAGCAGCATTGAGTCAGCGCCTTAAGACCTATGCTGGCGAATCCCTGATTTGTGGCACCCTGAATTAACCAAAATCCAATATCGGCGACTTGATTTGTCCAATCAATGCGATTGATTGTGAATAGACCCCAAAGCTTACTTTCGCTCCAAAAGCCATATGAAACACCAGCACGATCTGTCTGGTACTGATTTAAATTTTTTATAACTTCGATGACTTCAGGTAACGTTGAAAATGCAGGTGAAACAAAATCAAACTGCGAGAAGTGATCTTGGTTCTCAGATATAATTTTTAAAAAATAATCAGAATCATTCAAAGAAACTGCCTTGAGGCGGAAATTATTTTCGCATTCAATTATTTCAGGTAAATTTCTTTTTTCAAATGACATCGTAAAATGTTACCTGATGACTGGCAGACATTGAACAAAAAAAACTCCGCCTTTGACCAGCGGAGAAAAATAGAACTGAAATTTTTAATTTGAAGTGGTTTAATTCATATCTTTCTTAGGACCGGAACCATTCTCCAAGAATGCTTGTCATTATTAAAAGATAAATTTGAACTCATTCCGCCGTAGTAATCTATAATTTCGAATGTTCCTGACGCTTTCACAAGCGCGGCAAATTCAGTTGCCGTAAAACATCTTTGGGGGGATGAATCTTTCAAAGTTCCTTTCTTTTCGCCATCCTCATAATCCAAAGTTACTGAAACTTCGGTCAATTGAGTGATGGGATCAAATTTGTCGTCAGCACTTCCCCACGTAACTTTGACCTTGGTGTCGCCTCTTATCATCTCCCATTCATTAACAGTTGTTTTAGAGATATCAAAGACTGACTTTGGATGACTCATTTCTAAAACATACAGGCCACCGGGGTTTAATGCTTGAGCGACCGTTCGGAGATGATCAATAACCTGTTCATTGGTTAATAAATATGACGTTGAATCCATCAATAATGCAGCCATATCATATGTGTCTTGAGAACAATATGTGATCATATCAGCACAGTCACAACGAACAGAGACGCCTAGGTCAGAAGCCTTGGATATCGCATAATCAGTCATCTCCCGTGAAAGATCAACGGCAGTAACCAATCGTAAGTCTTTAGCCAACTCCATACAGTGAAGCGCTGGGCCAGCTCCGAATTCAATGAATGAAGAAAGCGTGCGGTTTAAATGCTTTACGGCAAGCTCTTTTAAGAATGAACATTCCTTAGGAATATCTTTAAAATCGAATGCGATATCGTAATACTTTGCATATGAATAAAAATCTTCGTGAAATTTTGATTTCATGATTAACTCCAAAAAATAAATTTTAAATAAAAGTAGAATTTTGACCACAATGGCGTGATCGACAGAGAACAAAACTGGATTTTTAAGAATTAGTTAGTCATTTGATAAGTAAAAAATACTTTGAACCAGTCCATCCGTCAAGAATGGAATCCTATTGGCCCCAAGTGCTATAGTTGTTTAATAACCGACACTGCTACCGACGATTGAGTAAGATGCTGCCAGTTCGTTTGAAGCTATCTAAGCCTCGCTTTTCGTAAAGATTGCCTTGAAAAGAATTGGTTTGTTTAAAATAATACAGTTGAAAAATTCCGTCTCCGCCCATGGCCTCTACCAAAATGGCACCGTCATCAGCTAATCGAAAATTCGGAATTTTAGAGTTTGGTTCGTAATGTGTCGTATCCCGGTATTTTGGGTTCGTTGGATCTGTTGTTTTGAGTAAAAACGCACCGAGGATTTGACCTTTTTCAAAATGAGCATTGCTCAATTCCATTTCAAGATCCAAAGGAGTTTTATCTGCTTCGACGAAAAAAATATTTCCGATGAAACGACCGTCGATCAGATTGAATGTGTTTCGATTGATAGGTTGAGCTGCGCTCCAGGTCGCGATCGGATTGATTAAAATTTTTTCGTTGAGAAATTTTGAAGCCTGCTCGCCCGATTCAAAATTGCGAGTGCTACTGACAGTTTTTTCGATGGAAGCTTGAGCGCTTGGCTTAATGGGTTCGACTTCATTTATTATTGCTTTTTCCTGCGCTAGAGCCTGATTTTTTTCAGGCAGAGTGTAAGAATTTGTTTTGAGATCCTCGATCTGCTTTGCGCTGATTTTCAAGCCTAAATCAAAAAGAAACAGAGTTAAAATTTCCCCAAAGATTTCATCAGCTTTTTCATATTTAGCCTTCATATCTTTTAACTTGATGTATTCGTTGATGTCTTCTTCACTGATCTTTTGGAGTTTATCTTTCAGATCATTGAGTTTGTCTTGGCTCGATCGATCAGATGATAAAAGAGGCGTAGATAGATTTGAAGTTCTGGGAATAAAGTACCCCAAGGTCAAACCCGCGACAAAAATCATTAAGACTATTTTCTTTGGCATAGAGCTATCCTTTGCTGATCCACGAAACGGCTTCTTTTAAAGCGCCTTTAACGTATTTTTTTAATTTGGGATTATCAGATCTGGAATTCAGCCAACCCAGCATCAATAGTTTTCGTGCAAGCAAGCACTGATCTAAAAACTTTTCATCAATTGCTGTCCACGGTCGGACTTGTTGGTAGCCTTCCAGGATGGCCTCGCGAAATAATTTTTTTTCTTTTTTGAGTAAAATTTTTGAATTCATGATTGATAAAATGGGTATTGCTAAATCGTATGCGAAAAATCCAAAACCACTGTCGTCAAAATCAATTAACGCGATATTTTTTTTGTTAAAAATAAAATTTCCGAAATGTAAGTCCGCATGAATGAGGCCCTGTTTTTGCGGGTATTTTTTTTCGAATTTTTTCATACTGATCCACAGGCTTTGGCGCGTTTTTGAAATTAACCTTTGCTGGGCAGGTGTGGCCTGCGTAAGGTGATCAATGCTTCCGAATTTGGTTTGGCGGCCGACAAGGCCCTCTGCGGTCCAATATTTACGGTGAACGACTTTGCTGCGTGTTGATTCATGATTATGAAGTTCGCCAATCAAACGACCTAAAGAAACCCTATGGTGCGTTTTTATTTTGTTTGGACTTCTTTTTTTTGCAGTTAAGAATACTCCATCGGTCCAATGAAACAAAGCCGTATTACGCCCCTCTGGTAAAGATTGAGTGGTTGTCCATGTTAAAAGTTTTTTCTTTTTTGAGGCAACGGGGGTGGGCACCTGAAATTGGCGACTGAGTTTTTTAAGCCACTGAAGTTCTTCGTTCAAGGCTTCGGTCGTGTGATATTCATAACGGCAGATACGCAGCAGATAGTTATTTCTGCGATGATCAGTAATCTTAAATGTCGTGTTTTCACCATGATTAATGAATTTAATTTTTGAAACCTTCATCGGATACTGAGTTAAAGCTTTGACTGCTAATTCACGTAAACGTGCAACTTGTCCCTTATAAGATAATTCAGAGAATTTTTTCATCATGACAGTGTAAAATAAAAAAGGCCTAGTTGGCCAATAAAATTAATCAAAAGTAAACAACTGATAACTTTTATTTATTAAAAATAGTATCGAATTCCGATTGCGGCATTGATAATGACATCGATACTAGGTACGACTGATAATCCTGGTACTAATTCGGCGAAAACACCTATTGGCAGATCAACGGGTCTCCACTCGGCACCGATTGGAACGCGTATGTAAACTCCTAAATCACTCTCTTTACTGCGCCATCCTGCCGGGCGATTTCCATAATAATAATTGCGATCCCAACTGTAAATTCCCAAGCCGAAACCAAAATAGGTCGTCAATCGATCTGTAAATTTGTTCGATCGAAATAGACCTGTATCGTGTAAAAGATAATCTCCGTAAATCAGCAAATAATCACGAGATGAATAAGCCAATCCAAAATCCATCGCTGTCGTATTTGTAAGCCATATTTTTCCAGTAATGGCTGTCGGTGACCCGATCGCCAGACCAATGCCGAAATCACGCGGTGTTGCTGACTGTGCTTGGCTTACGCTTGAAATTGTTAATGCCGCTAAAATAAAAAATAGAATCTTCATACACACCTCTTGCGTTAATTTATACAGTATGTGTGACTGCGGCAAGTGACATTCTGGCGAATTGTTCTATTGGTCGAGTCATTTCAAAAGCGACTGGTATGTAGATTAGTATTTGGTAAAATCATTGAGAGCAGGTCAAAAGCTTGAAGACTGCACTAATTAAGGCCCGATACAAATAATCCGTTATAACGAAAATAACACCACTACGAACCTGAACGAGAACATGCTAAGCACCCACCGTATTATGAGGGGTGCAGATGTTTTTATTTCTGAAAATAAAAATTTAATTTGAACCAAGGGGAAGGTCAACTGTGCTGACAGCCCCCTAATAAACTGAAGAATTATTTTTCTAACTACAATTTTTTATCGAGTTAAGAATAGAGTTACCGTTTTGATGTGGGCGGGATTGGTTGTGCGTATTATGACATCTTCAGCACCTTGGCCCATAAAAAAATTGGTGTTAAGCAATATATCAAATTTTAAAGTTAGTTGTCCAAATTGTAGTTCTTGCCCCTGCTGCGTACCATTAACAAACACTGTCGCTGTTGCTGTTTCATTGAGCGCGCCGGCAACGACTTCGATGGAAGTCAATCGAAACCCTTCGTGCTCCTCAATATTTTTTATATATGTACGCAGATTTATTTCACCGGCGGAAGTGTATCTTTCGATTTTTAAAAACAACTGAGAGTCCTGAGCCTCTGCAATTGTTAGATTAGCCATAAAGAATGTGGAAAAAATAAGAATGCGTAAGAAAGTTTTCATAGAAGAATTATCTTTTGCAAAATTGTAATGGTCAACATAATCTCGACTTGTAGATGTTAGAATAAAGCCATTATTTTAAAACGTCGACCGAATTAAGAAATTGGTTCTGATTCCATAAAAATTTCAGTCACCTATCCTGAAGCTGTTGATCAGACTCTTTGCTTAGGTTACAAGCCGCCCGTGCCGGAAACTTTTTCACCTGATTTGATGTTGCTTGTAATCTAAAAACTCTCGATGTACCTGGTACTAAATATGGGGGCCGACCACCACCGCTCCGTATTTAGCTACGAGCAGGAAATTCAGTTGGGCGATGTGATTTTGGTAAAAATTGGCGCTGATGAGCTGGTGTCGATTGAAGAAAAATTAGGGCTCGCTTTAAAAGCGGTAAAAAAATTCGGAGAAAATGTTCAAAAGAATGTATCCACTTTGACAGATGAATCTTCAAAAATTTTTCAGGCGGTGGTAGCGCCAGTTCGCCTTTTCTTGGGCGTTCACATGTCGGGGGACAAGGCCGAACTGCCAAAAGAGTGAACGACAATGCCAACCGATATTCAATGTTGCTGGAGCTAGACAATTACTTATTTGTCACCTTGCTACTATACACAGCTGTTACTTCTTTTTTATGTGCGGCAAAAGCTGAGAGAACTTTCTGCTTTTCTTGTTGCGGGACTTTAAAATGATCAAGAGTGCGTCCAAGTTCTGCAGCAACTTCGTCGAATTCTGCCGGGGAAATATGAAGGTTGCGATGAGCCTCTTCAAGGCCCAATTTATTTTTTCCTGGTTTTGTAGCCGCATATTTTTGAGGACCACCTGAAACTTCACATACCCAAAGGGTACGCATGAATTTAAGACCAGGTAATCTATCTAAATTTTCTGTAGACCATTTCTTAAGATCAGAATTTTTTGAGTTTTGTCCGACTATAGGATTTTTAATTAACGCATCACTAAAGTGATCAACTACTGCTGCAATGGCAAACGAGCCACCCAGTCTGTCATATAAACTCGTTTTAATTTGCGCCGTGGCCGTCAGACTAAATACGCTGCAAAGCCCCATCGTAGCAGTTACAATTGCCAATGATTTGATATGTTTTAGCATGTTTTATCCTTTTGATATTTTTAGAACCTAATTATCTACACCTATTGCGAGTTGCAACGTTGATGCCGTTAAGTTACTTGCCAAAAATAAATAGGACGCTTCCTTCATTAAGTTTTGTACTTATTTTACAATTCTAAAAGGATTCTTGCCCCATTTCTGGCGCAAGTAATTTGAGCGATTAAAATCCAAAAATATTTTATAGAATTACGCTGAGAAATCTAAATTTAAAATAAAGCCGCTGGATAAAATTGAGGACCGAGTTTATTTAGACCGATTGTGTGGCTGGTAATACGCCAAAGAATTCAAGCTCCGAACGATCAAATTTCATCAACTGTAATAGCAATTAACGAAACTAAAAAAAGATTCAAATTAAAAGATGAAGGTTGATCTCAATTAAGTATTCATTAACCAACGCTTTCGCATTAATAAATACGAAAGCGCCAAAAGCACCGAGCCCATTATAAATAAATAAAGCATTGGAAAAATCATGGCAGCCAACTTGGGCTCCGCGAATAAAAGATCATGCAGGGGAGAAAAGAACTGGTACGAAGGTAAAAACGGCGCGATAGCCGTTAATTTTTTCGAAAAATCACTTAACGCCGACGGCAACAAAAGCGGTAAATAAAAAATGAAACCTAAAGTTCGAGCGCTGGCTTGGTGTCGGCATAAAAGGCCTAAGAAAACTCCGCAGGCGCTGAAACAGTACGCTCCTAAGGCTAAAAAAGCAAAACATACAATTTGGTTCGTCGGAACAAACTGACTTAAAAGCATGAGTAAAATCACGGCAACTAAACTTAATATAACTCCAAATAAAACCTTGCTGATCAGCCATTGGCTTTCAACGATCGGAGTTTGTAACATTGCTAAAATTAATTTCTTTTCTTTTTCTTCAGCGACTTGCGCCGGAAGAATAATAAAACCAACCAGCAGAACAAGCATCAAAATCCAGGTCGGCAGAGTCAGACTTTGCAGTCCGCCTTCGCGCAAAGATTTTATTTCAGAGATCCAGCTTGGATTATTTTTATCGTATGATCTTTGCAGAGTTGAAAAAAGCTGAACAACTGCCAAAGTCCCGACCGAGTCTTTGCGTAAAACAATCAGAGACAATTGTTTTGATTGTGGTTTTGCTTCGACCACAACGGCTTGAACTTGATGTTCACTTAAAAGATTTCGCCCCTCAGTTTCATCTTTGACCGCAATAGTCTCGACCATTTTATGAGCTTGTTGAAGCATTTTTGCAATCGGTGATGAAGCAATATCTGAAACGACTACGGCTATTTTGAATTTATCGATATCGGTCTTCGATCGATCCAATAAATATTCAGAGGTAAATACAAATAAGGGTATAAACAGGACAAGATAAATACTTTTACTTTTAATCGCAAAGGCAAAGTCATGACAAAAAAGAATAAAAATATTTTTCATAATTGCGGTGACAAGCTTTTATAAAAAGAAGTTTGAAAATAATCTGTGGGAGATCCATCAAAAACCAAAACTCCCTTTTTGAACGCCAAAATTCGAGTCGCCAAATCTTTAATTTCTTCCGGCCGATGAGTTGTAAAAATAATAGTTTTACCAGCCTTATGCATTTGAATCATCATTCGGTAAACCTCGCTTGTCATATCAACATCAAGTCCTGATGTCGGTTCATCTAATAACAAAAAGGCAGGATTTGCGATCAACGATCGCCCAATGTTAATTCTTTGGCGTTGGCCTTTTGAAAGTGTTCGTACTTTCATTTTTTTAAAGGCTAAAAGATTAAATTCTTTTAAAATTTCATCGACTCGGGAAAGTGGTGATCCGAAAAGAAGGGCAAAGATTTTTAGATTGTATCCCACTGAGAAAAATTCAAAAAGGTTTGGAACCTCTGGCACGAAGCCAAGTATTTTAACAAAAGCTTGTCTGTTTTTTAGATTTAACCCGTTGACAAGAATTTCTCCGCTGTCGGGTTGAATCCAATTTGCAAGCATTTTTAGCAGAGTCGATTTTCCGGCACCGTTATGTCCGACGATAGCGACAACTTCGCCGATTTTGACGACAAAACTGACCAGAAAAAGTCCCTTATCAGGCCCATAGACTTTACTGAGGCTTCGTACAACGAGCGACATTAAAATGAATACACTTAAATTAACTTAACGATAACGATGACCAAAAGTACAATAAGCAAAAGTTCTACCATAAAAGCTCCCTTCAGTTACATTCTTAAATACTTTGCTCTTTGCAAAAGTACAATCACGCATTGCACTGAGCTTGCAGAAGCAGCGAAAATTAACCAGCCGATGATAGCTAGGCTTGAAAGCGGTGATCATCGGCAAGAACCAACAATTGAAACAATTCATAAATTCCCGTCAGAGGTCGAATTCGTTTAGGCCTGAGTTTGTATCGAAATTAAAAATCCAAATATTAAAATTATTTACTTCATAAAATTTTTCTTCTTCGGTTGTTACTTTTCTAGCCGAAGATTCTCCTAGTTTACAGGCTTCGAGCTGGAGTCTGACTGTCAGAGCCAAGCGTTTTCACAATTTTGTTGTATACACCGAGCATCAAAAACGATGGAACCCAGAGTCCAACAAAATTGGCTATATCTTTACGCTTTGACGAGGCCGCGAAGGTCGCAGACAGCGCCATTGAGCCCAAAGCAAGCGCGAGATAAACACCTGAGGGGATTTTTGAGGTTTGGTTTTCAATCGCCTTAGTTGTTTTTCCCTCTACGTGATTTTCATTTAATTTTAGAAGATCTTGAGTTTTTTTTTCTTTTATCACGCTATTGAAGGAACCAGACGAATTTAAAGATTTGCATAACTACTCCTTGTTTAAAGATTCTCGGGCCTACACCGGATCAATAATGCAAATTTGCGACCAACGCCATATTGCAGCGGCAGCGACTTGGATTAATTTACTCCTCGGCCAGAGGGAGATATGGGACATATTTCCTTAAAACACTTCGTTCTAAAAAAATCCAGTTACGAATAACCCGCTCATAAAAAGCCGGTTATTTTTTTGTTCCCACGGCCTGCCGATAAAAATATTTAAATATTATTTTTCCCGTTGGAATATCATCGGAACTACATTAAAAACAGTCAGCAAGGTTCGCTATCCTGGCCAGACCTTAATTTTGACGTCATCGGCGATTTTGATACCTGCATAGCGGGGTAGTGTTTCAAGGTATTCCATGATTTTCACAGAAAATTCAGCCGAACCTGAAATATTTTTCTGCGATTTTTAAATTTTCATAGTACCAGAAACTGGTTTGGTTTTTCCGTGCAGATTAAAATCAGCAGTAAATGCATTTCAGTTTCTAAATCAGTTAATTTATCAACAGGGGATGGGATCTTAAAATCTTTGAAAGTTAAATCACCTTAAAAAAGAACCACGGATAAAATTATTTTTTTCATTAAAAATCCTATATTCTGCTATTATGCAAAAGTAATTTCAATCAACTTTTATTAAGCCTACGACAGGCTTGTTGGCTCCGTGATAACCACATGTAAATTTAAAAATACCTTTTGTGTTTAATGCAAAAGTTTTTTTAGCTATGTCATTTCTATCAGCCATCAGATCAAGTTCTAAAATTGAGGAATCTAATTTAAACATTCGATCAGTTGCTTTTAATGTTAGATCAATGACCTGACCTTGTTTTAAATTAATTTCAAGAGGGGTACATGTTCCATCATTTTGTCCTTCGATAAGTACTTGAGCATCTGCGATACGAACTAAATCAATGATGGATTCTTTTTTATATTTCAAAGCGATATCATAAGCGGTTTGTCCGGAGTTATTTTTAATTTTACGATCAGGATTTCCTTCAAGTAGTTGTTCGATCAAATTTTCATTTTGAGTTTGGACTGCGTAAATCAGTGGAGTATTTCCATTTTGATCTTTGGCATCAAAATCAGCTTCGAGAGCGACAAAAGTTTCGTACACATCAGTGAGGCCAAGCTTTGTGGCTTTGATCAGCGGAGTTTCGCCTTTGATGTCGGCTGTGTTTACAAAAGCACCGTTGTTGGCTAAAGCATCAATCAGTTGCACAGTTTTTGCCAAGGGTGAAATATAATGAACAGGATTTTTTTGACCACATGTTAAATCGATTGCAATCATTAATGGAGTACAACCATTTTTATCGGCTAGATTTATATTGGCACCGCATTCAATGGCTGTATCTATCATATCAAAATCAGTTGATCTAATGGCATCAAGCAGTGATTTTGTTTTATCAATGTCTTCACTGCAAACTGGGCGTTGGGGTAATTCCCCTGAAATTTGACATTGAACAGGCTGATTCATAATTGTCGTATTATAATTCATTACAGCGTTTTCAAATGTTCCATCAGTTTTGTAATTTAAAGTTAAATTTTGGCTATCGCCAAAGCTGCCTTTGAAAATTACCTTATTGGTGCGTAGTGAAATGTGGTCTGTGATGTCAATCCCTG
Organism: Pseudobdellovibrionaceae bacterium; assembly: GCA_031428135.1. Taxonomy (GTDB): domain Bacteria; phylum Bdellovibrionota; class Bdellovibrionia; order Bdellovibrionales; family Bdellovibrionaceae; genus Pseudobdellovibrio. Next base: position 97,284 of record JANPOT010000016.1, on the reverse strand, counting down.
TAAATGATGTGTTCGTTTTAAAAAAATATTTAATTGATGATTTATAAAAAGGTCCAAAATTTTTAAAAATCGGAGTTGTATCTTTTTTAATTGTTAATTCAAAACGTACATTTTCACTGACGTTGATGTCATTGGTCTGGCCTTCGCATACGATAACTTGTGCAAATAAATTTTGATAAGATGCTAAAAATAAAAGTCCGAGTAATTTTTTTTTCATAAGTCCCCCTTTGTAGATATTAATCTTTTGCGCCGTTTTGAATCCAAGCCCTAATGACTAATTTTGTTTCATCATTTAATGCTGAGTAGCCTTCTTTAGTTGAGGGCATACGTTTATCATCAGTTCTTTCAATAGCAATAATTAAACCAGATTCATCAGGGTTTCCGGGAATGATTAATTCGAGGGGTGAATTCATCAGGGACGCTTTGTCGAGTAGAATTCTTTTTCCTGATCCTGTTGAATTATGGCAATCTTTGCACGAAGTTTGAAATACATGTTTGTTGATTGAATCGAAAGTTGGGATCAGTGGATCGATAGCTGGATCAGTGTTGTTAGCAGACTTTTCGGGAGCTCCAATTTTGATCCAGTTCCACAGCGCAGACTGTTCTTCGTTCGATAAGAAGCCTCGTTTTGGCATTGCTCTTTCGATAAAAACAGTTTTCTGAATCGCTGGTAGATTACTAATGATATCGGAATAAGTTTCAAGCTTGATGTTGCCAGAAGTTCCATGACAGGAAATACATTTTGGAATAAAAACCATTTGATTTATAAAAATATATGACAGTTCTGATATTTTTTCTTCAGGCATTGAAAACTGCTGATTTAAGTCAGTCTGCGATTGTTTTAGATAGTTGTAGTTACAACTTAATACAATCGCAGATAAAAAATATATAAATGCAATATGTAGTTTCATTTAAGCTTTAAATTAAGGAATAACTTCAGCAGATATAAATGTTCCATCAAGCCGTACGTACACGTTTAGTTTTTCAGTCGTGGCACTTGAGGTGACTTGACCACGAGCAACAGATTGTCCATTCATTATTATTTTTGTCAAAGTAACACTTGTCGCAGATGTATCAAAAAGTGAAACTTTGCCTTCGTTATTATGCTCTAATACATAATGCAAAGTACTTTCGATCAGCTCGCCAGCAACTTTGTCTGACCATGCGACATCAGGGCCTGCGACGCCGTTAGGGATCAATTGAAATGCCAAAGGCTTTCCGTCTTTATCTAAAGAAATCTCGACTTGCATCGGATTTCCTTGGACGGGTTTTGTTTGTGAAACTTTTGTTTTGTAGAACACAGGAGCTTGATTTTGAACAACAGTGAGTTCGATCTTCTCCATTTTTTTTAAAAATGACCCGTCAATTTTATTAAGTGCTACAAGGCGATCAATTCGGTGCGCAGTCAGTTCGACAGCTTTTGCATTTGAAATTGTTGTTTGTGCTGATGTTATGCCAGCGAATAAAAAAGTTGTTACCATAAATAAAATATTTTTTTTCATAAATTCTCCGTCAGGTTTGGTTTAGTTTTGGCCTTTAAATATATTTAAAATTTCATCTAGTTTTTTTTGAATAACAATTGGATCTTTGCTTTGAATAGCTTGTTTTACACAGTTGCCAATATGTCCATCTATAATATTCGCTTCAAGTGATTTAAGTGCGGATCTGGCGGCCTTGATTTGGATCACAATATCTGGACAGTATCTTTTGTCCAAAATCATGCGTTCGACACCTTCAATTTGACCCTTGACGCGATTAAGTCTTTTTAGTTCAGAACTGTGGTCGTGATGTAATATTTTTTTAATCAATTTGGTTTTTACCATAAGGTTATCCTCTTATATATCAGATACTGTTAATACCCTGGGTGGGTAAGGTCAAGCATAAGGTTTTATTTTTGTATTTGTTACAGATTAATCCACAACGCGACGCAGGCTCATTAATTTTGTATACGCATTAGGGGTATATTGCTATGCATAGGCAATAGGGAGAAAATATGAAAAATATCTTTTTAAGTTTAGTCGTTTTGTTCGTGACATCATTTGGCTTGGCTCATGGATCGGGTGAAACTAGGATTGCTATCGAACCAGAAGGCAGTGGGCATTACCAAGCTGGTCAATTTGAGTATGCATTTCAAATTTTTGATGCAGTAGCAAACAGATCGTTAACTGATTCAGACATTATCGAAAGCCATACGAAGAAAATTCATTTCATTGCTTATGATGCGGCGTTAAAAGAATTTACGCATGTTCATCCTGAATTTGACGGAAAAATGTGGAAGGTGATGTTGGATTTACCTGTTGATGGAAATTATTTTTTATGGGCACAGGGCGAACTTCTTGATAAAACAGAATTTTCCGCGATGACGAATGCAATGATCATGGGTGGTCAATCTGAAAACACGATTGTCGCCTTGGGAGATGTCCGAACAGGCGTTGATAAACAAACCAAAATTGTTCTGTCGAATGCAAAAATAAAAGCCGGAAAAATGGCAATGATTGATTTTGTAATTTCTAGAACTGATGGCAAGACTCCAATCTTGACTTCATATTTAGGAGCATTCGCACATGTCATTGCAACACCAATGGATGGCGATCAATTAACACATGTTCACCCAATGGCTGGATCAAAGCCAAATACAGGAATGTTGCACACGACTTTTCCAGATGCTGGCGATTACAGAATATGGATTCAATTTATTGATGGCGGTGAATTAAAAGTCATTCCTTTGTCTGTGACAGTATCAAAATAAGATATTTAAATTTGTTTGTTCATTTTGTCACAAAAATCAAAAAACCAACGTAATAAGTTGTAACCAAGTAAAAAGAGCTCTTTGGCTCTTTTTCACTTTAAACAATCAGGAGTGTTTTATGAAAAATTTTTTACGAACTCTAGTTTTGCCCTTATTTATTTCAACTTCAATCTTTGCTCATGGCGAAGACAAGTACGGACCGAACAAAGGCTTTGTTCGAATGCCTGGAGCCTTCCATACTGAAGTGGTGTTGACAGCTAAAAATACAGTTAAAGTTTATTTATTAGATATTAATTGGAAGAATCCGTCTGTTACTAAATCATCAGTCTCATTAACGCATAAAAGCAAATCCGAGGAGCCAGCAGATTGCACTGTTGAGTCAAATTATTTCATCTGTGAATTTCCAAAAACAGTCAATTTATATAAAAAAGGCGAATTGAAATTAACTGCCGTGCGCGAAGACCAAAAAGGCAATCAGGCAATTTACAAATTGCCTTTAAAACTTGAAAAATCAGTCCCAGCTCCTGCTGATGTGCCTGAAGTGGAAATGGATCACAGCAGTCATCATTAATTTTTGTCAGTCTTTTTTAAGAATTCTGTATTTTAGTCTCAGGAGAAACCATGCTTGATCGAATTATTAAATATGCGTTGTCTCATCGGATTTTAGTTATAGCGGTTGCAGCTTTTTTACTGGCTTATGGTGGTTGGATCGCTGCTCATTTGCCAGTTGATGTTTTTCCAGACTTAAACAGACCAACTGTTACGATCATGACTGAGGCTTCAGGCCTTGCGCCGGAAGAAGTGGAAACATTAGTAACATTTCCACTTGAGACGTCATTAAACGGTCTTCCTGGCGTTGAGCGTGTTCGTTCAAGTTCTGGCGTTGGTTTGAGCGTGGTCTATGTTGAATTTTCTTGGGGGACGGATATTTTTAGAAATCGTCAACTTGTTCAGGAAAAATTAACTTTAGCAAAAGAAAAGCTTCCTAAAAATATCACTCCAGTTATGGGGCCGATTTCTTCAATTATGGGTGAAATTCAGTTAGTGGGTCTAACTTCAAAAGATCCTAAAATAAATCCAATGGATTTGCGAACTATAGCTGATTGGACGATTCGTCCAAGACTGTTAAGCATTCCAGGTGTCGCGCAAGTAACTTCGATTGGTGGGGGCGTTCGTCAATTTCAAATCTTACTTTCTGCTGAAAAAATTTCTAAGTTACAAATTTCAATTGAAGATATCGAACATAATTTGTCTGAAATCAGTTTAAATTCAACCGGAGGATTCATTAATATTGAAAAGAATGAATCTTTAATTCGAGTATTGGGTGCGATTCGTGATCGTGATGAAATTTTGAATTCAGTCGTGGGTATGCATTTAGGAAAGCCAGTCTTGGTCAAAGACGTAGCTGATGTTAAGGAAGCTCCGCAAGCAATGCGTGGTGATGCCAGCGTAAATGCTAAAGCTGGTGTTATCATGAGTATTCAAAAACAGCCAGGTGCAAGCACGATTGAGCTGACTCGTGAAATTGAAAAAGCATTAAAAGAATTTGAAAAAACTTTGCCAAGTTATGTCGAGTTAAATCCAGACCTATTTAAACAAGCAAATTTCATTGAAACCTCGATTGAAAATGTCAAAGAAGCACTTCGTGATGGGGTCATTCTAGTTCTTATTATTTTATTTTTATTCTTACTTAATTTTCGAACGACAATGATCACGATTACGGCGATTCCGCTTTCATTTGTTTTATCTGCAATCGTTTTTAAAATGTTTGGGCTTTCTGTGAATACGATGACTTTGGGTGGCCTTGCCATTGCCATTGGAGAGCTGGTTGATGATGCCATTGTGGATGTTGAAAATGTATTTCGCAGACTGCGCGAGAATAAAAAATTAGAAAATCCAAAAAATTCAATCCTAGTTGTCTATGAAGCTTCAAGTGAAGTCAGAAATTCAATTGTGATAGCGACCATCATTGTATGCATGGTGTTCTTGCCGCTTTTTAGTATGGGTGGAATTGAGGGCAAATTATTTATTCCATTGGGCGTTGCCTACATTATTTCGCTTTTAGCTTCGATGATTGTCTCTTTAACTGTAACACCTGTTTTATGTTCATATCTATTAACTAGCGGGAAACTTCTAGAGCACAAAGACGGCGCTTTGGTTAAATTCCTTAAAAAAATGGACACTCACATTTTAAATAAATCACTGAAGCATCCTAAAATTATTATTGGAGTTACGCTGGCGCTGTTTCTGGGAGCACTTGGATTATCGTTTACGATGGGTCGAGACTTTTTACCAAAATTCAATGAAGGAACTGCAACGATTTCAATGATGGCGCAGCCTGGAATTTCTTTGGACGAATCAAACAAATTGGGAAACCTTGCCGAAACACTGATTTTAAAATCGCCTGAAGTTAAATCAGTATCACGCAGAACTGGCCGTGCTGAACAAGACGAACACGCAGAGGGTGTCCATAGTTCTGAGATTGATGTTGATTTCAAAGAAACTGGTCGTCCGCGTGAAGTTGTTTTGGATGAAATCAGAGAAAATTTAAAAACTGTTGAGGGTGTTTTTATCAATTTAGGTCAGCCCATATCGCACAGGCTTGATCATTTGCTATCAGGAGTTCGCGCGCAAATTGCAATTAAAGTTTTCGGTCCAGATTTAGCCACACTCAGAGCAAAAGGTGCAGAAATTAAAAAAGCCATTGAAGGAACAACTGGGCTTGTTGATTTACAAACCGAGCAACAAGTTCTTATTCCACAGGTGAAAATTCAATTGCTACGCGAAGAAGCTGCCAAATATGGAATTGTCGTTGGTGATTTGGCACAGCTCATGGAAAAAGCATTACAAGGTGAAGTTGTTGGACAAATTTTAGAAGGTCAAAAAAATATTGATGTCCTCATGCGATTTGACGAAAAATCTAGGTCAGATCTTGAGCTGATCAAAAATACGCCGATTAAAACTTTACCTGATGGAACAAAAATCACTGTCGAAAAAGTAGCTGATGTTTTTGAATCTACCGGACCTAACATAGTGAATCGTGAAAATGCGCAAAGACGAATTGTTGTACTTGCGAACTCTTCAGGTCGTGACCTAGATGGCTTAGTTCGTGAAATTCAATCAAAAATAAATGAAAAAATACAAATGCCAGAAGGCTATTTTGTTTCTTACGGCGGACAATTTGAAAGTCAGCAGAAAGCCGCAAAACTTATGACCTTTTTAGCAATTCTTGCAATCTTAGGAATTTTTATTGTTTTGTATATGCACTTCAAATCAACTTTTATTTCAATTCAAGTGATGCTGAATATTCCGATGGCTTTTATCGGTGGAATTATTGGAATTTATTTAACAGATAAAACAATTTCTGTCGCAAGCCTTGTGGCGTTCGTCACATTGTGCGGGATTGCTTCAAGAAATGGAATCATGATGATTTCGCATTATCTTCATTTGATGAAGCATGAGGGCGAACAGTTCACTGAGCAAATGGTGATTCGTGGATCTCTTGAGAGATTAGTTCCAGTTTTGATGACTGCACTAACTGCTATTCTGGGTTTAATTCCACTTGCACTAGCTGGTGGAACACCCGGAAAAGAAATCTTACACCCTGTGGCCGTAGTTATTGTCGGCGGCCTTATTAGTTCTACGTTATTAGATATGTTTGTAACCCCAGCTGTTTTTTATCATTTCGGTAAAAAATCTGCTGAGGAAAGTGTTCAGAGAATGGATCAAAAAACAATTTTCGAAGGAGAAAAAAATGTTTAAATCAGCAGTTGTATTGGTAATAGGGTCTTTGATCTTGTCTTCATGTGCAAGCAAAGTTCACCGCGGAGTAGTGGCGATGAAAATAGATGAAACCACAGCCCATGTAGGATTAAAAAGTAACGAGGTCGAAGTAGGAGATCACGTTGAGCTCTATGGAAATAAATGTAAAAAAATGCCTAAAACTTCAGATCAAACCTGTGAAAAAATATCAAAAGGTCACGGCGTAGTGACTGGTATTATGAACGAAAATTATTCGGCAATTAAATTTGATCAAGGCATCAGCTTTCAAGAAGGCGATTTCGTCGAGAAACATACACACTAATTATATTTAAATAAAAGGAGAAAATTATGTTAGCAAAAATTATTTTATCAATTGTATTATTAGGTTCATTAAGCTCTTTTGCCCATGAGGGACATGACGATGCACCAGGCGCGATCAAAGCTAACCATGGTGGTACCGTAAAGGCTGGGAAAGAAATTAATCTTGAGTACGTTGTATCTGGTACCGATGTTAAGCTCTTTCCGGTTGGTCATGATGGAAAAGATTTAACTGCCGCTGAAGTTAAACTTGCAGTAACTACAAAGTTACCAAAAGGAAAAGCTGAGCCAGTTAAAATCGAATCAAAAGACGGTGCCTTTGTTGTAAAAGTAGATTTTAAGACGGCTTACCGAATTGAAATGAATGTTGAAGCCGATGCAAAAGGCAAAAAATCTTCATTTAAGTTTCAAGTCGAAAAATAGTTTTCAGGAGAGAATTTATGAATAAGAGCTTTTTTATATTTTTTAATCTATTCGTAGCCTCAAGTGCCTTTGCTCTTGTTGGTATTGATGAGCTTTCAAAAAATCTTTATCAAAAGAATCAAGAAATATTGTCATTAGAAAAAAATATCGAATCTAAAGAGGCTCTGAGCAGATCATCGGCGTCCGAATATTACCCGACATTGAATGCCGTCGGTGGTTGGGAACAAAATAAAACTGAGGATTTGCCTGCTACTCAAAAAGGGTATCTAGGCTACGTCGAAGGCAGGCTTAATCTTTTTAGAGGGCTTAAAGATCAGTCAATCAGTAGTCAAAAAGAGATTGATTTTCAAATTTCAAAACTTGAACTTGAATCAAAGAAGCGTGAGCTTCGCTTGCAACTCACTGACATTGCGAGCGATATGATTTATCTACACAAGATTCAAAGCATTTTAGAAGAAGAATACAAAGTAACTCAGACACAAAAACAAATGGCTGCAAAAAAAGTGGCCGCAGGTCTTACTAGCACTGTTGATAATTTAGAATTTGAGCTTCGCGAGAACGAAATTCAAATTGAACAAAAGCAAGTATTCCAAAAACATCAGGAAGTTCATCAAAAACTGATTAAACTATATGGTGAAGACATCACAGATTCAGAGCTTGCAAAGCTTGAATATAGTAGCCCTGAAAATCTATCAAAGGTGAATGATCAGATCAAATTAGAAAATACGTTAGAATACCAAAAAGCAGGACTAAGTGAGCGCAGATCAGAATTGGAAAAGAAAGAAATCAAATCAGATTTTATGCCATCTCTTGATTTTACATATAGTGTTGGGCGATTGACTCCATCTGAAGAAGTTCCAACAAAATTTAATGAATCAAGATATGCGATCCAATTAACAATTCCGTTGTTTTCAGGATTTGAAACCTATTATAAAACAAAATCTGCATCATTAGCATTACAGTCTGCTGAGAAGTTAAAATTTCAGAAAAGAAATGACATTAACTCTGAATTTAATATTTTAAAGACTAAAATGTCTGAGCTCAGTATGCTCTTTCAGATTAACGAAAAGAAACTTGTTAGTTCTCAGAAGTATTTTGATTTAACATTAGCTGAATACAGGCGTGGAATTAAAAATTCACCGGACCTAGTCAGTGCAACAGAAAGATTATTTTCTTCTAAAAAGAAGCAGTATGAGATTTTAAAAGAGCTTGAAATCACAAAAGTTAAAATTGAAAATTTTAACTAAAGTAACCGAACAATTGGAAATAGAATGACTACAAATAAATTTAGTATTGATGGAATGACTTGCGAATCTTGTGTAGAAAAAATCACCGAAAAGCTAAAGTCAATTCCACAGGTTCAAACTGTCAAAGTTGACTTGAAAGCAAAAATAGCAGTTCTTGAGTCTCCAAATGGAATAAATTTGGATCAGGCTAATGCTGTATTGGGAGACTTGCCGAAATATAAAATCAGTGAGATTGGCTCTGCTGTATCGCCAATAAATTTGGTTGAAGAATCAAAGCTTAAAACATACAAGCCATTGGTTCTTATTTTTACATATATATTATTAGTCAGCTTGAGCTATCAGGTTTATCAAGGAAGCTTTCATTTTCATATATTCATGAATCATATTATGGCTGGATTTTTTATTGGTTTATCATTTTTCAAGTTTTTAGATTTGAAAGCATTTGCAGAATCATTTTCAAGTTATGATCCATTAGCGCAAAGAATTTATAGCTACGGAAAAGTCTATCCATTCGTCGAATTGATTTTAGGTCTGATGTTCATTTCTGAAATCGGGCTGTTGAGTGCAAATATTGTTACAATAGTTATTCTATCAATAACAACATTCGGAGTTACAAAACGGCTTCAATCAAAATCAAAAATTCAATGCGCTTGCGCGGGGGCAGGCTTTAATTTACCACTATCGTATGTGACGGTATTTGAAAATGTAGCTATGATTTTAATGGCATTTTACGGTCTGGTTAAGCTTTTTATCTGAGCCGCAATTAAAGTGCGGCGCAGATTAGATTATTCACTTTTTGTTATTTTAAATCATGTCGATAGACGAGGTTTCTGTAATCTGCGGTTTTCAAGTCGGGCTAATTTGTATTCTCCTCTTTGTTGAAGAAAAAATGAATGAGTCAGCGACCAGACGATACCTGTTATGAATGTATACACAGCTCCAATTGTGAGTGGACATAAGGATCTAAAGTTAGCTGCTCATTATTCTAAAATTGATGGAGAGGTTCAAAAAGAAACATCACTTAAAATTTTAGATCATATTCAGCGGCTCGGTTTTGCTGAAAATAAAAATCTTTTGCAAAAAAATGTACAAGATTTTTCTAAAATTGAAGCGGCTGTTTTGGATGACAATGTGGTTCCATTTCGCAAGGTAAACAGAGGTTAAAACGATCAAAAAACCCAAAATAGGCTGATAAGGGCTGATATAGACTTTCCCTAAAAAAAATCTTCAATGATTACGAAAGGTTAAGTGCCCTATGCCAGAACTACCCGACGTAAACAAAGCAAAAACAAATAACTAAATAATTTTAACCAGTTGGCAAAAAAAACTAAGAAGTTCACGCTTTTACCGATTCATTTGAGTTCATTTTTTCTAATGAACTTTTCATTCACAATCATTCGATTTCACGAAATAGGGTGACCCGGCTGACCCGCATTTTTTAGGTTAGCCATATTCAAAAAGTAAATCGAAATTCAACACGCAAAATCTAATTTGTGTGTAAGCAATAAACCAAAATTTAACGGAGAAAAATATGTACAACTTGTTACTCAAATTTATGCTGGTGGCTACTCTTTGGCAACTGGGGCTAAAACTCACTGACATCAATAACTGTCGTGATAGACAGTGCGTTCAAAAACTGGATCAAGCGCGAGCCAAAGTTCTGAAAATAAATTGGAAGCCGATTTCAGTTTTTCCGAAAGAGGCTAGGCGATTTCAATAATACTCAAAGTAAAAATCCTTTCGTGATGTTGACCGCACACTGTGATTTGATCGCTATCCAATTTCATACAAAGGTTGCGCCAGTCAAAAGCGACTGTCACACCCATTGTGCCGCTGGCTGCGGCCTTCAATTGGGCGATCTTTATCACTGCGTGCTTCTTAAAGTCTTCTCCCTCTCACATTTGTGAAGAGGGAATAAGCCCTCAAGATCAACCGAAAGGCGCACAATGAAAACTTTTAGTAAAGAAATGAAATCGGCAATAACTCGTATTTTAAAAAAGCATGAGCAATTAGAAAAATTTAATACACAAGATGATTTTCATCTGCGCTTAGAAATGGAAAACTTTTTACCGCTGGTGATTGAAAAACATAATCAACAAATTACAATCACGCACTATCGAACTGAAAACGGTGAGCTGATTGCTGATCCTGATATGGAATTTTTAGTTGGCCCTGGTGCTGAGTGGTATCCAGTAGCGCTTCAAATATGGAACGGATCGTACTATCGTGCAAGATGGTCAGAGAACGGCAAAGATTATGTAAATCTGCGGCAAGTTCGCGAGCAATTATCATTTGCAAAAATGTGGGCGAAGAATTTGAAAGATCAGGGGTGGTGGTGCCCATCAAATATTTAAAATAAAAATTATCGCATTTTGTATCGATTTAAGAAGCTCAATGTTGTTAATATTTTATTATGTAACGCGAAAACAAAGAATCTATTTTTGATATTCCGACTCACCATGAATCACTAAACAAATAACTAAAGTCCTGTCTAGGTCTAGCCGAAAGGTTCGTACAATCAAAATTGGACGTTAACTGAAAGGCTACGATGAAACCACTATATATTTTTATGAGCTTTGCGCTCGTTTTTCTTCAAGTTCAAACTGTTAATGCGCAAGCTGTTAACAAGCCGCCAGTGATTGATGCATATATTACTCAAGTTGATCCTTTAAATTTAAACATGATCCGAGTAAATATTCAGAATTCGAATGATCCAGATGGCAAAATTGTCAAAACTGAAATCAATGTAAATGGGAACCTGTTCAGTAATATGAATGAAGTTTATTATACAGAGCCGATCACAAACAGGTGGTCATTCACTGTACCGGGAAGACTTCCAAAGTTGTACAGCTTAAAAGGTCAAATTCCAGTTGAAATTAAAATCTGGGATAATAAAAATGCAATGACGACTAAAACTTTTTATGTCGATGCTAATAACGAAATCAAGCTTCAAGACAATTTATTGAATAAACCGTTAAATTTAATAAACGTAAATTCAGCGAAAAAGTATAATTTCAATGTTGCAGCTGCGGATGTAGACAAAAAATATTTCGTAACATTTAATCGAATCAAAAAAACAAATATGTTGCAAAATTTGCTTGGTCAATTGCTGGGACTATTTGGAATAAACTCACCGCTAAATACTTTTTCTGGTCAAGTCAATATCAACGGTATTGATGTGTTAAAGGCTGATGAAATTTCTCAATCAACGACTCAAATTAAAAAATTTATTGCCGTAAAATCAGCGAACAGTATAATCACGACATTCGTCAATTCGCAATATAATCAAGTTGATTTAGAAATTCACGAAGTTCTTTATTTAAAAGAAACAAATCTGCCAATCATTACGGCCAATGTTAAATCCAATTCCGTTACAAATGTACCAGTGTTAATTTTTAATATTCAAGATGAATCGAGTATTTTTTGGGAAGCGAATGTGAATGGTACAATTTATAATCAAGCGATAACAAAATCTGGTGGTTTCCAGCTGGATTTTATTGTAAATGTAAATACATTTTCTGTAACTGCGCGTGATATATTCGGTAACATCACAAATTTTAATTTGCAGAATATTACTCAAGACATTGTGCCACCTCAAATCGTTTCAAAATCTCCGAGTTCTGGATCAATAAAATATACAAATCAACTTCCATTTAATTCTACAGTCAATTTGCAATTTAACGAAGCTGTCAATACGGTGACTATTGGTGGAGTTGCGGCACAAATCAGTTCCGATGACTTGTCAGCAAGTTTTCAAGCGTCAAATATATCCGCAGGTTTGATAAATTTAGCTGTGGTGGTGACCGATTTAGCCGGTAACGTAACAAATGACTCAGTTTCGTTTGAAATTATTTTTAACGATATTGCACCGGTAATTTCTGTTCAGACACCGACATTCACACTGCAAAACAAAAGTGTATTAAATTTAGATTTCTCTGTAAATTCAAGCATTGCAACGACAACGACAATAAAATTAAATAACGTTGAAATTTCAGTTTCTGATTTGAAAAATTTTGCAAATCTACCAATTAAAAATTTAATTGAAGGCATGAATACAATTGTAATTACGTCTTTCGATGCTGCAGGAAATATTTCTTTGCCGCAAAAAATATCTGTTCAAGTAGACTCGATAGCTGCACAATTGACAAATTTTTCACCGGTTGACAACTTACAAATTTATACAAAGTCTTTACCGTATACGGTGCCAATTCGTTTAGAATTTGACGAACCTATAACAAATGCAACTGTTGACTTAGGTTCAGGGATTTTGGTTGGATCAAATGTGTTTGAAGGTCAAGTTGTCGTAAATGCAAGTGGTGCTTTTGCAATTCATATGTTTGCGACAGATCTAGCAGGCAACGTGACTGAAATTACAAAAAATATATATGTTCATTTTTCTGATAAATTACCAGTGTTAACTTTTAATCCGTCAATTAGTAATATTTTAACAAATTTACCACGCGTTGATATTTCTGGATCGTCTGATCAGTTGCTGGCATCAATCTTGGTCAACGGTAGTCCGATGGCGATTGGATTAGATGGGAAAGCATTTTCTGGATTTTTTGATGCGGTTTCAGATGGTGTTCATCAAATTGAAATTGTCGCGACAGATATTTTTGGTAACGTGACCACCTCAATTCAACGGGTTCGAGTTATTGTTAATTTACCGGAGCAATTAATTAAATATGCTCCGACACTTGTAAAAACACCGACAGGATATCGAATTGATTATGGACCATTATTTAACGGTCCTGATAAAGATTCTATTTGCGGAGCTCTTGATCAAGTATTTGCGGCTATTCCCGAGGCCTATGCTGCATTAGATGAAATTGATCATATTAAAGCAGACATTGATAAGTACAAAGAATATGTACCAGATATTGTTACGAGAAATTCTCCGGACACTTCCGGTGTTCGAAAATTTATTGGCAACGTTGAAGAGCCATTAAACCGAATCAAGGGCGCATATTTGTCGATTTGTAAAAATGTTGATATTCTGCCAGCCTTAGATTGCCCAGGGGATCGTATTTTATTTAGTATGATCATGGGTAAGTTTCCCGAAGAATATATTATTCGACAAATGACATTTATACCAGTTACTGTTCAAGACGTTTTGATTCCAAGAACAAATTTATGCACTGGTTTTGATGATTCTGGTTTAACATGTGACGAAATGATTAAACTGACTCCTTTAATTGGAGAAATTTTTTCACCAGCAGTTGCGGAAGTCATGAGTTCACCAATCGCACAAGGCGTGATGAATATTCTGTTGTGTGAAGACCTTTGTGCCGCACCGGCGGTGAAAGATACACCAATACTTTGTAAAGATTTTGAGGTAGCAGGATTCCCACGCATTAAAAAAATGCCAACTCGATTTAATTTCGGTGGTCCTGGCGGTGGTATATCAATGGACTGGGGAGGAAGCTCGGGTTGTGGTGGATTTTTCAATTCATGCGGTGGTAGCGGTGGATCTGGTGGCAGTGGAAGTTGCGGCTGGTTTGATTCATGCGGCGGTGTAGGTTCCGATGGGTCAATCAACGGTCGAGACTTTGCGTGCGGAGTGTTTCCAAGTTTATGGTTTTGTAACGCAAGCAATCCTGTTGCCGCAACGCCACCAACAACTACAACAATTGTAAATATTCAGCCAGTGCCAGTGTGTGATCCGGGTATAAAATTAATTGATTTAATTAATGCGAATCCACAAAATTCAACAATGATTGTTTCAAGATATTTGGCAACGTGTATGCCGTCAGCAGTTCCCTTTTTACCAGATATTAAGAAACCAGTTATCACTGTGACGTCGCCTGCGCAAAATACAGCCGTTGTAACAGCAACAGTGCGTGTAACGGGTTATGTTGATGACGTTTCGTCAAAAGTAAAAATTGAGGGTGTTGTGGTTTCGACAATCGTTGGAGCTAACGGAATTTATTTTGATACAATTATTAATGTGCCTACAGATGGCTTGATAAATATCGAAGCTGCTGATGCGGCAGGAAATTTGGCTGTGCCTGTAGAGATTAGGGTCTCTACACCAACACCAGTTGTAACAGCAATCAGCTCAGGAGACAGTGTTCAGTGTTTTATTATTGGTGGAAAAGTTAAGTGTATGGGGCAAAATTTCGCAGGCCAACTGGGAGATGGAACTAATACTGATAGTACTGTTCCTGTTGATGTTGTAGGAATTGAGAGCGGAGCAACTAGCGTGACAAGTGGTTATGGAACGTCTTGTGCTGTTGTAAATGGCGCTGTCAAATGTTGGGGGCAAAACTATTCTAATATACCAGTTGCTGTTGGCATAGACTCAGGAGCAATCGAAGTATCTAGTTATGATAGAACATGTGCTGTGGTGAATAATTTGGTTAAGTGCTGGGGCTACGGTATCGGAGGAGTCCCTGTTGAAGTTCAAGGAACTGCAGGCGCAACATCAGTCAGCGTTGGTGCGAACGCAGCATGTGCAGTGGTTAACAGTTCGATTAAATGCTGGAGTAGATATAACTTGAATGTGCAAACTGTGATCGGTTTGGAATCTGGTGCTACGGCAGTTGCAGTGGGTAGAGGATTTTCGTGCGCAGTGGTAAATGGTGCAGTACTTTGTTGGGGGCTTAACGACAGCGGTCAGTTAGGTGATGGCACCACTGTAAACAGTTCAACACCTGTTGCCGTTTTAGGTATTACATCAAATGCAACTAATGTTTCCGCGTCGACATCTCACGCCTGTGCAACTGTGAATGGTGGTGTTAAATGTTGGGGGCGTAACGAAGAATATCAATTGGGTGACTTGACTCATATAAATAGGTCGTACTCTGTCGATGCAATTTCAGAGAACTCGAATGTCCTGTCTGTAAAAGTGGGACAGTCATATAGTTGCGCTGTCAAAAATGGCGCTGCGTACTGTTGGGGTCTTTGGACACGATTTAGCGATGTTCCTATTAAAATAAATGGTCTCTAGTAATCGAGGAAACTAATGGCAAATATTTTTTATAGTTTCCGTTGTATTAAGAAAAGGTTGAAGTTTTTCTAGATTTTGAATTGCGATGGAGTGGTCTGGAAATACATGGATCACTTCGCACAGATAGATTAAAGCAGACTGGTAGTCTGCTTTTTTAAAAAGTGAAACTGCCAATGAGTTCATTAAGTTTGCCCAAATTACAGGTTGATAAGCTTTGCCTTGTTGCAATCTAAAGTTGTTTTCGCCAGAAGTGATCGCTAATACGTTATCATAATTACCAAGTCGTTCTTGCATGATATAGAAGTTCGCAAAGTTAGCAAAAATATTCGGTTGGATTTCATATGCTCGTTTGAAATTTTCAGAAGCTAAAGAAAGTTGATTTGATTTGAAATAATAGAGCGCCAAATTTTGATATGCTGAATAACTTTGATTATTTTTGATTAGCATATTAGTAAAAAAAGATAAGTTGTCTTTCCATATTTTAACTTGTTGAACTGATATTAAAATTAAAAAAAATAGAAATATTGAAACACAAAATTTGCTAATATTTTTGACGTGAGAATTTTTACTAATATTTGATCCCAAGGTGATTAAACCAAGTGCTATCGCAATTATTGGTAAATACATATATCGATCAGATGTACTTGAAATATTTTGATAGATAAAATCCACAAATCCGAGTACTGGCAACAAGAAGCCAATAAAAATAGCTAAAAATACTAATAATTTTTTATTAAATTTAAAGATTGCAAGAATAAATAAAATTATTGCTGAGATTATTATGTATTGCGGATATTGCAACATATTTTGCAATATAAACTTTGGTGTTCTACCGTAGTCTGCAGAAAGATCAATGGGGATAAATAGTTTAGTAAGATAAAAACCAATGGAGTCTAGTGCTATCAAAAATCTGTTGATAAAGCCAAGGTTGCTATTAATAACGTGAAAGTTACTTTGTGTCGCGTATGTCAGCATGGATATGGGGATTATAAAAATAATATTGAGTATAAAATCATAAAGATATGATTTGGTTATTTTTCCAATCAAGATTAATCTCACAAATAAAATTATAAAAGGCAAGGGTGCTATTGAAATTTTGCAGAGTAAGCCAAGTATATAAAACAATGGAGATAGTAAATACCGAACTACAATTGAATTTGATAACAATGTATAGACTGATAACAGCGCAAATAAAGCGGCCATTAAATCGCGTGTCCCAGATATCCAAGATACTGTTTCTATTTGCAATGGATGAACTGCAAATAATATAACTCCAGCCGCAGTCCAAAATAGACTACGAGTTAAGTTTAGTTTTTTTGCAATTAAGTATAATAAAAATGTATTATTGATATGTAGAAACAAATTAAAAAAGTGAAAAGCTACGGAATTACTGCCAAAAAATTTATAAATAAAAGACCAAGATGTATAAACTATCGGGATATACATACCTAAATGCGGTTGTGAAAAAAAATAATTAAAATCCCCACGGATTAGTTGCATATTTTCTAAAATATTTTGATAATCATCCCAAAATAAAAAATCACCAAATAAAGCCGAAAAATATACACTGAAAATAAGTACTGTAATAGTCAGATACCAAAACAAATTACTTTTAAAGTTATTCATCTTATGTGTTTCGATTTTGTTGATTATAGATGTGTAAGTTGTGAATATAGGGTGGTCTATTTTCATTAAGCAGATTGTCGCATGGGGTGGCGTTGTCGTCATAGCAAAAGGCGAGTCCAGTACGAAAGTCTGGACTAAAACACTTCCCTAAACTAATTCGCTTCATTTAAGTATTATATTAAAAATGAAATATATGATGACTTTTGAGAAAATGAAGGAGATTAAACAAATTGATTTCTAGAAAAATAAATCAAGAAATTCAATATTTGAGGGCAATTGCGATTGTGCTCACTCTGTTTCACCATATTATTTTTTACCTGTATCCTAATCCTGCAAATAATCAGTTTATTTTGACCTTATATTCGAAATTTACGTTTTGGTCCGGTGTTGATTTGTTTTTTTGTATTTCGGGATTTGTGATTATGCTAAGCTTTTTAAATTTTTCTTCAGATCCACTGGTGAGCATATCAAGCCCATTCAAATACCTGGATTGTTAGGTACAGGCAATGGAATGCCAGGACAATTAACAATATTCGATAGTAATAAAATAAAATCAATGACGATTGGACGCAGTTACACATGTGCATTAAGTAAGGATGATGAGGTGTTTTGTTGGGGTGGTGAATATGGGCAGCAAGCTACAAAAATATTAAGTTTTTAATTTATTTTTTGCAGTTGAGTCATTAGTCAGCGACTAAAAAGTATTGCTTTTGAATCTTGGTAAATTCGCTGCCATGGAGCAATCGCTAATCTCTTGGCAAGTATAGAGTTTGAATCGCTAAGAGTTTCAGGTGCTAATAAAAAATATTTTATTTGGTTCGTTTCGACTATGCGATCAAAATCTTCTGACGACCGTGTAATTGAAAGAAAATTTAGAACTGCAAACTCAGGTCTATCGATATGGCCGTGGACAACGACCTTATGTTTTTCGTTGGCAATCCAACATATGACACTATTCCAATCCCATTCAGCGAAAACTGTGCCAGGCGGAAGATTTGTCAATGTTTCGAAAGCCTTCATTGGGTAATTTGCCTTAGCCTTATCACTAAGTAGAAATTTGAAGCCTTGATTATCGAAGTGATAAACGTAACTACTGTAACTTCAAGTATTGATTAGTGACTCTATTTTTTTCAAAGCACTATCTAGTGGTGACGAGGCAATCGCTTTAGTACGCCAGCAGATCGTTTTGTTCTCTGTCGCCTTAGTCGATTACCATATGCCAGAAACCAGTGGCCTTGAGACGATCAGGGGGCTTAAGGACGCAGATTCAAAATTGGCGTAATGTTTTCAACGGAACTGAGGAAAGTTGCGTAAGCATAAAAACAACTGCGACACTTATTCATGTGTGGTCCCGTATGAAAGAGTTGCACTTTCCAAGTCTTGAATTAAGTACGAGGCGAATTTGGGAAAGACGTTGGATGCATCTTTCTGATTTGCAAAAATATCACATGGAGGAAATAACTTCGACAGTGATTAATCGTTGGATTGAGCAAAAAAGAAAATGGTTTGCATCAGACGAATACGCCATGATGGGCAGAGGTTTTGCTGGGAGATGCAATCTTTATAACGAGCTGAATTTATTTCAAACGATTTTCAACTGGTACAAAAGTGAAGATGAGTTTGAACATGAATCATCGAATGTCCCGACTCCTTTGCTGCCGCGACACCGAAAAATGGCTTTTATTAAAGATACTCCGAAAAAGCCAGATGATAAAAAAATTCCAGTTGAAGCTGCGTTTAAATTTTTTTCAGCTTTACCGGAACTGTACCGAGATTTGGCAATGATGCAATTTTACTGCGCTGGTCGAATTAGTGAGGTGGCAGGGATTCAAATTTCAAATTTGTATTTAGATCAAGAATACGTTTTGATTAAAAATGCAATTATCTGGTGTAACACCAGTAAAACTTTTGAATACCTAAAGCCATTTCCAAAAAACAGAGAATCACGACGAGTTCATATTCACGCTGCAATTAACGAAATAGTTCAGCGACGATTAAGAATGCGGAAAAAAGATTGTGATTATCTGTTTCATGTCGAAGGCAAACCGTTAAACTATTGTACCATTCAGTCAAATTATCGAATGGCGCAAATAAAGACTGGGATACCATATACAGGAACACACTGTTTACGTCATGGGATGGCCACCTTGGCCAGAAAAGTTGGCGGGATGGGTTTGGATTCGGTGATGGCGATGACAGGCCACAAAGACCTAAAGCTTGCGGATCATTATTCAAAAATTGATGGTGAAGTACAAAAAGAAACTTCATTAAAAATTTTAGACCACATCAACAATTTGGGTTTAGCAGAGCAAAATCAGTTCAAATCATCAAATGTAACTTACCTAAGGAGAGTAAAATGAGTGAAAAAATACAAAATAGGGTGACCCAGGGTGACCCGCTGGTTTTAGCAGCAGCTGACATGAGTAATTTCAATAGGTTAGGTCGCTAATGCCAGAACTTCCCGAAGTTGAAACCGTTTGTAAAAACCTGAATCAAATTATCCCTGTAAAATCAAAAATTTTAAATTGGAAATTTTGGCGCAAAGATTTACGTTTTCAGATTCCCATCAAAGATCTTGAAAAATCCAAATCTGAAAAATTACAAAATATTTGCCGACGGGCTAAATACATTGTTTTTGAATTCGAAAATCATTTGATGATTTCGCATTTGGGGATGACTGGGCAGTGGCGTTTGGAAAATGTGGATATTCAAAAATTTAAAACTGAAAAACATGATCATGTTGGGTTTGAATTTCAAAAAAATCATTGGCTCATTTATAATGATCCCAGGCGTTTTGGGTTTATTCATTTTGTGAAAATTAACGATCAATTGAATTATTTTTCTAAAATGGGTATTGAACCTGTTGATTTAAAAATTGATTTAAATATTTTAACTCCGGTATTTAAAAAAATAAAAACCAATATTAAATCTGCATTAATGAATCAAAAATATATCGTAGGAGTTGGCAATATTTACGCATCAGAAGCACTTTTTTTAGCCGGTATTCTTCCAACAAAACCCTGTTCCAAGGTCACAGAGGTGCAATATCAAAAATTATGGATGCATACTCGGGCGATTTTAATTCAGGCTATTGAGTCGGGTGGTTCGACGATTAAAAATTATAAAAATACAAACAATGAACCCGGACAATTTCAGAATCAATTGTTTGTGTATGGCAAAGAAGATCAGTCGTGCTCTGTTTGTAGAGCAAACAATCTAGTGACTCGAATTAAGAATATAAAAATCCAAGGACGATCCACTTTTTACTGCCGAATTTGTCAAAAATAGGTCTAGTTTTCCAAAGGTCCACGGCCTCTTGCCAACTTGAATTTTCAATGATCAAATATATTTGTACACACAAAACATAAAGGGGCACACATCTTGGAAACATTAAGCAGCTTGTTTGGCAATTATGTCGGATTTTTTTTGATGAACGGATCAATAGGGTTATGGATTTTAGCATCAGTATTGTTATTTTTAACAATTGGATTCTTAGATCTGCCATTGATTGTATGGGCGCTGACAGGTGCGCTGGTCATCATTGGATTTGATTTATCTTTTGGGTTATTAATCGTATTTTGTGCTGTGATGTTGTTATTCTTAATCACGCCACTCCGTGCGATCACAATATCAAAAGCAATTATGTGGATTTTCAATAAAGCCCAATTTATTCCAAAAATTTCACAAACTGAACGAACTGCACTTGAAGCCGGTGTTGTTTGGATTGAAAAGGATTTGTTTTCAGGTAAACCCAATTTTACTGAAATTATGAAAGAGCCCTACGCGCAGTTGACTGTCGAAGAACAAGCTTTCGTCAACGGACCTGTTGAAGAACTTTGTAAAATGACTGACCCTTGGAAACTTTGGAAAAACCGCGACATGTCACCAGAATGCTGGGATTACGTTAAAAAAAATGGATTCTTAGGAATGATTATTCCCAAAGAATATGGTGGTCTGGGTTTTACGGCGATGGCGCATTCCGAAGTCGTTATGAAAATCGCATCACGTTCGTTGCCATTATCGATCACAGTCATGGTTCCAAATTCATTGGGACCTGCAGAATTATTAATTCATTACGGTACCGAAAAGCAAAAAAATCATTGGTTACCACGCTTGGCTCGGGGCGAAGAAGTTCCTTGTTTTGGTCTGACAGAGCCATTGGCTGGATCTGATGCGGGATCAATTTCTGCCAGCGGAGTTTTATTTAAAGATTCTGACGGCAAATTATTGATTAAATTAAATTGGAATAAACGTTGGATCACATTGGCATCAATTTCAACAGTGATCGGTCTGGCATTCAGATTGCGCGACCCTGAAAATTTCTTGGGACGCGGCGAAGATTTAGGAATCACTTGCGGATTAATTCCCGCAAATTTACCAGGTGTTGTCATTGGTCGCAGGCATGATCCATTAACGATTCCATTTCACAACTGTCCGACGCAGGGTAAAGACGTTGTTATCAGTCTGGAAGACCATGTCGTTGGCGCTGCCGAAGGTTGCGGTCAGGGTTGGACAATGTTGATGGAATGTTTGGCTGCAGGTCGCGGAGTATCGCTTCCGGCACAATCAACAGGTGGTGCAAAATTAGCGTTCAGAACAGCTTCATCACATGCTTTAGTTCGTAAACAATTCGGTGTCAGCATCGGAACGTTCGAAGGCGTCGAAGAGCCCATGGCAAGAATTGGTGCCACAGCTTACGCACTGGAAGCCATGCGCCGATTTACATTAGGTGCTTTAGACAAAGGAATTAAACCACCCGTTGTTACGGCAATGGCAAAATATCATGCCACTGAAATGAGTCGTCGTTGTATGAATGATGCCATGGATATTATGGGCGGTGCTGGTATTTCATTGGGCCACAGAAATTTAATTGCCGAAGGCTACATTGCGACTCCAATTGGTATTACAGTTGAAGGTGCAAACATCATGACGCGTACTTTGATTATTTTTGGCCAAGGTGCATTACGTTGTCATCCCTATGCTTTTGACGAAGTCAGAACATTAGAAGCCAATGATGTTCGTGGATTTGATAAAGCATTTTTTGGTCACATCAGTCACGTCGTCAGAAATTTGTGCCGATCAATTTTATTATCAATGACTCGTGGTTATATCGCATTTGCACCAGCTGGTGCGCATCCAAAAACGAAAGTTCATTACCGCAGACTTCAATGGGCATCAGCCACATTTGCAATTTTAGCAGACGTTGCGATGGGATCATTGGGTGGACAATTAAAAATGAAAGAAAAAATCACGGGTCGTTTTGCTGATATTTTTTCACATTTATACATGTCGACTGCAGTTTTACGAAGATTTATGTTCGAAGGTCAGCGCGAAGAAGACCTTCCGTATGTTCAATTTTTCTTGAAATATTCAATGAGTGAAATTCAAAAATCATTTGATGGTGTATTTGATAATTTAAAAATTCCAGGTTTACGTTGGTTAATGAAGGACGTTTTCGGAGCTTGGTCGCGTGTCAATTCAATCGGTTCACAGGGTACAGACGGTTGGTCACATTTAATATCAAAAGCAATGATGACAGCTGGTGAACAGCGCGATCGTATGACGGCTGGAATTTATTGGGTGGGCGAAAAATCACACGGATTATCTGCAGTTCTGGATCGGTTATCAAAAAACGATCAAACAGCCAGATTAGAAAATGCATTTAATGTCGTAACCCGTGCCGAAGCCGCTGAAAAGAAAATTAGATCAGCTTATAAATCTGGATCAATTGTGAATCGCCGTGGGGTCAAAGCCTGGGATGAATCATTGGCAAAGAAAATCATTTCAAACGATGAATTTCAATTGTTGCATGATGCAGACAAAGTTCGTTTTGATGCGATTTTAGTCGATGATTTCAGCGAACAAGAATACCAGAATAAAATTTAAGACCGTTGGTTTCGATCTTTGTTATAGCCACGTTGTTCGACGTGGCGTGATTCTGATACGATTGTTTCGCGGACAACAACGACTTTGATTTGACCTGGGTACTGCATTTCTTCTTCGATTGTTTTTGCAATTTGTTCTGCGATTTTTAAAGCTTGCATGTCGTCGACTTGACGTGAATTCACATGCACTCGGCATTCACGTCCGCCGTTTAAAATAAACACATCAGTAACGCCATTAAATCGTTTTGAAATTTCCTGAAGGCCTGTGACTTTTTGCGTGTAAGTTTCCATCGTACTTCGTCTGGCACCAGGTCGGCCTCCAGAAATTGCATCTGCTGCGATAACTAAAAAATCCATTTCAATTTCGGGTTGCACATCATAGTGATGGGCACGAACTGCATGAACAATTGATACATCTTCGTTTCTGGCGGCAATAAAATCAGCTCCGATGACTGCGTGACTGCCATCAAATTGATGATCCAGGGCTTTGCCTAAATCATGTAATAATCCTGACCTGCGTGATTTTTTAATATCAACGCCCAGTTCGGCGGCCAAAAGGCCCGCGAACCAACCCACTTCGCCGCAATGGAAATACTGATTTTGTGTGTATGAATATCGAAAACGTAACGATCCCATGACTTGTTTAATTTCTGGGTGCAAATCTTGAAAACCTAATTCTTTGGCCAGAAGTTCGCCGTCTTTTTTAATTTGTTTTAATAAATCAGCTTTTAATGTTTCGGAAACACGACGGATATATATAGGGTCAGTTTGTTTAAATGATTTTTCAGTATCACGGAATATTTTTTCAAAAATTCGTCGAGTCAATTCACGGCGAACAGGATCGTAGCCAACAACTTGAATATTAAACATACGATCAGGTTCTGGATTTTTGTCGATTAAAATATCACAGCCCGTAATTTCCTGCAGGACTAAAATATTTTCTTCAAGTCTTGCGCAAAATAAAGATCTGATTTTTTCATCTGGAAAATAAGTCGATGAAATATTACGTTCAGTGCTCATTTCTTTTGAAAAGCGGTCTATGCAAAGGCTTAAAATTCGTTTTGCCTTTGCTTCGGCGAAATCTTTGGCTTCGATTTCAGTTGCTTCAATCATTTTTTCGACATCGGCTTGGACATCATTGATTAATTTTTGTTTAATCTGATCAATAACATCATCGGATGAGAGTTGTGTTTTTTCAATCAACGCAGTTTGATAGCCTGTTTGTGAATCAGATAATTTTTTTTGAGTTTCTTCGATTTTAGCTTTGGCTTCGCTATGTCCAATCGACAATGTCCGCAGTTCAGTTTCGTTCAGCATCAAAGCTTGTCGCCCAAGCTTGTCTTTTTCTTCGTAGATTTTTTTCTGTGATTGGATTTGATCGTCTAAATCCGTACACTTTTCTTCGATCAACAGATGTGCTTCTTCGACCTTGCTCCACATTTCAAGTTCAATTTCTTGACTGCGCTCCAGGCGTTCTTGCTCTTCTTGTTCAAAAATGTCTTTGGCTTCTTTGATTAATTCAGCGGCGTCTGTTTTGGCTTCGTTAATAATCGATCGTTGGATCAATTTGTAAATCAGAAACAAAATCGCAAATGTGATTGTGAATGTTAAAAATAAATAAATATAAAATTCGATTGAAAACATTATGCCGCCGATTTCCGAATGTCTAAGTGTTTGATTTTTTGTAAAATAAATAATGAAAGCAGACTGACTGCGATTGCAAAATAACCAACGTATTGATAATTTTCAAGTCGACCCGTCGTTGAATTTTTTTGAATAATTTGCCCAGCAAGCCATGCGCCCAAAGCCATTGATAATGATTGAACACAGCTTAAAATACTCATGAACGATCCACGATGCTCAGCGTTTGCGGCACTGGACACCAATGTGTTTGCCGGAATCATTCGTGCTCCGGCTGAAACAAAAAATATTCCAGCAACTGCTAAAATCAAATATGTAGAAGCTACATTTTGATTTGTAATTAAATAAATTGGAATAATCGATAAAATCAAAGAAATTGCAAAAATTTTAGCTTTGCCTTTTTGATCTGATAATTTGCCGATCAAAGGCGCCGAAAAAATCGAACATATTCCGCCGACCAAATAAATTAAGGGTAATTGTTCTTCGGTGATGCCAGCATTGGCAACCAATGATGGTGAAATAAATGGAATAATCGCGAAATGACTGAGCATCAATATAAACATAAACAGAAGAGAATTTAATTGAGTTTTATTATTTAAAATCTGAACAATGGGCTCAAAATAATTTTGAGTGGCTTTAGTTTTTAAATGAGTATCCAGTTTCGGAATATATTTAAATACGAAAAATAAAACAAAAAGCGACGTGCATGCTAAGAAAAAAAATGGGGCATGCCAACTGAAATGATGAGCCAAATATAAACTCAAAGGAACTCCTGCGATCGATGCAACTGAAAACGATGCGGTCATTGTTCCCATCGCAGTGCCCCTGCGCTGATAATCGATCACATCACTGACGATGGACAAAATGAGCGATCCCATGACTCCACCGAAAAAACCAGCCAGTGATCTGAATATCATTAATGTTGCATAATTTTCAGCTAAACCACAAAGTCCGGTCGACACAGCAAATCCGATAAACATGAATATTAGGTTTTTTTTTCGATCAAAACGATCGGCATAAAACGAAGCTAAGAAGCCGGATATACCAGCCATTAATGTATAAATAGAGACAAGCAGGCTGAATTTTTCAGGGCTTATTTCAAAAATCCGCATCAACTGTGGGCCTAATGGCATGATGATCATAAAATCAACGATATGATTAAATTGAATTGCTGCTAATGTGAAAATGATTATTTTTTCTTGTTTTGAAAACACATGTTTAGGTTACGTGGATTTTGTTCTAAATTGTATTTAATTGATTCACTGAGCCCCAGCGTTAAATGCTTGTTAAAAAAATAAAATTAGGTCATCTTAATATCCATGAAAATACTATCAATCATCAAAAAATCAATTTTCTTAATTATGGCCTTTTCGTTTCTAATTTGGATATTTGTATTCAACTGGTCATTCGTGTTTAAAAAACGAATTGTCGGTGAAGTTGTTGCTGTCGAAAAAGTCTCGGGAGCAATGACTGTAATTACCAGTGCAAATGCGCCCATTAACCCACAGGTTTTTTCATTTTCAGTTGCGCTTAAGGACTTAAAAACCAGTGAAATTCACATGGCGTCCAGCGAAGATCGCCAATGGGCGGCTGTGCAAAAGGGAAACTGTGTGATTTCAGCATTTTTCCCGTATCCGCCATGGAACATGAACAAAGGTATGACGTCTCATAATGCCAGACTTTTAAAAAATTACGAAAATTGTCAAATGGCGACTCAAGAAGAATCGTTTTGGGATAAAGTCAGTTTTTTCTTTTTGTGGATGTAATTAGATCATCAAGCTCTTCGAAGTTGAGCTATCTAAATATTGAAAAATGAGCTCGGCTTACGCGGTATTCCTGCGAATGGTTCATTTGCTGACTTTTTTGATAAATAAAATAACTCATCGTTAGCATGATAAAAACTAAAAACCAATTTCGCATTTGCATATAAAACAACATACTTAGCTTTGTATCTTACTTTTTGAGTTGAAGTAAAGTCGAATATATTGCCAGCCACTCAGAAGGCTTAAACCAACGCTAAACCACAATAAAAAATAGCCTATTTTCTGAGTTGGAAAATTTGGATGTAAATCATTCACCATCAGAAGTGGTATTGAAATCATTTGTAATGCGGCCTTCCACTTGCCTGTTGTTTGCGCAGAAATAATAACATTGTCAGCTGCGGCTGCGGCTCGGATTCCACCGATCAAAGTATCTCGGCTGATGAATAAAATAACCATCCAAATATCTACTTTTTGTAAAGCAACTAAAACTGTCAAAACACTGCTGACTAAAATTTTATCTGCGACAGGGTCCAGAAATTTCCCTAAGTTTGTAACAGCATTCAGGCGTCTGGCAAAATAACCATCATAATAATCTGTGATCGAAGCTATATAAAATAGTCCCACGCAAACCCAGTTTATAGTTTCATTTTGAAATGATAAACCAACAGCAATGGGTATTGTTAAAAAAATTCGAAGTAATGTTAAGTTCAGGGGCACATTTTTATTATTCATATTCAGGTTAAATGTTGAGCGCTGAATTGCTGTCTGTCAAGATATCTGGATGTATGTTTTAGAGCGCCGAGTTCATGTCTACGAGACAGACCTGATGGGTATTGTTCATCATTCAAATTATATCAGATACTGCGAAGAAGCTCGCGTTCAATTTTTGACGCTGAACGGGTTTTTAGACACGTCTAAGGCCGCTGTTTTTTCGCTGACAGTTGTTGGTCTTGAATTTAAATATTTGAAGCCGCTTAGGTACGGCGAAACTTTTCGTATTCAATTACAATTCAGATCAGTTGCCGCCAGATTGTTTATTCAGTATAAAATAATCAATTCTGAAAATTGTATTTGTGTAATTGCTCAAACAGTTCACTGCTCATTGGATGAATCATTTAAAGTCTTAAGATTAAACCAAAAATTAATTTCAGAAATGACAGAAAAAAATAAGGAGTCCTTATGGACAGAAACCTGGCTTTAGAATTTGTACGAATCACCGAAGCAGCCGCTTTATCATCAGCAAAATGGATGGGGCATGGTGACGAAAAGTCTGCAGACCAAGCGGCCGTCGATGCCATGAGAAAAGCTTTTGACAGCGTAGCCATTGATGGGACTGTTGTCATTGGTGAAGGTGAACGGGACGAAGCGCCGATGCTTTATATTGGCGAAAAAGTCGGCCTGAAACTTTCAGATTCCCCGCAAATTGATATTGCTTTGGATCCACTGGAAGGCACAACGATTTGTGCAACGGGTGGGGTTGGAGCAATTTCTGTGATTGCAGTTGCCGAACGCGGTGGTTTTTTACATGCACCAGACACGTACATGGATAAAATTGCCTGTGGGCCAGAAGCCCGAGGTTTAATTGATATTGATCTGACGCCGACTGAAAATATTCATCGTATTTCTGAAGCATTAAGAAAACCAATTTGTGATATGACGGTTGTGATTTTAGATCGCGCTCGCCACAAAGACCTCATTGCTGAAGTCAGAAAAACCGGAGCACGTATCCAGTTGATTGGTGACGGGGATGTGTCGGCTGCAGTCGCAGCAGCATGGCCCGATTCCGGAATTGATTTGTTGATTGGTATTGGCGGCGCACCGGAAGGTGTAATTTCTGCAGCAGCGATGCGTTGTTTAGGTGGCGATTTTCAAGGTCGACTTAAGTTTCGTAACGAAGAAGAAAAATCACGCGCATTAAAAATGGGTGTCAAAGACCTTACAAAAAAATACACATTGAATGAATTAGCGAATGGACATGTTATGTTTTGTGCGACAGGTGTCACTGACGGACCATTATTAAAAGGCGTTAAAATATTACCGGGCGGTCGAGCGAAAACGGAATCAATGGTGATGCGTTCGCAAACAGGTACGATTAGAACTGTTGAAGCCTATCATAATTTTTCATTAAAAAAGATGTAGGTCATTTAATGGAATTAATTTGTTTTAATTGTCATAAACCAAATCCGTTTTTTGGTAAAATTGGGCGCAAAGATGAATGTTTTTCGTGTGGTTGTGATTTGCACAGTTGCCAAAATTGCCATTTTTATGATCCTAAAGTTTACAATAGTTGCACCGAGCCTGCAGCTGATGTGATCAAAGACAAAGACAAGTCAAATTTCTGTGATTTTTATCAACCTAAAACCGGTCAAGGTCCAGTTGACGAAAAAGAACGATTCAAAGCAGCGGCAGAAAATTTATTTAAGAAAAAAGGAGATTCCTAATATGGCATCAGCACAAATATCCGAAGTTTATAATTGCACAGCCGAAGAATTTTTTAAAATCGTCGTTGATTATGAAAAATATCCTGAATTTTTAACAGGAGTCAGTTCTGTCAAAATCACAAAAACTGACGGCTCTGTTAAAGAAATGGAATACGCCGTATCGATTGTAAAATCATTTAAATATAAATTAAAAGTCACTGAAGTTGCACCGTCGACAGTTGTTTTTACATTTCAAAGTGGCGAAATGTTTAAAACGATGAAAGGTTCGTGGACAATCAAGCCAGATGGCGAAAAATGTAAAGTTGATTACGCTGTTGAAGCCACGTTCGGAATGTTAGTTCCCAGTTTTATGGCCGACCAAGTTGTGAAAATCAATTTGCCAATCATGGTTCAGAATTTCAAAACAAGGATTAAAAAAATCTATGGAAAATAATAAGCCAAATAATGACGAAAAAAAAGACCCCAAACTAACCGAAACTTTAAAAAAAATTTTAACAGCTGGTTCAGCCAGTGAAATTTCAAAAGAATTTTTGGGCACGGTGGTTGGTCAAGTCTTAAAAACCAAAGATGACATCACATTGCGTGCGACCAATGAAATGATTGCGCTGATTCAAAAAATAGATTTCGTCAAAGAGTTTTCAAAATTTGCTGAAAATCATAAATTTAAAATTTCTGCAGAAATCGAAGTCACAAAGAAAAATGTGGAATAATTTTGAACATCAAATTTGGAAAAAAATTAAAGCCCATGATTTAGACAAAAAAAAATTACTACTGACGATCTCTGGTGGTTTAGATTCCATGGTTTTATTGGATGTTTTTGCAAGCTTAAAACTTAAAAACATCAAAGTGCTTCATTTTCATCATGGAGAGTTTGAAAATCGAGATTTTCGAGATCAGGCACAAAAAAATATCGAAGACTATTGTAGGCATAAAAAAATAGAATTAATTTTTGAAAAGTCTGATCAACAATTGTCTTCAGAATCAGACTGTCGATACGCCAGAAAAAAGTTCTTTGATCTGCAAAAATCAACCGATTCAGTATTTGTAACTGGTCATCATTTAGACGATTTGTTAGAAACCAGACTGATTAAAATGGTTCGCGGAACGGGTGTTGATGGCCTCAACGCATTTATGGAATACAATGGTGAAATTTTTCGTCCATTATTAGATTTTTCAAAAAAAGAAATTCTTGAACATGCGATAACTCAAAAAATAAAATGGGTCGACGATCCTACAAATTTAGAATCTGATTATTTACGAAACTGGATCAGAAACCAATGGCTTCCAGCGTTAAACGACAAGCATCCCGGCGGAGTTGAAAATTTAGCAAAATCGATCGAACGGTTACTGGAGTTTGACGATCATTTGACAGACCAACTGACATTTTCAGGTGATGAAATTCAAATCCCCAGGTTGTGGTTTTTTGGACTCTCTACAAAAGACCAGCTGAAGGTTTTGTCAAAAGTTGCGTCTTCTTTTAAAAATAATGAAATATCTGAAGGAAATTTACAGGAAATTAATAAACGACTCGACAAAAATCAAAAAGAACACATATTTGAATTATACAGCATGAATTGGGTTCTTAACGCACAGCAAATCGTGGTACGATTTAAAATCTAACTTAAGGCTTATATGAATATTTTCAACACGAGGTTTTTATGAAAATGAATCAAAAAACAATTTTATTATGGTTTGGTGTAATTATATTATCCATATTTTTTGTTCAAGCATGGGAAATGAAACAAAAAGACACCATTAAAAATTTTGGTTACGAAAAATTTTTAAAAGCGGCAGAGCTTGGTGAGCTGGATACGACTAAATTATTTTTTGACAAACAAATGAATAAAATCAGCGGTGAAGTGATTGCTTCGGCTCAGCCTAAATACGAAGGTAAACAATTCAGCATTGATGCGAATGTTGACAAAGCACATGATGAAGTCGGCAAGCTTAAAATCATTCCAAATTATAAAGCCAGTGAATCAGATAATTTTTTAGTTTCATTTTTAACAAGCTGGCTGCCATTATTACTGATCGTGGGTATGTTTATTTTTATTATGAAACAGATTCAAGCTGGTGGCGGCAAAGCCATGTCTTTTGGAAAATCAAAAGCAAAGCTTGTTGAAAATAAACATAAAATCAGCTTCAAAGACGTTGCTGGTGTTGATGAGGCCAAAGACGACTTACAAGAAATCGTACATTTTTTGAAAGATCCAAAAAAATACACCAAATTAGGTGGCCGAATTCCCAAAGGTGTTTTATTGGTCGGTCCTCCTGGAACGGGTAAAACATTATTGGCCAGATCCGTTGCTGGCGAAGCGGGTGTTCCATTTTTTACTATTTCAGGTTCAGATTTTGTTGAAATGTTTGTCGGTGTCGGCGCAAGTCGTGTTCGGGATTTATTTGAACAGGGAAAAAAACAAGCTCCGTGTATTATATTTATTGATGAAATCGATGCGGTTGGACGTCATCGTGGTGCGGGTATGGGCGGTGGTCATGATGAACGCGAACAAACTTTGAATCAATTGCTTGTTGAAATGGATGGTTTTGAATCCACTGAAGGCGTCATTTTAATTGCTGCGACAAACAGACCCGATGTTTTAGATCCGGCGTTACTTCGCCCAGGGCGATTTGATCGTCGAGTTGTCGTCGGAAAACCTGATTTATTTGGTCGCGAACAAATTTTGGGTGTTCATATGAAAAAAACACCACTGGGTCCAGATGTTGATGTTCATAAAATTGCGCGCGGCACACCTGGTTTTTCAGGTGCGGATCTTGAAAATTTAGTCAACGAAGCAGCTTTAAATGCGGCTCGTTTTGATAAAAAGTTTTTAAGTAACGAAGACTTTGAAAAAGCCAAAGATAAAGTCATCATGGGCAGTGAACGAAAATCAATGGTGATCAGTGATGAAGATAAAAAAATCACGGCTTACCACGAAGCAGGTCATACACTTGTCGGCAAAAAATTAGCAGGTATTGATCCGATTCACAAAGTGACTATTATTCCGCGTGGAATGGCATTGGGGTTGACTCAAACTTTACCTGAAAAAGAAATGCTGAATTTATCTAAAAGCAAAGCACATAATATGTTGGCTTTCTTATTTGGTGGACGTGCTGCTGAAGAAATTATTTATAACGATTACACAACAGGTGCGGGCAATGACATTGAACGCGCAACCAGTCTTGCGCGTAGTATGGTGACTGAATGGGGAATGAGTCAAATGGGTCCTCAAGCGTTTGAAAAATCCGAGGGTCCTGTGTTTTTAGGAATGAATTATGGACAGAAAAGTAAAAATTATTCAGATGCTAAAGCACTTCAAATTGATACCGAAGTCACAAAATTTATTGATGAAGGTTATGCGCTGGCCAAACAAATATTAACAACACATCGTGATGCCTTAGAACGATTGACTGAAGCATTATTGGAATTTGAAACGATTGATGGAGCTGAAGTTGAAATGCTCGTTAACGGAGCGGCCATCAGCGAAATTGCTAAAGTTCGTCAAAATAAAAAAAATGATGGCAGTTCCGGTTTAACTATTCCAGTTGTTGATACGAAGACTGATGTCACATTACCGAATAGTAAAACGTCACCGGTGACGTAGTTGAATTTTTTTTCAACGTTTTCAGAAAACTTAATTTTTATCATTTCAAATCTGAGGTTTCAGGATTTAATTGATATTGTTTTGGTTTGGTTGATCGTTTACAGAATTTTAATTTTAATTAAGCGCTCTGGTACTGTGCAAATGTTGTCGGGGCTAGGTATTTTGTCGATCACTTATATTTTTAGTATTTGGTTTGAATTATACACACTGAACTGGATCTTGGAAAAATTCTTTGCCAATTTATTTGTGATCATTGTGGTTCTTTTCCAAGGCGAAATCCGCAGAGCATTGGCACATATCGGCAGCCATCCATTGTTTTCAGACGTCTCTGTGGCTATGGAAACTCATTTGGTTGAAGAAATCGCAAAAGGTATTATTACTTCGGCACAAAAAGGTTATGGGGCATTAATAGTTATCGAAAAAGATATCTTAGTTGATTACCATATTGAATTAGGTACTGAAATGGATTCCCGGATTTCAGCTGAATTGATTGAATCTATTTTTCATACACAGACGCCAATGCATGACGGAGCCATTTTGATCCGTTCTGGTAAAATTGCTTATGCAGGATGTTTTTTACCACTCAGTAAAAACCCTGCTTTGGATAAAAACTTAGGAACCAGACACCGAGCAGCGATTGGATTGACCGAAGAAACAGATGCCATTGTTTTCGTTGTCTCAGAAGAGACGAAATCGATCAGTATTGTCATCGAAGGACATATGTATCCAAATGCAGAATTGTCGGATGTTCGCAAAGAACTGTATTCTGCTTTTGGTCTCAAATATAAAGCGGTGTATGAATCATGAGACGTAAAATATCGAAAACATCGGACGGAATACTCAATTATAAAAATTTTTTGACAGAAAATTTATCTTACAAATTGGTCGCCCTCTTCGTGGCGCTGATTTTATGGGTTTCGATTTTAGGACGCAGAGATTTTGTTGCAACAAAGGAAATTGAAGTTTTATTTCTGACCTCAAACACCTACAGTGTTGCCAGTCAATCTGTCGACAGAATTAAAATTAAGATATCAGGTCCCCAGCCATTGATGAAAAAATTCAAAGAAAAAAATTTAAATTTAACAATTGATGCTTTGGATAACAAAGCTGGAACTTTTGAATTTGATATTAATCAGACGATGATTGAATTGCCAAAGGGTTTACGTGTACTCAGTATAAAACCCAATTCAATTCGTGTTGAAATCTCTGAAAAAAATAATTAAGGACAATCTACATATGAATCAGAAACAAACAAAATTATTTGGCACAGATGGTATTCGTGGAACTTCAAATCAGTTTCCTATGGTACCGGATGTTGTTGTTAAAATTGGTCAAGCGATTGGGTATTTAATACGTACGAAAAAAATCGGAACAGGCTCTGCTACAAACAAGGTAGTCATTGGCAAAGACACAAGGCTTTCTGGATATATGATTGAACAAGCCCTGTCATCTGGCCTGAATTCAATGGGTATTTACGTGCAACTTGTTGGTCCATTACCAACACCTGGCATTGGGTATTTAACACGAACAATGCGTGCGGCAGCGGGCATTGTTATTTCAGCATCACATAATGCGTACCAAGATAATGGTATTAAAATATTTGGTCCCAATGGATTTAAACTTGATGATCATCTTGAAAAAGAAATTGAAACATTGGTTGCCGCCGATGATTTATTAAAATTATTACCGCCAGCCAAAGATATTGGTCGAACCAAGCGGATCGAAGATGCACAGGGCAGATATATTGTCCATGCAAAGTCAATTTTTCCGTTAGAAAATTCACTTGATGGAATGCGCATTGTTTTGGATACAGCACACGGAGCAGCATACAAAGTGGCACCTGCAATTTTTGAAGAACTCGGAGCCGAGG
This sequence comes from Pseudobdellovibrionaceae bacterium, assembly GCA_031428135.1. Classification (GTDB taxonomy): domain Bacteria; phylum Bdellovibrionota; class Bdellovibrionia; order Bdellovibrionales; family Bdellovibrionaceae; genus Pseudobdellovibrio. The sequence continues at coordinate 63,008 of JANPOT010000016.1, read as the reverse complement.
TCATTTTATTGGGTAGTCAGCCGAACGGAACTAATATCAATGACAAATCAGGTGCATTGCATCCGGCAAATATTTCACAAGCTGTTGTTCAGTACCGTGCTGACGTGGGTATTGGCCTTGATGGTGATGCTGATCGAATTGTTATGGTCGATGAAAAAGGTAAAATATTAAACGGTGATCAAATTTTGGCAATCTGTGCTTTGCACATGAAAAGCAAAAATCAATTGAAAAATAACACACTCGTTGTTACGCAAATGAGTAATTTCGGTTTAGAAAAAAAAATGCGTTCAGAAGGCATAACTGTTGTTAAAACAAATGTCGGAGACAAACATGTTGTCGAAGAAATGCGAAAAAATAATTACAATCTGGGCGGGGAACAATCTGGGCACATCATATTTTTAGACCACTCAACAACTGGTGACGGAACAGTCGCGGGACTGAATGTTTTAGCTGTGATGCGTGAAACCGGAAAAAAAATGAGTGAATTATCAAATGTTTTCCAAGAAGTACCACAGGTTTTAATTAATTGCCGAGTCAGAAAGATGATCAATTTGTCTGAAATCAAAGGCTACAGTGAGTTATTATTATCTAAAGAAAAACAGCTTGGAAACGAAGGACGTTTGTTTATACGATTTTCTGGGACAGAACCGTTAATCCGAATTTTGGTCGAAGGTGTCAATAAAACTGAAATCAATCAAATTGCCGAAGAAATCGCATCATTTTTAGAAAAAGAACTTTCGTGAAAATAAATAAAAAAAAAATCAGACTGGGTGTAAATATTGATCATGCTGCAACTTTGCGACAACAGCGAGCGGGTCAAACATCGTATCCAAATTTGCGTGAAATTTGTAAATTAGCTAAATCTGGCGGTGCTGATCAAATTACAATTCACTTGCGTGAAGACCGACGTCATATTCAGGATTTGGATGTTAAAAATTTATTAACAAACAGAATTTTAAAAATGAACCTGGAAATGGCCGTCAGTCATGAAATGTTTAAAATCGCATTGAAATACAAGCCTGATTGGGTTTGTTTTGTTCCGGAAAAGCGCCAAGAGCTGACAACCGAAGGCGGACTTGATGTTTTAAGTAAAATTTCTGAAATCAAATTAATGATCAAAAAATTAAATGCAAAAAAAATTAAAGTTAGTCTTTTTATTGAACCATCAATTGATCAAGTTATGGCAGCTCGTGAAGTTGGTGCAGATGCAGTTGAATTTCATACAGGCCACTGGGTTTTGTTAGCTAGTCATAAAAAGAAAATTGAATGGCAACGTTTGATCATGGCAGCTACTGTGGCAAACGATTTAGATATCGCAGTTCACGCGGGACACGGTCTTGATTATAATCATACAAAATTAATTTGCAAATTACCGTACTTGGCCGAAGTCAATATTGGACATTCAATGATTTGTTATGCTTTGACTGATGGTTTGCATAAAGTGACGCAAAAAATGAACAAGATATTAAATGGCTAATTTAATGCAATTTGATTCGACTTCAATTGATGATCTCGATCAAATCTGTGAATACTGTTGTTCAATTGTTTTGCCGGGGACTATTTTTTTACTGGACGGTGAAATGTCAGCCGGCAAAACGACACTGATTTCAAAAATTTTTAAAAAATTAAATATTCAAAACATCAGTTCGCCAACCTATGCGATTCATCATGTTTATGAATTCAATGAAAACAAAATTCATCATATCGATCTGCACAGGCTTGAAAATGCCGAAGATATCGATTCATCAGGAATATGGGATTTTTTTCAAAATCCCAATGACATTTTTTTTATAGAATGGGCAAAAAATATTGATATTAAGAATTGGCCCTTGAATTTTAAAATAATCAATATTCAGATTGATATTATCGATAATTTTAAGCGTCAAATTCAAATTATTTCATAAAAATTTAGGCAACATTATCTAAAGAAATATTATCTAATACAATTTCATCGATGTTGAGCATTTCACTGGTTTTAAAGCCAATCAAAAAGCCGAAAACTTGTTTGCCAATTTTCAACGGTGTAATGCAAGCATACCTAAAATCTAAAATGACCAATCCCATTTGTGCTAAATTAAAAGATTCAGTTATTCCATTTTTATAGACTTTAGAGAACGGATTTTCACCGTTCATTTCATATTTAAATAAACTCTCATTTAAATCTTCTTTTGCAAGATCATCATCCATTTTAAATATTGTTGTTTTATTTTCAACTATTTTTAAAACCAGATAAGCATCAAACTGTTTGCGTGCTTTGTCACTATTTGCAAGATGATTATTTTCAATTTGGTTCCAAACTGAAAACTCAGTGGAAGTATCTTCTTTTTTTAAATTTGTTTGTGTTATATTTATATCATTTTTTAATTTAGAAAAATTGATATTGATTGGTTTTAAAATGCCTTGATCTATATCCAGCAAAGCGACTGACGATTGTGTCTGATTTTGGTGACCATTTTCTGTTTGTTGATTTTCATCTGCAGAAAATATTTGTTTTAAAATCATTGGCGGACACAAAATGAAAATAGAATTTGGAATTGACATCAATTTTTCTGGTGGAAATAAACCAATAATAATCAGTTGTTCGTCCCACATTTCAATGGCTATTAAATCTTCCGACCAGATATCGTGATGTGAAAACGTTTTCAAATTTTCAGTATATTTATTTTTTAAAATTTCGATTTGTTGCTGATTGATATCATTTTTTAATGAACTATATGCGTGTTCCTTTTGGATCCAATTTTTGTATTTTTCCCATGAGAGTATTTTATTTTCAAGGGCTATCCGAATCTTGGATTGACTTAAAAACATAAAATCACCCGAAGACAATAATTCTTCGACCAAAATGGCCTCTTCAGTAAAATGATGTTCCCATTCATAGGGATGTAAAACTAAACTCAATCTGTACCTCTGTTGTGGTATCGGTTTTTGGCTTGACTGACTTTAGAAATCTGCTGTTTCAGATTTTAAATTAGACCTAAATTAGACCTAAAATGGAACTAAACGGGTATGAAGGCCCCCTGGTCTTGTAAAATAAATTGTCAGTATTGCTGACTTATTCGCTTTATCCTGAAATATTGTATAAATTTCAATAAAATCCATCTTTAAACTGAATCGTAAGTCGTTAAAACTTCTCATTTTTTTGTATTTCGGGTATAACTTGCACCATGCTTCAATTTGATGAATTACAGAATCGCCGCATTTATTTAGATAATAATGCGACAACAGCACCGTCACAAATGGTTATCGACCAATTGCCGAATTTATTATCGCATTGGGGTAATCCGTCATCAATTCATTTGGCATCACGTGCACCAAAAAATATTTTACGAGAAACCAGAAAAATGTTCGCGCAAATTTTTAATTGTTCACAGCTTGAAATTATTTTTAATTCAGGAGCCTCTGAAGGCAATAATACAGTTCTTCGATCTGTTTGGGAAAAATTTGGTTTAGAGAAAAATGAATACATTATATCAAGCCTTGAACACCCGTGTGTATTGAAAACAGCAAATTATCTGGAATCAATGGGTGCGATTATTCATTTAATACCTGTTTCAAAATCTGGTGTTTTGAATTTGGAATTCATTACAGAAAAAATAAACACAAAAACTGCATTGATTAGCTGTATGTTTGCAAACAATGAAACGGGTACTATGTTTCCGATTGCTGCTATTTCGGAAATTGCTCAAAAACACAATGTCCTATTTCATTCTGACTGCGTTCAGGCTTTAGGTAAATCGGAAATAAATTTATCAAAATTAAATTTAGACTATGCTACATTCTCGGGTCACAAATTCCATGCACTGAAAGGCTCGGGCGTATTATTTGTTAAAAAAAATGCACCGTACACAAATTTAATACATGGTGGTGGTCAAGAACGTCATCGCCGCGGCGGCACAGAAAACATATTGGGAATTGCATCTCTTCAAATCGTTTTGGCTGAATTAATTCATTTACAAACAAACGTCATACGTATGCAAAACTTAAGAAATCAAATGGAAACTCAAATTTTGACTCAAATTTCTGATGTCTCGATTACATCTGAAAAATCAGATCGTTTGTGTAATACATCCAGCATGGTCATCGCTGGCGTTGACGGAGAAACATTATTAATGAGCTTGGACATTGCAGGTTTTGCTGTAAGTACAGGTGCTGCTTGCAGTAGTGGTAACCCCGAACCCAGCCCTGTGTTGCTTGCGATGGGGCTGACTCGTCAAGAAGCGCAAAATTCTTTACGAATCAGCATTGGTTGGACAACGACGGAATCTGAACTTTCCAAATTCGTGACGGCCATCGTTGAAATTGTTGCGCGTATCAGATCAGTTGAAATTAATCGTTCAGCGATCAAAGGCAAAGGTTCAAATCATGAAATCTAAAGGTAAAGTTTTAGTAGCGATGAGTGGTGGAGTCGATAGTTCAGTGGCTGCTGCATTATTAGTAGATCAAGGTTATGAAGTCATTGGCGCAACAATGCAGGTTTGGGATTATACAAATTGTGATATCACAGAAGGCAGCGGCACATGTTGTTCAAGTCTTGATGTTGACGATGCCCGAAGTGTTGCAGATAAATTAAATATTCCATTTTACGTTCTTAATTGTGAAGCCAAGTTTAAAGCATCAGTTATAGATCCATTTATCAATGACTATTTGAACGGCCAAACGCCGCTTCCTTGTGTGAATTGCAATACGTATTTAAAATTTGATCATTTAATTCAGAAAATGAACGAACTGGGCTGTGATTATTTAGCGACTGGCCATTACGCACAAATTCAAAGAGACGATCAAAACAAATCATATATTATGACTTCGACGGATGACTGGAAAGATCAGACGTATTTTTTATTTACGATAGATCCGAATATTATTCCAAAGTTATTATTCCCAATTGGGCATTTAAAAAAACCTCAGGTCAGAGTTATTGCAGAAGAAAAAAATTTGGTTGTTGCCAAGAAAAAAGATTCAACCGGTATTTGCTTTGTCGGCAGCCAAGGTTACGACCAATTTATTAAAAATAACGTATCTGCAGAAATTTTGAATACTAAAAAAGGCGTACTTAAAAAATTTCCTTCGGGCGAAGTCATGAGCACTCATGAAGGAATACATTTGTACACGATTGGTCAAAGTAAAGGCCTTGGCATGACATATCATGAAAAATTATTCGTTATAAAAATTGATCCAATGGACAACACTGTTTGGGTTGGCGAAGAAAAACATTTATTTTTTAACGAAGTTGATGTTATTGAAACGCATCTTTTGGGACCTGTTCGTGATGGCGAAATTTTGAATGTCAAAATTAGGTATCAGCACAAAGGTGCATTAGCCACAATCAATCAAACTCAAAATGGTTTTAAACTTAAATTCGATGAACCACAACGCGCGATTACTCCGGGGCAGGCGGCTGTGTTTTACCGAAATCAAAATATATTATTGGGGGGCGGATGGATCAAAATTTAAATTCGTCTGAAAATCGTATCCAGAATCAAAATTATAAAAATTATGTCGTACACACATTTGGTTGCAAGGTGAATACATATGATTCGGGCCTTATTCAAAAAAATATGTCGTCGTCAGGTTATTTACTGTTGAATCACGTCGAAAAAAATAAAGCAGAAATACATGTCTTAAACACATGTGCTGTTACAGCGGAAGCAACAAATGAAGCAGTTCGTGCGATACGTAAAATTAAATCGATTCAACCATTTTCAACAATTGTTGTTACAGGATGTTCGGCTCAAGTTGATACTGGTGCCTTTGAAAATTTACCGGGTGCAGATTTGATCGTTGCAAATTCACACAAAGGTTTATTGCCAGACCTTTTGAATAAATATTTCAAAGGTGAATTAACTGAAAAAACATTTAAATCTAATATTTTTAAAAAAGAAGACCTTGAAATGGGTGGTGGACTTGAACAAAGTCATACACGCAGTTTTTTAAAAATCCAGGATGGCTGCAACAGTTTTTGTGCATTTTGCATTATTCCCTATGCGCGCGGTACAAGCAGATCTATTCCAATTGCAGATTTAGTTCATCGTATCAAACAACTTGAAACTGCCAATTTTAAAGAAGTCGTTTTAACGGGTGTCCATATTGGTGATTATGAGGATATCCAGGGTTCACAAAAAAAATCCTTAGAAGATCTTATAGAGACTATTTTATTAAAAACAGAAATTCCTCGGATTCGGTTATCATCATTAGAACCAATTGAAATTACTGACAAATTATTAAAACTGTATGAAAATCCACGTTTGTGTCCTCATTTTCATATGAGCATTCAAAGCGCAGATACTGATGTTTTGAAGCAAATGAAACGTAAATATACAGAGCTACAAGTGACTGAAAGTTTAAATCGCGTATCGCAAAAAATTAAAAATGTATTTATCGGTATGGATGTGATTGCTGGTTTTCCGACAGAAACCGATGAGCAATTTGAAAATACATATAAAAATTTAGCCAATTCACATTGGACGCGTTTACACGTTTTCCCGTACAGTGAACGATCGGGCACCCGAGCCGAAACTTTGCCCCAAATTCCATTTCATATCCGTAAACAACGTGCAACCAGATTGCGTGAACTCAGCTTGCACCGTTATCAATCCGAAGGATTAAAACAAATTGGTACACTTCAAAGTGCATTAATTTTAAATAAATCTTCAAAAAATTCAAATGGTCTAACGAATCACTATTGGCCTGTTCAGATCGAAAATTTTTCTGATATTGAAAATCATCGAGGCCTTGAAATCAAAATTGAAATAACTGGATTTAACGCCAGCAACGGCGAAGGTCATTTATTGGCGAAAGTTTATCATGAAAACCAATAACCTACCAAAAATTACAGAATTTTTAGAGCGCACTTTGGGGTATAGTTTTAAAAATAAAAAACTGATCGAACATGCAATTACACACAAAAGTTTTTGTATTGCTGAAAATAAGAATAAAATTCACAATGAACGCCTTGAGTTCTTAGGTGATGCTGTTCTGGGATTGGTCGTTGCTGAAAATTTAATGATTCATAGCCCCAGCGACACAGAGGGTTCTTTATCAAAAAAACGTGCAAGTCTTATTAACCAAGAAACTTTGGCAGAAAAAGCCTTCAAATTGAATTTAAATTTATTTTTGATATTAGGACCTGGTGAAAAGCTGCAAGAATCACATTTAAAGCCACGGTTATTAGCTTCAGCTTACGAAGCGATCATCGGTGCATTTTATTTAGACGCTGATTTTGAAATTGTTAAAAAATATTTATTAACAGAATTTCATATTGATATTGAAAAAATCAAACCCGATCTGGAATACGAAAAAGACTACAAAACCAGATTGCAAGAAATGACTCAAAAAATGAATTTGGGTATGCCAACGTATAAATTATTAACAACCACAGGGCCATCGCATAAGCCTGAATTTAAAGTTGAATTAAATGTGACGGACCATGATGCAATATTTGCGATGGGCCACAGCAAAAAAGTAGCAGAGCAAGCTGCCGCAAAAATACAAATTATTGAATTATCTAAAAATAAAAAAACAAAGGCGAAATCATGACAATCGAAAAAAGTAAAAAAAATTATAAAGCTGGCTACTTAGGTCTTATCGGTCAGCCGAATGCCGGTAAAAGTTCGTTATTAAATTTTTTAATTTCTGAAAAAGTATCCATCGTAACAAATAAGCCACAGACGACACGTCGACGTGTTATGGGATTACATTCGACAGATCTGGGGCAAATTGTTTTTGTCGACGCGCCTGGAATGATTAAATCAACCAGTGGTTTAAATTCGTTTTTGCAAAAAGAAGCCGAAGAAGTGATTCAGTCATCGGATGCACTTTTGGCTGTTCTCAGTATCGATGAATCTGATGCTGCCAGAAATGAAGAAATTATTGATTTGGTGACCAGGTCAAAAAAACCTTGGATAGGTGTAATTACAAAAACTGATATTTCTGAAAAGTTTCACCGCGTTTTAATTCTGAAAGACATGATCGAACTTCGAGGCGCAAAAGCATTGCAAATTTCAAACACAACTGCCGATAAAAATGATCGTCATGCGATGCTTGTTGAAATGATGAATCTGTTGCCAGAAAGCGATGCCCCATTATTTGATGCTGAATTATATACGACTGAAAGCATGCGAAACTTATCCGAAGAAATTATACGTGAAAAATGTTTCGAAGTCCTCAATTTTGAAATTCCATATCAATTGGCTGTCTTGACAAGAAAATTTGACGAAGATGCAAAGCCATGTCCAAAATTGTTCATCGATATTTTAGTTTCGCGCGATTCTCACAAGCCCATCGTCGTCGGAAAGTCGGGCGCAAATATTAAAAAAATTGGTGAAGAATCCCGAAAAGAAATTCAAAAAATGATGGGTGTTGACAAAGTCTATTTAGAATTAAACGTCGTCGTTAAAGACAATTGGTATGAAAACAAAACAACAATGAAAGAATTAAAATATGTCACAAAATCAGAATAACTCATTCATTGATGCAGCTAAAGTTGCAATTATCGGCCGCCCGAATGTTGGTAAATCGACATTATTTAATATTATCACTGATTCACGTAAAGCCGTTGTAAAAAATCAACCTGGCGTGACTCGTGATATTATGCTTGAACCTGTTAGTATTTGGGGGAAATCATTTGATTTGATCGATACCGGAGGTGTTACTGAAGCGACAGATTTGTTTTCAAAAATGATCAAAGAACAAGTCAGTGAATTTTTATTCACTGTCGATTTTATTGTCGCCGTTATGGACGGTCGTGCCGGATTATTGCCCGAAGATCGGGATATTATTAAAATTGCAAAACAAACAGGTAAGCCAATGCTCTTGGTTGTTAATAAAGTCGATAGTCCCCACGAAGCGGATCTGTTGAACGCAGAATTTCATGAATTTGGTTTAGATATCGTATCGACATCATTTGAACAACGACGTGGAATTGGTGACATCTTAGAGTGGATCGTAAAAATGGTTCCCGAAGCACCTAAAACTTTAACAGAAGGTATGCGTATTGCAATGGTCGGTAAACCGAATGTGGGTAAAAGTTCATTATGCAATAATTTGCTGGGTATGAATCGTATGTTAGTTTCTGATATTGCAGGAACTACAGTTGATTCTGTGGATTCTCCACTTGAATTTAACAATAAAAAATATGTACTCGTTGATACAGCGGGGCTACGTAGACAATCAAAACGAGAAGAAGATATCGAAATTATTTCAGCCTTTAAATCTCAAGAAACAATTCGTCGAGCAAATATTGTGTTACTTGTTGTTGATGGAACTGTTGGACCTACCGAACAAGACGCTAAAATTATGCAATCCATATTAGAAGATCACAAAGGTGTCATTTTGGTAGCTAACAAATCTGATTTGGGACACGCTGAGTTTGATAATTACAAACAAAGGTTCTTGGCCCAGGTTGCTGAAACATTTCATTTCTTTATTGATGTGCCGGTCGTATTTACTTCGGCATTAAAAAACAAAGGTATGGATGATTTATTTAAAGAGATTGAATCCGTGACAGATAAAATTAATTTCAAAGTTCCAACATCTGATTTAAATGATTTCTTTTTTAATGTCATACGTAAAGCACCAGCTCCAGTTTGGGGAACAACAAATGTTAAATTTTATTATTTAACACAGACATACCAGAAGCCACCTGCATTTATTGCATTTGCAAATCATCCGGACGGAGTAACCAATTCATATCGACGATTTTTAATTAAAAACTTAAAAGAAGAATTTAATTTGCACGGCACACCGATTCGAATATTTTGTATGAAGTCAAGAAGTGGCGGAGACAGTGCCCGAGGCTGATTCGCAAAAAAATATTTTCAAACGCGCTTCGTGGCGCAGCCGAATTGCATTTTATTTATTGGCCATTGGCAGTGCCTGTGGCTTAGGAAATATCTGGCGTTTTCCATATGTTGTTGGGGAAAATGGTGGCGGTGCATTTGTTCTGGTTTATTTGTTTTTATCACTCACAATCGGGTTATCGGTTTTGATCGCAGAATTAATTATTGGTCGCACAACAGGTGCAAGTTTATTAAAAATTACCCATAAAGTTTCAGTTCAAACTCAAAAGCCATATTTTTGGTTCGGCAGACTGAGTCTGCTGATTAGTTTGGTCATATTGTCGTATTATTCAGTCATTAGTGGCTGGGTTTTACATTTTTTGACACAGTTTCTGGTGGGATTATTTCATCATCAAAAATTCGAATATTTAAGTACAATCAGTATGTCAGTATTAAATGAAAATGGTTTATTGCAATTTGCATTAGCCAGCGTGCACTTGTTAATTTGTGGATTTATTGTTGTTCGTGGCATAACGGGCCGATTTGAAAAAATATTAACAATTATTTTGCCAATATTCGGTGTTTTAGTTTTCTTACTGTTAACCAGATCCTTATCGCTGCCATCAAGTCCGGATGTTTTAAGGTTTTTATTTTATCCTGATTTTTCAAAATTGAATTTATCTTCATTGGGCCATGCCATGGGTCATGTGCTGTTTACGTTGTCATTAGGTATGGGTGTTTTGGTTACATTCGGATCCTATTTCAAACAAGACGAACATTTGCCAAGCCTTGGGGTTCGAGTCACATTAATCGATACGGTGATATCATTAGTCGCAGTGCTTATGATTTTTCCGATTGCATTTTCGATTTCCAATAAACCTCTGACTGATCCAAGCTTGTTATTCGAAGCATTGCCACAATTGTTTTTAAAAATTAATTATGGTGAATATTTTGGTTTAGCATTTTTCGTTTGTTTGTGGATTGCGGCATTAAATGCCAGCATCGCCTTGCTTGAAACTTTGATTTCTAATCTTTCAGATCGATTTTTAAAAACAGATCGTTTTTCGTCGGCGTGGATGGTCATTGCTGTTACGCTCTTTTTAACTATATTCCCAGCATTTTCAGGAACAGTATTTAAAAATATTCGCTTAATGAATCAAACTTTAATTGAAAATTTAGATTCGATACTGATTAATTATTTGTTGCCGATTTCTGTTCTTGGCATGATTTTTATATTTTTTAAATCAATCAATGAAATCGATTACAAAGAAAAATTCGTTAGCGAAGAAAGTGAATCCAGTCAGATTCTGATTAAGCATTGGATTTGGGTTTTAAAATGGTTAGCACCATTTTTAATTTTATTGGGCATTATTTTACAAATTATATCTGTATTTAGAAATTCATTCCTAAAATAACATTTAATTCATAAATATCACCATCCAGTCGCGGTTTGATAGGATTTGGTTGCTCTTTTGTAGGATCAGCACTTTCATCAATCGTTGAGAAATTCTCGTCAACGAATTGGACGTATCTGTAAGTGGCTTGTAATCCCAAATATGATCTGCGTTTAAGTAATGGTATTTCGATTCCGCCGGCGACTTTAAAGCCAACGGCCTTGTCAGGGTCGATCCCTAAATTTTGGTTTAAACTGTATGATCTGACATAATAACCACTGCCAATTAAAGCATAGGGATTTAAATCAGCTAAGCCCTTAGTGACATTGTCTGTATTAAAATAATATTTAACATGAAAATCAAACATTTGAATATTAACTGTTCCTGAGTAATCTCTGGAAAAGGATGTAAAGCCTGGATCTGTAAAGCTTTGAAATGTGACCGAATGATCGCCAGTAATATACGAAAGAGAGGCTGCAATTTGCATGTCGAAAAAATATGTAAATTCTGCGCCGTAATCAATATTGCCCTTGTAAGCTTGGGCGAATCCGCCGCCGATATATCCTCGGTAGCCAGTGATAAATGCCAAAGTCAAATAACGACCATTTCGTAAGAAATTGATGTCAGCTTCTTCTTCAGTTTGTTGCTCGAATTCATTATAATCTGCAAATGGATCAAATGATTCATCAACATCTGTTGATGTTGTTTGTGCCATTGCAAAGTGAATTGGTATTAGAAACAGAATGATGAAATATCGAACAAACTTAGGCATCTGCAATTATTTTCACTTATTTATTGCTTATCGACTACAACAGAATAGCAGTTCGCCTGACTCATGGTCCTTAGTCCAGAAGCGTCAGTTTGAAAATGATTTGGCCATTTGATTTTTGATTGATAACTTATTTGAACAACGAATATTTTTTTGAGGAGCATCAATTGACAGATGACCAGCCCCATAATCTGCCGAAGAATCTGATGGACTATAAGAAGTCAGGCGTTGATGTACAGGCGGGCGATGATCTTGTCGATTGGCTGCACGGTTCCGAAGTCGATTCAATCGATGAGCTTCAAAATGAAAAAAAACATCACGAAAATAATATCGATATACAAAAAAAATTAAAAAACAGAGTTATTTCTGGTATTGGCGGATTTGCAGCATTATTTAATGCACAATTTGACGATATCAAAAATCCACTCTTAGTTTCATGCACGGACGGTGTTGGAACCAAAGTTAAATTGGCATCCTATTTCAATGATTATTCAAATGTAGGTTATGATCTTGTGGCTATGTGTGCAAATGATCTGATTTGTACAGGCGGCCGCCCATTATTTTTTTTAGATTATTATGCTTCAGGAAAATTAAATTTAAATCATGCAAAACAATTTTTAACCAGTATAAAAAATGCCTGTATCGAATCTGAAATGATTTTAATCGGCGGTGAAACTGCTGAAATGCCTGGTGTGTATCATGAAAATGATTTTGATTGTGCTGGTTTTTCAGTTGGCATTGTTGATCGGGATCAAACATGGGGTCAGGATCGTGTTTCAGACGGTGATTGTATTATTGGCCTTGAAAGTTCGGGATTTCACAGTAATGGTTTTTCATTAATACGTCAGATTTTCGAAGGTGAATTTGAAACTTATCGTGATTGGCTGATGCAACCAACCAGACTTTATGTTCAAGCTGCCACTGAGCTTAAAAAAGAATTCAAAATCAAGGCAGGTTGTCATATCACGGGCGGTGGTATTGATAATATTCCCAGAGTATTACCAGCGAATTTAAAGGCTGTATTGAAACATTGGGAAATGCCGGAATGCTTTAAATATATTCAAAAAAAATCGGGTCTGACAACTGACCAAATGTTAATGACTTTTAATTGCGGTATCGGTTTTATGTTTATTGTTAGTGAATCAGATTCACAAAAAATCAGTCTAAAATTAACTCAAATTGGATACAAAAACACTGTTATTGGTCAGATTAAAAATAAAATTTTAAATACCGAGGCCTCTGTTGAATTCTGCGAATAGTTTTCAGCGTACAGCCGTTTTTATTTCTGGTACAGGTTCATGTTTGCAAGCTTTGCTGGAAACGTCTGAATATCAAAATATTTGTTTAGTCATAGCAAATAAAAAAAATATCAGCGGTTTATTAAAAGCAAAACGTTTTGGCACAGATATAATATGTATGGATTTTAAATTTAATTTTTCAGAATTGCATAAAATATTAATACAAAAAAAAATTGAAAAAATTTTTTTAGCTGGATTCATGAAAATTATACCTTCCGATTTTATCGAAAATTGGTCTGGAAAAATATTTAACATTCATCCCAGCTTGTTGCCAAAACACAAAGGACTTCGCGGTTTCGAAAAATCTTTTGAAGCTATGGATGATATGGGTGCAACGATTCACCATGTAACAGCTGAAATGGATTCAGGAAAAATCATTTTTCAAAAAAAATCCGAAACATGGAATCCTGATTTAAGCCAAAATAAAGCCCAGATATCTGTCCACATGGCAGAACAACATATATTGCGTGAATTTTCTCAAAAAAGGATTTTTTAATGTCAAAAGTTTTAATCATTACGTCCACAAATAATATACTTAAATATAAAAATAATTTTTCAAAATGTGGAGCCCAGTTTGATTACTTAATATGTGAAAACAGCGAAGCCTATGATTTTGGTGAATTTAAAAAACAAAATATTTACGTTGATCATTTAATGTTACCCATTGATTCTGACAATGTTTTAATGACAAATGCAAAATTGCAACATCAAAAAAATATTAAACAGGAATTAAAAAAATTAGAAAACATTATTTTAGAAAAATCATATTCACACGGTCAGCAAATGCATCAGGTGAATCCGGCCCTTGATTGTTCAGATCATGTTTTTTATCTTGAACAGCTGATTGATTTAAAAATTGGCAACAAAGTTTATCTTGAGTTGCGTGATTTACCTGTTTTTGAATATGATCATGTTTACATTGAAGAATCTTATTTAGCACTCTCAAAGATTGAAAAAAAAATAAAGCTCAAGAAAGTCATCGACTATGACTTTAAAAATGTATTTCAATTCACTGGTCTTGGATTTAAGACTAAAAATCAGTTCAGTCTCGATCCATTTTGGATTGTTAACGATTCAAATTACAAATCAATTTATGACAATTTTTATTTTGTAAATCAGAAACCAAGTCATGATTCAAATTATTTTGATGTTTGGTCATGGCTTCCAATTGAACAAACATCGAATCCTACGTATGTTGCATATATGAAATTACGTTTAAGAAAAATTTTATCTAAAAAATTTGATTTCATTGAAATTGAACCTTTACAGTCCGAACATTTTTTATTTCAACCGGTCAATACAGCAATTCGATTTAAAAATAAGTTTGAAAAACGTATCACATTGATGCAAAGTTTGTGTTTCAAATCAGACTTGCAAATATCAAAAATGATTAATCATACAAACGAAATATTTATTAAAAAAATGAAAATTAAAAAAGAAAATAAAATCAAAATAAACCCCGAGGCAGAATTATGATTGAACGTTATTCGACCCCTGAAATGAAAAATCATTTTTCTGAAGATTCCAGATTCAGGTACATGCTCGAAGTTGAAATTGCAGTCGCCAAGGTTCAAGCAAAAATGAAATTAATACCAGCAAAAGCAGCAATTGATATCGAAAAAAAATCTAAAATTAACATACAAAAAATAAATCAGATTGAAAAAACAACAAAACATGATGTGATTGCTTTTGTCAGTCAGATCGCTGAAACAGTTGGGCCGAATGGCAAATATATCCATTTTGGCTTAACAAGCTCTGACATTTTAGATACAGCATTAAGTTTGCAAATTTCACAAGCCATCGACATTGTTTTAGCAGAAATTCTGGTTTTGAAAAAAACGATGAAAAAAATGATCATTCAGCATAAAAAAACAATCTGTGCCGGCCGTACGCATGGAATTTTCGCCGAAATCACTTCATTTGGATTTAAAATGGCTGGATTTTTATCCGAAATTAATCGCTGCGAAAAAAAAATCATAAATTCAAAAAACGAATTTATGATTTGCAAATTAAGCGGTGCGGTTGGCACGTCTTCAGCATTGCCACTTGAATTTGAAAAAAATGTTGCTCTGATGTTAAATTTAACAGTTGAACCCTTTGCGACTCAAGTTATTCCGCGCGATCGTCATGCGCAGGTTATGATGTCACTTGCATTTTTAGCTGCAGGTCTGGAACGCTTGGCTATTGAATTTCGTCATTTGCAACGCAGCGAAGTTTCAGAGGTGATCGAAGGTTTTAACAAAGGCCAAAAAGGATCATCGGCAATGCCGCATAAAAAAAATCCAATCAGTGCAGAAAATATAACAGGATTGGCCAGACTTATTAAAGGCTACGCATGGACTGCTATGGAAAATATTCCATTATGGCACGAACGTGATATCAGTCATTCATCAAACGAAAGAATCATTTTTTCAGATTCATTAACGCTGTCACATTATATTGTACGTCGAATGAACTCTCTACTCGAAAATATTCATATTGATACTGTCCGAATGGAAAAAAATACTCATTTATTGGGCGGTGTTTTGTATTCATCGCATTTATTGCTCCATCTGGTCGAAAAACATGGTTTATCACGTGAAGACAGTTATCAATTAATTCAATCTGCAGCTTTAAATTTACAACCCGGTCAGCATTTAAAATCAGAAATACAAAAAAACATTAAATTAAAAAAATATTTTACTGATTCAGAACTAGATCAATTGTTTTCTGGTGATAAACATAAAAAAGCCATCGAACAGCGTTTTAAATCCTATGAAAAAGAGGTTTTTTAATGTCCATTTCAACAGATTTTTTAATCCAAAATCAGATTTACGAAGGAAAAGCTAAGAAAATATTTTCGACGAACCATGAACAATATGTTGTTATGGAGTTTAAAAATGATCTCACCGCATTCAATGCTATCAAGAAAGGGCAATTCGACGGCAAAGGTCAAATTAACTGTGAAATTTCGACTTTATTGTTTGCGGAAATTAAGAAACATAATATTTCTTCGCATTGGATCAGTACATTTGAAAAAAATAAAATGTTAGTTCAAAAATCCCAAATTATACCGCTCGAAGTTGTCGTCAGAAATCGAATCGCCGGGTCATTGGCAAAAAAATTTAAAATACCAGAAGGCGACAAATTAAACGCACCTTTGTTAGAATTTTATTTTAAAAATGATGAATTGCAGGACCCCTTTGTCAGTGATGATCAAATCAAAGCTTTTGGTTGGGCAACGGAAGCTGATTTAAAAAAAATCAAAGAATTGACATTCAAAATCAATGAAATTTTGTTACAAATTTTTTTAAAATGCCACTTGTCGTTGGTTGATTTTAAAATTGAGTTCGGAAAATTACCAAGCGGGGAAATCATATTGTCTGATGAAATTTCTCCGGATTCAATGCGATTATGGGATATTCATACCAATGAAAAAATGGACAAAGACCGATTCAGATTTGACTTAGGTGATGTAAAGACGGGTTATTTATTCATATTAAATCAACTTAAAGAGGTTTTAAAATGAAATATGGAATTAAAATTATGCCTCGTGAGGTGATCTTGGATACGCAGGGTCGTGTAGTTCAAAATTATTTGGAAACCCAAGGCTTTAAAGTTGGAAATTGTCGTATTGGTAAATTTATTGAAATCCATTTAAATTCTGATCTTGATTCTAAAAATGAAATTCAAAAAATGATGTTAGCAGGTTTGTATAATCCACTGATTGAAACTTACGAGATTTTTGATGTCTAAAAAAATAGGTATCGTCAGATTTTTAGGTACGAATTGTGATGATGATGTTATGAAATGGGTTATAAATTCTGGTTATCAGGCCGATTATTTATGGTTTCAAGATCAATTCGATATCACTGATTTTGAACAAATTATTTTACCCGGCGGATTCAGTTATGGCGATTATTTGCGTTGCGGCGCCATGGCAGCCAGAAGTCCTGTGATGAAGTCAGTGGCTGAATTTGCAAAAACAGGAAAAGCTGTTCTTGGAATTTGTAATGGTTTTCAAATACTCTGTGAAGCTGGTTTGTTGCCGGGAGCTTTAATTCGAAATGAATCTCTCAAATTTAAAGACGAATGGTCTGAATTAAATGTGAGTGAAGATAACAAATTTTATGGATCCAAGTTGAAAAAAAACCAGACTCTCAAATTACCCATAGCTCATGGTGATGGCAAATATTACAATTCCGCAGATGGCCTTAAAAAAATTCAAGATCAAAATCAAATTTGGCTGACTTATAAAAATAATCCAAATGGTGCAATGTTAAATATCGCAGGTCTGGTATCAGAAACAGGAAATGTCTTTGGATTAATGCCACATCCGGAACGTGCAGTTTATCATTGGATGGGTTCGTCAGACGGGCAGTATTTCTTATGATTTTAAACATCGAAGAAAAATTAAATTTATATCGCCTAACAAACGATGAATACCAATCAGCAAAAAAAATATTAGGCCGTGAATTGGCGGATATCGAATGGCCTTTGTTTTCTGCATTATGGAGCGAACACTGCAGTTATAAGTCATCTAAAAATCAACTTAAAAAGTTTAGCTTTCGAAACTCGATGACACCTGACATGGACGGCGAAAATGCAGGAATTATTGATTTAGGCTACGGTGAAAAAATTGCTTTTAAAATGGAAAGTCATAATCACCCCAGCTTTATTGAACCAGTTCAGGGTGCAGCGACCGGTGTTGGTGGAATTTTACGAGACATTTTTACCATGGGCGCAAGACCCATTGCTTTGGCAAATTATTTATGTTTCGGTGAAAAAAATGCACCACGAATGAATGAATTAATGTCGGGTGTTGTGCATGGTATTTCAATGTACGGAAACTGCGTTGGTGTTCCGATGTTAACGGGGCAGACGAATTTTAATAAAAAATATAATCAAAATATTTTAGTCAATGCGATGGCGGTTGGTTATTATTCAAGTGAAATGCCATTGGCATTATCAAAAGCAAAGGGTATCGGCAATCATGTCGTTTATGTCGGAGCAAAAACGGGACGTGACGGAATTCATGGCGCCAGTATGGCTTCGGTATCATTTGACAAAGACAGTGAAAGTAAAAAACCGAATGTGCAAATTGGTGATCCATTTTTTGAAAAATTACTGATCGAAGCTTGTTTGGAAGTTTTAAAATTAAATTTAGTTGTAGCTATGCAAGACATGGGTGCTGCGGGGTTAACATCGTCTTCATTTGAAATGTCTGCCAATGGGCAAATCGGTTTTGATTTGGATCTTCAAAAAGTCCCCCTTCGTGATCAAACCATGACACCAGAAGAAATTTTATTATCTGAAAGCCAAGAAAGAATGCTGTTGATCTGTGAACCTAAAAATTTCAGTCAATTAAAATCAGTTTTTCAAAAATGGAATTTAGACGCAACAATTCTTGGTCAGGTTCAGAATTCGAAGACTATAAAATTAATGTGGGGATCTGAAATTTTAACGAATATTGATCCCCATCTGATTGTTGGAAATGCACCAAGGTATGATCGGCCCTATGAAAAATGGGTGAATGAAAACAAATCCGAAACTCCAATTATTTTTGTTAAAAATTCAAAAAAAATGATCAAAGAAAATTTGAATTGGATTTATAATCAATACGATCAACGTGTCGGCGCCCGAACAGCACAAGATTGTTCTGGCCCCATAGGTTTTATTCAGTTGGACCAAACCAAGCGTGGTTTGGCCATTGCTGTTGGCTGTCGCCCTGAAGTTATGAAAATGGACGCCCAGATTGGTGCATTGGATGCTGTTTATTTCCCGGCCTTTCAAATGGCTGTACAGGGTGCAAAAATTTTAGCAATTACGGATTGTTTAAATTTTGGTAATCCGCAAAAAAATAAAATCATGTCTGAATTTGCGATCAGTGTGGAATCAATAGCTTTAGCCAGCCGTGAATTGAATGCACCAGTCATCAGTGGCAATGTCAGTTTTTACAACGAAACAATGACTGATAATATTATTTCAACACCTGCTACGGGAATGATCGGGATTCGTGAAAATGTTGAAAATTTAATTCCTACACAATTTGTATCAGCATTTGAATCTGTTCTGTGTGTCAGTTATAATTGGGTGCAGAGCTATGTTTATACATGTGAAATCACAAATCAAATTTCAAAATTTAACCAAGACTCTGATGTTCATCTGGTTCAATTTATTGAATTGTGCCAATTGATGGATCAAAAAATACAGGATGAAAAAATGAATATTTCTGCGATACGCGCTTGTGGTCTGGGTGGTATTGAATTATCTGTTCAAAAAATGTCGACAGATCATATTCAATTTGAAAAATCACCAGATTTTGCCGATGAACAAATGTTGAAAGATATTTTTTATCAATTCATTATTACGACAACGGATGTGATATCGGTTACAGAATTTATGAATAAGCACTTTAAAGACTTAAAAAACAAAGCCAGATCTTTTAAATGTGAAGTTATCGGACAAACAATCCCGGTGACAATATGAGCGAAAAAACGTGGAACATTTCACAAGGTGAAAAAACGTGGAACATTTCACAGAGTGAAAAAACATGGAAAGACGAGTGCGGAGTCTTCGGTATTTGGAATCACTCTGAAAGCGCAAAATTAACGTATCTGGGGCTCTATGCCCAGCAGCATCGCGGTCAGGAATCCTGTGGGATTGTGACTTTGGATCAAAAGCAGCATCATATTTATAAAGGTTTGGGTTTGGTTGGCGACGTTTTTAACGATAAAAATTTAAATCAACTGCCAGGTCAATCAGCCATTGGACACGTCAGATATTCAACCACAGGTCAAAATTTATTGGCCAATGCGCAGCCATTAACTTCAAATTTATTAAATGGTCCTATCGCTGTTGCTCATAACGGAAATATTGTGAATGGGTCCATTTTACGTGAAGCACTTCAGCGCGAAGGTTCGATTTTTCAAGGAACCAATGATACTGAAATTTTATTACACTTGATGGCTAAAAATTCTT
Organism: Pseudobdellovibrionaceae bacterium; assembly: GCA_031428135.1. Taxonomy (GTDB): domain Bacteria; phylum Bdellovibrionota; class Bdellovibrionia; order Bdellovibrionales; family Bdellovibrionaceae; genus Pseudobdellovibrio. The sequence continues at coordinate 42,814 of JANPOT010000016.1, read as the reverse complement.
CAAATGATTTATTAACTGCATTTTCCGAAAGTGCTGAACAAATTGTTGGAGCATACAGTTTTGTTATTTTATCAAATGATCGCATGATTGCAGCCAGGGATCCGTTGGGATTTAGGCCATTGGTCCTGGGGCAATTGGTTTCCGATCTTGGTTTAAGTTATGTTGTTGCCAGTGAATCCTGTGCCTTTGATTTAATTGGAGCAGATTATATCAGAGAAATTGAGCCTGGCGAAATTTTAGAAATATCGCACAATGGTCTTCGATCTCAGAAAATAAAATTCAGTAATGATCAATACTTGCAAAAACAAGCTTCATGCGTTTTTGAACATGTTTATTTTGCCAGACCCGATTCGAATGTGTTTGGTATGTCCGTTTATGAGTCTCGAAAAAAATTCGGTGAACAGTTGGCGATTGAATCTTGTGTCGATGCTGATTTGGTCATCCCGGTCCCCGACAGTGGTATTGCGGCGGCATTGGGGTTTTCGCAAAAAAGCGGTATTCCATTTGAATTTGGAATTATCAGAAATCATTACGTGGGACGTACTTTTATTCAGCCGGCTCAGGCGATACGAGACTTTGGAGTTCGCGTGAAGTTAAATGCGCAAGCCTCTGTTTTGAAAGGAAAAAAAGTCATTGTGATTGATGATTCTTTGGTTCGAGGTACGACCAGTCAAAAAATTATTTTATTATTAAAGCAAGCTGGCGCAACTGAAGTTCACATGAGAATCGCATCGCCGCCCACAATCGGGCCCTGCTATTATGGAGTCGATACTCCTGAAAAAAGTCAGCTTATAGCCTCGCACCAAAGTGTTGATGAAATACGTGAATTCATTGGCGCCGATTCCCTCAGTTATTTAAGTCTTGAAGGGATGTTTCAGGCCTTGTCACGCAGTCCAAAAACATTCTGTTCTGCTTGTTTTAGTGGTCAATATCCGACAAGCTTAAAGGGTGTCATTACCAAAGAAAAAAAAGAAATCACAGCCAGTTCGTAAAACTGAATCCTATTTTTTACAAACAGGAGACATCATTGATATTGTGGCGCCTGGTTCGCCCTGTTCGATGGCTGTATTTGAATCCGCTGTTTCGTGGATTCAAAGTCAAGGCTATGTCCCCAGATATCCCAAAGACATTTTAGATCCCCAAATTTTTGTTTCAAATTCTGATATCAAAAGGTCTAAATATCTAATTGATGCCCTAAAAAACAAACAATCAAAAGCTGTTTGGTGTTTACGCGGCGGGTACGGAGCAATTCGACTGGTCCCAGATTTATTAAAAATTAAAAACTTACCAAAGAAAAAAATATTTATCGGTTACAGTGATGTAACAACAATACATTTGTGGTTGAACAAAAAAATGAATTGGCCAACTGTTCACGGTCCATTGTTAGATCGTTGCGGGCAAAATCAATTATCGGAACATCATAAAAATGAATTACTGAGTTTATTGTCTGGGCAGAAAAAAGAATTGTATTTTACGGGATTGAAGCCGTTCAACGCGGCGGCAAAAAAGAAAAATTTAAAACTGACGGGTCAAATTTTCGGTGGAAATTTGACTGTATTTTGTTCAAGTTTAGGTACGGCATTGCAGCCTCAAATAAAAAATGATTTTTTATTTTTTGAAGACATCGGTGAACGTGGGTACCGGATTGATAAAATGTTGCATCAAATTTCACAAGCTGGAATCTTAAAAAGCTGTAAGGCTTTGTTCTTAGGTGACTTCATTTTAGGTCAAGAGGCCAATGGTGAAAACCATGTTTGGTATGCCTTAGAAAAATTTTTTGAAAAATCAAAGATACCTGTTTTTTCAGGATTTCAAGCCGGACATTCAGATATTCAGCGACCACTGATTTTAAACGGACAAGCAACTCTTACTTGTGGCAATGATATTCGTTTGCTAACATCATTGTAAACCAAGTTTACAGGATGTGGAACTCGACTATGAAACAAACAGGGCTTGAAAAAGCATTAACAGAAAAATTAAAAATCGCTATCCAAGACGTAACACCTGGTGTCTGTGTTAGGGCGTACCATACAGGTCGACTGATTTGCGATCTGCAGGTCGGTCAAACATATCCATATTACGATTTTGCATCACTGACAAAAGTATTTTTTACTCAACAAATAATGATGCAGGCTTTTGATCAGGGACATTGGACGATCGAATCCAAAGTTATTGATTTTTTACCCGATTTTTTTAATTCAGAAATTACTATTCAACAATTGTTAACGCATTCATCAGGGCTTGATTGGTGGCAGCCATTTTATAAAAATTTAGCAACTGACAATCAAATTCATCAAGAATGGACGACGAAGCGGCCGCAAATTTATAAATTATTAAATCAACCTGAATTTTACAAACCAACAGGAAAATCGGTTTATTCCGATTTGGGATTTATTTTACTGGGATTTATTTTAGAAATTATTTATAAAAAAAACATATCAGAAATTTGGACAGATACGAAAAATACATATTATCCAGACACGACAGTTGATTTTAATTTAAATAACAAACCCTTATTTGATACCGAACAATACGCACCTACCGAAGAATGTGTCATTCGAAAACAAGTGCTTCGTGGTGTTGTTCATGATGAAAACACATGGGCATTGGGCGGTATTTCCAGTCACGCAGGTTTGTTTGGCAGTATCGATGATTTGTCGACAATGGCGATGAATACCAGATCGCAATTAATGGGAATTGCAAAATATAAAATTCGTCAAAAAACAGCTCAGTTTTTTGCAACACGTTCTGTGCCCAGTGAAATCGGTGATTGGGCCTTGGGGTACATGATGCCATCGGTTGAAAATGCCAGCTGTGGCCCACATTTTTCAATACATTCAATTGGTCACACTGGTTTCACGGGGACGTCGTTTTGGTACGATCCACGTCATGATTTATTGGTTTTAGCGCTCAGTAACAGAGTTAATTATGGCCGCGACAACAGACGTTACGTGAATTTGCGGCCGCAAATTCATTCATGGATTTTTGAATCTATCAAAAGGGTTATTTAATGACACAAGGAAGTTTACTGAATTTAAAAAAAAATGCGCACGTTCATTTAATGGGAATTTGTGGTACAGCGATGGCCTCTTTGGCAGGATTACTGAAAGATCAAGGTTTCAAAGTCACAGGCAGTGATTCAAATCCGTATCCGCCGATGTCAACGCAATTGGAATCATTGGGTATCAATATACAAAAACCCTATGCAGCAACGAATTTACATCCACGACCTGATTTTGTCATCGTTGGCAATGTCATTTCGGCAAATAATCCAGAAGCTATTGAATTACAAAATCTGAAAATTCCATTTTGCTCATTACCTCAAGCCATGGGTGAATTTATTATTGCAAATCGTGATTCCTATGTGATTTCAGGAACTCATGGGAAAACCACAACAACTTCGATCATGTCATGGATCGCAGAAATTTCGGGGTTAAACCCTGGTTTTTTAATTGGCGGAATTCCAAAAAATTTCTCGCAAAGTTTCAGAAACCCAACCGCCAATACATTCATTATCGAAGGCGACGAATATGACACAGCCTACTTCGATAAAGTCCCTAAATTTATTCATTACAGACCCAAAAATGTTATTTTAACTTCAGTTGAATTTGATCACGCCGATATTTACAAAGATTTCCAAGCTGTCAAAGATGCATTCATTACATTAATGAAATTAATTCCAGAAAACGGTAATTTAGTTTTTTGGGGTGATGATGAAAATGTTGTCAGCGTCAGTGGGCACTGTAAAATAAAAAATAAATTCAGTTATGGATTTAATTCAGAAAATAATTTTATCTGTCAAATCATCGAATTTTCCGAAGGACTGACGCGATTTGAAATCAAACACGACGGACAAATTTTGGGTCAATTTGTGACAACACTGACGGGCAAATACAATATTTTAAATGCAACATCCGCCATTGCCATGAGCTTTTTAAATCAATTGCCCTTGGACGGAGTTCAAAAAGCAATTTCAACATTCGCCGGCGTTAAACGTCGCCAAGAAATTTTGGGCGAACCCGGTGGCATATTGATTATCGAAGATTTCGCCCATCATCCAACAGCGGTCAAACAAACGATCGAAGCCATTCAAAATAAATACAAATCACGTAAAATTTTTTCAGTCTTTGAACCCCGATCAGCGACATCACGTCGCAAAGTTTTTCAAAAAGATTACGTCGACGCATTTTCAAAAGCACATGAAGTTTTATTAGCCGAAGCCTTCAATACAACCGCATTGGATGCTGAGAATCGTTTTTCATCAGCTGAATTAATTTCTGATTTAAAAAAAACCGATGTTAAGGCCAATGTTTTTTCATCAGCAGATGAGATTGTTTCATATCTCAAATTGAATGCAAAAAAAACCGATGTGATTTTGATTATGTCCAATGGCGGATTTGATGGGATTTACCAGAAACTGATGTTGGTTTTGGGTTAGATGAATCTGTCGAGGCTATTGGCTCCTTTGGGTCAATCGATTTTTAAAATTGATCCTCAATCCTTAGCTTGGTTCTAATATGGAACCATTCACTGATAATTAATACTCGAAAATTTGAATCTATGGCTTACTCGTTGTATTTTGGCCGGCTTTCGCTATAAGAAGCTGATCTTAACTATCAAAGAGGTTTCAAATGAAGAATCAATTCATAGGTCTTATTTTGTCTGGGTTTATGGTTACGATGATATCAGCCTGCGAACCGTCGAAATCTACAGTGATCAATTTGGAGCCTCAGAATATTTCAAAATTTTATTCAACCACGGGTACCGAAACCGAAGTTGAATTCACAGCCGTTTTTAAAACCACTGATTATAGTCTGGAAGCAATTCAGACGATGAATGATGACGATCGTAAAAGGTTCAAAACAGATTATATCAAACCGACAATTAAATATTTATTCGGGCCTTTGACGAATGCTGAGCTTGGTGGAATGCGCACAGAGATGAATGTGGTTGTCGCATGGGACCAAGCATTTCAAGAAAAAAAACAAGTCGTCATACCGTACAAATATAATGGAATTTGGATTGTATCGAATAAATTGATGAAAAATACAAAAACAGTCACATTACCGCTTCCGTACAATGCAGCACAACTCTATACGAAAAATTGGCTGTCGTGCACTGATTCTGATCCGGAACACCAAACACGAAGTTTTTTTTGGTATTTTTGGGATCCAAAACGTACAGACTGTGATCATGTGTTAGATCAAGATTATCAAATGATTGATTTAAAATTTGTTTCGAATACTGAAAACACAATCGAAACATACCCAGAATATAAAAAATTAATTCAAAGCCGTGGTATTAAAAATAATTTTCAAATGACTTATGCTTTTGGTTATGTTTCAGACGTTGCTGACGCGAATCCAGATATTGATAATGATTACGGTATGCAAGAGTATCGTAAATTTATCAAATTTATGGACAGAGAAAATGCAGAATTGAAATTTGTAAAATCAGCAATTTACCAAAAAGAATATTTAAACCCTCGTTATCCAAATAAACAAATCGGTTACAGATATTCAGGTGTTTTAAACAAAGTACAAATTGAAATCAAAGTCGTTACATCAGCCAATATTGACCAGATGGAATTATTTGCTCAAAGTTACGCCCATGACCATGACGGTTATTTCAGTTGGTTCGGACATTCTCGTGTTGGATCTGGTTTTGACGCAGAACAATTTGATTCGATGTTAAAATACAATCCCGAATATTACAGTTTATCATCACAGTACCAGTTGGTTTACTGGGCAGGGTGCAACAGCTATTCATATTATACGCAGCCATTTTTTAAACAAAAATCAAAATTAGACGCAATTAATGATCCCTCTGGCAGCAAAAATTTGGATATTATTGCCAATGGTTTACCATCTTTGTTTTCATTTAACGCCGACAACGCAATTATAATGCATAAGGCGTTAATGAATTGGGAAAATCCAACCAGTTATCAAAAAATTGTCAGCACCCTTGAAAAGCGTGCCGCACGCAGCTACACATTGGTCCTCGTTAACATATTGGGTGAAGAAGATAATCTGAAATAAGAGTTCGTAAAAAATCATCAAATTGACGATCATTCAAAACTGAGATTCAATAGGGTCTTAGTTTTTAAGGGTGGTGTTATTGATGAATTCAATTATTTTAATCACAGATATTATTGAAAAATGTGTTTTGTTGTTATTAGTATGTTTATCGGTTTGGTCGATAACAATTATGATTGATCGCAAACGATATTTAAAAAAACAAATTTCTGAATCAGATTTTTTGCAAATTCAAAAAATGATCAGTGAAAAAAACTTTAATTTTCAAAAAAATTTAAACCAAAATTTTTTTTCACAAGCTTTTCAATTCGCTGAACAATATTCAGATCAATTTAAAAAAACAAACAGTATTGACCGCGCTATTTCAAGTTTTATCAAAGACCAGCGAATATCACTTGAAAAAGGTTTGCCAGTGCTTGCAACTTTGGGCGCCAATGCGCCATTTATAGGTTTATTTGGAACAGTTCTGGGTATCATCAGATCATTTGCATATTTAGGGACTCAGAGCGGCAGCACAGCTGTTATGACAGGTGTATCGCAGGCATTATACGCAACAGCTGTTGGTTTATTGGTCGCAATTCCAGCTGTTGTTGCTTATAATAATTTTTCAAATCAAATTAAACGTGCAATTGGTCGGACTGAATCTTTGCGCGATTTATTAATCGCTCAGATCGAAAAGTAAATTTATGGGCGCAGAATTCAATTCAGATTCCGAAGATTCAACCTTTGCATCAATCAACGTGACGCCATTTGTGGACGTCGTTCTTGTGCTGCTTGTCATTTTTATGATCACAGCCCCGGCTCTTGTCAAAGACATCATAGATATTAAATTACCAAAAACAAGTACGGGTGATGGTCAGGTGACACAAACTTTGGGTGTAGCTGTAAACAGGGATGGAAATATTTTATTAAATGGCGCTATTACAGACGACGAAGGCCTTAAGGCGGCAGCCCTTGAAGCTTTAAAAACAAATCCTGATGCCCAAGCGATTATTACAGCTGATGTGGATGTCAGTTATGGTCGTGTTGTTAAGGTGATCGACTTATTAAAAACTTCAGGACTTGAAAAATTTGCTGTGCAAATCGAACCAGAAAAAAAATAAATCATTGATGCACAGTCAGCGTAAGCTCTCTCCATTTCAAATTTCAATACTTAGCCACGGTGTACTTTGTCTGGCTGCGATCATTTTAATATTCGATTTTGGAATTTTTAAAAAAAGTAAAAAAATTGATTTTGAAGTCATTCAAAATCCAGTTGTTCGCCCATCAAATTTAAATTTACAAATTAAAAACGAAACAAAACCAACAGCATTACCAAAGCCCGAACCCGTCGATACCCAAAAAGTCTTTGGCGTCAGCCGAAAAGCCTTAACGACAACATCTGAAAATGCAATCTCTGTGAAACAAGGAAACACAGTCGTTAAAGAAAATGACGTTTTAAAATTAAAAAATTCTGACGCCGACAGCTTACCCATACCTGCAGATGATTATTTGGTTACGTCTTCAGCCAGATTAATTTCAAATGTGGTGGCAAATCGAACAGATGAAGCTCGCAAAGCGGGTTACACTGGAACTGCCATATTACTTATTTTGATCGATAATACGGGTATCGTCAAAGAAGCCAAACTTTTAAATAAATTAGATTACGGACTTGATGCGAAAGCCATCGAAATTGCAAACTCGTTAAAATTTGTTCCTGCTATGATCAAAGACGAAGCTGTAGCAATTCAAATTAGGTTCAGTATTAATTTTAAATCATCAAATTAAGGGCAACGAATGAAATATTTTTACTTAGTCTTTATTCTTTTATATTCGATTTCAGCTTTTTCAGAATTTTCAATTTCAGGGACTGTTTTTGAAAAGGGTCGAAAAATAAAATTATCAAACATTCAGGTTTTTATTTTGCCTGATAAAATTCGTGCAACAACAAATGAATCTGGGGAATTTACTGCAGCGGGTATTTTAACCAAAGAATCAACAGTGGTTATTAATGCTGGCGGATTTGTAAAATTTGAACGTTTGATTCAGTTTGAAAAGTCTATGACAGATTACATGATCTATCTTGAAAAAAACAAATCAACATCCGATATCGAAGTGGATGTTATCGATAGCTCGTTAAAACGTGACCAGTCCAAAAAAACATTGTCCCGAAGACAAATTTTTGAAATGCCTGGGGCGAATGGTGATCCTGTTAAGGCCATTCAAAATTTAACAGGTGTTAATCGAACCCAAGGTTTTTCATCACAAATCGTTATCCAAGGTGCTGATCCCAAAGACACAGCCTACGATTTTGATGGTCATGAAATTCCATTGGTCTTCCATTTTGGGGGCTTGAGTTCAGTGGTGATGCCCGAAGCGGTCGACAGTGTTGATTTCTATTCAGCGGGTTACCAATCCGACAGGTCACGTGCTTTGGGTGGATTAATTTCATTGAAAACAAGATCTCCTGAAGTCAGCGAACGAAACAGTAAGGGTTTATTTTATGTTGATAACCTCAGTATGGGCGGACTGTATGAATCCAAAATTAATGATTATAGCTCGTTCTTGATTTCGGGCAGATACAGTTACGTGGGTGTATTTTTAAAAGCTGCATTCAAAGATAATGAGGCTTTGGATTTAACAGTCGCTCCAGAATTTATGGATATCACAAGTGTTTATCAGAATAAGTTATCGGATACTGAGAACTTAAAAATTTCATTTTTAGGCTCGCGCGATAAATTGGCCTTTGTGTTTCAAGAACCAGTACGTGAAAATCCAGCCATTCGGGGACAATTTTCAAATTCAGTCGATTTCTTTCGGGTTGTGCCCCAGTATTCAAAAAAAATAGACGAAAAAAATAATTTTAAAACAAGTCTTGGTCTTGGTAAAGACCAAATTGCCGTTGATATCGGTGATCGGTATTTTAAATTAGATACAACAAATATCACAACACGCGGTGAATGGGAAAATCAGTTTTCAGATCAAATACTACAGCTATTGGGCTGGGATAATTATTATTCAAAGGCTGATGTTGATTTGAAAATTCCTATCAGGCGTGGAACAGGCGGAATTGATAACCCCGTGTCTGCGGGTGACGATCAAATTGCAAAAATTAGAAATTCAAAAATTAATAATTTAGGTCTTTATTACATCAATCAGTACAAAATAAATCCTCGTTTAAAATTAATTCCCAATTTACGAATTGATCGTTTTTCTCAAACGAAGGAAACTTTTATTCTGCCCAGGTTTTCTACTCAGTATAATTTAGATGATTACAGATTTTATAAATTCGCAATAGGTCAGTACGCACAAAATCCTGAACCTCAGGAATCAAGCCAGGATTTTGGAAACCCAGATATACGATCACCCAGGTCGAATCATTATACTTTCGGTTATGAACAAGATTTTAAAAAAGGTGATAAATACGGAATGTCTTTGGCTGTAAATTCATTTTATAGAAATTTTACGAATTTAATTATTCAGTCATCAGAGACTGTGATCAGAAATTCTGAAACAGTCTTTGAAGTGTATAACAATAAGGGAATCGGTCATTCCTATGGCGCTGAATTTTCAATCATACATAATTCTGAACAATTATCGTCGTCATTGGCTTATACGTATACAAAAAGCCGCAGATCAGATCCAGTCAATGAAGAATATTCATTTCAATACGATCAGACTCATAATTTGAATTTAATCGCCAGTTATGATTTTTTAAATGATTGGAAAATTTCAAGCAGATACAGATATGTGACAGGGAATCCTAATACGCCAGTGGTTGGCGCAATTTATGATGCCGATAACGAGACTTATTTTCCGATTCGTGGAAATATTTATTCAGATCGTGATAAAACTTTTCAACAACTGGATTTCAGAATAGATAAAAAATTTATTTTGGATCGTCAAATTTGGACTGCGTACTTGGACATTCAAAATATTTTAAATATTAAAAATCCAGAAGGTTTTAAATATTCGTATGATTATTCAGAAAAAATTGATGTTATGGGATTACCTGCGATCCCGGCCATCGGAATCAGAGGAGAATTTTAAATGAAATTATTAATTTTGTTTGTGTGTAACATAATGCTTCTGTCGTGCAGCAAAGATGATTTGCCGAAATTTAACCAACTTGGAACATTGCGAATTATCGCATTAACGACACCAACGCCTGAAGTGAATCCTGGTGTGGGTGTTACCATCACGCCTTTTGTCAGTGATATTAATGAAACAGGTGCGCTCAAAGACACTGTGCAAACTTGCGTTGATTTGGGAATCAGTTACGGGGTGCTTCCGACATGTGAAGGTAATCCGACCAAATTTGTTTTACATACGGATCGAACTTTGGCTGTACCCACATTGCTTGATAACAGGACGGGGGAAGCAAATAGTTTTTTGATTACGATTCCAGGATCTGCAATTATTTTTAATGGTAAATCAATCCAAGATCAATTCAACGGAGTTAATTATTTGGTTGAATACATTCTGACAAATTCCGCAGGTCAACAAATTAAATCATTCAAACGAATTGTCGTCAGTACTAAATCACCAAAAAATTCAAACCCTGTCATCACAGATTTCTTTTCTGATGGCGCATCAATGACAACGTTACCGATATCAACAAAATCAAATTTAACGTCGGATTTAACATCAGCATCCATTGAAAATTATCAATCCCAAGATTCGAATAATTTAATAACAATAAATAACGAATCAGTATCGGTCACATGGTTTATCACCGACGGCGAAACAAAATATTTCAGATCTGAAATATCGCAATCCAACGAATATACAGGGCCAGCCAGTGCTCCAACAGGACGATCGGCCTATATATTTGCAGTCGCACGTGATAATCGGGGCGGCGCAACTGTCATTCTAAAGAAATTCTAGAATACAGTTTTTTATTTTCAAATATTAATGATAAGCTATCTGAACAGTGAACTTAACAAATAACGGAGGCTCAAATGGCTAAAGGCGCAGACAAGAAAAAAGAAACCAAGGGAAAACCCAAATTAACAACCAAAGAAAAACAAGATAAGAAAAAAGAAAAAGCAAAAGGTAAATAATTAACTGAATAAATCAGATCAGAACCTTGGTTTTGATCTGATTTATAATTTGAATTTTGTCCTATTTTAAGACGTTAAAAAAATACATTAAAAAATAAAATCTGGCTCCACATTTGCTTATTCTAAATATATGAATAAAACAAATAAATCTAAAGCCGCTCAAATGATTTTCACAGCAACATTACTGACACTGTTTATCCCAATTTTGTCATTTTCTCAATATGGTTCATATTCAAACAACAGTCATCAAAAGCAACAACGACCATTTTTATATGAAATTGAAAAAGACGGTAAAATTTCGCATATCCTGGGTTCAATGCATGCAGGAATTCCGCTCGATTCATATCCAGACATCATTTATCAACTGGCTGATCAATCAAAATATATGGCTTTTGAAGCAGATCTGGAATCGTACTTGAAAAAAAAATCTCCCTTGCTTGTGCCAGAATCAAAATATAGTCCGGGTCAAAATTTGGATCAGGACTTATCAAATGAGGCCGTTTCAAAATTAAAACAACTTTACGGCGAAAAGTCCTATGAAATTGTTCGAGAATTTAAACCAAAAGCAGTTAGCAATAATATCACTAAAAAATCCTTTGAAAATCTAGTCAAAAATAGCCCTGAAAATTTATGGAATAATCTTTATGGAATTGATTCGACATTATTAAAAAAATCAAAATTCGAAGGTAAAAAAATTATTTATTTAGACGATGAAGAAGCACTTTTTAAATCTCAAAAAATGAATACGGGCGTTGAATATTTAGAAAAGTTATTATCGCAATCGGATCCTGCTAATTATTTCAGAGATTGCGCTTTGTTGGCCCAAAGTACTTATATGACCGGAAACTTAGCTGCTTTGAAAAATTATAATGAAAATTGCGAAACTGAAACTTTATTGAAAGAATCTGTTGTTCGAAATTTCACTTGGGTTCCTAAATTAGAGCCTTTGCTTCAAAAGGGCAGCGCATTTATTACAGTCGGTGCTGACCATATTACAGGACCCAATGGTCTGGAATCCTTATTAAAAGCCAAAGGCTACAGTGTGAAGCGTATTGGCGGTACACCTGCGAATAATCAACGACCAATTTATGGTTATGGCGATTCGTTAGGCGAACCTGAGCGTAAATTTCTAGAATTAGGTTCAAACCAGTAAAAATTATTCCTCATACCCTAACGGTTGTTTTGTGCCCTTACGATCTGGGTGCAGTTCCAAATGGTGAGCACAATTTTTTGAACAGGTTTGTTTTTTCCAATCCAGCGTTGCGCAGTCTGAACAAATCAATTGATGTGTGTTGCATCGTTTGCAATCAATGGCCGTTGCGGCAGGTTGGCCGCAGTGCGGGCATAAATCATATTTTGTCGTAGGCTTTAATTTTTGATCGACGGCGACGCGGTGATCAAAGACGAAACATTCCCCGGTGAATTGGTCGTCGGGGTATTCCTTCAAATAATTTAAAATTCCACCGTCCAGCTGATACACATTATTATAACCCTGTTTGTGTAAATCTAATATTCCTTTTTCACAACGGATGCCGCCAGTGCAAAAAATGAGAACTTTTTTTTCTTTGGAAATATTTTGGGATTCCATAAATTTTGGAAATTCCGTGAATTGATCGGTCATGGGATTGATTGCGTTTTTAAATGTACCGATCTGGGTTTCATACCAGTTTCTGGTGTCGATCAGTACAGCGTCTTCGGTTTTCATGACCTGATTCCATTGAGTCGGACTCAGATGATAATTATTTCCATCAGGTGGTCGTAATTCTGGTGTTCCCAGCGTGACAATTTCAGGTCTTAATTTAATGACCAGTCGTCTGAATGGTGCTTTTTCTGAAATGGAATCTTTGAAATTTAAGGTTTGTAAATTAAAATGATTTAATATTTCAGATTTAAAATTATTCAGATCATTTTGATTTTGAGCTGAAACCGTCGAATTAAATCCTTCCGGTGCTAAAATGATTAATCCCAAGATGTTATTTTTTTTTGCAGTTTGTTCGAAAAATATTTTTGTTTTTTCAACATCGGGTATTGTGATAAATTTGTAATAAGCAGTTATGTAATAAGTGAATTTGGGTTCCATGGTCATTCCTTTCGGCTTCAACCTGAGGCTCCAAACCACAATGAGTTGAAAAAAATGATAAATATGTAAGCAGATCTATTATTTTCTATCTAATTTGTCAAACGATTACTGATTGATAGGATCGATAAATGAGCCTATATTTTTGTGCTATGGCCACAGTAAATACCGCAGACAAAATTGAAATCGAACGACGTAGAACTTTTGCGATTATATCCCATCCTGATGCGGGTAAAACCACGCTGACTGAAAAATTACTGTTTCATGGTGGGGTCATCCACGAAACTGGTGAAGTCAAAGGTAAATCTGGATCCAAAGCAGTGACATCCGATTGGATGGAGCTTGAACGTCAAAAAGGAATTTCAATCACGTCCAGTGTGATGACTTTTGATTTTCAAAAACTGCGTGTAAATTTATTGGATACCCCAGGACACAAAGACTTCAGTGAAGACACATACCGTGTTTTGATGGCTGTTGAAAGTGCCTGTATGCTCATTGACGTCGCAAAGGGAGTCGAAGATCGTACAAAAAAATTATATGATATTTGTCGTTACAGAAATATTCCCATATTTACTTTTGTGAATAAATTGGACCGCGAAGGCAAAGACCCTTTAACATTGATTGATGAAATCGAAAAAACACTGGGTATGCAATGTTACCCGGTGACTTGGCCGCTGGGAATTGGTTCCAGATTTAAAGGCATTTATAATCGCATGAATAAAAAAGTTTATTTTTACGATCAACGTCGTGAAGATGATTTGGCCGTCGAAGAATTTGATTTTTCGGGACCTCAGGATCCAATACTTGAAAAATATTTGGACGGGGAAACTTTAATTCAAGTTCGTGAAGAATTAGAATTAATTGAAAGTGCGCTTCCGCCATTTGATGTTGAAGAATTTTTAGCCGGCAAAATCAGTCCGGTTACATTCGGGTCAGCTAAGCAAAATTTCGGAGTCGATACATTTTTACAATTTTTTACAAAATATGCACCGGGTCCAAGGCCACATACTACGCAAAAAGATTTAACCATCGAGCCAACTTCAGATAATTTCAGTGGTTTCGTTTTTAAAATTCAAGCCAATATGGACAAACGGCACCGTGACCGAATTGCGTTCATCAGAATTTGTTCGGGAAAATTTGAACGCGGTATGAAAGTCAACCATGCCAGACTTGATCGTGAACTGCGATTATCATATTCCAGTCAATTTATTGCAGCTGACAAAGAAACCGTCGATGTGGCGTATGCCGGCGATATCGTGGGTATTGGTGATACGGGAAATTTTGCGATCGGCGACAGCGTTTCAGCATTCAATAAAATTCAATTCGATGATATTCCAAAATTTGCACCAGAATTATTTGCAAAATTAACTGTTCGCGATGCTTTACGTAGACAGAAATTAAATCAGGCCCTGGTTCATTTATCCGAAGAAGGAGCGATCCAATTATTTATTGATCCTATAATTGGCGCACAAGAATACATCATCGGAGCCGTCGGAGAATTGCAGTTTGAAGTTTTAGTTCACCGCATGCAGGATGAATATAATTTAGAAGTCAAATTAAATAGGTTGTCTTACGGTGTCGCCAGATGGCCAAGAACTGCGGACGGGAAACCTGCCTTTGAATTAAAAGGTAATTTTAATATGTTCAGAGATATGATCGATCAACCTGTCTTGTTATTAAACCAAGAATGGGATTTGAACTGGGCTAAAAAAGAAAATCCTGATCTCGAGTTTGCAACATCTATCGCACGCGCAAGGTAAATATGAACGCATTACAAATCAAAGACTTACGAAAAACATACATCCAAAATGCCGACAAAAAAGTAGAAGCTCTGAAAGGTATTAATTTTGAAATTCGCCCCGGTGAAATTTTCGGACTTCTGGGTCCCAATGGCGCAGGTAAAACCACGCTCATTAATTCAATCACAACCTTAGAAAAGCCAACATCCGGAGATGTTCAAGTTTTTGGAGTCAGCGTTCTTGATCATCCATTAAAGACAAAAAAAAATATTGGTATTGTTCACCAAGAAATTATTAACACAGGTTTCTTTGACGTTTTGGAAATCCTTGATTTTCAATCTGGTTATTATGGATTAATGAATAATAAATCGCGTATTGATTATTTAGTTAAAAAATTAGGACTTGATACCCATTCATCAAAAAAAATTAAACAACTGTCCGGCGGAATGAAACGCAGATTGATGATCGCAAAAGCTTTAGTGCATTCACCGAAATTATTATTATTGGACGAACCCACAGCGGGCGTTGACGTTGAACTGCGTGAATCACTTTGGTCATTCGTTCGAGAATTAAAAAAAGAAGGAATTTCAGTTTTGTTAACAACACATTACTTGGAAGAAGCCGAAGCTTTGTGTGATCGAATTGGAATTATTAATAAGGGTGAATTGATATTTTGCGGAACGCCCAAAGAAGTTATTGCTAAATATTCAACGAAAAAAATATCACTAAAAACCAAAGACGGAAAAAAACATCATTTTGTTGATTCTGCATCGAAAGAATTAGCAGAAATTTTGCATAAAAATCAAATCAGTTTTTCAGATATTATTGATATTCAAATTACCGAAGGCAAACTCGAAGAAGCTTTTACAAAAGTGGTGAACTTATGATAACGACGATTCCGGTTTCTATGATTCCATTTCTCACATTGGTGAAAAAAGAAGTGAAACGTTTTATGAAAGTGATTGTACAGACTGTGGTCAGCCCCATTGTCAGTTCATTTTTATATTTATTAGTTTTTGGAGTCTCGCTGGGAAATAGCGTAACTTTAAAAAGTGGAGTCCCTTATCTGGCATTTTTAATTCCAGGACTGATGGTGATGGGTTTAATTAACAATGCATTTCAAAATTCATCGTCATCCATTGTGACATCAAAATTTTCAGGGGACCTTGAAGACATTCGTGTCGCTCCAGTCACGCATAACCAAATTATCTGGGCAATGGGTGTTGGTGGAATTATCCGTGGTGGTTTGGTTGCATTGATTACGGGAATTGTGGGATCGACTTTTCATTACATGCAGCGCGGTGATTTTTTGTTAATTACGCATCCATTTTGGATGCTCTATTTTATTATTACAGGTGGATTGATCTTCGCATTCTGTGGGATATTCGTCGCATTTTTGGCAAAAACATTTGACCAGCTTTCGGCATTTTCGACATTTATTTTGTTGCCGCTAACCTATTTGGGCGGGGTGTTTATTTCTGTCGAAAATTTGCATCCTGCTTGGCAAACCATATCACATTTTAACCCATTGTTTTATTTAATTAATGGATTTCGTTTTTCAATGCTGGGTGTTTCGGATGTTGATCTGATGATATCAGCAGTTGTGACATTGTTCGCTGTTGGTGTGACGTATGTTATGGCGCAAATAGCATTAAAAAAAGGTTCGTTTAACAGATGGTAACCCCATCAAAAGAAAGATTTTTATGAAAAAAATAGTACTATTAATGATATTTTTGCCAGCGATCGTATTATCCAGCGTTCACAAATATGCGGAAGGTGATCAAAAATTTGAAGGCGATTTTTTAAAATCAAATAAATCACTCGCACCATCAATTCTCATGATTCACAACTGGATGGGAGTAACGGCTGAAACTTTAAAACAAGCCAAACGATTCAATCAATTAGGTTATAATGTGTTTGTTGCTGATATTTATGGTGCAGGTGTTCGACCTAAGGACTCTGCCGAAGCCGGAAAACTTGCGACAATTTATAAAACAGATCGTAAACTTTTCCGCGCACGCATTGAACTGGCCTACGCTGAAATGTTAAAACAAAAATCCGTTGATGCAAATCAAACTGCTGTGATGGGGTATTGTTTTGGTGGTACAGGCGCGCTGGAAGCTGCAAGATCAAATATTACGCCAAATTTAAAATTAAAAGCAGCTATTTCATTTCACGGTGGCCTGGACAGTTTAAATCCAGCAGAAGGTGCAAATATTAAATCCCATGTCTTGGTTTTACATGGTGCTGATGATCCTTATGTTGCAGCAAAAGATTTAGACGGTTTTGAAAAAGAAATGCGTGATCATAAAATACAATTTGAATTGATTAAATTTTCAAATGCCGTTCACAGTTTCACAGAAGTTGGTGCCGGAAACGATAATTCTAAAGGTGCTGCTTACAATAAAATTGCAGATGATAAATCATTTCAATACGCAAAAATGTTTTTAGCTGAAAGTTTCAAGAAATAATATCAGGCGACAGCCCGCGTTTTGTAACCTTTTGGGATTCTGAAGGGAATGCTTTGGGATTGATCGAAGAATAAATATTTACTTGTCTCGATAATGTTGAACAAATCCAGGGCAAGTATCGATCCAAGTTTCATTGTTGCTATTGCATTGTTTTGAATTGCAAATCGTATCAAGATACTGAGAATCAAATGATTTAGCGTATTTCCCAAGGCTTTTAAAATCAATAATTACATCCTCTGGCCCGATATATTTTTTACTAAATTCACCGCGAAGACACATTTGTACAGTGTCTGATTTTTTTAGTATTTTTTCAATTTTTTTCAAATAGTCAGTGCAATCGTCAATGTCTTGATCGAGAGGAAATTGTGCGGTAATGACTTCATTTTTATCATTTAAAATATACATATAATAATGATGACGCCAATTTTGATCATCCTTAGCGTTAAAAAACTTACATTCGTGTGTAATTCTTTGTGAGCCAATATTTAAAACATGAAATTGAGTATATTCATTCGGTGGATAAGTTTTAATTTCGAAAGTTGGATTTAACTTGCAACCTGAAATAAATAAAATCAGAATAATAAAATTATTTTTTAATTTTGCCATAGTTGTCCCTGAAATTCTGAATTTGGCCTTTAGCTGCATCTGATTTGTCATTTAAAATTCCTTTGTAAATTTGAATAACTTCGTCTGCGGTAGCTGTTCGTTTTAAGATTTTATTTGCATAAGTTTGTTTATAAGCTATCCATCTTGCTGCTAGCGAAACAGAAATATTTGGATCAAGCAGATCTTTTTGACTGATATCTTTGAATACGAAATCTTTAGCTTCACCGTCTAAATCTTGAATAATTTTTAAAGTACTCTTCGTAATTTGAGTCAATCCAATGGCATTTTTATTTTTAACCTTTGGATTAAAGCTCGATTCAGAAGCGATGAGCGCTTTCAGTATGTCTGGATCTAAAGGTGTAGTTAAGCCCAATGTTTTATTAAAATAGTCACACCAAACGGCAATATAATCATCAAAGTCATTTCCATTTGGATAACCAAGCTTATTTTTTGAGGGATAAATAATATTTTTTTTGTTATAGGATTTAAAAATATCTGCGATCATTTTTTGATCAAGGTATTTTCCTTCGATGTGGCGCTTATGTTGATCAACGATTGTAATACCATTAGGGTTCTTTTCACTGACTGGAACGTGTCTTGGATACTGACGCACGTTTACGGTTTTAGTTTTTTTATTGTTTTTAGGCATATGAATATTAGATGTTCTATTTTCCGATAAGTAAAGATTTTTTTAAGACTTGACATATTGTCTTAAATATGAGACGCTCGTGAAATGATTTATGTTCTTAAGCAATGCAAAAAAGAAATTCTAGAATTTCCTGACGAAATCAGAAATGATATGGCGGATCTTTTGGCCCAGTTGGATGTTGGCATCAAGCTGTCGCTGCCAATTTCTAGGCCAATGCCATCAATAGGTAAAGGTGTTCATGAGCTTAGGCTGAAAGATGCGTCGGGTATTTACCGTGTTGTTTATGTATTTGTTAGTCAAAATAATATTTGGTTAATACATGGATTTAAGAAAACGTCTCAGCAGATGCCATTTAAAAATGAAGAGCTAGCTAAAAAACGATTGAAAGAGGTTTTATGAAAAAAAATCGCGCTACCGGAAAACAATTATCTCAGATGTTAAATATACCAGTTTCTCGCGGTATGGAGGCTGTCATTAAAGCACAGCTTATTTTAGGAATTAATGCAGCTATTGAAAAAAGTGATTTAACGCATCAAGAATTAGCAATCAAATCGGGTTTGCCACGTAGTGCTGTGACTGGAATCTTATCTGGCAGTCTTCAGAAAATTACAATTGATCGCGTTCTAAAATTAGTTGAAGCTGTTGGTCTTGTTGCTGAAGTGAAACTAAAAAAAGCGGCATAAGTTATTCTATATAAGGGGCATTATGATTTTCGAAGGCTTGTCAGATAAAATTTTAGGATCAATCAAAAAACTCAAAGGTCAGAATAAAATTTCTGAATCCAATATCGAAGATGCGATCAAAGAAATCCGTATGAGTCTGCTTGAGGCTGACGTGCACTTCAAGGTTGTTAAAAATTTTATCGACAAAGTTAAAACAAAAGCCATGGGTGTTGAAGTTTTACAAAACGTAAATCCCGGCCAACAATTTATTAAAATTGTCCATGATGAATTAGTATCAACATTAGGTGGCGGCGTTGTTGATATTAACGTTCGTGAAAAATTAAACGTGATTATGATGGTGGGTTTGCAAGGTGCAGGTAAAACAACGACCACAGCTAAATTGGGTTTGTTTCTTCGTCAAAAATTATCAAAAAAAGTCGGCTTCGTCCCGGTCGATGTGTACAGGCCAGCTGCGATTGATCAATTGCAAACTCTAGCTAAACAAAATGATTTTTTATGTTATCCATCCAAAGTGGGCGATAAGCCGCAAGATATTTTAAAGGCTGCGATAACTTGGGCTCAGGCCGAGATGATCGATGTATTATTAGTCGATACGGCTGGACGATTGCAAATTGATGATGAGTTGATGAACGAACTTTCTGATTTAAAAAAAATAATTGAACCCACTGAAATTTTGTTGGTTGCGGATGCCATGTTGGGTCAGCAATCCGTCAGCGTTGCTGAAACTTTTCACCAAAGAATGAATTTATCTGGTTTGGTATTAACTAAAGTTGATGGTGATGCCCGTGGTGGTGCCGCATTATCGATTCGCGAAGTCACTGGTATCCCAATTAAATTTTTAGGTATTGGTGAAAAAGTATCGGCATTGGAAGTTTTTCACCCTGATCGTTTGGCTGGGCGTATTTTAGATATGGGTGATGTTTTAACATTGGTTGAGCGGGCTCAGGGCGTCATCGATGAAAAAGAAGCTGAGCGTTCAGCGAAGCGCATGATGAATAATGAATTCACATTCGAAGATTTTTTAGCGCAAATTCAACAGCTTAAAAAACTGGGTGGCATGGAATCAATGCTTAAGTTTTTACCTGGTATGGGCGAAATTTCAAAACAGATGAAAAATATGACTCCGCCGGATGATGAAATTAAAAAAATCGAAGCCATTATAAGATCGATGACGATTCAAGAGCGCGAAGATCATCGCATATTAAATGGCTCTAGGCGTCAAAGAATAGCATCTGGGTCTGGGACTCAGCCGCAAGACATCAACAAGCTTGTTAAGCAGTTCGAAGAATCCAAGAAAATGATGTCTGGCATGATGAAGATGGGCATGGGTGGCTTGATGGGTGGAGGTAAAAAACCAGCTCGTGGTGGTCCATTTGGTGGTCGTGGTGGTGGAAAAGGCATGAAATTCCCATTTTAAACAGTATTGTAATCTTTTTGGTTGATATTAAGTTCAATCAGTTATAAAAATTTGTCTCTTGTTTTATTATTATATGAAGGAAAGGTTCCCATGGTTGTTATCCGTTTAGCTCGCGTAGGCTCAAAGCATGATCCAAAGTACAGAATCACAGTTGCGGATTCTCGCAAATATGTAACTGGTAAATTTATTGAAGTATTAGGAACATATATTCCATCGCCAATGGGTAAACAGACGAAGGTGACTTTGAACGTTGAAAAAGCAAAATCTTGGTTATCATTAGGTGCACAACCTTCTGAAACTGTTCGTAAAGTTTTAAAACTTGGTGGCGTAGAGCTGAAGGCTCGTAAAAAATCTCCATCAAAAACAAAAACTAAAACAGCTAAAAAAGCTTAATATCAAAATGTTAAATTTATGTTAAAGCTCCGTCAAATGACTGAGCTTTTTCATTTTTTAAGGCTTTTAATCTAAAATTTCACTTGAGAAATGCTGAATTTTTTGCCAAGCTTAAATTGTCGCAGTAATTATAACCACGTAATTAAAGTTACCAGGAGACGTGATGGAAAATTTAAAAGAACTTGTTGAACACATGGCAAAATCTTTGGTCGATAAACCTGACAATGTGATTGTGGATGAAATTCCAGGACAGCAAACAACTTTATTAGCATTAAAAGTCGACAAAGAAGATCTGGGTAAAGTGATTGGGAAACAAGGTAAAACAGCTGCTGCAATGAGAACGATTATTCGAGCTGCAGGAACAAAGCTGAACAAACGTTACCATTTGGATATTGTTGAATAAACAGTTATAAGACATTGAGTCTATTTAAAAAAAGGAGTCCTTGGGGCTCCTTTTTTAATTTTAAAGTTGGAATGTGATATGAATAATAAAAATCGACATGTCGGAAAAATTAAACAGGCACATGGTCTTCGTGGTGAAGTTTACGTGTTGATTTTTTCAAAAGACATCACATGGATTAAAAAATTAAAGACAGTTTTGCTGATTCAAAATAATATTGAAAAAATAATCACTGTTTTAAAAGCCAAACCATTCAAAGATGGACTGATTTTATCGTTGGATCAAATCACAGATCGTAATCAATCAGAAGCCATCCAAGGATCAGAAGTTTGGATTGACCAAAATTTATTTAAATCAAAGCCTGATGAAACCCCATATCTGTTGGAAATTGAAAATTTTGATGTGAATGATAAAGCATTAGGAACTATCGGAAAAATCACAGGATTTTTATTTAACGGCCTACAGGACTTATTAGTCGTCTCAGATGTTAATAATTCAGAAATAAAATATGAAATTCCATTCGTTGACCAATTTGTATTAAAAATTGATTCTGAAAAAAATATATTATTCATGGATCTGCCGGAAGGTTTGATTGATATCAATTTGGTCATTGAAAAGCAAAATGATGGTAATGACGAAAACAGTGATAAAAATAGCGATGAATCCTAAAATAACATTTTCATATTTAACGTTATTTCCAGAATTGATACGAAATTATTTATCAGATGCTTTGTTATTTAAAGCCGAACAGAAAAATATTTTAAAATTTAATATTTTTAATTTGCGGGAGTACTCATTAAACAAATATAAATCTGTCGACGACACAGCCTACGGTGGTGGCGATGGAATGGTTTTTGAAATTGAGCCACTTGTTAATGCATTAGCCACGATTCGAAAACAAATCCCAGACGGCTTGAAAACCCAAATTGTTTACTTATCACCTCAGGGAAAAAAATGTGATCATCAAATCATTTCTGAATTAGCAACCTATGATCATTTGGTTTTCGTCAGCGGCCGTTATGCGGGGATTGACCAAAGATTTATCGCCAATTATATCGACCAAGAATTGTCGATTGGGGATTATGTTTTATCGGGCGGGGAATTGCCCAGTTTAGTTTTAACAGAAGCGATTTCAAGACTGATTCCGGGTGTGTTGAATGATGAAGCTTCTGCGAAACAGGATTCATTTTCAGAAGATATGAACGGATTTTTGGAGGCACCTCAGTTCACAAAACCACAAAAATTTTTAAACTATTCGGTCCCAGATGTTTTATTTGGTGGGAATCATCAAAAAATATCTGAATGGAAAAAAAACATTTCAATTTTAGTTACGTTATCTAAGCGCCCAGATTTATTTTCAGATAACGACCAGATCCCATGGTCAGAAATTTCAGAATTCTATAAAAAAATAAATAATATCGATCGCAAAAATTTAATGATAAATAACTTAGAACTAAAAATAGAAAACAGAATAAAAGGTTCAAATGACTGATCAAAAACTGCGAACGGCTCCGCTTGCTTTGGCATTAATGCATTATCCGACGATTGATCGCCAAGGAGATCTGGTGGCGACGAACATTACTAATTTTGATATCCACGATATAGCCCGGGCTTGCCGAGTCTATGGAGTTGATCGGTATTATTTAATCCATCCTCTGAAAGACCAGTTGATGTTTGTTGAGCGCGTCTTAGACCATTGGAGAACCGGTGAAGGTGCGAAGTTTAATCCCATGAGACGTACGGCATTGGTCGATGTTCGAACAGCTGAAAATATAGACAAAATGAAGACTGACTGGGGGTATCCAGATGCCCAAATTGTAGCAACCGCCGCCAGACAGTTACCCGGACAAGAAAAGTACAGTTTTTCGAGTTTTAAAACTGAATTACAAACTACAGAAAATCCATATATTTTGGTTTTTGGGACTGGCTTTGGATTAACCCAGGATTTTATGAAAACATGTTCCGCTGTTTTAGAACCGATCCGTGGCCAATCCAAAGACGATTATCGTCATTTGAGTGTCAGATCAGCAGTCAGTATCTGTCTTGACCGGCTTCTAGGGACGTGATAACACATTAAGTCTTCAAACGAACTGAATCATAGATTAAGGAATATATATGGCAAAAGCTCAAGCATCAAAAACGACAAAATCTGCTCCAAAAGCAAAGACAACAAAAAAAGTTGTAGCTGCTGGTGTTGAAACAAACTTGGTTCGTCGTGTGACACAATCAAAAAAAACTAATACTAAAATTGCTTCATTTTCTCCGGGTGATACTGTGAACGTTTACGTTAAAGTTATCGAAGGCGAAAAAGAACGTGTTCAGTTGTACAAAGGTGTTGTGACAAAAATTCAAGGTCACGCACACAAAACATTTACTGTTCGTAAAATCTCAGCTGGTATCGGCGTAGAAAGAACATTCCCGTTCTCATCTCCGGCGATTGATTCAGTTGAATTAGTCAGTACAGGACGCGTTCGTCGTGCGAAGCTTTATTACTTGCGTGGTCTTGATGGTAAAGCCGCTCGTATTGAATCAACTTTGGTGAACTCTTCAAAAGCAACTGCAGCAGCGGCCACTGAAGAATAAACTGACAATAAAATCAAATTTTAATATTTCAGATCTCGATCCGAAAAAGACACCAATCATTGGTGTCGATGAAGTGGGTCGGGGGTGTATCGCCGGTCCTGTTTGTGCCGGCGTTGTTGTATTTAACGACCAAAAGTTAACTGAATCAGATTTGGCAACCTATATAGATTCTAAAAAAATTCCAGAAAACAAAAGAATTTTAATTTCTGATCAAATTCAAAAAGACCATTACTTCGCATTAGGCTGGGCCACAGCTGAAGAAATTGATGAAATCAATATTCGCCAAGCCACATTATTGGCGATGACCAGAGCCGTAATATTAATTCAAAAAAAAATTAATATTACAAACGGAACGTTATTAATTGATGGCAGGGACACTTTACCAGATTTAATTCCGGTTTTCGGACGTTTATCACAGCGAGCTGTTATCAAAGGCGATCAATGGGTCAAACAGATTTCTGCAGCATCAATCATTGCCAAAGTCGCACGTGACGAAATGATGAAATCATTGGCCATAGATTACCCAAAATATGGTTTTGAAAAGCACAAAGGCTATGGCACAGAGGTGCACCGTGAAGCCGTTCAAAAATATGGAGTCCTGGATATCCACCGAAAATCATTCGGTGGTGTCAAAGAATTTATCTAATTCCGATCGAGGATTGTGGGCCGAACAAATCGTTTGTGATTTTTTAATTCAAAAAAAATGGTCAATTATTTCCAGGCGTACAAAATATAAATTCGGTGAAATTGATCTGATCGCTGAACGTGATCGACAGGTTGCAATCGTTGAAATTAAATTTTTACATCAGCATTGGATGGCTTTTGAAAGATTGCAACTGGCACAGCTATCAAGGCTTCAAAAAAATCATATCTATTTATCGCAAACCTATTTTTATAAAAAAAATACAAAATTATTTTTATGTTTCGTATCTGGTGATCAAAAAATAACCTGGGTGAATTTAACGGATTAATTGGCCAATACAAGTTCATCAGGTGGAATTGTTTTTTGTGGTTTCCCATCGAATGAAAAAACAAAGCGAACATGTAATTCTGCATCAACACCAGGTTTTTGGTTACGATAGAAATCGATGCCCCAGCATTCGCCTGGGGGCTTAAACTGAGCAATGATTGAATGGTTTTTAAGTCTGGAATCTGTATTTCGATTTTCGCTGGTATCAATAACAACACCAGTCAGTAAATTTAAATAGGGCGATACAAAACCAATTGCTAACGTTAAATCATCAACTTTTGTCGATGAAATCCGATTCGAAACATAACCCAATTTAAAATATTGGCCATTCAAATTATGATAAGTTAATATTGAAGTTGAATCTGTGGCAAATTCATAAGGCGAATATTTAATTTGCTGTTCAAAATTGAATGAATTGATGCTTAAATTTAAAATACCGTCTAAATTTGAAAGTGGTTTATTGATATTTGATTTGGCCTGGGTTTGATATAAATCGTAAGACTGACTTAAATTAAAATTTAAAATTGGTGTATAAACAGAATTTTCAATATTTTTTTTAATCAGACGGTTCAAGATTGCAAATTTAACGATATGGCGTTCATAAACCCTGTCAGTTGTATCAAATTGCAAACTGTTTTGATTGATTGTGTTGATATCAGAATCTTCAATTTTATCAGCTGATTTAAACGGGGTATCGCTGTTTTGGAATCCGCCAAAAAATGGGTGCGATTCGTGATCGACCCATGGGACCCAGTTGTATGTTATTTCAGGAATTAATTCATGTTTATATTTATAAACTGATTTTTCAATAGGCTGTGTAGATTGCTTTGATTCATAAATATTATAAAGTTTACTTCGTGATAAAATATTAAAATCGATATATTTTCTGTGGTTGTAACGGTTGATGCCTTCTTGAAAAAAATATTGTGAATCATGAAAACTCAGTTGTGGTGTCACATTGATTGCCGATAATGTATAGGCAGGAGTTGTCAGTGTTGATTTAAAATGAAGTCGTTGACCTGTCCTAAGTAAATCAGTGCCTTCATTATATATTCCATCCTCTGATCGATCACAGTCTGTAGACTGTCCGGTTGGCGCCAATTGATGATCACAAGCTGGATTATTTGATGAATTTGTAACAAATTTTTGACCGGTTGCAGATAATGAAATATCATCATAATTTTTTTTACGAAAAAAACTGGCGCCATCCATATTTATTTTATAATAAATTGATGAATCGCCAATTTTTTGGAACTGTGTATCAAAGCGTAATTCTGGTAATTTATGTACTGCGGCCGAATTATCACTGAGGGGATTCGCTTCGAGTAAATGTTTAAAATAAATGGCATCGAAACTGAGCAGTGAATTTGTCGACGCAGAGCTTGCTACAAATCTGTTTTCCAGTCCACTGGCAGCATAATTTTTAAATTCATCAAAAAAATCTTTGGGATATTGCAAATCGCTGATTTGATGAATTTTCAGTTGAATTTTTGAATCCTCGTTCAGTGAATATTGTTGTTCTGCTTTAAATGCCCAGCGATTGAATGCTACATTTTTTTCAGAATTAGACCGAAAAAAATTATATCTGTCATCAGATTTGAAAACAGAATCATTCATGTATGATAAATTAAATTCACCATGCGAATCATCCGTTGTCACATATCTGTACTCAAGCATTTGCTTCAGGCCGCCCAATTGGTAATTTTTGAGAGTCATAGTAATGTCTTCGGATCTGTTGATCGCCCAGAAAAAAGATTGTGACATAAGCCATTTGCGCCGATCTGTATAACCAAAGTCAGGAAACAGTAATCCGGATTGACGTTCATTTTTCAATGGTACAATTAAATAAGGCAACCAAATGATCGGGATATTATTTATTTTCAAGAAGGGGTTTTTTAAAAATGCATATCCACCCAGTTCAGCTTTGATTTTGGACCCACTAAAACTCCAAGACGCTGGACAATTGTTACATGTCGTATAATCTGCATTTAAAATTGAAAAACTTTTACTTGAGTCTTGTTCGATGAGATCACCGCGAAAATGAATATTGTTGGATTTAACATAGCCGTTATAAATAACTGATTGATCTGATTCATAATCTAAATGAATTTCATCACCACCGATTTCAGTGTCGATTGTAAAAATTTGAACATTCCCTTTAAGGACGGCTTGTTTCGTATTCTGGTCGATCGATAAAAAATCAGATTTAAAGGATTGGTTTTTATAGGTGACTTCAACATTGCCCGTGAGTTTCACAGTGTTTAATTCCAAATCACGCGACAAATTGTCAGCAGTAATGGTAAAGCCAGCGATCCTGGCGCCAGCTCGACTTTCGTCGGCTGAAGCCAACGGGTTTCCAGTCAGAAATAACAACAACAATAGAACTAAAAAATAATGATAATTATGCACGTCAAAAAATTATAAAAATGAAAAAATGATTTGTCACTTTAAGACTAAAGGATTGTTCATTTTTTTCAAAATAAGCCGACAAGTTGATATATAACGGAGGATTTTAATATGATGAATGCGACTTATTATCAAGTTGGTGAATTAACAGTTGTTGAAATTAATGGCCGTATTGAACCAGATCAAAATAAACCATTTCGTGATGTTTGTGAAAAAAAACTTAAAAATCAAAAAGTTATTTTTTGCCTTGAAAATTTATCATTTACTGGGTCTGCAAACTTAACAACATTTTTTGAATCAATTCATTTGATCCCACAGGCGTCAATTGTGGGGCTTAAGAACGATTTTCATAAATTATTGGAACTCAAAGGACATTTAACATTAAAAACTTTTACGACTTTGACAGAAGCTCTTCGTTATTCGGATTTGTAAAATTCAAGCTTAAATGAGTATTTAGTTTTTCTAACATTTTAAGTCTCAAATGCATTTTTTCGAGTTCGTCAATTTTTGTATTTAGCTGGGACCTGGTCACATTTAAATTTTGTTCAATTTGATGATGTTCAGATTCATTTAAAATTAACTTGTTTTTAATATCTGAATTATCGATCATCAAAGCTGATAAATTATTTTCAAGCCTTGCATTTTTAATTTTCAAATCAGAAATTTCATTTTGGTCAGATTCCTGTATTCTTTTGAACCGGATCAGTTCATTTTCAATAAAATTTTTATTTTCATTCATTTTTTTGAATTTAAAAACTTCGGTTTGCAGTAATTCAGATTTCTGTTGGTGCTGAATAATTTCTTTGGATAAAAAATGAATTTGTTCTTCGTAGGATTGAATAAAATTCGTTTTTTCAGATTCGAATTTATTTTTTTGAAGATCCAAATTTTGTTGAAGATATTGAATTTGTAAAATATTTTCATTGTTTAATTTTTCAAAAGATTGACTCATTTTTTGAGTTTTTTTTAAATCGACATCAAGCTGTAGGATTTGATTTTTAAGTGTTTGAACATAAGGCTTGATAATGTCTTTAATTTTTAAATGAAACTTCGAAAGTCTTTTAAGATCGACGGATTGAGTTTCTGATAATTTTTCGTAGGCTTGGTATTTTTCGTAAACAATTTTATAATTTGTTTCGAGTTCGTTGTTAAAGTTTTCAAGTTTTGAATTTTTTTCCGAAAGAATTTCAAATTTTTCGTTATGGTTTTTGACATCGAAAAAAAGTTTGTTTTTTTCTTGAATTAATTTTTGGTTTTCAGTTTCAAACAGGTAAATTTTTCTGTAATTGAGTTTCAATTTATTTTGTAAGTCTTCGATTTGTGACGACAAATCATCAAGAACAGAGGACGAGGATGTTTGATTTCCTTTGGTCGTGAAATCTGACCGAATTAAATCTGAATTTAAAACTGTCATTTGTTGATTGGGTACAATTTCTAAATGCTCTAAAGAAAATTCCATATCACTTCCTCCTGAAGTTAAACTATTGTTACACAAATACGATATGCACCAAAGTCGAAGTCAGCTAAACGGCGACTTAAGGCTAAAAACTAGACCAACAGCCAATCGGCTTAAGTTATTGGAGATGATTGCCGAATAGAAAACATGTCTGCAGCAGTAAAAAAAAATGATAAAAAAAGTACACAAGATCTGGATATTTCCGATCTTGGCCGGCCTGATACGCTCAGATACAATATACTGACATTTGTAATTAACGAAGAATATGACCGTGCAATCACTTATTTGAAAGATTTTTTAAATAAGGAATCTGTTTATTCGACATTTAGATCAAAAACGGAACGATACATTCAGCATTCGATCGATTTAATTTTTGCCATCAGAACCAAAAGAAATTTCCCTGGTCTGACTTCGCTAACGCGAACAAAACAGCACGAACTTAAAGAAAAGTTCAAAGAACATTTTCAGGAATTAAAATTCGTCATTAAAAAAATAGAAAAATGTGAAGAAGACTTACGTTTGAATGATATTAAGTCGACTCAGATTGTTGTAAAAGCAGTTTGGTTTTCGCTTGCATTAGTTTCAATTTCAGCATTTGTTCTTGAATTATTTATGGGACTGGGTGCAACAATTTCTGTTGTTTTTGATGACTATTCTTCGTCAGCCTTAGATTGGTTTTATCGACTCGTCGGCCTAATGTAGTTATTGATCCAATGATTTATAGGCTTCCATTAATATTTGTAAAAATTGTCCGTGGCCCAATTTTTGGTTATTCATAAAAACTGAAGGAGTTCCTTCGACTTGTGCTGCTTTTGCTTCGTTAGTCATTTGGCGAATCAGATCGAATGTTTCGCTGCTTTCGCTGCATTTAGTTATTTCTTCAAAATTTAAATTTAATTGAACTGATAAATCCTTAAATGTGGGTTTGATATCTGCAATTTGAGATAATTTTTCTTGATTTTCAAAGAAATAGTCGTGGACTGCCCATCCTTGATTAGATATTTTTTCTGAACATAATGCCAGGCCGGCCATTTGACAGCGCGATCCATCACCCTTGAAGCTGACGTGTGGATTGCAATTTCCATCTAATGGAAACGGTTTAAATATAATTTTTATTTTCGGTTGAATTTTTGAAAAATTTTTAAATGTATCAGCAGCGGCTTTGCAATGTGAGCATTTAAAATCAGCAAATTCAACAAGTGTATTTTTACTGGATAAGTCGCCTTTGATAAGGCCCAGTTCAGTGTTAAAATTTTGAACGGGCATTTGTTTCCATTGTGACAATTTTTCAGGAATTAGTTTTATAATTTGATCATAGCCGTATGAGGTTTGAATCGAAGATGACATAAACCATGCCAGAAACGGAATCATAGCCAATGAAATAAAAAAACCTTTGTGTTCGGACAGCGCATTCATTGAAACGGAAGCTAGATTAAATTTAAATATTTTAAAAATCAACCAACAGTTGATGAAACTTAGAATGTAACTGACGACACAGAGCGGGCAAATCACTCCAAGTTTAAAAATCGAAATCAAGCCCAGGACGATGGATAAAACAACAGATGCAAGTATCAAAATTTGTAATGAATGTGTCACAATTGCCGTGGATTCAAGCCAATCGAATCGAATCATCAATATAATAATTAAAATAATGGCTGAAAAACAAAGTCCAAACAGAGCAATAGGTATACCCAGCAATTCGGAATATGAACTGAGTGCAGCAGCATCACAGTTGATTGTTTGACTGATTTGACAAAGCGATGTGCTGGCTGTGCCAAAAACCAGACTGTAATGATGAATAGTCAAATAGCCAAATGTGAGTAAGGTCGCAAATAAAGAAAACAGCAAGATATTCATTTTTTTGTTCATTGTTCTATCATTTTGCTTTTAACGATTGAAATCAAGCAGTGTTTTAATATTATATTGCAATGGACCACAAAGATATCTTTAGACAGCGTTTTGAATTTTACACTGAAATAAAAAATAAGGTCGAAGCCTATTTGGGCCATGCAAATAAACGCTTGGCATTATATAAACAGACGCATTCTGCTGAGCTCAAGAGTTTAAAGCCCAAAATAGCGACGACCGCTGATTTTTTTGAAACTTTAAAATCGACTCAGATTTTATTAATGGGTGATTTTCATTCGGAACCACAATCAATGCGGTCGCTCTTAAGAATCTGTCGTAAATACAAATCGAAAAAACTTGTTTTAGCATTGGAATGTATTTATTTAAAACATCAAGTCGTCCTTGAAAAATACATGGCCGGGCTTATTTCAGAAATTGATTTTATACGCCAAACGAGCTGGTCTAAGAATTGGAATTTCCCATTTTTATCTGTTAAGCCTTTATTGCAATGGGCAATACAAAACGATGTCGCTGTACATGCGGTGAATTCATCTGATGCTGACTTAAATCAGCGAGATCTGAAAATCGCCCAGAATATTAAAAAAATTGTAAACAGATACCCAGAAAAGCTATTGATTGTTCAAATCGGGGATTATCACTTGGCGCAAAAACATTTGCCAAAAGAAATTTATAAAATTTTACCTAAAATCAAATTACAAACTGTTTTTCAAAGTCCTGATGAAATTTATTTTCAACAGATGAAAAAGCACAAGAGTGTTCCAGATTTTGTACGTTTTAATAAACAACAATGGGCTGTGATGGCTGTTTTGCCATGGGTTAAATGGCAAAATTATTTACTATTACTGGAAAGTACTGGTGCAAATTGGTCAGATGACGAAGTAGATGTTACTGATCATGTTGCCAGAGCCGTTCAATTTATTTCTGATAGCCTGAATATCCAAACAGATTTATCCGAAATCAGTGTATATGTTTTGGCGGACTTCGAACCGGCATCCGAGTTTGTAAAAACTGATGCTCATTTAAAAAATAAAATCAAAACAGACATTTCTGATCAAAAAAGTTTTTTTGTCCCCGAACTGAAAAAAGGCTATTTAGAAAGCTTTACATTGAATCACATCAGTCGATTAGCGGCAGAATACTTAATGTTCAAACATAAAATATATACTAAGACGATCTGTGATTCACAGAAATATTTTTTATCATTAATCTGGATTGAAATGTTGTCTTATTTTTTTACAAAAATTATGAATCCAAAACGTAAAACGAATACCGTTTTTGACTTGCGATCATTTTTAATTTCTGAAAATTTTGATGACCACGGTAAAGATGTTTTAGCAATTGCTTTAGAGCAAAAACTGAAAGAAATGAATTCTTCAGTCACTGAATTTGATTCAAAACGTAAAAAGTCGCTGGCTAAAAACAAAAAAACATATGCGGCTGCCGCCAGATTATTAGGCGGCATCATGGGTGAAAAAGTATTTTGGGCCTTTGTGAACAAAAGACTCAAATTTCCAGCTGCGATCAATTTTTTATTTCAAGATGTGTACAGCAAATCATTTCAAGTTAAATATTATGATTTGATCGAAGTCATTGATCAATGGCCGAATTCGGCAAAAAGCAAATTTGATCATTTTTAGTCGAAACAGCCCGTATTATTATTTGACGCTATCTTTGAAATCTTTGCCTGGTTTAAACCTGGGCACACTTGTTTCTGGAATCTTATGAGTTTCTCCGGTTTTAGGATTTCGACCTGTTTTGGCGCGACGTTGTGCTTTTTGAAAGCTACCGAATCCAACAAGTTTGACGTCTTCGCCTTTAGAAACTGTTCTTTGAATAATATCCAGAGTCGCATCAAGCAGCGCCTCGGTCTGAGATTTGCTGACTTTCGTACGGTTTGAAATAGCGCTCACAAGTTCAGATTTATTCATTTTATATTTCCAAATGTTTAAGAAAATCAGAGACTATCAATGATCTGTTTTTTGTCACCCAAATACGTTTCAAATTGAGAATTATATTTATTTAATTCAACTTTAGTCCAGAGTCTGCCGAAATAATTATCATGAAATCAAATGTGCAGTACGTTATATTTATTTTAATGATTTTTGGTTTACAAATGATTTTGTACACAAATTTTAGACAATATGAATCAGGCGTGTCTTTGCAGTCAGCGGCTATTTTAAAACTGGAAAATAAAAACGAAAAATTGCAATTTGAAATCAGTGTTTTGAAAAACAAAAAACATGGGAATGATCGTATTCCTGCATCGATTTCAGAATCGTCAAATGAAGCTCGAGGTTCAGAGCCTATAGACATGTCAGAATTTTATTTTGTAAAGGCTCAAGAGTATAAAAAAAACAATCAATTATCTGAAGCAATCAGCTATTTAAATAAAATCAAAGATAATAGTTTTAACTCTGAAAACAGATCACAGGCATTGTTTCGCAAAGTCGAAATAAGTTGCCATAAAAAAATACAAGATGAGTGTTTATCAGACATCGATACCCTCATCA
Organism: Pseudobdellovibrionaceae bacterium; assembly: GCA_031428135.1. Lineage (GTDB taxonomy): Bacteria > Bdellovibrionota > Bdellovibrionia > Bdellovibrionales > Bdellovibrionaceae > Pseudobdellovibrio. The sequence goes on along the minus strand of JANPOT010000016.1, from coordinate 9,508 downwards.
GCCAGTACCCTGAATCAAAATGGACGGGGAAGGCGTTGTTATTGCTTTCGGACTATTACACAAAAAATAGAAACGTGAATGAAGCAAAAAGCCTTAAAAAAATTATTCAAACTCATTTTACAAAATTCAGTGATAAAAATTATTTACTGAACGAAGTTAAATTATGATATTTCGAATTCAATATTTATGTTATGTATTATTTTTAATATCGAATATTGGTTCAGCATCCGAAAACTTGATTCAGGTCCCAGACTTCTGCATTAAAAATATGACGTCACCTTGTTTGGTCAGATCAAATCATCAATTAAATGTTTTTGAATGGGCAGGACAACAAATCAGATTGTCAGCGGGCTCAACCTTGCAAATTCAAAAAAACGGAAATTCTGATGTTGGATTGTTCGATTTTATTTTACTTAAAGGTTCAGTGGCGCTGCGTTCTGATTTGCAATATCGAGTCTTTGGATATCGTATCGAAAACAGTCAAACACAATATGTTAAGCGATCTGTTGACGGTCAAATTCAGATTTTAGACTTATCAACATTAGATCTAAAGACTTTTATCAACGAGAAAAATCAGCAAAATGATAATAATGATATATTTGTTCTGCAAAAATCAGATTTTTTAGATCGAAAATCGTTAGTTCAGTATTTATCTGAATTTTATAAAGTGAAATCTGAATTTAAAAAGGAATTAAATTTATTGGCGAAAAAATACAAACAGCGATTAAATGACGATTCTTTGAGGCAAAGCCAGGTTTTGCAAAATCATATCAATCGAAAGATCGCCTCTGATGAAGATGCTATACAGCAGCGCAATATAAAGTCCGCAAAAATTTTAGAAAATCAAAAAAGGTCGCGTGAATTATTTTTTATGAGGACTTTTGAACAATAATTAACTACGCTATATCAATGCAATCAAAAATAAATATGTCACCAAATTCAATGACGATGAAGCAAAATAATACACAGCCCTTATTTCATCGCAGGGCTAAAATTGTTGCGACAATTGGCCCCGCAACAAAAGATCCAGAAAATATCGAAAAGGCCATTTATGCTGGCTTAAATATCGCAAGACTTAACTTCAGCCATGGCACACACGAAGAACATTTGTCAGTTATCAAAATCATTCGTGAAAAATCAATCGCATTAAAGGCTCCAGTGACAATATTACAAGATCTGCAAGGCCCCAAGGTCCGCGTTGGTCTTTTTGAAAAAGGATCAATTTTAATTACACAAGATGAAATCGTTACTGTAACCATTGATGATGTTTTAGGGCGTGAAGGATTGATTCCCAGCGATTTCAAAGAACTTTGTAAGGCTGCAAAACCTGGTGTTCGCATTTTATTAGATGATGGATTACTTGAATTAGAAGTTTTAGAAGTTTTTGAAAAAACATTAAAAGCCAAAGTTATCTATGGTGGAATTTTAAAAAATCGAAAAGGCATGAATTTACCAGGCGTTAATTTACCTGTCGAAGCGATGACCCCCAAAGATAAAATTGATCTTGAATTTGGTTTGAAAAATAATGTCGATTATGTCGCATTGAGCTTTGTTAGATATGGCAAAGATATTCGACAGCTCCGGGAAATTATTGACCAGCATAAATCACCAGCCAAAATTGTAGCTAAAATTGAAATGTTAGAAGCTTTAGAAAATCTTGAAGAAATTATCAGGCTTTCTGATGTTGTTATGGTTGCAAGAGGTGATTTGGCTGTTGAAACAGGGCAGAGCCGTCTGCCAGGAGCGCAAAAAAGAATTATTGCATTATCAAATCAAATGGGAAAACCCGTTATCACAGCTACGCAGATGTTGGATTCGATGGTTGAAAACCCAAGGCCAACACGTGCGGAAATTACAGATGTCGCAAATGCAGTGTTGGATGGTTCAGATGCTTTGATGCTGTCTGCAGAAAGTGCCAGCGGAAAGTATCCGTTTAAGGCTATCCGAACTATGCATGAAATTATTGTCGAAGTTGAAAAAAATGAAGACAATTATTACAAGTTATCTTTGGAAAATGAATTATTAAGTACACCTGCAGCCATTGCGGCAGGTTCAGTTTTATCAGCATTAAAACTCAGTGCCAGTGCAATTGTCTGTTTAACTACGTCAGGAAAAACGGCTCAAATAATTTCAACATTCAGACCCAAAGCCCAGATTGTCGCTATAACCACGGACCTTAATGTTTTGAATCGACTTGAAATGACGTGGGGGCTTCAAACTTTACATTTGAACCCCTATGAAAACCTTAAAGATATTATTTCACAAGTTGAACGAATGTTGATTGAAAATGGATTATCAAAAACAGGTGACCGGGTTATTTTTACTTTGGGGCAGCCTGTGGCTGATGGTGGAAAAACAAATTCATTGCACGTTCATACTTTGAACGGCGAAGAATATAAAAAAGCTGACCAAAGTCAGCTTCCATTAAGATTTAAAAACATCAAAGAAATTTAAATTTTCAATATAATCAGATATCCATGGGTTTACAGTTGGCAGCCAAAGTCATTTTGCCTTCGGTGGCCTTCATGACTTGATCCGCTGTCATATCAGGTGCGTATTCTAATAATACAAAACCTGAATCTGTAATTTCGATCACACCAAAATCAGAAACAATTTTTTTGATACAGTGAACACCAGTTAATGGCAATGTACATTTAGATCTGAGCTTTGAATTTCCTTCGCGGTCGGTGTGTTGCATAGCTACGATTACATTTTTTGCACCAGCAACTAAATCCATGGCTCCGCCCATACCTTTGATCATTTTTCCGGGAACCATCCAATTGGCAATGTTACCCGCTTCGTCGACTTCCATCGCACCAAGAACGGTCATATCAATGTGTCCACCGCGAATCATTGCAAAACTGTCTGCGCTTGAAAAAAAACTGGCGCCTAAGGCTGTTGTGATTGTTTGTTTACCGGCATTAATCAGATCTGCATCAATATTTTCTTCGGTGGGAAATGGGCCCATACCAAGCAAACCATTTTCGCTTTGTAACATAACGTTTTTTGATGCAGGAATATAATTTGCGACCAAAGTGGGAATTCCAATGCCTAAATTGACGGTGTATCCGTCTTGAACTTCCTGGGCAATTCGTTTTGCGATTTGTTCTCTTGTTAATGGCATAATTATGGGCTCACAATTTTGTTGATTGTTTTTTGTTCGATACGTTTTTCATAATTTGTGCCTTGAAAAATTCGTTGAACGTACACACCGGGTGTATGTATTTGATCAGGATCTAAAGTTCCGATTTCGACCAGTTCTTCGACTTCGGCGATTGTTATTTTTCCGGCGGTAGCAATCATTGGGTTAAAATTTCTGGCGGTTTTTCTATAAATTAAATTTCCAAATTTGTCGCCTTTCCAGGCTTTAACAAAAGCAAATTCTCCGGTGATTCCGTTTTCTAAAACAAATTCACGGCCATTAAAATCTCTGACTTCTTTGCCTTCGGCAATTTTTGTACCGACGCCTGTAGGTGTGTAAAAAGCAGGAATTCCGGCACCGCCAGCGCGCAATCGTTCAGCCAATGTGCCCTGAGGACAAAATTCCAATTCTAATTCACCATTCATATATTGTTTTTCAAAAGTTGCATTTTCGCCAACGTAAGATGACATCATTTTTTTTATTTGTCTGGTTTGTAACAATAAACCTAAGCCAAAATCATCAACACCTGCATTATTTGAAACGCAGGTGATATTTTTAACACCAGAATCACGAAGTGCAGCGATACAGTTTTCAGGGATTCCACACAAACCGAATCCGCCAACAAGATAAATTAAATTATCTTTAACGTCGTGAAGTGCTTCGGTCGCATTTTTAAAAACTTTTTTGGACATATTATGTACGCTCAATAATGACAGAAACAGCTTCACCACCACCTATGCACAACGTAGCAAGTCCGCGTTTGACATTTTTTGTGTGAAGTCCGTGAATTAATGTTGTAAATATCCTGGCGCCACTTGCTCCGATGGGATGACCAATTGCAATCGCGCCACCAAAAACATTAATACGATCCATAGGAATTTCTAAAGTTTTTTGCGCAGCCATTGTGACATTCGCAAAAGCTTCATTGATTTCAAATAAATCAATATCTGAAATTTTTAAATTCGCCATTTCGAGTGATTTTTTAATTGCTCCAACAGGAGCCGTTGTAAAATATTTTGGATCCTGGGCGAATGTGGCGTATGAAACAATTTGAGCCAATGGTTTTAAACCACGTTTTTGGGCTTCTGATTCAGACATTAAAACAATTGCAGCAGCTCCATCATTGATTTTTGAAGCATTCGCCGCAGTGATTGTGCCGTCTTTTTCAAATGCAGGTTTTAAGCCGGGCATTTTTTCAAACATGGCTCGCCCTGGTTCTTCATCAGTATTTATTGTGATGTTCCCTTTTTTGCTTTCGATAACAACATCTGCAATTTCATTTTTAAACAACCCATTTGTAATACTTGATTGTGCTTTTTTATAAGAATCAATTGCAAACGTATCCTGTGCTTCTCGTGAAAAAGAATATTCGCGTGAACAAATTTCTGCAGCATTACCCATGTGGAAATTGTTGTAGGGGTCCCAAAGGCCATCTTTGATCATTGAATCGATCATTGATACAGAGCCCATACGATAACCATTCCGTGAATTTTCAAGTAAATGCGGTGCCAAGCTCATATTTTCTTGGCCACCGGCAACAGCAATTGATGTATGACCTAATCGAATTCCATCAGCAGCTAACATGACTGCTTTTAATCCTGACCCGCAGACTTTATTTATTGTTAAACAGGGAGCTGAATTTGAAATACCAGCAAATAAAGCCGCTTGCCGGGCAGGTGCTTGTCCGACCCCTGCAGTTAAGACCTGCCCCATAATGACTTCGTGGACATCGTTTGGATTTAATTTTATTTTTTCCATCGCAGATTGAATTGCAATTGCGCCCAAGCGAGGAGCAGGTAATGTTGAAAGTGAACCTTGAAATGAACCGACGGCAGTTCTTTGTGCTGAAACGATGACGACTTTTTCCATTTATATCTCCGGTTAAATTCTTAATGAATGTTCATACGTTAGAAATTAAAGTTGACAGATAATGATTTTTACCGCAACGCTAATTTCCTATGGCAAAAAAACCAAATACAAAAACCGAAGATAAGTCTAAAAATAAAGCAAAATCAGATCCTAAACCTGCTGTAATTGTTAAGAAGTCAGCAAGTTCTGCAATGGACGATTCAAAATCTGCTTCAAAAGATGCAAAGACATCAAAAGAAGATTTGAAAAATCAGAAAACTGCACCTGTTGCAGTCAAATCTGACGCAAAGCCTCAGGCTTCAAAATCAACTTCGAAAGTTAAATCAAAATCAAAGTCGAAAAAAAATGACAAGAAAAAAGACGACGATGACGATATCGAAAATGATATTGATGATGATTTTGGCGAATCTGAAATTGCTGAATACGAAGACGACTTAAAAGCCGTCGAAGACGATGACGAAGACGATAATCTGGATGAATTTTCTGAAGACGATGATTCGGAATCAACTGTTGCTGAAATTTATTTAACAGATTCAGAAGGTCGCAGATTATGTCGCGTTCGTGATTGTGATCAGGTCGCAAATGTTGAAGGATATTGCCGTTACCATTATTTATTATTATGGAAAAAAATCCAAATCCGCAAAGTCATATTGATTGATGATAAGCTTGAAAAATATATTATTGCATTGACAAGCAGATATCCTGATAAGTTTTTAGAAATGATCAAAAAAGATTTAAAAACTGAAAAAGACTTCTTGGGTTCAATAGCAGAGCTTGAAATTGATGAATCTGTAATTCCTGATGACGCAGGTGATGACGAAGCGCAATCGTTTACCGATGAAATTCGTGGAACTGTTGAATCAACAGCCATGGATGATGACGGGGATTACTAATTCGTTATTTCTTAAAATCTGAATTTATAATTTTAACCATCGGCGTATTATTAAGTGCGCTGATGTTTAAAACCTTATCAGTGCACCCTGATAACACGCAGTTGATGGATAAATCTGTTAAGCTTGTTCAAACCAACCAATGGACAAATTATGGGAACCGATCCACAAAAGTCGGTTCAATTCCGGGTTCATTTTTAACTGCAGTCACTGGATTACCAATGAAAATTTGGTTTTCGCCCTATGCCGCATGTTCTGTTATTTTAATATTTCAAATTTTAAGCTATTTTTTGTTGCGACGTATTGGTTTTTTGATTCACGAAAATTTCTCTGTGTTATTATTGGGAATATTTTTTTGGTTAAATCCATGGCGGGTGGAACAGTCTGAATTGTATAACCCAGCTTATTTATTTTTATTTACTACGATTCACCTTTACACATCATTAAACATGAAACATAAAAATTTTTGGCAGACATTTTTTCATGTGATTGCCATTGGTTTATGTTTTCAAACACATTTTTCATTTATCATTCTGGCTTTAATTTCGTCAGGATTATTTTTGACAAAACAAATCAAAATCAATTGGTGGGGATTTGCCGCAGCGACTGGGTTGATTATTTTGTCGCTGATTCCGTATTTAATCGACAGATTTTCAAACGCAGGTGTCGAACAAAATATTGACCTGACCAAAAATGATTCGTATTTAGGACGAAATTTTGTATTGGTGTATCCAGTTATTAAATCAATCATTTATTTTTTCAGAATGGGGTCTGTGTATTTTGGTCGACATATTTTTTCTGAAATTGGGTTTGATTGGATAACGTCTGAAATTTTACGATCCATGGTTTCAAATATTTTTCATGTGTTAAAATGGATTTTGGCAGCCGCCAGTTTGATATTCAGTTTTAAAATCATTGGTGGTTTTTTGAAAAAATACCCATGGCGTGAAAAAATAAAATGGAATCAAATGACTGAACAAAATGATCATCAGCGGTTTTTGAATTATTTTGTAATGATGTTTGTTGCCGTTGTCATTTCGGCAAGCCTTTCGCCCGTTGAATTTAATCATTGGCATTTTATATTGTGTTTCCCAGCGATCAGTTTATTTATGGTTTTTCAAATACAAAAATATAATTTACGCGCAGTATGGGTTTGTTCAATTTTAGTGGTATTCATTGTTTGGAATATTTTTTCAGCCCTGGGCAGTCGCAGCCATTCGTACCAGAACGACTATGAACGTGATTTTATGATTCATTACCAGATCAAAAGACCTGGTCCAGTTGAAAACTAAGTTTAATATCTTATAATTTAAGTTGGAGTATTTAAATGAATTCACCAGCTCAAAAAATAAAATCAGTTCATGAAAAATGGCTTGAATTGCCAGACCATGTGGTCGGTGAAATTATATCTGGTGAATTACACGTCAGTCCACGGCCTGCATTAAAACACGGAAATGCCGCCAGTTCATTATTGCATGAACTGATGGGTCCATTTCACAAAGGCAAAGGCGGACCCGGTGGTTGGGTTATTATGATGGAACCTGAAATTCATTTGGATGAGCACATTCTGGTTCCTGATATCGGTGGCTGGAAACGCGATCGAATTCCAACGATTACAAACGAAACATTTTTTTCAATATCACCTGATTGGGTTTGTGAAGTTTTATCCCCAAGCACAGCTGGGGTTGATCGAGTTAAAAAAATGCCAATATATTTAGAACAAAATGTAAAACACATATGGTTGATTGATCCGATTTTAAAAACTTTAGAAGTTTATGAAAACAATAAAACATCTTGGATTTTAGTTAAAACATTTATGAATAATGATAAAGTCAGATGCGTTCCATTTTTAGAAATTGAAATTGATCTGTCGGGGTTGTGGGTTTGAATTTTAATACCTAATGCAATTCATCCTTTTTTTTCTTCGATTTAAACATGCTGGGTTTATTCATTTGGTCCAGGTCAATATTTTTAACCAATTCATCAAATTCGTCTTCGGTGGCATCCAGTGCATCAGCTGAACGTTCGGCTTCGGCATTTTTTAAAATCGTTTCTGCGTCATCGACCAGACCCAATAATTTATTGGCTTCGGCTTCCAGGTCGGGGTTTACGGTTGAAAATTGCAGCCAAACATTTTGGTCATTAAATGGGTATTGCATCCATGTGTATGGCAATTCGATGTCTTCGTCGTTTTCAAAATATTCAACCATTAGGCTGGCAATGGCATCGACTGACATGTAAATCAGTTCGACAATTTTTTCTTTGTCGTTTTTATGGTCAATCGAGACTTCGAAATTGTGAAAACGCAGTTCGCCTTTTTTGTGAATTCCAACGCTGAGCACTATTTCATTGGGATAAATACGTCCATCCGTGCGTATTGTGCCAGTCGGACCGATGTTTTCTTTGAAATTTTGCTCAAAAATAGTACTTATTTGAATTTTTAAGTCGTTTGGCAGCTCGGTCCATTTAGAAACTGTTTTGGTGCGTGGATTCATGTGTATGGCCTTTGTAAAAATGAACAAATTGTTTCTCAATTTATTGACTGAAATACAAGTAGTTTTTATAACTTACGACTATGCAAAATAATACAGAAAATAATGAGGCAGTTCAGACTGTTCTGCCGATCAATTCAAATTACAATTCAAATGATATTGGATTAGGACGTGGTGTGTATGTGTCAACATACGGATGCCAAATGAATGTGAATGATACTGAACGAATGTATTCATTGCTTGAAATGGTCCATTTTAATCCTGTTCAAACACCCGAAGAGGCTGATTTAATTATTATTAACGCCTGTTCAATTCGAGAAAAACCAGTCCACAAAGTTTATTCCGAAGTTGGCCGGTATAAAAAATTAAAAGACAAAAATCCAAATTTAAAAATTGGTGTTGGCGGATGCGTTGGCCAACAAGAAAAAGAAAAATTAATCAAACAACAACCGTTGATCGATTTCGTTTTTGGTACGGACAATATTGATAATTTACCAAATTTAGTTTCACAAGTTTATGAAACTAAAGGTAAAGAAAAAATTGTTAACGCAAAATTTGAACACCGAGCGCCTTATCATGTTGAAACATTGGTTCGAAACCCAGGTGTTTCAACATTTGTTAATATCGCCAAAGGTTGTGATAATTTTTGTACGTTTTGTGTTGTCCCGTATACACGAGGACGTGAAAAATCACGACCATTAGCTCATGTTGTGATGGATGTCAGAACATTGGTTGGACGCGGGGTCAAAGAAGTCACACTTTTGGGGCAAAACGTAAATTCATACCATTCTGATAATGGTTCTGGTGGTGAATATGATTTTGCAGATTTATTAAAAAAAGTTGCAACAGATACAGATATTGAACGTATTCGTTATACGACATCGCATCCCAAAGACTTTAATGAAAAATTAATGCATGTTATGGCTGATCATCAGGATAAAATTTGTGAATATGTGCATTTACCATTTCAATCTGGAAGTTCTGAAATTTTAGAAAAAATGAATCGCGGATACACGCGCGAAACATATTTAGAAAAAATTGCTTTGATGAAAAAATATATTCCAAACCTTGTGTTATCAACGGACATTATTGTCGGTTTCCCTGGTGAAACCGAA
>JANPOT010000015.1:0-94261 GCA_031428135.1 Pseudobdellovibrionaceae bacterium | reverse complement strand
TAATCAATATCAGCACGTAAAGTATGTAAAGGAACAGATTTTTCATTGTACCATTCAGAACGAGCAATCTCAGCACCGTCTAAACGACCAGAAACGCGAACCTTAATACCACGAACTCCACCTTTGATAGCAGCGGCAATCGCTTTTTTCAAAGCACGTCTCCATGAAATACGTTTTTCTAATTGTTGCGCAATACTTTCAGCAACTAATTGAGCGTCAGTATCTGGCTTACGTACTTCTTGGATACTTAAGAAAATTTCGTTCGTAGTTAATTTTTGAACGTCAGCTTTTAAAGTATCAATTCCAGTACCTTTTTTACCAATAACAACACCTGGTCGCGCAGTATGAATAATAACTTTTACTTTGTTACCAGCGCGCTCAATTTCAATTTTTGAAATTCCAGCATGTTTTAGTTTTTGTTTTAAATATTTTCTTAATTTAAGATCTTCATGGATGTTGTCAAAGTATGCTTGACCCTTTGCGTACCAGCGAGAGTCCCAAGTACGAATAACACCAACACGAAATCCAATTGGATGAACTTTTTGTCCCACTGTTACTTCTCCCCTAATACAACATTAATGTGACTCATTTTTTTACGAACACCGAACGCACGACCTTGAGCGCGTGGTCTGAATCGTTTTAAAACAGGGCCTTGATCAACAGAAATAGCTTTTACAAAAAGCTTGTCCGTATTCATTGTTTTTTTATAGTCAGCATTTGCTGCCGCTGATTCAATTAATTTCTTAACTAATTCAGCAGTTTTCTTATTCATGTAAGTCAAAGTTTTGATTGCTTCATCAACTGACTTACCGCGAATTACGTCTACAACTAAACGTGCTTTTTGGGCACCGACTCTAGCGTATTTTAAAGATGCTTTTGATTCCATATACCCTTACCTATTTCTTTGCCGCTGGAGCAGAAGAAGCTGCTTTTTTCTCGGCATGGCCAGCAAAAGTACGCGTTGGCGCAAATTCACCCAGCTTATGGCCGATCATGTTTTCAGTTATGTAAACTGGCACGAACTTTCTGCCATTATGAACAGCAAAAGTCAAACCTACACAATGAGGCAAGATCGTTGAACGTCTTGACCATGTCTTAATTACTTTTTTATCACTTTTATCAATAGCATTTGTAATTTTTTTCTCTAAATGCAAATCAACGAAAGGACCTTTTTTAATCGAACGTGCCACAAATACTCCTATTTACGACGTTTAATAATTGACGAATCAGTACGCTTGTTATGTCGAGTCTTGTAACCCTTACATGGAACGCCCCATGGAGTTACAGGATGATGACCTTTACCAACACCTTCACCACCGCCCAATGGGTGATCAACCGGATTCATAGCCATACCACGAACACTTGGACGAACACCTCTCCAACGAGATCTGCCTGCTTTACCAAGTTTAATATTTTCATTATCAGTGTTACCCACTTGGCCAACCGAAGCCTTACAAGTTGATAAAATCTGTTTCAATTCGCCGGATGGCAAACGAACTTGACAATATTGATCACCTTTACCAGCCAAAGTTGCAGATGCACCAGCACCACGACAAATTTGACCGCCTTTTCCAGGACGCATTTCAATATTGTGAATAATTGTACCCTCTGGAATTGCTGATAATGGCAAACAATTTCCAGGTTTAATATCTGCTTTTACGCTTGATACTACAGTGTCGCCAACATTCAAACCCACCGGGGCAAGAATGTAAGCTTTTTCACCATCATGATAATGAACCAAAGCAATACGGCAAGTTCTGTTTGGATCGTATTCAATAGAGAAAACTTTTCCTGGAACTTCTTGCTTCGTACGTTTGAAATCAATTAAACGATATTTTCTTTTATGTGCGCCACCTACGTGACGAACAGTAATCATACCAGTGTTATTACGAGCTGATGGTTTTTTCAAAGAAACAGTCAACGACTTATGAGGTGTCGTTTTCGTAATTTCTTTAAAGTCAAAACCTATCATGCCTCGGCTTCCGTGTGAGCGGGCGCTAAATATTTTTAAACCCATGTTTAAGCTCCCTCAAATAATGAAATTTTTTGGCCTGCAGTTAATTGCACGAATGCCTTCTTCCATTTTTTAGGAGCAATCATGCCCGCTTTAGAAGATTTCACATCGCCTCTGCAAACAACAGTGCGGACACCTTTAACTTTAACAGAAAAACCTTTTTCAACGGCTTCTTTGATTTCAGGCTTAGACGCATTCATTCCAACTTCAAAAACATAAACACTGGCTTCTGCAAGCATTGTGTTTTTTTCTGTAATAAGAGGAGATTTTAATATCGTTTTCATGATTATTTCTCCAACGAACAACGTTCAACAATTTTTTGAACTGAGTTTTTAGTAATGACAGCATGATCAAATTTCAACAAATCAAAAACATTAATTCCTTCAACTGAAGAATATTTGTAATTCGGAAGATTTCTTGCCGCGCGGTTAAATTTTTCATTTGATTCAGCATCAATTAAAACAGCCTTTGAAACACCAAAAGTTTTTAATCTTTTGTTAAGCTCTGTCGATTTACCTTCAGAAGCCATAGTATCAACAATCGTCAATTTGCCTTCTTTGTGCAAATGCGACAACGCCATCATTAAGCCAACTCTCCGCATTTTTTTAGGAAGCGCATAAGAGTAATCACGAGGTTGAGGACCGAACATCGTTCCTCCGCCTGGCATCAATGGAGATCTTGTAGATCCCTGTCGCGCATTACCAGTACCTTTTTGTTTAAAAGGTTTTTTACCACCACCACTTACTAAACCTTTTGTTTTAGTCATGTGAGTTCCTGATCGGCGGCAAGCTAGCTGCCAACGAACAACAGTGTGTAAAACGTCAATTTTTACTTCTGCTTCGAAAACTTCAGCAGAGAGTTCAACTTGACCAATTTTTTCTTTTTTCCAATTTAATACATTTACTGCAGCCATAAATTAACCCTTCACTAACTTAACAAGAGTATTTTTGTGTCCAGGAACTGGTCCCTTAACAAGAACTACGCCTTCGTTAGCTAAAACATCTACGATCACTACATTCTTAACAGTGATTGTTTCGTCTCCCCAGTGACCTGGAAATTTTTTACCCGGCATTACGCGACCTGGCCATGTTCTGTTACCACTAGATCCTGGACGACGGTGAAACTTAGAACCGTGAGTTGCTGGACCTCCAGCAAAATTCCAACGGCGAACTGAACCTTGGAATCCATGACCTTTAGATTTAGAAGTTATTCTGACAACATCGCCTTTGTTAAGGCTGTTGATAGAAATAGAATCGCCAACTTTTGAATCCGCTGGGATGTCTTGGCGAATTTCACGAAGAAATCTTGCGCCTGTTTCAAAACCAGCTGCCTTAAGATGTCCTACTTCAGCCGAACTTGAGTTCTTAGCTTTTTTAGGTACAGAAGCAATTTGAATTGCTGTGTAACCATCTTTTTCAGTTGTTTTTATTTGAGAAACTTTCCAAGTTTCATAGCGCAATACTGTAACGGGAATTGCTTCGCCTTTATCAGTGTATATTGTTGCCATGCCTTCTTTGAAAGCGAAAAGACCGTTTAATTGAAGACCAGCGGCTGAAGGCTGAGTTTCATTTTGTGTTTGTACTTCACTCATGTTCACTCCTCCTATTATTCAGCAGATAGTTTAATTTCAACATCAACGCCAGCAGATAGATCAAGTTTCATCAACTGATCAACTGTTTGTTGAGTCGGCTCTAATATATCGAGCATACGTTTATGTGTTCTGATTTCGAATTGCTCACGAGATTTTTTATCAACGTGCGGAGAACGCAAAACAGTGAAACGATTGATACGCGTAGGAAGAGGGATTGGTCCCGCAATCTTAGCGCCAGTGCGTTTAGCTGTTTCAACGATTTCTTTCGTTGATTGGTCTAATAGCTTGTGATCAAAGGCCTTAAGCCTGATTCTTATTTTTTGACTTTGCATTTTTTCTACCTCTTCAAGTCCGCCAAAATCTTTTTCCGCATGAAAGCAAGTCGCCTTATGAAAAAAACGGAGATTTCCGTAACTTTAAAACTGAAGGTGTAATATGTCTGATGAAATATTTGGTGTCAATAGCAAAAATAAAATAAATTGACTTATTTTACCGACCTAATTTTTGCAAGACTTCTGCCTTGATCTTGAGCGGCACAGGGGCATATTCATGGAAATTCATACTAAAAAAGGCTCGGCCTTGCGATAAACTACGAATATCAGTCGCATAACCAAACAGCTGCGCCAGAGGCACCTCTGCCATGATGACTTGTCCGCCTTGTAATTTTGCCATCATGTTTAAAATTTTTCCACGACGAGAATTAAGATCGCCAACAATATTACCCAAGAAGTCGTCGGGGCAATTGACCTCGACCTTAAATATAGGCTCCAGCAATACAGAATCAGATTTTTTGATAGCTTCCCGAAATGCCAATGAGGCCGCAGCTTTACAAACGATTTCATCTGTCATTTGCGGACGACTTGAAATACCATTCAAAGAAATTTTTAGACCGACCATTGCATAGCTGGCAATAGGACCAACTTCGGCACCTTCGCGCAAACCATTTTCACAAGATTTGATCCACTGTTGTGGAGTTTCTTTCGACGGTAAAAGCGGAGTTTGAAATTTAATTCCCTCTGAGGGGTGAATGACGTCAATCGCAATTTTTATCTGCGCAAATTTTTCTTCGCCGCCGAGCATACGTTCAAAAATAAAATCAGTGCTGACTGAGTTTAACAAAGTTTCCCTGTAGGCAACCTGTGGTCGACCCACGTTGGCTTGGATTTTATGTTCACGGTGCAATCGATCAATTAAAATATCTAAGTGCAATTCACCCATACCAGATAATAACATTTGTCCGGTTTCGGGATCGTTACGAAGTCTGCACGATGGGTCTTCACGTTCGAGCCTGCGAAGCCCTTCGATCATTTTATCTTGGTCAGCAGATGATTTTGCCTCGACAACAACTGAAATTACGGGCTCTGGAAAAGTAATTGATTCAAACACAACTTGCCGAGCCGAATCACAAAGTGTGTCACCCGTTGTTGTGAATTTAAGTCCGATGATCGCACCGATATCGCCCGCGTTTAAATGATCAACTTCTTCGCGAGAGTTCGCATGCATTTTTACAATTTTTTGCACACGTTCTTTTTTTTCTGTGCGTGGGTTGTAAATTTGTTCGCCGACTTTAATTTGTCCGGAGTACATTCGAATATATGTCAATGAACCTGCGAACGGATCATTCGCTAATTTAAATGCTAAGGCTGCAGCGGGCTCATCGAAAGAGGTCTTACAAATAACTGGTAAATCTTCTTTGATGGGATTCATTCCGATTGGCAAAACAGAATCCAGAGGACTTGGTAAATAATCAATAACTCCGTCAAGAAGTTGCTGGATGCCTTTGTTTTTAAAGGCAGCTCCGCAAAAAACGGGGAAAACTTTTAATTCAATTGTTGCTTTTCGAAGTACAGATTTTAATTCTGAAATCGTCGGCGTTTCACCGTTTAAATATTTTTCTGTCAGCGCATCATCAAGTTCACAAATTTTTTCAATCATCGTTGCGCGTTCAGTTTCAAAAATTGCTTTTAAATTTTGTGGAATTTCAATTTCGGTAAAATCGTGATCAGTGCCTGATTTCCAAATGTAACCTTTGGATTCCATCAAATCACAGACACCTAAAAATTGATCTTCAGCACCAATGGGAATTTGAATTTTAATCGGATTCGCGTCCAGTTTTGTACGAATAGTTTCAAAACTTGTCTCGAAGTTTGCCCCAACACGATCCATTTTGTTGATAAAACAAATTCGGGGAACCTTATGTCTGTTGGCTTGACGCCACACAGTTTCAGATTGCGGCTCAACACCATTGACTCCGTCAAAAACGGCAACAGCACCATCAAGAACGCGAAGCGAACGTTCAACTTCGATCGTGAAATCAACGTGTCCTGGGGTATCAATAATATTTATGCGGTTGTTTTTCCACGAAGCTGTGGTTGCAGCAGAAGTGATTGTAATACCACGTTCTTGCTCTTGAGGCATCCAATCCATTGTGGCTGCGCCATCATGAACTTCGCCAATTTTATGATTTTTTCCAGTGTAAAATAGAATGCGCTCTGTTGTTGTCGTTTTACCAGCATCAATATGCGCCATGATGCCGATATTTCGAACATGAATTAAGTCAGCTTCAGTTTTAATTATAGGAGCTGACATAATATAGTCTTCACTTGAGTGATATAAATTGATTACCAGTTATAGTGAGCAAATGCTTTATTTGCATCAGCCATTTTATGGACTTCTTCTTTTTTCTTAATCGCGTTACCACGATTATTATAAGCGTCCAAAAATTCACCAGCTAAACGTTTTGCGAAATCTTTTTCACCACGAGCACGTGAAGTTTCGATCAACCAACGCATAGCCAAAGCTAAACGACGTGAAGGACGAACATCGACGGGAACTTGGTACGTAGATCCACCAACACGACGAGAACGAACTTCGATTGAAGGCTTTACGTTTTCTAAAGCCTTTCTCATGACATTGACAGAGTCTTCGCCTGGAACTTTTCCGTTAAGCTCTTCTAAAGCTCCGTAAAAAAGTTTTTGCGCAGTACTTTTTTGACCACGTAACATGATCTTGTTGACGAATTTTGCAATAACCAAATCTTTGTGAACTGGATCTGGGATAATTTCTCTTTTAAATGTTCTACTTCGGCGTGACATATTTTCCTCTTAATTATTTCTATACAGGTTATTTTTAGAATCTACTTCTTAGGTCGTTTTGCGCCGTATTTAGAACGACTGCGTAAACGTCCGTTAACACCTTGTAAATCAAGTGTTCCGCGAACGATATGGTAACGAACACCCGGAAGATCTTTAACACGACCACCACGAATCATAACAACGCTATGTTCCTGAAGATTATGTCCAACACCTGGAATATACGAAATAACTTCGAATCCATTTGATAAACGAACTTTGGCAACCTTACGTAAAGCCGAATTCGGTTTTTTTGGAGTCGTTGTGTAAACGCGAGTACAAACGCCACGTTTTTGTGGACATTGTGCCAATGCTGGCGATTTAGTTTTGTTCTTTTGAACGCTGCGCTCTTTTTTAATGAGCTGGTTAATTGTAGGCACTGTGAGCTTCTCCTGTTTCTGTTTTCTTCAGATTATTCATCTTACTCAAAGTTACCGATTATTTTGATAACCCTGTTTATCTCTTGTGTGAGTGTTGAGTTCGATAAACTAACTGTTAATGGGGTGAAGAGTCAAGCTGGCTAGAAAATATATTTGATGCTGATTTTTTAGGCATCAGCATTTAGTATAGATTGTCGCAGTCTGTGTCTTTAAATCGAAAAGTATCTTGGCATTTTTTTTCGTTACAAACACGCTCTAACTCGAGCGTACTGTAGGTATCTGCTTTAAAATTACCGAGTTTGCCAAAATCCAAAACTTCGTAAATAATACCTTTATCTGGTCCAGTGATTTCTAAATTTCCAACTCCGCAAATACGTACAGTTTTAGATTTTTTTATAATTTGATCAATTTTTTTTAGATCTGAATTACAATCTACCTTGTCGCGTGAAATTTGTGACATAAACGGTATAACTCGATTCTGATCATCGAGTACTGAAATTTGATGAAAGTGTCTCCATTTATTTTCATCTGTTGCAGGTGTCCGCCAACAATAATGCAATATTCTGCTCGTATCAACTTCAATGACAACAAGCTCTTTTGCTTTGTTTTCTTTAATTACTTTAACATACTGATTCATAATTACTTTTTTTTCAATGGCCCGGCAGCCAAAACAGGAAATCACACAAACCAAAATTTTACTTTTTAAGTATTTCATATTTTTTCCTAAATTTTGCCATAATTTCAGTAGCATTTTTTGATTCGTCTTTCAAAATACCTTTGTAAACCATAATAATCTCATCCGAAGTCGCTGGTCTTTTTAAAATTTTTTCTGCGTATTGTTTTTTATAAGCCAACCAACGAACACCCAGAGCTATTGACGTGTTCGGATCAGTTAAGTCTTTTTTATTAATATCTTTAAAAACAAAGTCTTTAGCTTCACCACTGAGATCTTGTAAAATCTTAAACGTATCTGTTGTTATTTGAGTTAATCCTATAGCAGTTTTGTTTTTAGAATTAGGTTTAAATGTCGATTCAGAAGATATGAGCGCCTTAATCAAATCTGGATCCATCGAAGTCGTTAAATTTAATTTTTTGTTGAAATAATCAACCCACACCGCAATCAAATCATCATATAAATCTTCATTGGGTTCATTTAACTTACCCTGCGCAGGATAAATTATTTTTTTCTTATCATATTCATCAAATATGGATTTTAAAAGATTTGAATCTAAATATTTTCCGTCAATATGCCGTAGATGCCGATCAACAATTGTTATGCCTGAAGGGTTTTTTTCGCTAACACGAACACGTCTTGGATGCTGCCTGACAGGAACTGTTTTTGATTTTTTTTTAATAATTTTAGGCATTAAAATATGCTGACAGGATTTTTTTTTCTCGTCAAATTCTTTGACGTAGACATAACCTACACAAACATTGAGTTATTATTTTTAACAGCTAAAAGCTAAAATTACTGTGTCGATGTAAATAATCGATATTAAGACAGAGTTTTGAGTTGAATTTTATTACAATGTCTTACGAATCAATAAATACGGCACGGTTAAGATTGGAATCGATGTGAACAATACGACCAGCACTGCGCCTACAGGTAAATCTAATCGGTAACTTAACCACATACCTAATAAACTGACCAATGCACCAGATATCCAACCAAATATGAGCCTTGCTTTAAGAGTTGTATAGAAAAGTGTACTCATGACTGAAGGAACAATTAAAAATGAAAAAACGAGTAATACACCAGCTATGGAAGTCGAAGAAGTTATGACCACTCCAAACAACGCATAAAAAACGAAATCCCAAAACCAATCAGCAGCTGTATGCTCAAAAGAAGCTCTGATAAATTTTTTACGAAATACCCAATGAATTGCTCCGACTGCAAAGTAGATTAACGCAGTTCGAATAACCTCCGGCCAAGCGACCCAAAGAATTTGACCGACTAAGGCTTCCTTTAAGTGCTCTGCACCATGTGCTAGGCGATCTACTACTAAGACAACTGCTGCAGAAGCAAAGGCATAGGTGATTCCAATTAATGCTTCTTGTGAAATCTGTTTTTCAAAACGCCGTGCAAAAGCAAATACAGCCGCTGCCAATAACGTGGCCCCCAAAGAAATAAAGTATCCGATTTGCGAATGGTGTTCAGGATCAATCAGAAGTGCCAAGGTCGCGCCAAACGATGCGACCTGGGCTAAGCTTAGATCCACAAAAACAACTCCGCGAGCGAGCACATGCAGCCCCAAATAGCAGTGAATTCCGACTAGCAATAAACACATGGCAAAAGGCGCTGCTAAGAATTGGACTGCATCCATTTTTATTTTTCCTCGATTGCTTTAACAAGCTGCTCTTGAACATCTTCAATCGTTTTTAATCCAGGAGCTGAATCGACAGAAATTCCTACCGATTTAACTTTAAGCTTTGGATTCTCCTTCGCAATACGGTCTGCTATTTTTGTATCGAAAAAATTATCTACCAAGGCTACTTGTATATTTTCTTTTTTTGCGATCTGAATAACATCCAGAATGTGCCCAGCTGTTGGAGGAACACCTGGCTTGGATTCAATGTGAGTCGCCGCCACGAGATGAAAACGATCCAAAAAATAATTAAGCGATGGATGGTAAGTAATTAATTTCTTAACGCCTGACTTCTCTAATCGAGCTTGCCAATCTTTGGTTTTCTCAACCAGCCGAGCTTGATAAGTTTTCGCTCGATTCACATAAGCATCCTTATTTACCGAATCCAACTCACCCAATCTAACTGCAATTTTAATAGCTAGCTCGCCCATTCGAATTGGATCAAGTGTAAAATGGGGATTACCGTTTGGGTGAACATCGCCCATAGCACGAGATAACGAGCCTGTTGGCTTTTGAAGAGGCTCGATCAAGGCCCCCAGATCAAGATAGCCCTGACTTCCAGGATTTACTTTTGGATTTCTAGCACCACGAATGAGACTTTGCATCCAGCCAATTTCTAGAGAGAGCCCATTTACGACGAGTAGATCCGCATCACGTAGCTTCACCATATACGATGGTTTAGCTTCTAGATAATGCGGGTCTATAGAACCCTTTACGATTCCAGTAAGTTGAATCTGATCAGCACCTACGGCGCTCACTAAGGCTTGAATATCAGCTGTTGAAGCGACCACATTAATCTTTGTAAAAGCTTGAAGACTAATAAAAATGGTACTGATCGCTAGAATAAGTTTTAACATATCATTTCCTTTTTAGTACACATGCGCAGGGTGAGCGCCAATGCTATAGTTGAACTGCAATGAAATTTTTTTCTCGTCATCAACTGCTCCATCATTCAATTGGTCATACTGAAGACGGATGCCTGAAAATTCCGAAGGAATAAATCCAACGAGCAGAGACTGTTTTTTCTGGGACTCTGGGATTGGTGTTAATACGACAGGATCTTGATCCTTCATTTCTAAAGTTTCTCCTCGCACTTGAATCCACCATCTTTGACCGAGCTGCCACTGAATCCAGCTAGCAAGGCCTTTACCTTTTTCGTCAGTTGCAATATTTTGATCGCGCTGAATAACCTCTGTCGACCAAATAAGCGCATGAGATTTATCCGCCCGCCATTTAAATGTAAGATCGCCTCCGTACAACTTTGTTGCCTTTGATGTTGTGTTCTCGCCACTTGCTGCTGACAACCCAAGCTCAAAAGTAAAATTATCACTGAAGTCCCATAGGTTGCGAAGCCTTGCGACACCTACGCTCGTATTTGCAGAAGGCGAATGAAAATAATCAAGCCCCTCGCCTTGGCCTGAAAAACCCTGTAAAGTAAATTCAGAAAACCATGGCAATGGAATCAACGCCGCTATTGAAATACCAACGTCATTCAAACCTTCATCACCGAGAAGAACTTTATTACTTATTGGCGCATCAACGAAAGCGAATGCGTGTGTGTGCAACTGGTTATGCTTGCCAAAAGCTGCCTTGAATTTGCCAGCCTTAAAAGTAATAAATGGTAATTCTAAACTTTCAGCAAAGGCCTCTTCAGGTTCAAATACGTACTCAGCGGTTCTAGTCGGAGGTGTCGTCGTGGAATCGACCTCAACCTCTTGGTGAAGCGAAAAAGTTCCTACAAAACGCCAGTAGGGATCTACATCACTTGAAAACTGAAGTTCGGCTTCTTGCAGACTGAGACCATTTCTTTCTGCTGATGTTGCATCGTTTCCTCTGTTTGAATTTTGATAAAGAAAAAGTGTATTGATACCGATATCAGGATTAAAACTGTTGCCGCGCGATGCTGCCTTGTTAGCTGTGTTTATCTGTAAAGCAGGCCCTTCACTAACTTGAGCTATAGATAATGACGTGCAAATAAATATAAATAGAAACGTAAATAAACGATTCATAATTCCTCCGAATTGAAATTAAATTAAAGTAAAGTAACTGACCAGAATTAAACTAGCGCAGGAGGTCCACGCGGAGGATGCCAAAGACTATCGAAAGCAAATGGAAAGCCAGGTCGTTCTGCAAAAGCCAGGAGGTTTTCCTCGAAATAAATATGCTGAGCAATTTGCATTTGTGTCACGAGGAGTGTGTTCGAAAAATATTTTACAAGAGCTGATTTGATCGAACAGATATTCATTGGCTGTACAATATCTACTACAGCGACATCATGATGACCTAAAGAATCAGCTTCAGCGCAATGCTTACCTTGAAGAAGATGTGCTAATGAATGTACGGACTCAGATATACCACTCGATAACAGAAAGATAAAAACACAAACTATAAGCGAAACAGTTTTTTTGAGGAAATAGCGAATTCCAAAATTCTTAGCATTATTCGAATAAACTCGAGAACCAATTTTCATTCAATGAAAGTAGCATTTTTCAACTCGTGAGACAATCTTTGCTTTAAACACAAACACCCAATTAAAATATAATATAATCGCATATACCATTTAACCAAATAAAAAGCCCCGCTCAAAACATTGAGAGGGGCTTTTTATTAAGATCTATTTCAAAAACCTTAAATCAATGGAAGCGCAACTGCATCCATATCTTCATCCTCTGTAACCATAACTTTCCACTTTTTGTAAGCAGTTAATCCGGTACCAGCAGGGATCAAACGACCCATGATGATGTTTTCTTTTAATCCACGTAAATGATCTGTCTTAGAATTAATCGAAGCTTCTGTTAAGACCTTAGTTGTTTCCTGGAACGATGCCGCAGAAATCCAGCTTTCAGTGCTTAATGAAACTTTTGTAATACCTAATAACAACGGAACACATGTTGCGATCTGTCCGCCCTCTTTAAGAACGCGTGCATTTTCAGCATCAAAAGTTGCTCGCTCGGCCTGTTCACCGCCAAGGAAGCGAGTATCGCCGCCTTCAGTGACTTCGACTTTACGAAGCATCTGACGAACAATTAATTCGATATGCTTATCATTGATACCCACACCTTGTAATCGGTAAACTTCTTGAACTTCGTTAACTAAGTATGCAGCTAATGCTTTAGGACCAAGAACAGCCAATAAATCATGTGGATTTGTTGGACCATCAACAAGGGCTTCCCCGGCACGAACGAATTCACCTTCGCGGACTGCAACGTGTTTTCCCTTTGGAATTAAATATTCACGTTGTTCGCCAATTTCTGGAGTTACAATTACACGTTGTTTACCTTTAACGTCTTTACCGAAAGTGATGTATCCATCAATTTCAGAAATAATTGCAGCGTCTTTAGGTTTACGTGCTTCGAACAATTCAGCAACGCGTGGAAGACCACCCGTGATGTCTTTTGTTTTCGAAGTTTCACGGTGCATTTTTGCAATAATTTCACCGGCATGAACTTCTTGGCCGTCATTTACAAGTAATTGAGCGCCAACTGGAATCATGTATCTGGCTGCGATATCGCGACCTGGTAACATGAGTGTTTTTCCGTTTGCATCAACTAAGAATAAAGTTGGTTTTGTGTCAGCAGATTTTGATTCCGTAATAACTTTGGTCGCAAAGCCAGTCACAGGATCGACCTGTTCAGTCATTGTTTTACCTTCAAGGATATCTTGGAACTGAATTTTTGCAGTGACTTCAGTAATAATTGGATTTGAATACGGATCCCATTCAGCAACGGCAGCACCTTTAGTGACTTTTTGACCGTCTTTGAAATTTAAAACGGCACCGTAAGCTAATTTAAAGTTTTCACGTTCACGGCCTGTTTCATCGATAACCAATGCAGCACAGTTACGATTCATCACAGTTAATTTACCAGTTTTATTCACAACGCTCTGTACGTTAACTAATTTAATAGTACCGTCATAACGAGATGTATGAACTGATTGTTCAACTGAACGAGATGCGGCTCCGCCTAAGTGGAATGTACGCATTGTTAACTGAGTACCTGGTTCACCAATTGATTGCGCTGCGATAATACCGACAGTTTCACCAAGGTTGACCGTAGCTCCACGAGATAAATCGCGGCCATAACATTTCACACAAACACCGCGAGTCGCTTCACATGTTAATCCTGAGCGAATGGCTACGCGTTCAATTCCAGCGTCTTCGATTTTAATAACTAAAGCTTCATCAATTTCTTGACCGGCTTTAACAAGGACTGCGTTTGTGCTTGGATCAACTACATTTGCTAAGACTGTACGACCTAAAATACGATCGCCAATTCCTTGAATGATTTCACCAGCTTCATAAATCGGAGTGATTTCCAAACCTTCAACTGTTCCGCAATCTAGTTCTGAAACGACAACGTCTTGAGATACGTCAACTAAACGACGAGTCAAATAACCTGAGTTTGCAGTTTTCAGTGCCGTATCGGCCAAACCTTTACGAGCTCCGTGAGTTGAAATGAAATATTGAAGAACTGTTAAACCCTCACGGAAATTTGCCGTGATCGGAGTTTCAATAATTTCACCCGACGGCTTAGCCATCAGACCACGCATTGCACCCAATTGACGTAACTGATTGAATGAACCCCGCGCTCCAGAGTCAGCCATAATATAAATTGGATTAAATGACGGACCGGTCACTTCTTTACCGTTAACGATAAATTTTTGTTTTTCAATTTGACCCATCATTTCTTTGGCCAATTTATCAGACGTCTGAGCCCAAATATCCACAACTTTATTATATCGCTCACCGTCAGTAATT
The DNA here is from genome assembly GCA_031428135.1 of Pseudobdellovibrionaceae bacterium. Classification (GTDB taxonomy): domain Bacteria; phylum Bdellovibrionota; class Bdellovibrionia; order Bdellovibrionales; family Bdellovibrionaceae; genus Pseudobdellovibrio. Next base: position 80,023 of record JANPOT010000015.1, on the reverse strand, counting down.
AAACCTTCGTCATATTGCTGTTGAATTTCTTCAACTTGTTTTTCAGCACCACTGATCATACCAGCTTTTGATTCTGGAATAATCATGTCATCGATACAAATCGAAAGACCTGCAACAGTTGAGTATTTAAAACCCAACTGCATGATTTTATCAGCTAAAATACATGTGGCTTTTGCACCAGCAACACGGAAAGTTGTATCGATCAAAGATGCGATCGATTTTTTACTCATTGTTGTATTTATTGTCGCGAAAGGAACTTCTTTAGGCACCGCATCAGATAAAATTGAACGGCCGACTGAAGTTTCTTCGACTTTTCCTTTGATTTTAACTTTACATGCGGCCTGAATATCAACAACACCTGTTTCGTACGCATAAAGTGCTTCTTGTACGCTGACGAAAACTTTACCAGTGCCTTTAGCATCGGGACGAATACGAGTCATCCAATACAATCCCAAGATAACGTCCTGAGAAGGATTGATGATTGGTTTTCCGTTGGCCGGATTTAAAATATTATTTGTCGACATCATCAAAACGCGAGCTTCAACTTGTGCTTCGACTGACAATGGAACGTGAACAGCCATCTGGTCACCGTCAAAGTCGGCATTGAATGCTGTACAAACCAAAGGATGCAATTGAATTGCTTTTCCTTCATGAAGCACAGGTTCGAAAGCTTGAATACCAAGCCTGTGAAGAGTCGGTGCACGATTTAATAATACCGGATGTTCTTTAACGACCTCAGCTAAAATATCCCAAACTTCGACGGTCTGTTGATCAACCAAACGCTTTGCTTGTTTGATTGTTGTAGCAAGTCCTTTTTCTTCGAGTTTATTATAAACGAAGGGTTTAAATAATTCTAAGGCCATAGTTTTTGGAAGACCACATTGATGTAATTTCAATGTTGGACCAACAGTAATTACAGAACGACCCGAATAATCCACACGTTTACCTAAAAGATTCTGACGGAAACGACCGTGTTTACCTTTTAACATATCGCTTAATGATTTTAATGGACGTTTATTTGGACCTGTAAATGTTTTACCACGACGACCGTTATCAAGTAATGCATCGACAGCTTCTTGAAGCATACGCTTTTCATTACGAATAATAATGTCTGGAGCGTTAAGTTCTTGAAGGCGTTTTAAACGATTATTTCTGTTGATAACTCGGCGATAGAGATCATTCAAATCTGAAGTTGCAAAACGACCACCATCCAAAGGAACTAATGGACGCAAATCTGGTGGAAGAACTGGAAGAGATTCCAACATCATCCATTCAGGTTTATTTGTTGAACCTTTGAAAGCTTCAACAACTTTTAAACGTTTTGTAATTTTCTTAGTGCCGGCTTCTGATTTTGTTTCTTTGAGTTCAATTCGTAATTTTCGTGATAAATATTCAGGGTCAATTTTTCGTAACATTTCACGAACATATTCCCCGCCCATACCAGCTTTAAAATTTGGACCGAATTCATTCAGCGCCGCTTGGTAAGCTTCTTCAGAAAGCACTGTGCCTTCTTCTAAGGTTGTTTCCATAGGATCAACAACTAAATAAGATTCACAATAAAGAACTTTTTCAACGTCTTTTAAAGAAAGATTTAAAAGATTACCAATACGTGAAGGTAACGAACGTAAAAACCAGATGTGCGCAACTGGTGAAGCCAATTCAATATGACCTAAACGTTCACGGCGTACTTTAGTTTGAGTGACTTCGACGCCACATTTTTCACAAATGACGCCGCGATATTTCATTCGCTTATATTTACCACAAAGACATTCATAGTCTTTGATTGGACCAAAAATTTTAGCACAAAATAAACCTTCGCGCTCTGGTTTAAAAGTACGGTAATTGATTGTTTCTGGTTTTTTAACTTCGCCAAATGACCATTCACGAATCATCTCTGGCGATGCCAAAGAAATACGAACAGCATCAAACGAAAGTGGATCTTTAGGCTTGTCGAAAAAATTTAATAAATCTCTCATGTCATCTACTCCTAATTATTAATGTTGAACTACAGGGGCCGCGGGTAACTCAGTACTTGGGTCAACCATGTTATCGCCACCGCTATCAGTTAAAATATCCGATTCAACAAGTTCGATGTTCAGAGCTAATGATTGAAGCTCTTTAATCAGAACGTTAAATGATTCAGGTAATCCTGGTTCAAGAATATTTTCACCACGCACGATACTTTCGTACATACGAGTTCTTCCTGCGACGTCATCTGATTTTACAGTTAAGAATTCCTGTAAAGAATAAGCTGCACCGTAGGCTTCAATTGCCCAAACTTCCATTTCTCCGAGACGCTGACCACCAAATTGTGCTTTACCACCAAGAGGCTGTTGAGAAACCAAAGAATAGGGTCCTATAGACCGGGCATGAATTTTTTCTTCAACCAAGTGATGAAGTTTCAACATGTACATGATTCCGACTGTAACTTGGTTCGCAAAAGGTTCACCCGTTCGACCGTCAAATAAAATTGATTGTGTCGAAGCAAGTTCTGCTTTTTTTAATAATCCGCGAACGTCTGCTTCGCTGGCTCCGTCAAATACCGGAGTTCCAACGTGAATACCGTCCTTAAGGGCAACAGCCATTTTCTTCAGTGATTCATCATCTGATTTATCGATTTTTGCAGAAATTTCTGCGTCTTCGTAAATGTGTTTCATCTTTGTACGTAATGCATCTGCATTGAATTTTTCAACATGTTCAGTAAGTTGTTTACCTAAGTTGTGCGCTGCCCAACCTAAGTGAACTTCAAGAATCTGACCAATGTTCATACGAGATGGTACGCCCAATGGATTTAAAACCATATCAACAGCAGAACCATCAGCCAAATAAGGCATGTCTTCAACGGCTAATACTTTTGAAACAACACCCTTGTTACCGTGACGTCCGGCAAATTTATCTCCGACTTGAAGCTTACGCTTAATCGCAATATAAATTTTAACCATTTTAATAACGCCCGGAGGAAGTTCGTCACCTTTTTTAAGACGATCGATTTTTTCATTGAAAACCATTTTAACGGCGTCCAACTGATTGCGTGATCCATCGATAATTTTATTCACTTGGTATTCAAGCTCTTGTTCCAAAGGAATGTAGCTTAATAATTCAAAAGGTATTGTTTCAAGGTCTTCATTTGTGATGTCTTGACCTTTATTTAATAATTTCTGAGTACCGTCTTCGTTCAATAAAATTCCGATTGTTTTTTTACCGACAACGATTTCGCGTAATTTTTCAATCGCGTTATTTTTAATAACGTTTTGTTCGATGACTAAATCTTTTTCTAATTTTTTACGTTTTTCTTCGATGATTAATCCCAAACGTTCGTCACGATCAGAACCTTCACGTGAATAAACTTGAGCATCAATGATTGTACCGTAAACGCCAGATGGCGCACGTAAAGAGGTATCACGAACATCGCCAGCTTTTTCACCGAAAATAGCGCGTAATAATTTTTCTTCAGGAGATAATTGTGTTTCGCCCTTTGGCGTCACTTTACCGACTAAAATAAAACCAGGACGAACTTCAGCGCCAATACGAATAATACCCGAAGAGTCTAAGTCTTTCAGAGCTTCTTCTCCGACGTTTGCGATATCACGAGTGATTTCTTCTTTACCTAATTTTGTATCACGAGCGATACATTCATATTCTTCGATGTGAACCGAAGTGTAAGTGTCTTCTTGTAATAATCTTTCAGAGATCAAAATCGAATCTTCAAAATTGTAACCCATCCAAGGCGTGAACGCGACGCGGATGTTTTGACCCAATGCTAATTCACCAAGCTCTGTTGATGGACCGTCTGCAATGATATCAGTTTTGAAAACTTTATCACCGCGTTTAACAATTGGTTTTTGGTTGAAACACGTGTTTTGATTTGTTCTTTGATATTTTGTTAAATTGTAAATATCAACGTTTGCGCCCAGTTCTCCGCCTTTTGCAAAACGACGGACAACGATTCTTGATGCATCGACTTCTTCGACTAAACCATCATTAATTGCAACAACCGAAGTCCCAGAGTCTCTTGCGACTAAACGCTCAACACCCGTTCCAACAAGTGGAGCACGTGAACGAAGTAACGGAACAGCCTGACGTTGCATGTTCGAACCCATCAAAGCACGATTGGCGTCGTCATGTTCAAGGAATGGAATTAATGAAGCTGCGATTGAAACCAACTGAGACGGACTTACATCCATCAAAGTAATTTTTTCGCGATCAACTAATTCATATTCGCCATCACGACGAACAGTGTGATTACCAGCTAATAATTCTTTAGCGAATTTTTCTTCTGTCGGAGCCTGAGCAATATGATGACCAGCCTCTTCCAATGCAGACATGTAATGAATTTCTTTTGAAATTTTTCCGTTTTCAACTTTTTTGTACGGCGTTTCAATAAAACCATAATTGTTAATACGAGCATACGTTGATAACGATGCGATCAAACCAATGTTTGGCCCCTCTGGTGTTTCAATTGGACAAATACGACCATAATGTGTCGAGTGAACGTCACGGACTTCGAAACCTGCACGGTCACGAGTTAAACCGCCGGGTCCTAGTGCAGATAAACGTCGTTTGTGCGTAATTTCAGAAAGCGGATTTGTTTGATCCATAAATTGTGATAACTGTGAAGATCCGAAAAATTCTTTAACGACAGCATTCACAGGTTTTGCGTTCACCAAATCATGTGGCATCATAACTTCAAGATCTTGAAGCGACATTCTTTCTTTGATTGCGCGTTCCATACGAACTAAACCAATACGATATTGATTTTCTAATAATTCACCAACAGAACGAACACGTCGGTTACCCAAGTGATCGATATCATCAACAACACCGCGACCATTTTTCAGATCGATTAAATGCTTAACAGTTGATAAAATATCTTTGTGAGTTAATACGCGGTGACTTGGAGGACATTCTTCCATTGAAATACCGAATTTATGATTGATCTTAATACGACCAACTTCTGATAAATCATATGCTTCTGGATCAAAAAATAAACGATTGAAATAAGCCGTAGCCGCTTCCATAACCGCAGGCTCGCCCGGGCGTAAACGTTTGTAAATTTCGATCAATGCTTCTTCTTTGTTAGCAACTTTGTCGACTAATAATGTATTTCTTAAAAATGGTCCAACTGTTAAACCGTCAAAGAAAATCAGATAGAAGTTTTCGATTCCAGCTGCCAATGCTTTTTTGATTAATGAAACTGAAAGTTCATTATTCGCATCAGCAATAATTTCACCTGTTGATTCGTCGATCAATGGTTTTGCCAATACCTTGCCTTCAAGGTCTTGGGGCTGAACTTCGACTTCAGTTAAATTTAAATCTTTAACTTTTTTAACAATCGCGCGCGTGATACGACGACCGGCCTTAACTAAAACTTCGCCAGTTTTTGGATCTAAAATATCTGCGATCGCACGCTGACCAGACATTCTTTCGATGTCTAATTTTCTGAATAATGATTTTCCTTTAACGAAAATTTCGTCAAGGTCATAGAAATATTCTAATAATTGTTCAACGTTCATTCCCAACGCTTTTAATAAAATTGTTGCCGGGAATTTACGGCGACGATCAATACGAACGTGTAAAACGTCTTTTTGATCGAATTCAAGGTCTAACCAAGAACCGCGGTATGGAATAACACGTGCAGAATAAATTAATTTACCAGAAGTCGCATTTTTACCATTGTCATGGTCAAAAAATACACCCGGAGAACGATGCAACTGAGAAACAACAACACGCTCTGTTCCGTTAATAATAAAAGAACCATTTGCAGTCATCAATGGGATTTCGCCCAAGTAGACTTCTTGTTCTTTCACATCACGGATGCTGCGAGCTTCGGTTTCTTCATCAACGTCGAAAACGATTAAACGCAAAGTCACTTTAACGGGAGCCGCAAAACTCATTCCGCGCTGGCGACATTCATCAACATCATATTTAGAAGGCTCTAACGTGTAGCCAACAAATTCCAGAGATGATGTATTGTTGAAGTCAGCAATAGGGAAAACAGATTTAAAGACTCCGTTTAATCCTTCCATTCCGCGTCGATCAGCATCAACGTCTTTTAATAGAAATGCTTCGTATGATTTTTTTTGCAATTCAATTAAATTAGGAATTTCTATGACTTGTTTGTTTTTTGTGAATGATTTTCGAATTCGCAGATTCGATGCCGTGATCGGTGTCGTGTTCATCGCATATCCTCAGGTTTGGTCAGAACTTAATTCAGACGTTTTTATCTTTATTAAGTCGAAGTTCGCTTCGGGGGGAAATCTTCAAGGCCCACATTATATATTTATTAAAAACTTTAGCTTTAAAATTTATTATTATTTAAATTATTATAAAATAAAAATTCAGAGGGAAAGATTTCTCTTCCCTCTGAATTGAACTGAAAACAGAAATTACTTAACAGTAACTTTTGCGCCAGCAGCTTCAAGCTGCTTTTTCATTTTGTCAGCGTCTTCTTTCGTCGCGCCTTCTTTAACTGCTTTTCCGCCAGCTTCAACTAAAGCTTTTGCTTCAGCTAAACCTAAACCAGTAATCGCACGTACTTCTTTAATTACGTTGATTTTGTTTGCGCCAGCTTCAACTAAAATAACGTCGAATGCTGTTTGAGCTTCAGCCGCAGGACCTGCAGCAGCGCCAGCCATCATAACAGGAGCAGCAGCAGAAACGCCCCACTTCTCTTCTAATTGCTTTACTAACTCAGCGATTTCCAAAACTGTTTTACCAGATAACTCAGTAACTAATTGATCATTTGTCATAGCCATTTTAAACCTCCAAAAATATTAAGCTTGTGGTGCTGTGGCAGCTGCATCAATTGCAGGTGCGGCAACAGCGCCGTTTTTAGTTGCGTATTCGTTCAGAACTCGAGCCATTTGCGTACTTGGTTCTAACAATAATCGTAAGAACTGAGCACGTAATTGATCTTTGCCAGGCAATGTCGCCAAGAACTTGATTTTTTTATCATCAAGAGCCTCGCCGTCCATGATTCCCGACTTGATCTTAAGAGCTTCAACGTCTTTTCCAAAGTCTGCTAAAGTTTTTGCAACGCCAACAACTTCGTTAAATGCAAAAACAATTGCATTTGTACCCGTCATGTTTGCAAACGCTTTTTCAGCAGCTGGATTACCTTTGAACGCTCGAAGCGCTAAAGTATTTCGCACAACCTTCATCTCAGACTCAGCAGCGTGTAACTTTTTACGTAAATTCGTAACTTGTTCCACTTTCATGCCCTTAAAGTCTACGATGAAGGCTCCTTTAGCCTGCGCCATTTTTTCGGAAATCGCCTTAACGTCTATTTCTTTTTGTGATCGAAGCATCTATGAACCTCCCTTCGTTTTGTGCTGGTGTTAACCAGCCTTTGACTGTTAAGTGCATCAGGTCGGATTTATTTCTGAAGCTTTTTCGATTGGGTTAAATCTAAAAACTTTTTGATAAGCCCGTCTCGGCTGGATATTCAAATTCACTTGAACTTGAAAAATTAAGTCCCAAAAACTTCCGGAACTCCAACTGTCACTGACGCGTAAAGGTCTTTGACTTAAAAGACCTTACTTAATAATAATTAATTAATCTTGCTCAGAACCAGCCATTGCTTCATTACCATCAAGACGGATACTTGGACCCATCGTAGATGCCGCAAAAATAGATCTGATATAAATCCCTTTTGAAGTTTGAGGCTTGGCTTTTACAATCGCATTAATAAATGCATCAAAGTTATCTTTTAACTTTGTAGGACCCATTGATTTACGACCAATTGATGCGTGAACAATACCTGCTTTATCGACGCGAAAATCAAGTTTACCTTTTTTTTCTGCAGCAACAGCTTCAGCAACGTTCATTGTAACAGTTCCGACTTTTGGATTTGGCATTAAACCACGAGGTCCTAGAACCTTCGCAACTTTTGATACCGTCGCCATCATGTCTGGTGTCGCAATACATTTATCAAATTCAAGCCATCCACCATTGATTTTCGCAACCAAGTCATCACCACCAACAAAATCAGCACCAGCTGCTTTTGCATCGTTTTCTTTGGGACCTTTAGCGAAAACAATAACGCGAACGTTTTTGCCTAAGCCATGAGGCAAAGCAATTGCTCCGCGAACTTGTTGATCAGATTGTTTTGGATCAACACCTAAACGAACCGCAACATCGACAGATTCGTCAAATTTTGCAGGCGCTGTTTCAGTGACCAATTTAATTCCGTCGACGAATGAATATTTTTTGTTAATGTCAACTTTAGCTGCCATTACTTTAAATTTTTTTCCTGACATATTACCACCTACTCCTGAACTTCTATACCCATGCTCTTAGCAGTACCAGCGACTTGAGACATCGCGGATTCTACTTTCACACAGTTTAGGTCAGGCAACTTTGTCGTTGCGATTATTTTAATTTGGCTGGAATTAATTTTTCCAACTTTATCTTTTTGTGGCATCTTAGAACCTGATTCTAATTTGATTGCCTTTTTGATCAACGAAGATACCGGTGGCGTCTTAGTGATGAAAGTAAACGAACGATCCTGATACACAGTGATAATGATCGGCACGATGGAGTCTCCATCTTTTTGCGTGCGAGCATTAAACTGCTTACAGAATTCCATAATGTTTACCCCATGCTGTCCAAGTGCCGGTCCAACGGGTGGAGCTGGATTAGCTTTCCCTGCCGGTATTTGCAATTTGATCATGCCTGTAACTTTTTTTGCCATATGTGATCCCACTTTTGCATAGCACTCATCTGTACAATGAGTGCGGGTTTTTACTTCCTTAGGCCCCTATGACCCAAAGAATTTTTTTAAAAAATAAACTAAGTACTTTTTGAAACCTGAGAAAAATCCAATTCAACGGGTGTTGGTCTGCCAAAAATACTGACCAAAACTTTGACCTTAGCTTTTTCTTCATTGATGTCTTCAACAGTTCCATTGAAATTATTAAACGGTCCATCAACAACAGTAACCTGTTCGCCCAAAGAAAAATTGATTTTCGATCGTGGTTTTTCTGACAAACCAGTCATCTGTTGCGTAACACGCAATACTTCTGCTTCAGGGACTTCAGGTGGACGTGTTTTTGCCCCGCCAACGAAGCCACTGACTTTTGATGTATTTTTAATTAAATGCCAAGACTGATCATTTAAAAACATATTAATAAAAATGTAGCCTGGAAAAAATTTACGCGATTTTGTTGTTTTTTGACCCTTGACCAATTCAACAACATTTTCAGCTGGGATAAGAACTTCACCAAAATACTGTTCCATTTTATGCATACGAATGCGTTCTTCGATCGCAGCTTTTGCAGAATTTTCAGTGCCTGATTGAACGTTAACGATATACCATTTTTTTGCCATGCCCGCAGCAACGACCACTGGCGTTTCAGCAGTTGCGTCGTTTTGGTTATCTTCAGAATTATTCATCATATCCATCCGCCCGTTAGTTATTTAAGAAGTTGATTTAAAATAAAACTAGAAAATAAATCGAAGACACTAATAATTATCGACGAAATAAAAACCATAATAATTACAACAATTGTCATTCCGCGTGTGTCTTTGATTGATGGCCAAACTACTTTTTTAATTTCAGCGATAACTTCGTCAGCCCAAACTAAAAACTTTTTATTAAACTGTAATGATGCAAATAGAGCCAATGCGATGACGACTGGTAATCCGTGTTTAAAGCCATCGTAATTCATTGCTTGCGCGATGGACCCGAACGCACCAGATAAGGCACGCAACAAAGTTGATATCGTGAAGCCAATTAAAATTGAGAATGCAACAATACAAAGTGTAACAATTTTTGAATTTGAATTTGTGTTTAAATTCGAATTAATGGCGTTCATGATATCCTTTTGTTTGTATTTATTTTTCAGAACTAATTATTTTTAATAATTTAATTCTGAAAAATAAATTTAATTTAAAAAATTATGCAAAATAGATAAAAAAAATTGGCAGGACAGGAGGGATTCGAACCCACGACCTAGCGATTTGGAGTCGCTCGCTCTACCGCTGGAGCTACTGTCCTGTAACCGTTATTTTTTATCAACTTTAAACACAAGACGGAAAATATAACCCTAAAATAGCAAAAGGGACAACAATTATGTTGCCCCTTTTTCATTTTTGGCTTGATTTTTGATTACTTCATTTCATCAATACTAATTGCTTATTAACTAAGCTATTATTCGATGATCTGAGTAACTACACCAGAACCAACAGTACGACCACCTTCGCGGATTGCGAAACGTAATGATTGTTCCATGGCGATTGGCGCGATTAACTCAACGTTAATTTCGATTTTATCACCAGGCATAACCATTTCAGTTCCCGCAGCCAAAGTAACAACACCTGTTACGTCAGTTGTACGGAAGTAAAACTGTGGACGGTAATTTGTAAAGAATGGAGTATGACGTCCACCCTCTTCTTTAGTTAAAATATATGCTTCGCCTTTGAATTTCTTATGAGGCTTAACAGTTCCTGGCTTAGCTAAAACTTGACCACGTTCAACGTCTTCTTTTTTAGTACCACGTAATAAAACGCCGCAGTTGTCGCCAGCTTGACCTTCATCTAACAATTTACGGAACATTTCGATTCCTGTAACTGTTGTTTTTTGAGTTGGGCGAATACCGATGATTTCGATCTCGTCATTCACTTTAACAATTCCGCGCTCAACACGACCTGTAACAACAGTTCCACGACCAGAGATCGAGAACACGTCTTCAACTGGCATTAAGAAAGTTTTATCAACAGCACGAGCTGGCTGAGGAATTGATTCGTCACAAGCTTTCATTAAAGCCATAATTGAAGGACGACCTAATTCAGAAGTATCACCTTCTAAACCTAATTTTGCCGAACCTTTTACGATTGGAATAGTATCACCTGGGAAATCGTATTTAGATAATAATTCACGAATTTCCATTTCAACCAATTCAAGTAATTCTTTGTCATCAACCATGTCGCATTTGTTCATGAAAACAACAAGCGATGGAACACCAACCTGACGAGCAAGTAAGATATGTTCACGTGTTTGAGGCATAGGACCGTCAGCAGCAGAAACAACCAAAATTGCTCCGTCCATCTGTGCGGCACCAGTGATCATATTCTTAACATAGTCAGCATGTCCTGGACAATCAACGTGAGCGTAGTGACGAGCGTCAGTTTCGTACTCAACGTGAGTTGTAGAAATAGTAATACCACGAGCTTTTTCTTCAGGAGACTTATCGATCTGGTCATAAGACATTGCTTGCGCTTTGCCTAAAGTTGCCAGGGATGTAGTAATCGCTGCTGTTAAAGTTGTTTTACCGTGATCGACGTGACCAATAGTTCCGATATTACAATGCGGCTTTGATCTGTTGAATTTCTCTTTAGACATTTTGTCCTCCTGCAGAGATTAGTTAATTTATTTTACTTAATAGTAACCTAAAAAATTATTAAAACAAAAATACACCAGATCAACTTTTCCAGTTTTTTGAAGATGATTTCTCATTTTCAATCTGGAGCCCGTGATCGGAGCCGAACCGACGACCTCACCCTTACCAAGGGTGTGCTCTACCACTGAGCTACACGGGCCTGGTCAGTTAAAAAACTTGGAGCGGGGAACGGGTCTCGAACCCGCAACCCTCTGCTTGGAAGGCAGATACTCTAGCCAATTGAGCTACCCCCGCTCAAACCTTTGCGACTGTGTGTCAGTTCTGAATCAAAAAAGATTCAAAAATTATTTTTGTTTTTATATCGAAATATAAAAGCAAAAATTGGTGGACAGGGAAGGTTTCGAACCTTCGTAAGCCGAAGCTAGCAGATTTACAGTCTGCCCCCTTTAACCACTCGGGCACCTATCCAACATGTTATCTTTAATTTAACTTAAAGACACACACTCGCAAAAATTTGGAGCTGGAGATGGGACTCGAACCCGCAACCTGCTGATTACAAATCAGCTGCTCTACCAATTGAGCTACACCAGCATAGCCTAAAATATAATGTGAAAGTTTTGAATAAAAGACAAAACAACCAAAATAAATTTTAGTAACTTGAAATTTCTACTGGATTTGCTGAATCAGGTCAAACTCATTTTTTTAAAATATATAAAAAAAAATTATGCCCAGTGATTAAACAAAATAAAGGTCTAGTTTTTTACGCTCAAAAAGCAACTTAATTTCGCAATCGTCAGTGAAAAATCAATTTGGACTACAACTCAAATCAGAATTGATTCAAACTAGAGTCAAAGAAAAGGAACGAACATGAAAACTATTTTAATCATATTTACGTCCACACTTTCTCTATTTTTCATCGCTTCATGCGCACATCACAGAGATGTCCGACCCGGCGTCGACGGAGTTCACCGTGTCGTTGTTCCCACGCCCGATCAGGATGAGGGCTCGCGAAGCGCCATCGCACAAGCCAACCATTACTGTGAGAGTCAAAAAAAAGCTGCGGCTTTTGTCGAAGAAAAAAGTAATTACAAGGGCGATATGCCAGAATCAGATTATAAAAACGGAAAAAAAATGACCAAAGTCGCAAAAGTTGTTGGTGGCGCCGCGTGGGTTTTGGGCGGAACTAACGAAAGTAATTTGGGCGGAATCGTTGGACTTGGTGGTGCTGCTGGCGATGCGGTATTAGGTAATGGATACTCTGTGGAAATGAAATTCAAATGTCAGTAATTAGATCCATGAAAAAAATAAAAATATTTTTAACGATCATAATATGCCTTGGCGTTTTTTCATGCTCAAGCCCATCGATGCGCGAAAGCAGATTGGACGTCAGACCCGGAGTCGACGGCGTCCACCGCGTCGTGGTCATTACAAAAAATCAAGTCGAAGGTTCGCGAGAAGCGCTGAACCAAGCGGATCAGTACTGTAAAGAAATTAAAAAATCCGCTTATTTTTTCAATAGCCCAACAACCGACAGCGCCGCTGCAAAACCAAAGGCGCAATATTCATCCAGCACACCAGCCAAAAAAACTGTCGCTGCTGATGATTCTGATGCTGAAAAAACTCTGACAATTGATATGCTTTTTAAATGTTTGTAGAAATTATTTTTTCCACTGGCGTTTTGTTTCAGCCAAAGCAAATGCTGTAGCCACCGAAACGTTGTAACTGGCTTCAGCGTTGATTTGCGGTATCGAAACCAATTCGTCACACGAACGTTCTGTCGTTACACGAAGACCTTTGTCTTCAGCACCCATAACCCAGACAACTTTATCGGGAATTTTCATATCATAAATTGTTTTTTCAGCCTTATGTGACAAACCAAAAACCCAAAAGCCATCAGCTTTTAATTTTTTAAATGGTTCGGAAAAATTATTAATTTGCGCAACTGGAACATGTTCAGCTCCGCCGCAGGCGACTTTGTGCACAGTTGCTGTCAAACCCACAGCACGGTCTTCGGGGACGATAACGCCATTCACATTCATTAACCAACTGGTTCGCAGAATTGCGCCCAAGTTGTGCGGGTCTTCGACTCCGTCCAGCGCAATAATGATTGAATGTTCAGGCCAACCGGCATTTTCATAATTCAACGAAGGCGTTGCATCTGAAAACGCAACGGCACCTTGGTGTGAATGACATATTTTTTGTAAATCAAGATCTGATTTTTCTTCGAATTGAATATTCAATTTTTGTAAAATTTCAACCAGTGAACGTAAGTCCGCAGACGATGACCAATTTTTTTGAATCAAAAAATGTTTCACAGATTTTGGCCTGACGCGAATCAATTCATTGATCGCATGAGTCCCCGCAATTTGGCGCCAGTTTTTTGGAAACGTTTGTAATTTAGAATTTTGAGCTGCATTTTGTTTTGCACTTTGCAGCGGCGGCATTGCTCGGGCAAGGGCCTTGTAATCAGGTTTTTTGACAAAGCCTTTGGGCTTTTCTTTGTTTGAAGATTTATTTGATTTTTGAGAGAAATTTTTTGCCATATTAATTACCTGCTGCCTGCAATTGTTTTTGGTTTTTATAAGTGATTTTTGGCTGTTTGACAATGGGATTGCTATTTTCAAGTCTTGAAATCCGGATTTCGAATGTAAATATTCATTGGTTAGGTTTGGAATTGAAATAAGTCTGGTCTTTGTATTGAAAAAAACACCGCTTATGAACAATAAAAATGAAATCAGAGCCGAATATCACAAACTTATCAGAAAACTTAACTCGACAAATCGCAAAGAAAATGAGCCGACTGAAATTACTTTTCTAATCCAAGAAAACACGTTAAGCGAAAAAAATTTAATATCGACAGTAAATTTTGAAAAATATTTAAAGATAGGCTCGTTGATAACTCAATCTCAATTAAAAATTGATTCAAGCTTTGAATTTTATATTTTTGCAGAATACCTAAAGCAATCTTTGACCGATTATAACGGCAACTCTGACCTTAATAAATTTATACATGCATGCCATACTAAGACTTTATGATTATAATTCGCGATAAGGCTTCTTTTATTTCTGTCATAATATACAAGTCCCAACGGGGATCTTTCAAATCAATCCTCATTAACTCACTTGTATAACAATGATTATGCATCAAATTAAATTCATAAAACAAATAATTGTCAATAAAACGGAAAATAGGATTCCCATCAGAAGTCCAAAAAAAAAGCGAAGCGCCAAATTCCCCGTAAGATAGTTCATATAAAACTTCTGCGGCAGTATCGAACGACTTAGTTTTAAAAAAATTAATTTCGCTCAAATTCTCATAATTGTCGTAATGAAATAACACTACATTTTTTTTATCATCTGTCAGATCGATTAAGTTTTTTAATATGTATTCGATAAAACGTAGGCGTTTTTGGTATTCCATTTGAAATGGATCGGCTTAATCGGATACGACTTTCAATGACTGGACTTTGGTTTAATATACTTAGAAATGGAATTTATATGTTATATGAGTGAAGTTTAATTTTCGAATATGAATATTTAATTCGAAACATCTGTAACTTTTTTAATCTCCAGCTCTTTAAATTGCTGAACTGTAATTTCGACAGAAAAATTTTCTCCTTGCTGAGGCTTAAAATTTTTTGGAAATACAGTTCTTGGTAAATAAAATAACTGATTATGACTGTCGATGACTTTTATTTTATCTTTGTCAAACGCATTGCCAATTTTGCCACTGATAAAAATTTTATCATCCAAATCAGCTTTAACAAGAAATGAAAATGTAGAGATTAATAAAAACAAACCGAGACTTAATTTTTTCATTGCGTCGCCCCTGCCGCCGAACCTGATTTTTTAGAATTCGTGAATCCAGAATCATCATCACCAGGTGCTTTCGAACCATAACCAGGCTGACGTGAACAATTGATTGCTTGACCGTCGCTGCATAAACTTTCCGAGCAAGTTGCCAAACGATCTGCTTTTCTGTTTTTTGTACCGCAGGTGACATAACCTGTGCATATTCGTGTTCCGCTGGATTGACACCCAGATCCACGCACAATTTTACGAGGCAATGATTTAGACCATTCACATGTGTATTCTGAATCATCATTACCAGATTTTTCGTCGGTATATTTTTCAGTCGTCGGTTGCTCAGAACCGGCTTTAGTTGTTGGTTCTGATTTTAATTTGGGATTCTGCTGGCCCGAAGTTACTGCTTCAATCTTGGACTTGTCTGATTTTGAAACTAATTCACCCGTTTCAAAACTGTATGTTTCACCGTTTGCCACAGTGAATGTTTTTGCGGCGACGTCAACATTTGGCAGATCAATAATTTTGGGCTTAAAGTTTTCATATCCTCGCAATTGACCAATAAAGTCCATTTCCTTCTTAAGGTTTTCACAAGCCCTCATGTTTTTATTTTGTTCGCACTGTGTGTAGTATATATTGATTTGAACTTTCCTGCCGAGTCGAAATCTATCAGATGATGTCGGATAAGATCTGTAAAACTTTTCATCTGCATTATCGTATGCAGATTTAATTACATAATATTGCAAAGCTTCGCTAGTTATTATGTCTGGATATTTTTTTGAATCAGAAAATCTTTTTTTTAATTGCTCTTGAGATTCTTGCAATCCATATGGTTTAGTCGCTGAAAATAAATTTACGCAATAAAATACAAACAGAATGAAAAAGGCGTGTTTCACTGAACCTCCAGAATGATCAATTCATTTTATCTGTTATTATTTGTTTGTGTAATTCATCCAACAAAATCTAGACCAAATGCCATAACTGCGTTGATCTAAGTTACAAAACAGACTACGAAATCATTTTAACAATCAGACTTGCGATAGATCGGCTCTTCGCCGTTGAGCTGACGGATTAAGCCTTCCATATCTTCCTTTATTTCACTTCTACAATTTATCATAGGAATATTTAGTGAATTGTTCGCGCATAGGCCTTGCGTAATCCATTCTTCGTATTTCAAAAAATCATCTGAAAATTCTAAGTATAATCCTTTCTCAAAAGTAAAGTCCAAAGTACATGTACCTAAATTTTGCTTGCGTCGAAATATATTGTAATTTGGATAATCGATAGATTTTTTTAGCTTCTGAGCTTTGATTAAGTCCAAATGATCATAATTTTTAAAATGAAACATTAGCATCTCTTCTTTTTTTAAAGTAAAGTTACCTTTAATGTATTCGATAAAACGTAGGCGTTTTTGGTATTCCATTTGGAATAAATCGGTGAATTTTATTTATATTTTGAATACCTGGATCTTAGCCTTGTGATAATTAATTTACACGCAGCTGTCTAAGATATTTAAAATTGTTTCGCGCGGATTATGTGATTGCAAAATTGACCGGCCAATCACCAACGCGTCGGCACCTGCGCGGATGGCTTGTTTGGGCGTCATGATTCGTTTTTGATCGTTAGCAACGGTTTCAGTTTGATCGGTGGATAACCTGATTCCCGGAGTGATTTTGAATATGTCTGGGTAATTTAAATATTCAAGTTCATGCCCTGAACAAACCAATCCCCGTAATCCTGAATTATATACCAACTCGGTCAAACTGCGGACATGGTTTTCAACCGACCAATTATGAAAATTTTTAGGAATGGATTGCTGATCCCAACTGGTCAAAATTGTAACGGCCAAAATTTTAAACGGACGAATACGATTTAATTCGATTTCGAGTTGATGTAATTCAGTCAGAGCTTCGATTCCCGCCATCGCGTGCACAGTCACAAGAGTTGCGCCGGCTTGGAAACTGGCTTTAACAGCTGAAACCATCGTCGATGGGATATCAAAATATTTATTATCCACAAACACGGGCGAAATTTCAGCCAGTTCAGAAACCAGACTTGATCCATATTTATAAACCAGTCTGGGACCGACCTTGATGCCACCGATCAAATCACTGACGTGATCTAAAATTTTCAAAGCGTCATTTTTGGTGTCAACATCCAGCGCCAGTATGATCGGGTTTTTTAAAAATCTCATGGTCTCCTTAAATTATGTATGAGTTAACATTTTTTTTGTGATTTCAAAAATTTGATTTTTCAAATCAGTGCCATCAATTGTAAATTCCGGAATTCCATTTTTTTCTGAATCGATCGTACGTTTTTTAATTTCAATATTTTTTGTATCCATTGCCGTTTTAGAAACAACGATACGAACTGGAAATCCCAACAGCGCCGCATCTTTGAATTTAACACCTGCGCTGACACGTTTTCGGTCTCGATCATCGATGAAAACTTCGATATTATTTTTTGCTAATAATTCAGCTGTTTCATCAACAAATGTATTCACGTCTGGCAGGTGTGGATCCAAATTAACAATATGCACATGGTACGGCGAAATTTGCTGGGGCCATACAATGCCGTCGGAATCATGACTTTGTTCAATGGCTGCTTGGATGGTTCGAGTAACACCAATGCCGTAACATCCCATTTCATAGAACTGAGATTTACCATTTTTATCCAAAAATACACCGTTCATTAATTTAGAATATTTTTGCCCAAGATAAAAAACATGTCCGACTTCAATACCACGGAACGATTTAAGCGTGCCGTTGGATTCAGGGCATTTATCGCCTTCTTTGGCCATTCGCAAATCAGCCCATTTCGTAATTTGATAATCACGATCATGATTCACATTTTTCAAATGAAATCCATCGACATTTGCGCCGACAATATAATTTTTATGTCCTTCAAGACCTGTATCCGCATAAATTGGAATTTTTAAACCCACTGGCCCACACGATCCAGGCTTTGCACCACAGGCTGCGAAAACTTCATCATCGGTCAACATCAACGGCGGATTCGTCATTCCTAATAAATTTTTAATTTTAATAGGATTAATTTCGTCAGAGCCACGAAGTAAAACTGCAAAAGCTTGGATGTCCTTGATTTTTGGATTTTTGCCTTCGTTAGCAGAGAAAAATAAAGTTTTTATGAGTTCGTTAGCAGGAATTTTTGTAAATTCTGAAAGTTCGGCTATTGTTTTTTGATTTGGTGTTTCAAATTTTTCAGAATTTTTAAGATCCGTTTCTGTAGAAATATATTTTTCAAAATCAATCGCTGGACAGACTTCGACGTTGGCTGCGAAATTTGTTTGATCACTGACAAGCAAAGCGTCTTCACCCGCATCGGCTAATAATTGAAATTCATGAGTTTGTGACCCACCGATATTTCCAGCGTCTGCCTTCACAATGCGGTATTGCAAATTAAGTCGATCAAATATTCTTTGATAGGCCGCATACATATCATCGTAGGCTTTTAATGCGCCCGCTTGATCAATATCGAAACTGTAGGCATCTTTCATGATGAATTCACGACCACGCATTAGACCGAAACGGGGTCTTATTTCATCGCGGTATTTGGTTTGAATTTGATATATATTTTTGGGGAAATCACGATACGATTTTAAATCCGCGCGCACATAATCCACAACGGCTTCTTCGTGTGTGGCAGCCAAACAAAATTCGTGGTCATTTCGATTTTTAAATTTCAAAAGTCCTGCGCCCATTTCAGACCAACGATTTGTTTCTTCCCAAAGTTCACGAGGATGTACAATCGGCATCAGAACTTCGAGTCCGTTGGCTTGCTCAAGCTCTTCGCGGATGATATTTTCAAATTTACGAAGCGATCTTAAGCCAACAGTTCCAAATGTATACATGCCTGGTGCTAATTTTTTAATGAGACCTGCACGAATCATTAATTGGTGAGACGGGATTTCTGCGTCGTTCGGAGCGTCTTTCAAAGTAAATAAAAACGTTTGAGTCCATTTTATGATTTTTTTATCCATGATTTAGTTATCGCTTTCAATGCCGTAGGCTTTAATTTTTCTGTGCAAATAGCTGCGTTCAAGACCGATAGTTTCTGCGGTTTTTGAAATATTGCCGCCGCTTTCTTGAATTTTTTTAATTAAATAGTCTTTTTCAAATTCAGCTCGTGCTTCACGAAATGTCGACATTTCAAGATGCGCATCTGTGCCTGTTCCGAATGTAGATTCTTTTTTATCAACGAGACCTGCGAAACGCAGGTCGTGAACATCAACATAATCAGAAGGGGTCAAGATGTAAACACGTTCAATAAAATTTTTCAATTCTCGAATATTTGCAGGCCACAGGTGTTTCATTAAAAGCTTGATACCTTGTTCTGAAATTGTTTTTCGAAACGAGGCCATTTGTTTTGCTGCCAAATCACTGAAGTGAATGATTAACGGCAAAATATCATCTGGCCGCAGGCGGAGTGGTTCAATGTATATAGCTTGTGATTGCGTATAGCTTAAAAGCTCTTTGGAGATTTGAGGGTGATTCATCATCATATCTGCTGGCAGTGATGACGTAAAAATAATACGAGCATTCGTTTTAATTTCATCCGAACTGCCGACACGTTTTATTTTTTGAGTTTTAAAAAATTGAATCAGTTTTTCCTGGAGAACCATCGGCATTTCTTCAATTTCTTGAATGACCAACGTTCCACCATCAATCAATTCAAGTTTGCCTTTGCGCGTTTTATCAATACCAGGCAACGAGCCCTTTTCTATACCAAAAAGTTCAATTTCAATCAGATCCTGAGGCAACGTTTGACAATTAATTTCAGAGAGTGATCGACTGGCGCGCGCACTCATATAATGAATATTTTGACTGACCAACTGTCGTCCTGAACCGATTTCGCCAGAAACCCAAACAGGGTTTGAATTTTTTGCCGTCATTGTAATTTGTTCGCGAATTTTTTGTAGCGATTTTGATTCTCCGACCAGTGCGATACTTTGACGTAGTTTGTTTAAGAGCGCTTGTTTTTCAATTTTTTCGGCTCTAAATTTCAAAACGTGATCAATAACAAGAGTTATTTTATCAAGCGACAGTGGTTTTTCGATAAAATCCCACGCACCAATTTTTGTTGCCTTGACGGCAGTTTCGATTGTTCCATGCCCAGAAATCATCACAAAGTTTGTGTCTGGAAAAAGCGGTACTGCTTTTGTTAAAACTTCGATGCCATCCATTTTGGGCATCCAAATATCAAGGAAACAAATTTCTGGCTGAAATTCGGCAAGAACTTGTAAACCTGTGGGTCCATCAGGCGCCGACAGAACTTCGTAGCCATCGTCTTTCAGACTTTCTGATAAAATTTGACGGATTGCCGCTTCGTCATCAATGATTAAAATTTTAGTTTTCATTTTTTGTTCGTGAAGTTGGCTCATGATTTCCTTGTTTATGTTTGTACGGGCATTTCGATATACATTTTAGTCCCCTTTGGGACATTTGGTAAAGCTCGAATCATACCGTTATGATCTTCGATAATACTTTTTACGATAGGTAGCCCAAGGCCTGTGCCTTTTTCTTTTGTTGAATAGTACGGCTCGAAAACGCGTGTGCGATCACGAAGCGGAATGCCCAGCCCATTGTCTGATATTGAAATTTGAACAATATCAAGCTGTGCTTTATATTCTGTTTGTATCCAGACTTTGGGGTCAGCAATTTTTTCTGTTGCTGCCACTGCATTATCAATTAAATTTGCAAATACACGTTTCATTTGTGCGGGGTCAAATTTGAAATTTGGCAATGATTTATCAAATAAAAACGTAAACAAAACATCTGTATGGTTATCTTTGTAAATCTGTGCTGCATCAGATAAAATTTGATTCAGACTTGTTTCAATGGGCTTTAATTGTGGCATTCTGGCAAATTGACTGAATTCATTGACCAGATCACGCATGTCATCGACTTGAGAAATAATCATATGAATTGAATCAGTAAACGCCTGGTCCGAAATTTGTGCTCCGTATTTTCTGGAAATACGTTCAGCTGCCAAACGTATGGGTGTTAAGGGATTTTTAATTTCATGCGCAATTCGTCTGGCGACTTCTGACCAAGCAGCTGCTCGCTGAGCATTAATGATGACAGTCATGTCATCAAAAACCATAATACGACCAATTTCTTCTTGAAGTTCGTTTTTCAAAATTGAGACATGAATTGATAATGGGATTGATTCACCGTCAATATCAACTCGTATTTCTTTTTGCAGATGATTTAATTTATTTTCCTGCATGGATTTTACAAAATTAGAAAATAGCTGGTAGTTATCATCAGTCAGAGATTGTCTAAAATGACGACCAACAGCCTGGATAGGATCTGTACTTAGAAGTTCTCCGGCTCGTCGATTCATCGTTGTCACGTGTCCATTCATATCAACAGATAAAACACCTGCGCTGACGTTACTGAGAACGATTTCAACATATTTTGTATATTGATTCAAATTTTTTAATGTTTGCTGAAGCTCCAACTCAGAGGATGATAAATTCGAAATCATTTGGTTAAAATTTGAAATCAAACTGTTAATTTCTTCGCTGCCTGACCTGATTTCAAGCGGCGAATAATCTCCGCCCGCAACTTTTTTAGTCGCGCGCCCCAGCTGCACCAGCGGCACAGATAATTGTTTAGCCATATGAAAACCAAACCACACAGCAGCAAATAATGTGACCAACGACATCACTATTTGCATAATAAAATACATCGACTTCAAAGGATATTCGATGAGTAAATTATTTTTCATTTCTTGGTACGAACCAATAATGTCATCAAGTTTTGCGCCCGGAGATAAACTTAATGCTTTGGTGACCACAATGGCGCCTTTGTTTTTAGCAAATTCATCCATCGGGGCAATCAGCCTAAGTAAATGTGATTCCGAAAAAACATGTATCAAGCTGGATTTAGAATGATACAAAATTCCTTTTTGTAAAAATTCGATCTGCGGTTTAGGCACCGTCACTGGCACGCTGTTATAGTCTTGAGCCAGTTTTCTGGTCGAAAAAACTTCAGAGTAATATTCGACAGCATCTAATTTGTAATTATCTCGCAGCGTGAATAATTTGTTTTGAATTTGATGCTCTGGAATATTTGCAATTGCTGAGGCAACTAAATCAGCATATTCATATCCTCGACGTTTTTCCTGAACAACAAATGAGTCTATGACTTCGGATGCGTTTTTTAAAATACCCACGATACGCCCGGAGAACCATTTTTCAAAACTGCTGTTCAGATAAAAAACAGATAAAATTAAAACTAATGTTGTCGGCAAAATTGAAAATACGGCAAATGCAACCGTCAATTTTGATTTAAGACTGGAACCATACATTTTACTTCTGCGCTCAAGAAAAACTTTGACGACGTTCCTGAAAATTAAAAACAATAATAGTAAAACCAAAACAAGGTTAAAATTAACAAGTCCGATAAAATAAATAATGTAGGGTGATGGTAAATTTTGCCCTGAACGAAAAACATAGACTTCAACGCCGACTAAAATTGCGAGTAAAATAGAAATAGAAAATATAAGTAATATTTCGCGTTTGCGTTTTTGAGTTTCCTGAGTCATCAGATTTTTTTTAATTTTATCAGAGACAGACATTCTGTCATTTTTTATTAACTTATGTTGGAAGTAAAGACTTTCTGTATTGAATCAAATCTGAAATTGTACCTATTTTGATTTGATGCAGACTTGCGAACAAAAATAAGTCGCTTTGCCTTGCCATTGAACCATCATCATTCATAATTTCACAAATAACTGCAGATGGATTAAGCTGTGATATTTTGGCCAAATCAACACTGGCTTCTGTATGTCCCGCTCTGGAAAGCACGCCATTTTCATTCGCCAAAAGTGGGAAAATATGGCCTGGGCAAATCAAATCAGCAGGCTTTGCATCCAATCCAATTGCAGCACGGATTGTTGTTGCACGATCGCTTGCTGAAATTCCACTGAAAATGCCGCAACTGGCTTCGATGCTGACTGTGAATGCTGTTTGAGTTTTTCCTGTTTGATGGTGCGCAGAGACCATCATTGGTAGTTTCAATTGCTGAATTTGTCGCAGAGTTAAAGTCAAACAAACCAATCCGCGCGCATATTTAGCCATAAAATTAATATGCTCAGGCTTCACAAATTCGGCCGCGATCATCAGATCGCCTTCGTTTTCACGGTTTTCATCATCAGTCATGATAACGAATTTGCCGTTTTTAAAATCTGTTATAATATCTGTAATAGGACTGAATGACATCAGGCCTATTTCTTAGCTGGAACGGCGTCCGCTGGCAAGTCCGCAATTAATTTTTCGACACGAACCAAAGCGCCGACATCAATGGATTGATTTTCATCGACGTTTAAAACTTTTGCTTTTGAATACAATTTTCCCGCGTCTTCGATTTCAATAATCCATGGCGTATTTGTCACAATGACTGAGCCGATCAAAACACTGCTTTCACCGCAAGGTTGACCCATCCAATCATGAATTTCGTTTTCGATTTTTAAGCGATCACCCTTTTTAAGACCTAATTCAGCACCGCCTAAAATAACAACATAGTTGTCGCGACTCGTGACAACTCTGGATTGCCATTCTTCACGTTGCAATGACGATAGCAATTGAGTTAAATCTGAAACAGCATTTCGCAAACCCTTTAAAACGACTTCAGCCATTCCGGTGACTCTGTAAAATTGCGGACCGATATGTATGATTCCCAAATCGATACCAAGTCCACCAGCGTAGTCGTTTTTAAATGCCTCGCTGTTAACGCTGGCCATCTTTTGCTGCGTCCATGGATCAAATGCGTGCATACTGAGATCCATACGCATTTTGTCCATTTTAAAATTTGCTGAAATTGGAATTTGCACAGATGAATTAAATCCAAACTGGACAGATGCGCCCGAATAGGCTTCCAATGAATTAATTTTTCCGGCTATATAATGCTGTGGTTTGGAAATTAAACAGCTCGATTCTCGAGTGAATTGAACATCAGAAGCTTTTGACGTCGGAAACCAATTCTTCATTTGCACATTCAACTGATCATCAAAAGCCATTTTTTGGATTGATGTTGATGAAGATTTTTGAATTCCTGCGTTTGGATAAATATTTCTTTCAAAAAAATTATTTGTTTCAAAGAAAACACCTGAAAGTTGGCTTTGTGCGACTTCAGAAAATTTAAATCCAGAATTATCCATAAACGATGATGCTTGCATACCAACGACTTGAATATTTTTTTTCAATGTACGCTCATCGCCCCCTTGAGTTGGTGGGCATTTTTCAACTGCCATCAACAATGCACCTAATGTAGCTATTGAAACAGATTTCAATAAAATATTTTTTTTCGGTAACATCGCACACCCCTTGGTTTTATATATACCAGACTTTGATCGACATACTTTGGTCGAGTCTAGAGGGGCTATGCGAATTAAAACGATTTTATTTTCTGTTTACGGTTTAATGAAAATAAATTCGACAGTTTGATCGGACTTTAAACCGACTTGAACATTTGCATTGTTTTTAAGTTCGCCAGAAATCATCAGTTTAGCCAGCGGGTTCAAAATTTCATTTTGAATAACCCGTTTTAATGGCCGAGCACCATACACTGGATCGAAACCTTTTTTGGACAACCAATCAATGCATTCGTCAGAAAATTGAAGTTGAATATTTTTTTCATTCAGTCTGAATAATATGTCTTTCAGCTGTATTTCAACAATATGTTTCAGATTTTTTTGATCCAAAGATTTGAATTCGATGATGTCATCAATACGATTTATAAATTCTGGTTTGAAAAATTTTCGCAGGGCCTGTTGAATTTTTTCAGAACTTTGATCTGCAACATCCGCCGAGGTTCCCAAATTTGATGTCATGACAATCATCGTATTTTTAAAGTCAACAGTTCGGCCGTGAGAATCTGTTAATCGGCCTTCGTCCAATAACTGTAATAAAATATTAAATACATCAGAATGCGCTTTTTCAATTTCATCAAATAAAACAACCGAATAGGGTTTTCGACGAATCGCTTCCGTTAACTGACCACCTTCTTCGTAACCGACATACCCTGGAGGAGCTCCGATGAGGCGAGCCACTGAATGTTTTTCCATATATTCGCTCATGTCGATTCTTACAATTGCAGTTTCATCATCGAATAAAAAATCTGCAAGCGCCTTGACAGTTTCAGTTTTACCGACGCCCGTCGGCCCTACAAAAATAAAACTGCCGATGGGTTTATTAGGGTCGCCAATTTCGGCTCGACTGCGCCTGACAGAATCTGAAATAATTTTCAAAGCGTGGTCCTGGCCGACCACTTTCTGTTTTAAAACGTCTTCCATCGTCAATAATTTTTGCATTTCTGTTTGTAACATTTTACTGACTGGAATGTGTGTCCATTTTGATACAATTTCAGCAATGTCTTCGGCATCGACTTTTTCTTTAAGCAAAGCATTATTTTTTGACCTAATTTTTTCTTCTAAATTCAAAATTTCTTTTTCAAGCGCAGGCAGTTTTCCGTATTTTAATTCAGCGGCTTTCTCAAATTGTGCTTCTCGTTCAGATTTTGAAATATCAAGCCTGACTGTTTCAATTTCTGATTTTAAATTTTTAACTTGGTCGATCTGAGAACGTTCAGATTTCCATTTTTCACGTAAGCTTTGAACATTCCAAGTCAGATCCTTGAGTTCTGCTGAAATTTGAGCTGAGCGTTCAATTGATTTTTGATCAGTTTCTTTTTTGAGCGCTTCAACTTCGATTTTGTGGCTTAAAATTTTTCGTTCTAATTCATCAACAGCTAAGGGGACACTACGATTTTCAATTCCCAGTTTGCTGGCGGCTTCGTCCATCAGATCAATCGCCTTGTCTGGCAAAAAACGATTTGTGATATATCGGTGCGACAATTTTGCTGCCGCAATCAAAGCCGCATCCGTTATTTGCACAGAATGATGAACTTCATATTTTTCTTTGAGTCCACGCAAAATTGTGATTGTTTCATCGACTGTTGGCTGATCAACCAGCACTGTTTGAAATCGACGTTCCAATGCAGGATCTTTTTCAATATTTTTTCGATACTCGTCCAGCGTTGTCGCACCAATACATCGCAGCTCACCACGCGCCAATGCAGGTTTCAATAATTGACCTGCGTCCATGGCGCCTTCGCCTTTGCCGGCACCAACTAATGTGTGCATTTCATCAATGAATAAAATGATTTCACCGTTCGCATTTGTTACTTCTTTGATCACTGATTTAAGACGGTCTTCAAATTCGCCGCGGTATTTTGCACCTGCGATCAGTGAACCGATATCTAATGACATTAATTTTTTACCTAACAGATGGTCAGGGACGTCTTTTTTAATAATTCGAATTGCAAGGCCTTCGGCGATGGCTGTTTTTCCAACACCTGGTTCACCAATTAAAACGGGATTATTTTTTGTACGGCGTGATAGCACCTGAATCACACGTCTGATTTCTTCATCGCGGCCGACAACAGGGTCCAATTTTCCATCAGTCGCAAGTTCTGTCAGGTCGCGTGCATATTTTTTTAAAACTTCGTATTGATTTTCAGGTTGGTCAGAATTAATTTTTTGAGAACCACGGATTTTTTGCAACGCATTTGAAAAATCATTCTTTTTCAGATTTGCTGTTTTTAAAAATAATTTAATTTCTGAATCTTCACTGACGAAAGCTGCCAGAAAAAAATGTTCAGTCGAAATATACTCATCCTTCATTTGAACGGCTTCGGATTCAGCTAATTTAAATAATTTTTGCAAACGCGAACTTGCAAACGTATTTTCTTGTGTATTTGAAAGTTTAGGGAATTTTAAAATTGATTTATTTAAAAATTGAATCAGCGGCGCCGGAAGAAATTTTAATTCTTGTAAAATACGTGGCACCATTCCGTCGACCTGTTCGATCAGCTCTAAAAACAAATGCTCTGGCTCGACCGCAGAGTTTTTTTGTAATTCCGCCAGACGCGAAGCTGCCTGCATGGCTTCTTGGCTTTTTTTAGTCATTTTTTCAATTTGATCACCCATTGGTTACCTCGGCTGCTGAAATCTGTGCTGTCTTAAACATGAGTCCAAAATAACTGTTGTCAATCTGATGAAAAAGATGTTTTTTAAATTATGGCTAATGCTAAAAACAATTCCCAAAAAAAAATAAGACCTACGATCAAAAAAGACCCCATTCATCCCGCTGACTATAACTCATATAATTTACCATTTGCCTGTGAAGATTGCTCGCATTTTTCATCGACCACCGAGATCTGTACCTTAGGACTTATCAGTGAACCACATTTAAAAAGAAACCAAGAAAAATCATATTCACTGTCAGGCAAAGTGGCTTTGTGTCGATTTATTGAAATTGATTAATTCAGACGTAAAAATTTTGGCAGTCGCAAGACTGGCTGTAAGCCTGCGTTTCATTCAAATTTCAGGACGCGACTGGATTTTCATCCCCTGAAAATCTGTTTTTTCAGTCGAGTCCTAAGACTGAAGTAAGATCTATATTTTAAAAAATATTCAAAATCTGGATTGATGTCCTGTCAAGATGCTGTCGCATATCCCGAATAAGTATTCATACAACATACAACACCAGGCAGGATGTCTGGCAGAATCAGAAAAAGAACAAAAACGTCTGACTGATTCTCATCCACATTAAAAGGGGGCATTAAGAAAATTTATGGAAGATTAAAAATGAAGATGAAATGATTCAACTTCATATTAAGGAAGAAACTTAAAGCAACTTAAAATGTCATCCTGCTTTGCAGGGACATCATGGCTCGGATGCTGTGAATAATCACAAAAGGAATTGAAAATGAAATATATAACATAATTTAAAAAATTAGACGGAGTTCAAAATGGGATTAAGAATTACAACAAATTTACCTGCCATCAATGCACAAAGAAATTTAATCAACAGTCAGCGCGCAATTCAAACTTCATCAGCACAACTTGCCAGCGGAAGTCGAATCACAAAATCTGCTGACGATGCTGCCGGTTTAGCGATTTCAGAAAATATGAAATCACAAATCAGATCATCGGTACAGGCACGACGTAACGCAAATGATGGTATATCATTAGTCCAAACTGCAGAGGGTGGATTATCAGAAACTTCGAATATTATTACACGTATGCGTGAACTTGCAATTCAGTCTGCATCTGACACTGTTGGTGCTCAGGAACGCGATATGATCGACAAAGAAGTTCAACATTTAAAAGCTGAAGTACAGCGTATTTCCGATACAACAGCTTGGAATACAACAAAATTATTGGATGGATCAACACCCGTCTTTGATTTTCAAGTCGGCTTAAATGCGACTGAAAATGATAAAATTGAATTTGATTCATCTGTGAATGTATCGACATTAGATGCTTTGGGCATGACTGATTTAGATTATACGCAGAAAGAAACATCAAGATCTGCGTTGCTTACATTAGATGCTGCGCAAACACAAATTAACGGCATGCGAGCCAATTTAGGTGCCTTACAAAACAGACTTGTCTCTACGACAGATACACTTGCTGTGACTGAAGAAAATTTAGCTGCTGCGAATTCTCGAATTCGCGATACTGATGTGGCAGCATCTTCAACAGATATGGCCCGAAATAATTTGATGTTACAGGCCGGAACTGCGACCTTGGCACAAGCTAATCAAAATGGTCAGCTGGCTCTTAAATTGATCGGATAAATATTTTTCAAAAAAATGTACACGGAATGGAATCCCAACTGGGGTTCCATTTTTTAATTTCACCGAAACTGTCGATTTTTTTTTCAATATCGCAGACCTTAAAGTTTGCAGGACCTTTGTCCGAAACCTTATTGTTCGAATAAAAAAACACGAGGTTCAGATGAAAAAAAATCAAATCATAAAAATAATCGTCAGCTGTTTTTTAATATTTAATATTTTGAGTTGTTCAAAAGGATTCCAGTCTCAATCTGCAAATTTGTCTTCGCTGTCTGGCGAATTATCAAATGGCGCTCAAGGCGCTGCACCAGATGCAAATCCTGCAGAACAGCCGATCGACCAAGTTCAAATGAAAAGCATGGTTGATGATTCCAGTCAAAAAACGGGACTGAACGGCGCCTTGGCTTTCGATTTTGATAAAACTCGCGGGGAATTCATTATCATGGTACCCTTGCCAATGAATGTGATTTTTACTCCGTCGGGTGCTTTTCCGAATTACCCAGATATAACCTATGGCCCATTGTTTGATGCATCTGGAAAAATGAAAATTGCAGTGCGCGTTCCAGTCAAATACCTGATCAAAGGTTTACAGTTTGTTGCTCCGTCAAAATTACCCAACGGCGATCCCCTGCCTGCAATGCCTGCTGGCGTTGGAGAATTACCTGCTTTGGGACTGAGTTTTCCAACCAGCGACACACAAATTACATTGTATATCGGAATTAACGCGATCGGTTTATTTGCGACATTGCCAGACAAAGCATCATTACCGATCCCCTTCAATATTACCTTACCGTTAAAAAACCAGGATAAATCCAGAACTTTTGGTTATTTAACCTATGTTGCCGCTAAGACGACGTTCCCGTCGGGGTTATTTATAGCCACTGGCGTCCCGGCGCAATTCGCACGTATTTTAGAAGATTATTTTCACCTGTAATTTTTAACAAAATTTTAATTTAAATCAGCGTTTCTGTGCTCTGCCCGAGGTTATTTTCTGTGCTCTGCACAAAGTCATTTCCTGCGCCCTGCACAAGGTCATTTTCTGGACTCTTGCGCATATTTTTTTTTGTCGATAATCTGCTGTCATCAAGACACCAACAACAGTTAAATCGAGGACGCCATGGCAAAGAAAAAAACACAAAAAAAAGTAACAAAAAAAGCAGTTAAAAAAGCAGTTAAAAAAGCAGTTAAAAAAACAGCTCCTAAAAAAGCTGTTAAAAAATCACCAACAAAAAAAGCTGCACCTAAAAAAATGGTAAAAAAGCCTGCCGCAAAAAAAATTACTAAGAAAATTACAAAAAAAGTAACTCCCAAAAAAGCAGTTAAAAAATCACCAGCAAAAAAAGCTGCACCTACGAAATCAGCCGTCAAACCCGCAGCAAAAAAAGATAAAATTAAAAAAGCTGTTGCAAGCGTCGGAGCGATGATCGTATCGCAATCAACATTTGATGATTTAAATTCAGAATTCGACGATGAAACAGACGGCCTGATCGAAATCGACAGTGAAGATGCTTTAAATAACAGTGAGCCCATCGCAGAAGACGAAGAAGATGACGGTTTTGAAACATTAGAAGCTGAATCCGACGAAGAAGATATGCAAGACGACATGGAAGACGATTTAAAAATCGAAACTCCCAAAGATTCTGACGAAGACGATGATGAAGGTTATTTTTAGTATTTAGTTTTCTACTTTTATACTTATGAAGAAAGGGTCTTATAAATTAATATACGTCAAATTTTGTCGTATATTAATTTATAAGACCCTTTCTGATTTTGTTCTATGAATTAAAAATTTTTACAATTTAATTTAGGCCCTACAAGCAACTCATCATATTTTTTGATCAACAATACTCCGTCAATTAATAATTAAACTGATTTCGCTTCTGGCTTCGTGTGTACAGCGTATTTTTCGAACTCGCCGTATTCGTGTAATTTGTTATACAATGTTTTAATCGTGATACCTAAACCTTGAGCTGCTTGAGTTTTGTTTCCACCGTAATGAGCCAATGCTTTGATGATATAACGTTTTTCTAATTCATATAATGGAACAGCTGGATCAAATGCTGTGGATTCGTCTTTGTTTTGCGGTAAGCGAATTGATTCCGGCAAATCATTGACCATGATTGTGTGGCCTTCTGATAAAACTTGTAAACGTTCACATGCATTTTGTAATTCACGGATGTTACCTGGCCAGTCATAACCCATCATGATATTTAAAGCTTCGTCATCGATCGATTTCACACGATTCATGTACGAATTGCCCTGAGTTAAAAAATGTTGAACCAGAACTGGGATGTCTTCTTTGCGTCGGCGTAATGGCGGAGCGCTGATAACGATCGTGTTAATTCTATAAAATAAATCTTCGCGGAAATTTCCACGCGTGACTTCTTGGTCTAATTCACGGTTTGTGGCACAGATGATTCGAATATCAACGCGAATCGGCTCTTTGCCGCCAACACGAAAAATTTCGCCTTCTTGTAAAAAACGCAACAGTTTCGCTTGGATCGACATCGGAAGTTCTCCGATTTCATCTAAAAATAAAGTTCCGCCATTTGCAGCTTCAGCCAAACCAATTTTTTTAGTATACGCGCCAGTGAAAGAACCTTTTTCGTGACCGAATAGTTCTGATTCTAACAATGTTTCACGAAGTGCTCCGCAGTTGATCGCAACAAAGGGTTTATTTTTACGATTTGATTTGTCATGGATTCCACGAGCAATTAATTCTTTACCAGTTCCTGATTCGCCCAAAACTAAAATATTTGCCTGTGACGGAGCCACACGTTCAATCATTTTCATTAATTGCGACATAATTTCTGATTTATAGATCATCGGTTTTGAATCAGATATTTTCTGAGTTGGAACCTGAACCGGAGTTTGAACCCAAGCGCTTTGAGTTTGTGAGCTTGGTAAAGTTAAACCTGCATTTGAATCTGACATACGTACCACCTTCGAGTTATTGCCCTGTATGGAGCATTTATTATTTTTAAGCTTATCTTTTGCGCAGTTCTCATTTTGATACGCTGCGCTTACGCGGCGCAACTTAACCTAAGTCGTGTAGAAAATGCAAGCAATTTTTTACATACCTTGATATTTTTTTTATGAAATGCTGATGTCTAGATCAATTTTCTGGCCTGGTTATGACCAATTTAAAGACATATAATGATCTGGATATGGCTGTGAAATTATCTGATTTGATACCTAAATACCTTAAATATATGGAAAATATCCAGTCGTGTTCGCCGTTGACAATTAAGGCATATACAATTGATTTGAAACAAACTTTTATTGATATAAATACGAATTCATTTACATCAATAATGATGACTGATGATGAGCTTTGGCTGTTGACCCGCCCTTCTTTAAATCAATGGGGCAAGCTTTCGATGGCCAGTCGTAATCGAAAAATTGCAACTTTAAAGAGCTTTTTCAATTGGCTTTACCAAGAAAAATTGATCGAAAGAAATTTATCAAGCCTGCTGATCTGTCCAAAAATCCCAAAAAAAATACCTGATTTTTTATCTGTGGATGAAGTCACCAGCGTTATTCAAACATATTCAAATCGCACACTGACACACAAAGAATTACTTCAGAAAAATTTATTTATATTACTGTACGGCGCAGGATTGCGAATCAGCGAAGCCTGCGGACTCAAATGGATAGATATTGATTTTACATATCGAAAAATTTTAATTCTGGGTAAAGGCAACAAAGAACGTATTTTGATATTACCCGCTTTCTGTATTCAAAATTTACAAAAATTAAAATCTGAAAACGAAAAACATTTCGGTGAAAAAACTGAATTTGTTTTTGGAATACAAAAATTAAATCCACGAACTGGTTACCAAATGATTTCTGATGCTGGCATCAAAGCCGGCCTGATGAACCAAATTCACCCACATTCATTACGTCATAGTTTTGCAACACACCTGCTGGCCAGTGGCGCAAACCTGCGAACACTGCAGACATTATTGGGCCACGAATCCTTAACTGCGACCGAAAAATATACGCATTTAAATATCGATGCCCTGGGGCGCTTGGTTGAATCTGTGCATCCGCTGTCAAAGCGAAAGATTTAGCGCCTAATAAACGCTTCCGGCAGTTGCTTCAATAAACACTTCCAGCGTTATCTGCAGTTTTTAAATACTGTAAGACCTGGGATTCAATCGAATCTAAATATTCTGAAACATTATTGATGGCCTCAGGTACAGCATCAATTTGATCTGAATCTGCGATGTTGATTTTTAAAAAAACAGCCATCCAATCATCCATAGAAATCACACCCTGCTGAAACATGAATTTCAGACAGAAATGCATTTTGAATCTGAAAATATTTTGAGTTGAGCCTAAACCACGCAAAGAGTGTCCCAATAAGTTAAATAAAAAATGCGAATCACCATCTCCTTCAAGCGATACGTGATACACACATTTTAAAAAAAATAAGGCGATTTCCAGTCTGTCATAATCAGAACGAATGGTTTTAAAATCATCAATTAAAGTGGCCTCGATTAATGTGCTCAGACCGCCTTCGGATTTTGATTCTTTGTACGTTAAATTCACAAAGTGCGTGGGCTCCAGAATGCCACCGCCGAAACGTTTTTTACTTTTCAATGCAGATCTGGCAATAAACGATTTTTTCGCACCTGTCGACGACAATGCATGGATAATTAAATCTGCCTCTGCATATTTTGTTTTTTTTAAAATAATAAATCGATCTGATGTGTCTGACAAAAATTAACCAACAGACCAAGACGTTTCAGTTTGAATTTTTTGATAAATTTCCGATATTTCAGATTCCAGCTGGGGATTTGCAACAAAGGCCGATATATCAATTGCCAGAAACCCTAACAACAGATCTGGTTTTTCTGATTCGGGCCACCAGTTTTTAAATGTATCCAGTGTCCATGTTGGCAGTGCACTGGCTGAAAAAATTTGGCCAGCTGAGACTGATTTTTTTTCAATTAACATCTGCAGGATCATTTCACCTGAACATTTTTTGAATACAAAACATTGACGATCATTTAAATATTTGACCGTTGGTCCAAATAATTTTTCATACAAATGTTGAGATAATATTTGTATATCATAATTTTTCGTCACTTTTTGATTTGTCGAAAAGTTATTTTTTTGGAAGGGGCCAATCAGTGTCGGCGCCTTGAGTTTTTCAGTAAAAAATATTTGCGCTTGAGACGAACCGAAAAGGCCCTCAGATTCAATAACGACAGCGTAATTGTTTTTTAAAATTTCAATTTTATTCAACGACCGCGAAGCATTTGCAATTTGGATCGAAAAAATTCTTTTGTCGGATAAATTTTTATGGATTTCTGCACATTGCGCATCTGAAAAAATAATTTCGCCCGTAATTTCATTTTCAGATGACCAAAGTACAAAGTTTGTTTCCTTATCAATTTCAGTTAAATATTGATTTGTGTTTTGATTGATATTTTTAAATTGAATCGGCGTCTGTTGACGTAAAAAAATTGGAATCATTGATTCAAATACGGATGATCCCTGTCTGATGATTGCAATTTTTGGTTTGTGCGACAGAAACTGTAATAACGAAAAACTGACATCATAAACTGCCAATTGCAATGTATTGTAAAACCTGGTTTTCATGAATTCTGTTGAATGCTTTTGGTTCAATTCAAAATAATGTTCGGCTGTTTCAAAATGATTCATATTTCATATTATTTCACAGCAGTGACTTTACAGTCACGACTTTTGTCCGAAGATAGGACATTGGACGTTATAAATTGTGTCTGATAACTGTATGATATGAAATAAGACAAGGACATATCAATCATATTAAAGATCCGGAGGATCCAATGAAAAAAATAATTTTTGCCAGCATCGTATCGTCGATATTAATTCCCGCAAGTTCGTTTGCTTTATTCGAAGCCCGCGCAACATTTGGCCCTCAAATGCCATCGAATAATGCTGTCAGCGACATCTGTAGCGGCAATTCGAATTGCACAGGCGTTTTGCCAGACAAATTCGCATTACCTTTTATGGGCGCTGATGCATTGGTTAAAATCCCACTGGTTCCTTTTGGTTTTGGCTTACGTTACGAAAAACTGAGCGCCAGCGGATCCAGTTCAAATATGGATGCCAAAGCCGATTTTAATCGGACGGCTATTTTAATCAATTACCGAATTATTGATACGATTTTACACGTCGGCCCGATCGCATCATATGGTATTTCGCACAGCGGAAACATCAGCATGAGCCAGAATGGCACAAAAATTTTAGACTATACCGCAGGAACTGCAACATCGTATTCAGTCGGCATCGAAGTCGGCGTCAAACCGCTGATCATATTGCCATTAAAAATCGGAGCCGAAGCCGGTATTTCACAATTTAAATACACTGGCGCAACGGACACTTTGGGCGGCGCTGCCAAAGACATCGATCTTTCAGGAAATTATATCAAAGTTTTTCTGGGCTTAGATATTTAGTTTTAATTTAAAGAAAAAAATAAAAAAAGGGCTGCAGTTACGCAGCCCTTTTTTTATTTAATAATTAAATTTTATGAATTGATTATTTATTAGCTTTTGCTGCTGCTGCGGTATCTGGTGCGGTTGCAGCTTTTGATGCTTCCGTCGTGCTTAATGGGAAAATCGATTTCATGTCAGCTGTCGAAATAGCTGCTGTATTTTTTCCGTTTTTCTGACAAGATGCTGCCGCCTTACACAACACGTCTGATGACATCATTTTTCGTATTTTTTCTTGCATATAAGCGGCCATCACTGAACGATCTAAATTTCTTTCCAAAGCGATCATCGCATCATTAATGCTGTTGTAACGATTACTTAATGAACTGAAGCTGGCAGTTAAACCCACAGATTTAATATACGCAGCTAAAGCTGTATCGCTTGCAGATGACATCGCTGAATTAAATGCAGCTGATGTATTTGTCGTAATTGATGTTTTTGCCGCAGTTAATACTGATCCTGCTGCTTCAAGAGCGGATGTTGTTGATTCGGATGCTTTTTCGCGTTTGTCTTCGACTTGCAATTTAGCTCGGTTGGCTTCTTGGGTACGGTCGATAATTTTTTTCTGAGCGTCACTGTCTGGATTCATCAAATCTTCACTCGAAGAAAAAACTTTAGTTCCGAAATTCATCACACCATTTTTTGCTGATGTGTATGTCGATCCTAAACCAGCTGCGACTTTTGATCCCCAATTGCTGATCCCAGTTCCATAACTGGATACTGCGGCAGCGGCTTCAGCATTTAATTTATTTGCTTTGGCCTGAGCAATTTCTTGTTGTTTCAAAGTATTTTGTTCAGCTGAAGTCATTTGCGCGATCGCAAAATTGAAAAAGAACAAGACTGGCAAAATAAACATAATTTTTTTCATAAATTTCCTTTGTGTTATAAACCTTAAATATGACTCTATCTGTTACATAAAGAATATATGAACAGATTACTTAATTATACCCGACCCAGGTCTATATAAGGTCCAGAAAAAAAATAATTAATCTGTTTAGCTCAATTTACAAAATACAAAAGCCGATATAACAAATGTGAAGCAAATACTGATATATATTATTATATTATTTTCATCGATCAGTTTTTCTGAAACTTATCGATTAGACAGCGCACTGAACGTGCGTGATGAAAATACCGATTTCGTAAGCACTGACGATGTCGTTGGTCACGTTTCAGCAGGCACTGAATTTGAAATCGTATCCAGCAAAACATTACGGTCAGGTGCAAAAGCCTTAGAAATTAAAATTAAAAAAAAGGGTAAAGGCAGTAATCTGTCGAATGATTATGTCCAGACTGGCCCTGTTTATATTTACGAAGGAAAAAATACAAAATTTACAAAAATTTCAAATGCCCCCGGAACCGAAGCCGACGTTTCGTATTCAAAGGCAGATTGCATCGGCTGTTCATCTGAAAATAAAAAACAAATGGACAAACAACCGGCCGTAGATCTGGCAAAAAAATACATTCAATTCCAAGAAGAAGAAGCCAACACGCCAAAAATATCCACCAGCAACGCACCGACAAATATTTTAGAACAAATTAAAAATTACTCAAACAGTACACAGGTCGCAAAAACAATTAAACTGGCAACTAGCCGAATTAAACGTTTAAGCGGTGCTGGAAAATGTTACAAAGAAACTAAAAATTCACTGGTTGCAGGTGGATTATTAAAATCTAAACCCTCTGATAAATATGCCAGAAATGCTGCAAATACTTTGTCAAAATTGGGCTGGGTCAATTTAATCAAAGAACCCTATTCATTAAATTATACGCCAGAAACTGCACCTGAAGGATCTGTTTTAGTTTTTGAGAGCAGTTCAAAATGTGACCCTTATACAAAAAATATTATGGGTTTGGGGTGTGGTGATGCTACAATAAAATTGGGTGATGGCTCTAAAACGAATGGTTTTAAATATGCCAGTGACTACAAAAGTAAATTGGCAATCACCGAAGGCCGTACTGGTCACAAATACCGATTAATTGGCGTGATGATTAAACCAAACTTATGAGATCGGACAAAATATGAAATTAATTTTAACAGCCATTTTGTTATTCACAAGCTTGGGATATTCAAAGCCTACAAAATCAAACGACACTAAATCAATCAAACAAAAAAACAGCCGCAAAATATCAAATGCAAATATCACTGCAAATGAATATTCATTATTAATATTCGGATTCGGCAGTTTAGACAAATCCAATATTGATAAAAATTTTAAATCAGCTTTTGAAGCTACGGAAAAATTTTCTGATATTAAAATTTTATCAGAAAATGATTTACCATTGGTAGTTTCTGTATTGAAAGCATTGGTATTAATGGACCCATTGGACCCGTCACGAACAGCACCCCAAATGCTAACAGAATCCTTTCATGCAAATAACTTGATTTATAAAAAAGCATTCAAACAATTATCTGCTCAAGATCAAAAAATAATGTCTGACATTATCACTGTATTCGGCGCACCAAATAAAAAAGGGAATGGTTAAAATTCCCTTTTCGTTACTGTTTTAAAAATATAAAACTAAATTCCTGATTTATGTCGTTCCTGATCGTCAACCACCGACTGCACCCCGCCTTTAAGATTTGCACGGTACGCCAGATGTTTAATGTCATAATTAAAATTGGCGCCATTCACGCCCGGAGTTTGCCATTCAGGCCCCAATCGAATTGCATCAACGGGACAAGCTTCTTCGCAGAATCCGCAAAATACACAACGTAACATATCGATTTCGTAACTGATTGGAAATTTTTCAACAGCTGCATCAGGATGTTCGGATGCATGAATCGTAATACATTCGGCAGGACAATTCGTCGCACACAACATACATGCTGTGCAACGAAGAGAGCCGTCTTTTTTCACGGTTAAAACATGATTGCCTTTGAATCTGGGCGAATATTCATGTTTTTGTTCGGGATAATTAATTGTAATCATATCTTTTTTATTCAAAAGATTTTTGACCAAATGTTTTCCGGTGATAAATAAACCCGTTAAAATACCTGGCAAATACCATTGACTGGATTTTGAATCATTTTTGACGACTGACATTAAAATTGCCCCCTGTTGAATACGAATTCATTTTTTTTACGATGCTCTAATGTCACTTGATCCGCGCGCTGATTTGTCGGCATAAATAAGCTGTTTTCCGATAAATTTTCAATTTTCAAATCATTTCCTGAAACAATTTGTGCGAATTCGGACACTGTTAATGCTTCGTTAACAACTGTTGTGACTTTGTTGAATTTTTGCGAAAGCCCTGCATGGTTAATGAAAGTTCCATTTTTTTCAACATACGTTTTTAATGGAATGACTGTGACATGTTTTAATGTTTTCACATTTTCCCATTGTGGAAGGCTGGCCGAAGATAAATAAATCAAATGTTCAGCTTTTGAAAACAAATTTAATTTTGATTCAATATCCGTGTACACCGGAATATTTTCAGGCCCAACGACAATCAACTGTTTAATCGAACCCGAAGTCAATTGTGATTCCAGTTCTGACCATTTTGCAGAAATTCCATTTTGATTCAAAATTTGAATTAAACCCAATGAGTTTGGATTTTTATCACCACGAATTAATAATCCATCAAAATCATTGGCTGTGGATTCGTTATTGTTCCAATGAAAAATGTTTTTTGATTTCAACTGATTCACAAACATTTCGACAATGGCTGTGTATTCTTCAACGGTATGCTGTCCTGTTAACACCAACGCAATTTCATCAGCTTTTGCAGATTTCATTGTTTCAACCAAATTTTTTGAAGCCTGTCCTGCTGTTGATTCGTTACCCCAAGCACCGTTTTTAAATTGATATGATTTAAGCAATCTTGATTCTTTGTTAACGAATTTATAAGTATTTCGGCCTTCGTCACACATCCAATAGCCATTCACAGCTTCGTTGTGTTTTGGCTTAACTCTGAAGAGACCTTCTTTGTTAAAATAAACTTTGGTCGAACAGCCCGTCGAACAACCGTTACAAATTGTTTCAGCGTCTTTTAAATACCATGCACGCTGACGGAATCTAAAATCTTTGGATGTCAGTGCGCCCACCGGACAAATATCAACTGTGTTCAATGAATATTTGTTGTCCAATTTTTTTCCGGCATGAGTTCCAATTTCAGCGTGATCACCACGGCTGAAAATTCCAAGTTCATTTGTTTTTGAAACTTCGTCAGTGAAACGAACACATCGTGAACATAAAATACAACGTTCAGAGTCCAAAACAATTGTTGGCCCCAGATCTACGACTTTATTTTTTTTAGTTTTTGGTTCAGCCATTTCAGAGTTGTACTGGCCAAATTCCATGTACTGGTCTTGCAATCCGCATTCGCCAGCCTGATCACACACAGGACAATCTAAGGGATGATTAATTAAATGGAAATCCAGTCCCCATTTTGTGGCCTCGATTACTTTGGGTGATCTGTTATTAATATCCATACCTTCGGTGACCGTTGTATTACACGCAATTTGTAAACGTGGGTTTCCTGCGACTTCGACCATACAAAGTCTGCATACGCCTGCAATACTTAATCCCGGATGCCAACAGTAATGAGCAATTTTTTGTTGGTTTTCATACATGGCTTGAATAATTGTTGAACCTTCTTTGACAGATAACTGAACGCCATTAATTTTACAGTTTAACATTTTGATTTGCAGATTTACATCTGACTTAGTCTGGATATTTACTTCTGACATTAGTGTGCTCCTGCTGATATGTATGACGGAGTTTTATAGGTGACACCTTTAACTTTGGATTTGCCTTCGCGAACATAATATTCAAATTCATCACGGAATTTCGGAACGAAACTGAGTACTGGTAACGCCGCTGCATCAGATAACGCGCAAATTGTTTTGCCCTTCATGTTGTCGGCAACTTTTAATAATAATTCGATATCAGACATACGTCCACGACCTGATAAAATTGATGTTGTAATTTTATCAAGCCAACCTGTGCCTTCACGACAAGGAGTACACTGTCCACAAGATTCGTGATGATAAAAATGCATCAAGTTCGCCAAGCATTCGACCATACATTTTGAATCATCAATCACAATAATTGCGCCAGATCCCAACATCGTTCCCATTTGTGCTAACGATTCATAATCAAGTAATGCTTTTTCTGCTTCTTCGGCTGTTAATACCGGCGCTGATGAACCACCAGGAATAACCGCCTTAAGCTTACGACTTGGTTTCATTCCCCCGCCCAAACCATAAATCATGTCCTTCAGAGGAAATGCCAATGGGACTTCGTAATTTCCGGGCTTCATAATGTTTCCAGATAAAGAAAATAATTTTGTTCCTGCCGATTTTTCAGTTCCGTATTTTCTGTATGTGGCAGCTCCGTCGCGTAAAATATATTTTACAGCCGCTAATGTTTCGACGTTATTAACAATTGTTGGTTTTTTTAAATAACCTTGGATAGCTGGAAACGGTGGTTTTAATTTCGGTTGGCCCTTTAAGCCTTCAAGTGATGAAATCATTCCTGTTTCTTCGCCGCAGATGTACGCTCCGGCTCCACGGTACACGTCCATATCGTGATCGAATCCTGAACCTAAAATATTTTTTCCTAAAAATCCTGCTTTGTAAGCTTCTGCGATTGCAATTTCAAGCGCATTGATCGAATCGTCGTATTCACCGCGCACATAAATATAAGATTTTTTTGAACCGATCGCAAAACTTGAAATAATCATGCCTTCGATCAACTGATGCGGAGCTTTTTCCATCATCATGCGATCTTTGAAAGTACCGGGTTCGCCTTCATCGGCATTACATAACAAATAACGTGGTTCATTATTTTTCGGTAAAAATCCCCATTTCATTCCTGTTGGAAATCCCGCACCGCCGCGGCCACGAAGACCCGAAGCTTTGACCAGGTCGATGATTTCTTGGGGTTGCATTTTTAAAGCCTTGTGCAATTGAACATAACCACCATTATTTTTATAACCATCCAGATTTTTAAATTCAGGTAAATGATAAAATTCAGAAAGATATTTTGTTTCTGCAACAGTGCTCATTATTTTAATCCTCGTAAAATATTCATCGCTGATTCATTCGTTAAATTTTCATAGTAACGAGCACTTCCGTCTTGTTTTGAAATTTGCATCATCGGCGCTGTTCCACATGAACCTAAACATTCAGCTTCGGTCACTGTGAAATTACCGTCTTTGGAAACTTCGCCCAATTTGACATGCAATTCATTACAAATATGTTCTGTTAATTCATTTGATCCGTTCAACATACACGATAATGTTCTGCAAATTTGAATATGATTTTTACCGATACCGGTTTTGTTGTACATTGTATAAAATGTAAAAACTTCGTTGATTTGTGATTCAGGGATTTCCATCACCTTTGATAATTCACGAATCACATCTGGAGTGATATGGCCTTTGTTTTCTTTTTGACCAATGTACAACGCAGGTAATACCGCAGATTGTTTTGATTCGTATCTTTTAAGTTCTGTTAAAACTTTTTGTTTAGCATCATTTGATAATTGAAACATATACTACCTACCTATCATTTCGCCGAAGGCGGATTATCGATCTAGCTCGCCAGCAATAACATTCATACTTGCTACTGTGGCAATAGCATCAGCAAGCATGGCTCCCTTAACCACTGTCGGGAACGATTGATAAATCGCAAAACATGGTGGACGAACTTTTAATCGGTATGGGTTGGCCGACCCGTCACTGACCAAATAAAATCCTAATTCACCGTTGGCAGCTTCGGTTGCATCATAGATATCACCAACTGGTGGACGCAGTCCTTTGATCACCAACATGAAATGATTCATCAGACCTTCGATGTTTCCGTAAACGTCTTTTTTCTCTGGCAACACAACAGATTTATCACGAACCGTGAAATCACCTGTTGGAACATTTTTACAAACTTGGCGAATAATACGAATTGATTGACGCATTTCTTCGATACGAACTAAGTAACGATCGTAGATATCTCCGTTCACGCCGACGGGAATATCGAAATCTAATTTTTCATAACCATAATATGGATCAGCACGGCGTAAATCTAAATTAACACCAGATGCACGAAGTAACGGCCCCGTATAACCCCAATCAATTGCATCAGCTGCACTGACTGGACAAA
Source organism: Pseudobdellovibrionaceae bacterium (assembly GCA_031428135.1). Taxonomy (GTDB): domain Bacteria; phylum Bdellovibrionota; class Bdellovibrionia; order Bdellovibrionales; family Bdellovibrionaceae; genus Pseudobdellovibrio. The sequence goes on along the minus strand of JANPOT010000015.1, from coordinate 37,626 downwards.
CACCTTCTGTGCGTTTCATGAAAATTTTATTGCCGATCATTAATTTTGCAATTTCATCAACACCATCTGACATTTCGTCACAAAATTTCAGAACGTCTGTTAACCAGCCGTCTGGCATATCCTGCGCCATACCACCAACACGAGTCATCGATACGGTTAAGCGTGCGCCACATAATTTTTCAAATAAATTGTAAACTTTTTCACGGTACGTGAATAAGTGAAAAAATGCTGTCAGCGCACCAAGATCCACACCACCTGTGCCCACTGAAACTGTGTGGTCGATAATTCGCGATAATTCACATAAAATCACACGCATCGCTTGAGCGCGCGCTGGAATTTCAATGCCCATTAATTTTTCAACAGTTTTGCAATATCCGATGTTATTCATCGGCGCTGAACAATAATTTAATCGATCTGTGTATGGAATAACCTGGTTATACGGATGAGTTTCCGCCATTTTTTCAAAGCAACGATGTAAAAAACCAATTTCACATCCTGCGCGAACAATTGTTTCACCATCAAGTTCCGCCATCACACGCAGTGTTCCGTGCATTGCCGGATGCGAAGGACCAATGTTGATGGCCATAAAACGGCTGTCCAACTGGTCGCCGCTTTGTTCAGGAGTATTATCAAAGCGAATCGGGGTCACTGAATTGCAATGCTGTTGGCGATCTGCTTCGTAATCTTTACGAAGTGGATGTCCGACAAATTGGTGGTGAGTTAAAATTTTTCGAAGATTCGGATGACCTTGGAATAAAATTCCGAACATATCGAAAGCTTCGCGTTCGAACCAATCCGCAGATTTCCAAATTGTTGTTGCCGTCCCCACAGATTCACCTTCGGATAATTGCGCCTTAACGCGCAATCTGCGACTGCCTGTTGTCGAGAACAAATGATAAACAACATCAAAGCGTTTTGCGCGCGTTGGGTAATCAGCTCCGCACACATCCATTAAGAAATTAAATCCAGCGTATTCTTTTAAATATTTTAAAAGTGCTGGAATTGTTTCTTTGTTTATTTCAATCACATCGTCGCCAGTTTTTGTTGTCGAAAACGTAAAAACATTGGCGCCGAATTTTGAAACCAAATCGGTCTGCAAATTTAAAAATTGACTCATATACGTGGACCTTTTGGAATGAACGTGTTCGACGACGTCAATGAATTGGGAACTGTATTTCCATTAATTTCGAAGGGCGATTTCCAGTTATCCCGCCATGGCCGCGGCGTTCGGTCTTTGATCATTTTTTGTAGACTCATGACTCCGTCTAAAACAGCTTCTGGTGTTGGCGGACAGCCCGGTACATAAACGTCGACAGGTATGACTTTATCACAACCTTGTAACACGTGGTATGCACGGTAAAAACCACCAGAACTGGCACAGGCCCCCATCGAAATAACATATTTGGGTTCAAGCATTTGCTGATAAATCCGAACTAAAATCGGTGCCATTTTTTCAGTGATTGTTCCTGCGACTAATAAAAGATCTGCTTGGCGCGGAGAAAATCTGACAACTTCGGCGCCGAATCTGGCCAAATCATATTTGGGTCCCATCACGGACATTAATTCGATTCCACAACAAGCTGTTCCATACGGTAATGGCCACAAAGCATTTCGTTGACCCCATGCTGCGATCGCATCAATTTTGGTCGCAAACGCAAATGATTTTCCCAATTCGTGCGTTGCTGCATCGGTTGCTGCGTTATTATTAATTTCAGACATAAAAATTCCTTTTGAAATTATTTATTAATTCATCGTTTTTTTTATTTTCAGTATTTAACAAGATCATGACAAAAATCATTTCTGAAGACAATCCCTGTAAGCATTTGACAAAATCAGATTAAATTATCGACGCACATGCTTCGGTTTTACAAAAAATGAGATAAACATGAAAAAACATTTGTTGATGCTCTTGATTTTTGTCTAGACTTTAGTCACGACAGACAATTTAAGTTTTTATTCATGGAAGGAATAATATGAAACTTTTGACAAGAATTATAGTAACAATGGGACTATCAACGTCAGTTTTAGCAGATGACTTGCTAATCAAACTGGCATCACCAGTATCAACAGAAAAAACTGTTCAAACGATGAACTTCAAAGGAATGAATGCTCGTCAAATTATGCCCCAATGGATTTCAATTCAGGGAAACATCAAATCATCTCAGTTCCAAAGCTATTTAGCCAGCGGAACAATCTTGCATGTTCAGCCCAATTACAAACTGAATATTTTCAGTAATCCGTCTTTAGCTAAAGCCAGACAAAATAAGGCGTTGGTCCAGTATATTCAAAAAATGAACATTGGAACAACTGCAAAACTCGCAGACAATCCACCGATTCCAAATGCACCAGCAAATGTGAACGGCGCCGATCCATTGTATTCAAAACAATGGGGCATGGTTGATAACGGCTTAGAAAACGCATTAAAAATTAATGGTGGACAAAAAATGATTGTTGCTGTCATCGATACAGGCGTTGATTACACACACGAAGACCTTTTGCCGAACATGTGGAGAAATACAAACGAAATTCCAGATAACGGAATCGACGACGACAAAAATGGTTTCGTCGACGACATCGTCGGTTGGGATTTCTTAAAAAATGACAACAAACCTTATGATCTGGCGTCAACAGATTTAGGCGATATCATCAATGGTGGAAATCCTGGTCACGGGACTCATTGCGCTGGAAATGTTGGCGCACGCGGCAACAACGGAAAAGGAATTTCCGGAGTACACCCAACAGCAGAAATTATGGCTTTACGTTTTATCGGCGATGAAGGTGGATCAACAACTGGAGCTATCGGCGCAATCAGATATGCTGTCGATAACGGAGCCAAAGTTTTATCAAATTCATGGGGATCAGAAGGCGAAGACCCAGCAGAAGCTGCTGATAATTTAGCGCTGCAAGAAGCTATTCAATACGCGATGGATAAAAATGTTTTATTTATTGCCGCTTCAGCAAATTCAGGAAAAGACAATGACAAAGATCCAAAAAGAGCATTTCCTGCAAGTTACCCACACGACAATATTATCTCTGTTGCAGCAATTGATTCAAAAAATGGTTTAGCTTCGTTTTCAAATTACGGCGCAACATCTGTTGATATCGGCGCACCTGGCGTAAAGATTTTTTCAACAACTGTTGGCAATAATTACAGCGATACAGTGATTGAATTATTTGGCGCAAACTGGGATGGCACATCAATGGCCTGCCCGCACGTTGCTGGCGCTGCCGCATTATATTGGTCAGCTCACCCTGAAAAAACTTGGCAGCAAGTCAAAGCCGCAATTTTAACATCGGCAAAACCAATTCCTTCGCTCAAAGGAAAAACATTAACAGGCGCAAAATTGTCTGTTGAAGAATTAATGAAAGTCAATTAATTTTTTAATAACAGTTTATATCCGAAAGGGACAAAAGAAATTTTGTCCCTTTTTTTTGGGGAAACGTACAGAGGGGTTTTATTTTGAAACATTTTTTTAATTTTATATTTTTGATTATTTCCGTTGTTGTTATAAGCTCTTGTGGCCAAAGAAATAAGTCGGCTGTGGATTCTGGGCCGAGTCCACTACTGCAACCTGATGCGACTTCTTTTAAAAGGGCGTACGTACCATTTTCTATTTATTCCGACGACTCAAAGAAAACATTAAATTTTGATGTCTATATATTCGATTCGAACAACATAATGGAATCAAGAAACTCTCTTTATTTAGATTTTGAAAATCAAATCCTTAGATTTGAGTATTCGGATCCTAATTATTTAATTCCATTTGTAACGACACGCAAACTCAAATGTGTGGATTCAATTCCGACAAAATGTATGTCTTATGAATTTGAATGCCCCAGAATTTTATTTACTGAAATTGTAACCCTAAAAATTGGGAAAATGGAAATTGAGCAAGTTGAAACTGGAATCAAAACCATTAAAAATATTTACAAAATAAAATTTCCTACGCCTATGACTGTTTCCACATATGGCATGACCTATTCTGAAAAAGAAATACTATTTATTCCATCTGAAGCTCGCGATACTTTGAGTTCGGCAGAATCATTAATGATCAATGAAAATAATGTTTTTTACGACAACAATAACGAATTATTGAACTTTTCAAATAAATTCCAATTGCCTGGCCAATTGATTTCTGCCTCTCCAAATAGTCCCATGACCAGAGAATTAGACAGCAGCCAAGGAAAAATAACAGACACCTACATTAACAGCAAAACTGGCGAAGAAGAAAAAAGATCATGGATTTTAAAATTTATTTTTTAATATTTTTTTTATTCACGTCTGTCTTACATGCCGAGCAAAAATCGATTTTGTTCGGCCACAATTTAGCAACCACTGCGCAAACACTTGATAAAAATCAAATCACTGCGGGAACTTATGTTCTGGCCTACGGCATAACAGACGATTTGATGATTGGGATCAGCCCGTGGATGTTGGCTGGGTACAACCTTGAAAATATAGTTTTAAAATTGAAATACAATTTATTCGAATATCAAAAAATCAGTCATCAGTTGACCTATTTTAAATCAAATCCAATGTTCGGAGAAAAATACCAACAAATTTCGATGTCCTATTGGCTGACGCATGCAATTGAATTTGATCGTTACACATTAAATACAACATTCAATTATATGTATTTCTGGAATGAAAACCGGCCGTTTTCATTGCGCCGCGAACCGTTTTATAATCAGGCTCAACAGTTCACTTTGACGACGTTACACCAATTTTATTTTACTGATGAAACAATACTGCAATTTGAATTGGGAATTTTGGGTTTAAATTATAAATATCCAAATTTATCCGCTGGAGCTAGCTGGATGCATATTTTTTCAAACGCTTGGTCCACGCAAATTGGTGCATCATTCAGTAAACGATTCACTGGCCCTGCGTATCCTGATTACGATGATTTTTATATTAAAAACTATGAAAATTATTCGGATAATTCAATACACCCCGAAATTCAGATTCAATATTGGTTTTAAACATTCCTTGATCTAAAAATATGTCCCAATATAAAACGTGATTTATCCACGCCTATGGTCCAGCTCAAATTGATACATTCCATTTGAAAATACACTGTTTTCAAAAAGTTCTCTATACTGAAGCAGGATCAGTTATACTTAAAAATAGGAGTTTTATGCAGAACGTATTTACAAAAAAATCATCAATTATTTTTTTCTTAACAATTTTGTTGTCCCTATTTTCGTACGCACAGCGTGGCGGCAGTAGCCCCAAATTTTCTGTGGGTGCCATGGCCTTGTTTGGAACCGGAAAAATGGGTAACGGCCTGACTGGCGCCGGCAATGCCGCTGATCGTGACATGTTATACACTTCACTCGGATTATTCGCTGGATTTAATATTAAAAAATTTCGCTTAGGTCTGAATTATGAATACATGATGGCTGGCCAATCCACCGACCCTGGTGCTTCTGGCGACGGAAAACTGGATGGCACAAATATTTCAGGAACAGCCACAACACCTGGGGTCCGCCTTGAATATTATGATGGTAAAAACAGTTTCGGATTGGTTTACAGATTATCCACGGATTACAAATTAGATAAAACAACTCTGGCCAGCACTGCCGAGACCTATAAAGGAACTGGCGGTATTTCTATTCAATACATGCGGCAGCTTAAAAATAAACTGGGCATTGTTGTCGATTATACAACAGAAACATTTAATGACAGTTTAATAACGGGCAATGTGAAATGGAATCGTATCGGCCTGGGCGTTGTATTTACAAATTTTTCTGGCGGCAGATAATATTAAAAATAAGGACATTTAAATATGAATTTTCAAAAAAATGTAGCCTTTAAAATTTCAGCGGTATTAGCATTATGTTCGGTTCTGATTTACACGACCCAATGTCAAAAAAAATTTGAAGGCGAAAGTTTTTCACCATCATCACTACCGCAACCAAATATTAAAACAATTAGCGTAAATAATGGTGGTGCACTGTATTGCAGTATTTCAGGCGGCTGCCCGATTATCATTACTGGCGATAATTTTTTTATTAATTCAAAAATATTTATTGGCCCTTATGAATGTTTAGACTCAGTTCATTCAGACGATTTTAAAACAATTACCTGTACAGCCGGCCCTGGTCAGAATGGTGTTTATGATATTTCAGTTCGTAATTCTGATGGCCAAGTCAGTAAATTGGATTCAACGATTACTGATCCAACTACAGTGTGGTTTTCGTATGCTTCATTTTTATATTTAGGATCACAAGAAACTCCAGGCAAAGTTTACGGTTATGCGCAAAATCCTGTGACTGGAGCATTGCTGACAATTGTGAACAGTCCATTTTCGATCGCATCCTCGGCTGACAGTACATACGGCGTTGCTATACATCCGAATAATAAATTTATTTATGCGGCCAATGTTGCATCAGCCAGTGTTTCGACATATTCAATCAGCCCTACAACTGGAAAATTAACTGCCGTAGGCCCCGCTGTTTTGGCCGGAGCCAACGGAACGAATGGTTTATTTTTTCATCCATCAGGAAATTTTTTATATGCAACAAACCAATCAGGCAACAGCATTACTGGATTTAATGTAGCAAGTGACGGAACAATTTCAATTATGGCCGGCAGTCCGTTCGCTACAACAGGTGCTTCATCTATTAATGGCTTGGTCGTTTCAAATGATGGTCAGTTTTTATATGCAGCCTCGATGGGTGGGACTGGTGGAGTTGCCGGTTTTACGATTAATCAAGGCACAGGTTTTTTAACAATGATTCCAGGTAGTCCATTTAAAAATATATTGGGCGGCGACGCTTCAAATCCTGGCGACGGAATTTCTATTCACCCCAATGGACAGTGGCTTTATATGGGACTTGTGGGACTGCGAAAAATTGCGGGCTGGAACATTGATCAAATGACAGGTGTATTAACTGCCATTGAGCCACCTATTTTAAATAATGCAACAACAGGCTATGTTGATAACGGCGGATCAGCTTCGACTGTTTCAGCAGACGGATTGTTTTTATATGGCACAGCTTTTTCGACAAATGCGGCTCATCCCAAAATGATCGTTGTGTATTCGATTGACCCAGTCACTGGCGGACTGACCAGGTCTTCAGAAGCGGCAACCGGTGGCGGCCCCAATGATGTTCGCGTCGATACGACGGGTAATTTTGCATACACGTGTAATTCGATGAATACGCCGTCTGTCAGTGGTTTTTCTGTCAATAAAACAACAGGTGCATTGACAGCATTGTCACCCGCAAATTATACAATACCTACGGGTTCTGGCGGTCCTGGCATCATGGTCATGCAAAGAAATTTACAGTAATTAGCCATTGACCAAAATTAACTTAGTCATTGACCAAAATGAACTTGATCATTGACCAAAATTGATTTATACTTTAAGTATGCAAAATTTCTGGGAAATAACAGGTTGGGAATCTCAAGATAAACAGCTTTCAAGCCTGAAAAAACAATCATTTCAACGTCCTCTGCCAAAAATAACACTGAAACAAGGTCTTTATATTATCCGCGGACCTCGCCAAGTCGGCAAAAGCACCTGGCTTAAAAAATTATTATCGCAATCCCCGCCCGAGAAATCTTATTTTATTTCTTGCGAAGAAATTGAAACATACAAAGAACTTCGTTTATTCATTGATGCCAATTCTGATCGTACAATTTTTTTCTTGGATGAAATTACTTTCGTCAAAGACTGGTGGAGAACCATTAAAAATATTCTGGATCAAAGTGACAAAATCACGTTTGTGCTGACCGGGTCGCACGCTATTGACCTTCGAAAAGGCGCGGACTTAATGCCTGGGCGTTCCGGCGATGGACAGGATCTTGAATTATTGCCTATGGATTTTTCAGAGTATTTAGAAATGCGCAAATTAGCCGGCTGGAAAACAGAATCCGTCGAATACGCCAGAGAATGCTATTTCAGAACTGGTGGGTTTCCGTTTGCAGTGATCGAAGGCGGTGCCAAAGGGCAAAAACCTGTTAAATCCATTGAAACGATTCGGAAATGGATATTGGGTGATTTAGCAAAATTGGGAAAACAAGAAATTTATTTAAAAGAAATTATTTTACGAATTGCTTTAACAACGTCATCAAAAGTTAGTCTGCAAACACTTGCGCAAAAAACTCAGATGGGCTCACACAATACAGCTCAGGATTACATTGAATTACTTGAAAGTGCTTTTGCCGTAAAAACTTTGTATTTTATAAATCCCGATACAAACGAATATCAATTCAAAAAAGAAAAAAAATTTTATTTCAGAGATCCTATTTTGTTTTGGCTGGCTTTTGAGTGGACTAAAACAAAACCTCCAGAAAATTTTGAATCCATGTTGGCCGAAACAGTTGCCCATGAACATATTTTAAGAAAGTTCGATCGATTTGGATTTTACTATGATAAAAACGGCGAGGTCGATTTTTTAGAACCTAAAAAATGGGCCTTGGAAATTAAATTTTCGGATACAGAAAAAAACATATCAAAAGCATTTATCAATTTTTCTATACCGAAAAAAGTAATTTGGACAAAAAGTAATTTTTTAAAAGATTTTTAATTTTCGATTAACTGGCGCCATTCGGAGTGTATTGAACATCGACAAATTCATTAGCTGCAGGAACTGCCGCACCATGAAATTTTAAACTGAAATACGTGCGACCCGAAATAATTTCTGATTCCAAAGTCCACCCGTTGATTCCATCTTCTGAAATCGCACGCCCCGCTATGGTGACCAGGATTGTCGATTTATTTGGAATATCTTTGAATCTGTACGCTGTGATTTGATCAACAATACGGGCTTTGATATTTGAAACGGCTGCTGATAAATCAGCACTGCATATTGATGATTTTGCACCTTTAGATTCATCGACCAGCGATATAAACTGTGTACCGATGGCAACAAACCCGCCCAAATTATCGCAGCTTTGATTTGTTAAAATACCAATGTAATTTGCAATCCAACCACGGGCACCAGTTTCAAATAATGGCTTTCGGGCGTTCAAAATATTGATAAAATCCGTTGAATTTGCGCTGCCGAATTCGCTGCTTTGATCACGTTCGTCACTGATAAATACCACAGCAAATAATGCATCTGTACGAATAAAATCAGAACCAATTGAATTTAAATAATTTGTTGATGTCACCAATGTCATCGCATCCAAACCGCGCTCAAGATCTGAACCCGATTCGCCAACAATAATTCTGTCAGTCAACATTTGAATATTTGAAGCTGTTAAATACGCAGGCGATCCGACCAGTTTGCGAGTGATTGGATATGTTCCAGAATCTGAAGACATTGTTGTCGTTGTTACGCCAACACGGTAATCCATTTTTAAAGTGTTTAATGTGCTGATCATGTCCGTCATTCGGGCTGATAAACGTTGTTGGTATTGTAACATTGATTTTGAATTATCAACGACGAATAAAATATCAACTTTGTTATTATAAAAAACCTGTCCCGAAAATCCGCCCTGTTCGCTGGGTAAATCAAAACTGGTCGCTCGGTTTGAACAGGCCGAAAATTGCATGGATATGACAAGAACCGAACAAATTCCGAATATGATTTTCGATTTTTTCATTAGGCCGCCTTTTTAGTTTCAGAATCATTTGTAAATTCACTGATTGAACTTTTTGCTGCGCCTGAAATTTTTAAAAACTGAACCCCAAACAAAGACCCTTTTTGACTGACAATTTTACAAATTGCATTAAACGCTGGGCCATTAATTCCGGGATTAAAATGCAGATAAATTTCTTGGTTCATTTGAAATTTAACATTTTCGATGATTAAACCTGCACCACCGACACTGATTTCGACACTGACTGTTTTATAAATTTTCTTCTGATCATGAACGATTGCGCTGGTTTGACATTTAACACGAGTGTGTTTTCGCCTGAAAAATACGGCTTTTCCTGAATCATCTTTGGAACTTTGCATTGTTTTAAATGCAGATTCAACTTCAGATGTTGAAAATTCACTGACATCACTTAATCGTTTCCACGAACTCATCCCGTTATTCCAAATGAAATCAAATTCGTGCAATGTTTTACCCTGCAACATTTGAATCAGTTCAGTTTTTGAAAACGGACCATAATTATTATTTTGTTTCAAGACATACCAAATTCGCCGTTTCATTAAATCAGGTTCAGGTTTAGTCATTTTAGGATTTTGTAAAATTGGATTTGCGAAACTTTTATTAAACAAGACCGTTAAATCAGAAAATTCCATCAACATAACCCAATCCTGGGATTTATTGTCGTAAATATAATCGTGCCATAATAATTTTCCAGAATTTAATTTATTTTCAATTTCTGAAATTGAAAATGGCCCCTGTTGCTGACCAAGATGTGCGATGTAATAAGTCGACATTATAAACTCCCTTAAGAAAATTTTCTTATCAGGACCTTTATCGACATATTTTGGTACAGTCTGAAATCTGATGGATTCTGTAAAATAGATTTACAGTTTTAAGTAACCTATTTTTTTGCCGTAAGGCTACTTCTTATCGCCACTTAAAACTACTTAAGAGCTTCTCTGATATAAGCCGAGGCTTGGTCCATAATCCAAACGACAGCGGCAATGACAACGATGATCGTGCCGACTTCTGACCACATAGCCTGACCTTGATATTGAATCAGCATTGTACCGATTCCACCACCGCCGACTAAGCCGATGATCGTTGCCATACGAACATTGATATCCCAGCGATAAACAGTAAACGAAATATATGGCAATACGACTTGGGGAACGATGGCAAACCAAATCGTCTGTAATTTATTTGCTCCGCAAGACTGTACGCCTTCGATGGGGCCTTCGTTAACCGTTTCAACCATTTCAGAATATTGTTTTGAAAGTGATGCAATCGAATGAATCATCAATGCCAACATTCCCGCAAAAGGTCCTATGCCAACCCAAACAGAAAAAATAATGGCCCACAGTAGGGCTTCGATTGAACGAGTCACATTAAATACAGTACGCATCGCCAAATAAATCCAAAAAGTATATTTACCATTCATAATATTTCGAGCCGAAACAAAACTCAGAAAAAAAGCAAATGGAATCGCAAGAACTGTGGCCATAAAAGCCATAAAAATTGTTTCTATAATGTTTAAAACAGCTTCTGGTAAAATTTTCCAGTTGGGATCAGCAATACCTGCGAACAATCTTTTGGCTCCGTTAAAACCGTCTTCGTTTAATAATTCGATAATCGAAAATTTAGTTTTAAAAATACCAACGACAAACAATAAAGCCAGCAAACCAACTAAGTGCCAGCCCCAAAAAGATTTAAACATGGATTTAGTTTCGACGGCTTTTTTATATGATGGTTCAAATAAATATTCACCCAATGTTTTAATTCCACGTGAATTTAAAAAATGACTGATCACTGCACCTAAAACGTAAGCAATGAAAAAAATGATCGAATTCAGTTTTAAATTCAATTGCTGCGTTTCAGTTGGATTAAAAATGACGAATAATATGACGACAGCTAAAAACGCGAAACTGAAGCCGTCTAAAATGTTACGGCGAATATTTGAATTGGAGTTGTTATTTTGATTGTTCATTAAATCATCCTTACAAATTAAAATAATTATTAGTTGATGTGAACTTCTTTAGCGCCAGCGCCATAAATTCTTTCAAACCAGGCATCATCGATATTTTTAGGGTCGCCTTCGTACATCAGTTCGCCACCCTTCAAAGCAATCACGCGTGTTGCATATTGGCGAACCAACGACAAGAAATGTAAATTACAAATAATTGTAATTCCCAGTTCTTGATTCACTTTGCGCAAATAATCCATCACAGTGTGGCATGTTGCGGGATCAAGTGAGGCTACAGGTTCGTCGGCTAATAAGACCTTAGGGTTTTGAGTCAGTGCTCTGGCAATAGCGACACGTTGCTGTTGCCCGCCCGAGAGTTGATCCGCACGAATGTAGGCCTTTTCTGCGATACCAACTAATTTTAAATATTTCATCGCATCGGCAATGTCTGTAGCAGAAAATAAACCAAAAATACTTTTTAAAGTACCTATTGTTGATAATTTTCCCATCAACACGTTGCTGAGTACCGTGTGCCGGGGGATTAAATTGAAATGTTGAAAAATCATACCCATGCGTTTTCGTAAATTTCTGATATCATTTTTGTGTTCAATTTTTGCAATATCAATTTGAGCATTGTTATCGTTAAAAATAATTTCTCCCGATGTTGGATCATGCAATCGATTCAAACAACGCAGCAGCGTCGATTTACCAGAACCGCTCAGTCCAATGATGACCAGAAATTCACCCTTTTTAACGTCAAACGAAACACCCTTCAGTGCCTGGACACCGTTGGGATAGGTTTTAACAATATTTTTAACGGATAAGATCGTTTCAGACATACATAATCCTTCAGAAAATAAGAAAACAAAAAACTACAGAACTTTGATAAACACAAATTAGAAAAAATTATTTTTTCATTAAATCATCAGCCGATTTACCAGCTGTTTTTAACATAGCACGGACAACATCATAATCAGAATCGGTCGCTTTTTTTAATTCTGTTACGCTGTAAATGGCTTTGAATGCGGCCTTACCTTCGTCTGTTTGAATAAATTTTAACATCGCATCAACGACTTTATTTTTGATTTCTTCAGACATTTCTTTGCGGAAAACGAACGGATCATTGGGGATAGCCTCTGACATACCAATAATTGAAATTTTCTTTTCAACATCTGGGTATTGGGTTTTAACTAAACGGCGCGCGTCTTCGATTTCGACTTCGCCCTTGTCATTTGTATGAGGTGGTGAAAAAAATGCCGCACCCGCATCCACTTGACCTTGGTAAACCATCGATATGACGTTGTCGTGTTTTAATGCGAAAATGGTTTCTTTAGGTTCGATATTTTTGTCTTTTAATAATTTCAATGGCAAAATATATCCTGATGCTGAGGCTGGGTCTACATAGGCAATTTTTTTGCCCTTCAGATCTTCGATGGTTTTAATTTTACTGTCAGTTTTTGCAACAAACATCGCTTGATATGTCGATTGACCATTTCGAAGGACAGTCATTTTTGCTTCGACACCATATTTTTCATGAGCCATCAAATAACCAAATGTATTAATAGCAGCGATATCTGCACGCTTAGTACCAAACGCCTCAACAACAGCAATATAAGATTGCGGAATTGTGACTTCAAACTTGTAACCAGTTTCTTTTTCTAAATAATTTTTAAAAGTTTTTGAATTTGATTCAATCACTTTTGAATCCACAGAAGGAACAAAATGCACTTTGATTGGATTTTTTTCTGAACCAAGTTCTGCATTGTTTTTTGTACATGACGTAAACGCCGCGGCAACAGCAATGGCAACGACTGCAATCAATAATTTTTTGTTCATAGAGTCTCCCTTACAATTTGACATTGTATGAATATTTTATTTTTATGTTTTTGGCTTCAAAAACACATTTTTTTGTAAGCCAGAAACTTAACAAAGAACCTGTGTGATTCCAAGCATTTCAAACAATTTTTGGCGAAAAGAATTTACTTTCTGCACGAGCCAAGCAATACTGACAAAAATAAGAAATAATATATGAAAAATTTGAATCTTCTGAACCTAATCTTAACAAAACCGAGCCCTTTTGTACACAGCGGTGCTGAATCAGTACGCAATATATGCGTTTTCGATTTGGACTCAACCTTGTTTAACGTCAGCCCCAGAACAGAGCAAATTTTAAAAGAGTTTGCAGAAACTTATGATCTGCCCCATTTTACGCAAATCAAAGTTCACCCCAAAGATTGGGGCCTCAAAGAAATTATGATCCGCGAAGGCTATGACTTCAGTGCAAACGCAGAAACAAATATTTTATTACACAAAAAATTAATTATATTTTGGACTGAAAAATTTTTCACCAATGAATATTTACATTTTGATACACCTTATTTGGGAGCCGTTCATTTTGTACAAACGCTGAACGAAAAAAATATTGAAATCCATTATTTAACGGGCCGTGATGTTTTCAGAATGGGCACTGGTACAAAAAATGTTTTGTTGAAATGGGGCTTTCCTGTTTTATCGAACAACAATTTGCACTTGAAGCCCCATAAAGACATTGAAGATCATCAATTTAAATTGGATTGGGTCATTGATTTTAAACGTCAGCACCCAAATCGCCAAATTTTCTTTTTTGAAAACGAGCCTGTGAATATCAATGCCATTGGCAAAGCCATACCTGATATAGAAATCGTTTATTTAAATACAACACATTCTCGGCAACAAACTGTCAATGTCCCCGTGATTGAAATTGATCATTTCGATTTAGAAAAGAGCGCATCATGCTGTACCTAGTTGCAACGCCCATTGGTGATACATCTGAAATATCACTGCGAGCTTTAGATATTTTAAAAAATGCTGATGTTATTTTATGCGAATCCACCAAAGAAACATCCAGATTTTTAAAAATTCATGACATCAAAGCCAAAAAATATGAATTACTGAATGAACATACGACACCTGATGAATTGATGGATTTAATTGAATTGTGCCGCACGCAAATCGTGGCCTTGGTTTCAGATTGTGGCACACCCGCATTTTGTGATCCAGGAAATGATCTGATTAAACATTGCAGAAAACAAAATATTGAAATCAAATCTGTTCTCGGTGCTTCCGCATTAATGGGCTTATTATCTTTAAGCTCTGTCAGGCTTTATCAATTTTTATTTCGCGGTTTTTTACCAGCAGAAAATGAAAAACGTGCTGCTGAATGGTCTAAATTGAAAACTGAAAAAAATGCATTTATATTAATGGATACACCTTACAGGTTAAAAAAAACAATTGATGAATGCGTCCAAAACATTGGTGGTCGTGATATTTTATTGGTCATGAATTTATCCCAAGACAACGAACACGTCCTCGAAGGACGTCCAAGTTTTGTTTCTCAAAATTTACATCTTGATAAAGCTGAATTTATGTTATTAGTTTACCCCATTGCAGAAAATATCAAAAAATAGTGATGCAATTGACTCACTCTTTGCTTGTCCCATTACCCATCGATGATTATTTAAATCAAATCATTGATAAAATATTTTCAGACAAACCTCTTATTCTGACGGCGTCACCAGGCTCAGGTAAAACGACGCGAATACCTGCAAAATTATTATTCGAATTACGTCAAAAAAATGACATAAAAAAAATTGTTGTGATCGTACCCAAACGATTGGCTGCAGTCATGGCCTGCGAACGCATTTCTGAAGAAAACAATTGGGTTTTGGGGACCGATATCGGTTACCAAGTTCGCTTTGAATCGGTTTGTAAGCCACAGACTCAATTAATTTTTATGACAGAAGGATTATTTTTAAAAAAAATTCAAAATTCTAATTTTTGGAACGATGTTGGCTATTTGATCTTGGATGAATTCCACGAACGATCATCACATATTGATTTAATTTTGGGACTGGCCTTTGAACGGAAAATTTTAAATAATAACCTGCAAATTATTGTGATGTCTGCGACATTAAATATTGAAAAACTGAAAACATATTTCGACGAATTTGAATCGATCACGATTGATCAGCGGCCCTACAAATTAGACATCGTTTATCAAAAAACGGCACAATCATTAATTTGTGATCATAAATTTTATGAAAATATGAAAAATGTCACGGCCATTGCGTTTCAAAAAACTCACAAAGATATTTTGATTTTTTTACCTGGATTTAGCGAAATCTTAAAAACACAAACTGTTTTAAAAACTGCATTTGCAAATATTCAAATTGAATTTGTTTACGGCGGTATGAATTTATCTGATCAAAAACGCATATTAAATAAATCAAATTCAGATCGTCGAATTATTTTATCTACGAATATCGCAGAAAGTTCTCTGACAATTCCTGGTCTGGATTGTGTGATTGATAGCGGCCTGGAAAAAATTGTTGTCCGTGAAAAAAAAATGGGGTTTACGCGTTTAGAAACAGTAAGAATTTCGCAGTTTTCTGCCACACAGCGCGCTGGTCGCGCCGCCCGGATCGGCCCAGGGTCTTGTTTTAAATTATGGCATGAAATCGATGATAGGTCGCTGCCTGAACAAAAAAAGCCTGAAATATTACAAAGCGAATTGCTTGAAGAAATTTTGGCTTTATCTGAATTGGGAATCACCGATTTTACAAATTTCAGCTGGCTGGATCAACCTCATCCTGAAAAAATTAAATTTGCCACTGAACAGTTAGTGCGCTGGGAATTGATTTCAAAAAATAATCAAATCACCACCACTGGCCAATCCGTTGCTCAAATTCCGTTGGATATCTGTTCGGCAATTTTATTTTTTGAATTGTGTCAGAGCGGCTTTTTAACTGAAGCCTGCCATCTGTTCTCAAAAATTGAAACTGCCGATATTTCAAAACGACAAAAGCACAACCCGTATGATTTAAATTCTGATTTGGATTATCTGTTCCATTTGCCAGAAAATTCACAGCAAATTAAAATTAATCAACAACTGGTGAACTTAACCAGATCATTTCAAACAGCCGAACATACTGGGACGAATTCAGATTTCGAAAGCACAATACTTGAAATACATGCCAGGTATTTACCCGAACGTATTTGTATTAAAAAAACGAATTTAACGGGATTATCAGCCAGTGGCCGCGGGGTTGAATTTTCTGACAGTTCATCTGTTCAATCTGAAAAAATACCCAATGATTATATCGTTGTTCTTTCTGGTTTTGAAAAATCAGGAACATCGACACAAATTCAGCTGGGCTTAGGGTATTCAAAACCCGTAGCTACAACAATTTTAAAAAAATACTTAACTCAAAATATTCAAATCGAATACAAAGTTGAATCTGAAAAATTCATGAAAAAAACAGTCAAGAAATTTGGCGGATTTATTTTTAATGAATCCAGTCCTGAATCATTATCACAAGTCGAATTAAACGACAGCTGGGTGCATTTCGTTATGGATTCCCCATCAGATTTTTTAAAATTAAACCCAAGTTTTGAAAAAATATTGATAAAAATTAATTTTTTAAAAAAAAAGACGGATGTTTTGAAATTAAATTCCACAGATTTTGATTTCCAAGATCAATTGACAGTTGTACTGGCCAAAAAGTTAACTGAAAATATAAATCAATTTTCTGATTTTTTGTCTGCTGATTATATGTATTACATCATCGATATAATTCCTGATTCTGTTTATCAATTATTGAAGGATTTGCCTGACGAAATTCAATTGCCGGGCGGACGTAAAGTTTTAATTAATTACACCGATCCCAAAGCGCCAATGATATCTGCTAAAATTCAGGATTGTTTTGCTTGGACACATACGCCAAAAATTTTAAACCAAATTCCGTTCACGATTGAATTGTTGGCCCCGAACCGCCGGCCGGCACAAATCACAAATGATTTAAATCAATTTTGGAAAAACAGTTATAAAGACGTCCGTAAAGAATTACGCGCCAGATACCCCAAGCACGATTGGCCCGAAGACGTTTTGGGTGGTATAGTGATTAAGACTATTCAATAGTTTTAAACTAACGCAATCTTGGATTAAGACTGAGTCCGATCAAGATAAATTGATGAATTCAATTACTGAACGTCTGATCCTTGGATGGTTGTGTATATTTTGTACCCGCCATTGGTCGTGGTCGCTGTTTGGTTGTAAGTTCCGCCCACGCTGAGCGTGGCTTTGTAATTTAATGACGGGGTTGATGGATTTGTATCAATTGTTTGAGTACCACCAGACACGATTTCGACTGAAGTTTTACTGTTGATAAAATGACTGATTGGCTGATTGATAATTTCAATCAGTGACGAATTTTCAAAGGGGCTGCAACCAGTGATTAAGACCGATAAAATGATCACAGTTAAAAAATTATATACGTTTTTCATACAAGACTTATCGGCAGATCGCAAAATTAAGTTGAGTCCCAAAATGAGACATAAATTTTGCGGTAAATAAACTAGACGTTCGCCTGAGTGCCTATCACCTGAATTAAACATAAAATAATTCCATGTTTAAAATGAAAACCAAGATCATCTTATTGCTATTTACAGTTGTCTTTGCATCTTCAGCAATTTTGTTGTTCATGGTTATTAAAACTTTTAAAAAAGACAAAGTTTCATATGTTTACGAGGCAATGACATCAGAAACTCAATCTTATGCCAGGCAATTACAAAGTGAAATTGAGTCTTTGGATTTATTAGCATCAACATTATCGCAGAAAAAAGACGATTCGAATGAAATTACGGATTCAAAAATTTTAAAATCAATAGCACTGGTCAAAGTCATACAAAACAAATTAATTATAGAAAATGAATACTTGCAAAAAGACTTTATCAAAGAT
The DNA here is from genome assembly GCA_031428135.1 of Pseudobdellovibrionaceae bacterium. GTDB lineage: Bacteria > Bdellovibrionota > Bdellovibrionia > Bdellovibrionales > Bdellovibrionaceae > Pseudobdellovibrio. The sequence goes on along the minus strand of JANPOT010000015.1, from coordinate 19,334 downwards.
TCAAAGTTCGACGAGTTTATATTCAAAGAAATGCAAGGGATCAATAAGATCGAACAGAAAAAATTTATTTCAAAGTCAAACTTAATTTACCAAATTGTACCGAACCAAATATTGCCCGATAAGATTGCGACAATTGTTGCCTTTGAATCTGAAATAACGAATGAACTGAATGATCAATCCAAAGAAAATCAATTCGTATTTGTTATGGATGATGGGCTGAATGTCTTGGCCGGCCCAGCCGATGCATTGAATTCATTCAGTGCATTTATTAAATCTTTAGATTCAAAAAAATTAGCTGATTCACAATCAGGGCAAATCATTTCAAAACTCAACGACAGATGGATTTATTCAATCAGTACTATTTCGGGTACAAATTTAAAAATTTTGAATTTTGTTTCAGAAAAAAAAGCATTCTCAGTATTGAAAATAATATATTTCAAATCATTCGTTAGCTTTATTCTTATTTTAAGCTTAGTTGTAATTATCGGTATAATTTCAGCGACATATTTAACGGACAAATTGAACCAATTAACGGCTGCTACAAAAAAAGTAACAGAAGGCCATTTAGACATAGAAATTGTCGTCAGCGGACGCGATGAAATTGCTTCTCTTTCGACAGATTTTAATAAAATGGTTAAACAAATAAAAAAATTATTGGGCGAAACTGCTGAGCAAGCTCGTATGGAAAATGAATTAAAAACAGCACAGCTAGTCCAAGAAAATTTATTTCCAGAAACAAATAAAACATATTCAAATTGTTCAATCACAGGCTACTGCAAACCCGCGACTGAATGCGGTGGTGACTGGTGGTACCATTCCGAAGATGATCAATTCGTGAATATTATTATTGCTGATGCCACCGGCCATGGCGTGCCTGCAGCATTAATGACCAGTGCAATTAAATCCGCTTTCATTATTACCGCAAAATTAAATTTATCGTCTGCTGAAACAATATCAAAAATTAACGAAGCTTTGTGTGAAGTCGGTCGAAACAAAGTCATGATGACAGCATTTTATATTCGTATAAATAAAAAAACAAATTCAGCTGAATACATCAATGCCTCGCACGAAGCTCCGTTTATTTTAGATTTAAATTCTGAGGTCATCGAAAAATCAGCCTTGGTTTTTTTGAATGACCACAGTTCTGCCCGTTTAGGCCAATCCGCAGATACTGAATACAAAACCACAGCCATTCAATTACAAAAAAATCAGCGTTTATTTTTATATACTGACGGAATTTTTGATTTAAAAAATAATGACCTTAAAAAATTAACAGAACGCAGTTTTTATAAGAATGTCATTGAAATTGCAAATCAAAAAACTAATTTTAAAATTTATTCCGAAGACATTAAAAACTTTATTTTTGATTACCACACACAAAAAACTTTAGATGATGACGTTACTTTATGTCATATTGAGGTGTTATGACATATGCTGTAAATCAAAGCGAACGAAATACGATCGTTGCTGAACAGTCAGCTCGAAATAAAAGTCGTATGAAAACAGTCAGCTCAATCAAAGACTACACGATGCTGCCTGATAAATCAGACTGTATACTTGTTGAAGATAATTTAAAGCCACAGCAAATTATTCAAATGTGTTTGGATCGCGATATCAAACACGTCATTCAGAATTCAAAAATGAATTTAATCGATAAATTAAAAATTGCAGATCATATTTTATATGAGCCCATCAAATTTATGACCTTTAATGAAAAATTATTCCCCGAATCAAATGAAAGTTTATCATTTTCATTTGATTCAAAAGAAAATAGGACTCAATTGGTCGACAAAGTTTTGAATTTTTTGCAAATTGATCCAAAAAACCATAACACCGAACATATATTAAAATCGACCGAAGAATTGATTATGAATGCACAGGTTCATGCACCCAGAATCGGAGATTTTAAATCCCCCCACCGAATGAGTTTTCTTGTTGAAAAATCAGCGAACGATTTTGTTGCATTGTCAGTTTTTGATGATTACGGGTCGATGAATATGAGCAAGTTTTTGAAAAAAATATTAAATAATTTTATGATTGGAACTGCCGATGCAATTAATTACGGAGCTGGAGGAGCTGGACTTGGATCCTCGATCATTTTTGAAAGCGCTGAGACATTATATATTGCAGTTTTACCCAAACGCATAACCCGTGTTACAATTCTGACACCACTGAAAGTTCGCGCTAAAGACCGCGAACTTGAACAAAAATCAATCCATATATTTAACAGTTTATAACGAACGAAAGGTCTTATCACTATGTCACGCTGCCAAATTAAAACCGCAAAAAAAGACGAATTTCAAATTGTAGAAATTCACGGCCATATTGACGAAGCATTTATGCAAGTCGCAAACACAATACCCGATTCAACAACCTATATATTCAATTTTAAAAATTTAATCAGCATCAATTCCAGCGGTATTCGCGAATGGATATTGTACGCCCAGAAATTGAAAACTAAAAAAGTCATTTTAACTGATTGTCCAAAACCATTTATTGACCAGGCTAGCATGGTCGATGGATTTGTACCCGAAAACTTCCAAATACAATCTTTTTATGTTCCTTATTTTAACGAAGAAAAAGACTTAGAAAAGCTTGTCCTGGTTCAATTCGGAAAAGAGTACACTGCAACAACTCAACAAATCCCAGCAGAACACACAGATGCTGACGGAACAGTTTTTGAACTGGATGTTATCCCAAGCAAATATTTTAAATTTTTAACTAAGAAATAACGCAAGCCATTTTGAACAATGACGTACCTAAAAACATACCACAAAATCCCCCGACACTAACAGGTCGAAATGGGCTGTATGCAATGGACAATAAATCCAATATCACATTACGGCAAACACAAAAATTAATCGACAGCCTTGATGTCATTTATGGATTTGATTTGGCACAGTTGATTTTACTGATATCTAAAAACAAAATATCAGGTCATTTAAATATTATTTCAGATAAAAACGAAATATATGGGGTCAGTTTCTCAGATGGCAGCATTATTCAAATTGATAACCGTGACACAAAAACATTCATAGGACAATTACTTATCGATGAAGGTTATTTAACATCTGATGAATTAAAAGAACATTTAAAGAATAAAAAAAATAGAATCGGCGCTGAACTTATTCAATCAAAAAAAATAACAAAAGATCAGCTGATTAAAATCTTGTTAAAACAAATTATTTTACGCATGAGTCAGCTGATTAATTCAAAATCGATCAAAGTCAGTTTTGCGAATGCTGTCGTCGACACAAGTGACGTCAGTATTCCGTACCAGGATTTATCAGAGTTGGCCTATGGATGGGTGTCAGCTTGTTTTACAACCCAATGGCTCAATATGCATTATTTTGAACAAAAAAATAACATATTAACATTAAATTCTGACCTGATTCGAAATAATTATACAGAGATATACGCACAAATAACAGAACTGGTCGGCAAAGATGTCATTGAAGTTTTTTTACAAAAAAATAAAATTCATTTATTAGAATCAGAAATTAAGCCTGAACTTTTGTATAAAATTATTCACTTTTTTGTATTGATAGACGCTGTCAACATTCAAGTTCCAGAAAAAAATTTAATACAAGAGCATGATGTCCAATTATTTTTTTCACAGTTTCAAAAAATGTCGCCTGAACAAAAATTAAATTCGTTAGCTATGTTTACAAATTCATCTGTGAATGAAACCGAACATATCTATGAAAAATTAACTGAAAAAGTTAAGAATTTAAAAATTGATGTCGATTTAAAAAACAATGTGCTCAAAATGAGCATGAATTTTTTGTTGAATCCAGAAACAATTCGCCAAGCTAAATCAACAAATACCGAATCTGAAATTGCCTTGGCAACAATTAAAAATGATGCCAAAAAATTGATATATGAACAAAAATATTTTGAAGCCTTTTCATTACTTAAAAAACTTGATGAAACACAAATGAAATCGCCACGCGCCGAACTTTATGCAACATGGTGCCTTATCGGCCATGCCGTTTCATCCGATATAAAAATCGATCTGAATGCTTTAAAAATTCGGCTTGCGAAAATTCGCCCCGAAGATCGCTACGAAGCAGATTATTTTTATGTCATGGCACTGTACTCTAAATACACAGGACAAACAAATGCCGCCAAACAGTACTATAATAAAAGTTGTCAAATGAATCCTCAATTTAAAGAACTCAAAATTAGCGAGGATACATTGATGTCTAAAATAAAATCTTTCTTCAAATTTTCAGTTTTTTTACTTTGTTTGACCATTTCACAAAAAATATATTCTGACCCCGTCTCATTGCCGATCAAATTTACAAATCAGTATTATGAATATGAAGTTAAAGAAAATATGATTCATATCGCAGGGCTTGATATTGAGACAACTCAACTGACTGAAAAAATTACGGAGCTCGGCCTGATCAAAGAAAAAGACAGCATTTGTTATTCTAAAAAAACAGAAAACGCGAAGCTAAAAATATGTCCTGTTGAGCGAAACCAATCTGAATTGAAAGTACATATTACAAACACTGCTGCGCCAAATACAGGAACTGTGATATTGCAAGACCTTAGAGAATATGTTGATTTCAAAGTTCTGCAGGATAAAGTTGTAGTTTTACAATTTCAAACCAGACGTCGCCCGATTGCTCCTTACAAAATACAAAAATCTGCTTCTGAAAATAAAACTCATTTTACTTTTTTAGACTTAAATAATAGAAAAAATATTTGGACCGCCGATTTAGTTCTGAATGAGCTTACTTTTAAACTTGAATCCGTCAATGAGCCTTATCGAATACTTCAGGATTACGTTTACGTCAGCCAGACGCCTGAAAATGACAGTATCAATTTTACAATGAAATTGCCAACAGAAGTTCAGTTTTCATACCATAGGTTCGGGTTAAACGCATTGGCTGGTTTTTCAAGCTTTACGACTGATACGTCAACTTTTAAATCCAGACTGAATTCCGCCATCGGTAGCGGATTTAAACTGCTTTATGAATACACGTTGGACGAAGCCACCAGTCTGTACACAAATTTAATTTTATATTCGGCCACTGTGAGCAACGAACAAACGAACATCATCGTAACAAATAAGAAATTTTCCATTTTTGATTTCAATCTTGGCTACAAAGTTTACTACGATTTGAATTGGGCAATCAGTTATGAATTTAACTACAGAAATTACTTTACTACCAAAGAAACTTCACTGGGATCAACTAATTTTCTGATTGATCAATCGAACAGTTATTCGATTGGACTGAGCCCGGAATACACATTCCTGGAAAGCCGACGATGGAATATGGTCATGGAAATTTCACCCAGCCTGATATTACCTCAAAAAACTGCTTATGGACAAACTCAGGTCGGATTTGGTTTGGATTTTGGTGCAAAAACAACATATAAACTTAAATCGACTCGGGTCTACGCAGGTATTAACTATGATGATCGTACGTTTAATTCCGCAGATGCAAAGTACAAAAATAAAAACTTTATTTATTCTGTTGGCTTTTATTATTTGTTTTAAATACTATTTATCTTCAGAAGCTATATTTCGTTTTGAAGCGATTTTTAATACGGCAGTTTCAGACCAATCCGAAATGACCGTTGGGCTGTACGATTTAACTCTCCAGTAATATTTTCCTTGAATAATCGATTGATTCAGAAAAATAATCTGCTTTTTTGTAGAAAACGAATTAATGACATTTTTAAAATCAGGAGTATTTGAAATTTCTATGTAATGGTTCGGTGCTTTTTCAATTTGTGTATTTTCCCATGATAATTTTATAAATTTTCCATCTGTATTTTGAAAAAAGAATGACTGATTTTTTAATTTTTCAGAGATTTGAGGCGGAGATAAATCAAATTTCTTAACATAGTCAACATAAGATTGTTGATACGATTTTGATAAATCTTTGCCTTTGGCTGTATATGATTTAATGCGGTAATGTTTTTTTCCAAAATTCGTTAAATTAATTTTAAGTGCATTCGTTTTTGTTTTTTCAGTTTCAGTCACTGGATTAAAATCAGGATTATCTGAAAACTCGACCTTATAAAAAGCAGCTCGTGGTGTTTTGTCCCATTTGATTTCCTGTTCAACTATTTTTGCTGGCTGATCAGAAGTTCGGGCGTTCATGGTTAATATAGTTTCAGGTTTTGCTATTTTAATTGGTTCGTATTTTATTTTGATAGTACCAGCGACCGAAGTATTCGTTAGAAAATCTTTCATGTCGCCAACAGCTTCGATTTTATAAGTATAATTGTTATATTCGGCCAATGGTTCAAAATCATAAAAAAGATCTTTTGTTTCAACAGTTTTTATAATTCGATTTGAATTGTCGGAATCCATAAAAAGAACTTTGTATGAAGTCGCATTTGGAACTGCTGGCCATTCAATATGTTGAAATTTTGTTGTTGGCTTCATAACAATTTTTGTTTTGACAATTTCTGGAGCCTTCAAAACAACTGGTTCTTTTTTAGGAATTATGACAACCTCTGGGGCAGGTTGGCTCAACTGAGCAAATATTTTGTTTTTCTTTTTTGGAAGGTAGCTAGAAATCGAGCTTTTCTTAAGTTTTATTTCTGGCGCAATACAATTATTGTTATTAGAAATTAAAATATCGTCATCATTTGTAGCTTTAATTTTATGTTTTTCGCCGCAAATCGTGACTTCGATAACCTCATTTTTTTTAACCTGGGCAGTCAGGCTTCCGAACATAATTTTAAAATTCTTAACACCTTGTTTTTGATCAAATCTGATCAAAGAATTTTCTGCTATTTTCAGTTTCTGGCCATCATTTAATTGAATAACTGTATTTGAATTTGAACCCGAAAAAATTTGATCGCCGTAATGTAAATTGTTATTTAATACTGATTTTGACCAGTCGAACTGATCTTTTTGTTTGATACGAATATCATTTGTTATTTCAATAGTTTTTGCAATAACTGGTTGGTTCGACGTTACTTTTGAATTCGAAAATAAATCAAAATACAATACAGTCAGAGCTGCTACGAAAATGCAGCTAAAAACTGAAATGATTCGACGATCTATTTTTGAAATGCTTGAAAACATAATGCTATTTCGACATATAGTTTCCCATACTTTAAAATTAATGCAGATCAATTGTTTGTTTGTTTTAGTGTCAAATTTTTTGACACTAACTTCAAAATTTTAGATTTCAAAGGCACTGCCCGATACAAGTGTTATATGCAATTTGGAAATAAAATTTCATTCAAATATTTTATAATAATTTTAATGACTGGACTAATGTCAGCATCTTGCTCGCCAAAGCAATTTCAGTCACAATTGAATTCGTCATCTTTATCAGACTTGAATAATTCTGCAGGCCTAATTTCGCCTGGATCACCTTCTGTGCCGGTCAATCACAAATTTGAACCACTGGCTTGGGAATCTACAGTCAAGGGCTCACAGGCTTGGTCAAATATTGTCTATTCGGTTATTCAATCCGAAGAACCTCAAATGTTAGGACAAAACACAGCTGATGATGTCGAAATATTTTGCCCCAAATACCGAAGCCTGAATGACAATCAAAGGCTTAATTTCTGGGGCCAATTAATCGCCGGTATGGTTGCCAATGAAAGTAGTTTTAAATTAAATAACTATTATGTTGAAGCCACATTTACTCAACCTGACCCTGTTACTGGTCGTCAAGTTGCCAGCGAAGGACTTTTACAGCTGTCATACCAAGATGAAAAAAATTATAATTTAAATTGTGGCTTTAACTGGGCTGTTGATAAAAATTATTCTGATACAGACATTCGGAAAAGTATTTTTAATCCTGCAAAAAATTTACGTTGTGGAATTAAGATATTAGCCAGACAACTTACGAAACAGCGGGCAATATCAACGTCAACTGGGGTTTACTGGGCCGTTCTGAGTAAAAATGGCAAATTCACAAAAGTTCCCGAAATTGCTGCAATCACAAAAAAGCTCAGTTTTTGTAAGTAATTAAAAATAAAATTTATTTCTGAATTATTTCTAAAGCAGCTGGCGCAACTCGAACGCCGTTGGGTGGTACGTCTTTGATAACGACAGCGTTGGCACCAATTTTTGAATCATTGCCAATATGAATTGGACCCAGAATTTTTGCACCCGTCCCAATCAATACTCGGTTACCGATCGTTGGATGTCGCTTGATTGGATCAAACTTCAGACCACCCAAAGTAACCCCATGAAATATGATACAGTCGTCACCAATGACTGCCGTTTCACCAATGACACAACCAACACCATGATCAATGACTAACCGGCGACCTATAACTGCACCAGGGTGAATTTCAATGCCGGTCGTACTTCGAGAAATGTCTGCAATAAGTCTGGCAATAAAAAATAGCTTTAAATTGTACAATGCATGTGCGATTCGATGAAAGAACAGTGCTCTTGGGCCCGGATATAAAAAAAATATTTCAGCATATGATTTTGCGGCAGGATCGTAACTTCTGTATGCTTTTAAAAAATCAAACATTAATTCCACTTTCCTTTAAGGTCTTCGATATAAAAATAACGCTCTAAATTTTCATGATAACGCGACCAATTTTCGCCAGTCTGACGTTCCGACTTTACAAAATTCATAACTTGGTCAACTTTGGAATCCAATTCGTCGATCATTGCTACCACAAATGCTTCTGGAAACATTGGTAATTTTGGTGATCCATATTCTATTTTTCCGTGATGACCCAAAATAATATGCTTTAGTAAAATTCTTAAATCATCAGGAAATCCCAATATTTTTCTGGATTTTTTTTCAACCAATTCACAGCTTAAATACATATGTCCCAAAAGCTGTCCCACATGCGTGTAACTGATCTGATTATTTTTATTAATTTCAAGCTCCCAGATTTTACCTAAATCATGGAAAATTGCTCCAAAGAACAGGAAATCTTTGTTTAAATCCCGATAATGACTTCCCATAAAATCCATGAGCTTACAAATAGAAATAATATGATTTAATAACCCTCCACGCTCTGCGTGGTGAATTGATTTTGCCGCTGGACTGATTAATAACAAATTTTTAATTTCTAAATCAGTCAGACAATCCAGACAAAGTTGCTTAATCATTGCGTTTTCAATTTTTTGAATGAATTGATGTAATTCAATAAATAGCGAATCAGTATCCAGTTTTTTTTGTTCTAAAATAAAATCATTTTTATCTAAATTTAAAGAATTTGAATTTTCAAGTTTATGAACAACTAATTGCTTTCGTTGGTTATATATTTGCACGGCACCTTTAATTTTAACAAAATCACCAATTTCAAATACAGCATTAAGCTCTTCAACATTATCCCAAACTCGACAATCAATTTGCCCTGTTTTATCACCGACTAATAAACTCAAAAACGCGCGACCGTTTTTTCCCGTGCTATAGACTTTGTCTTTAACTAAAAAAATTCTGTCAGTAACAATATCTTTTTCAGTCAATAATTTAATCTGTTTTAATTCATTTGTGCTCATGAATAGCCTCTGTTTTATAATTAATGTGTTCTGGGCATTTTAAATTTTTATATCTTGAATCCGTTAAATGCAAATGCGTTAAATAAACCTGATTTCCTTTTCTAAAAACGAAAACATAATAACCAGCTGCTACGAACAAATGTCTTTGCTGGGTCGTATTCAGTTTAATATTTTTAGCATTGAAGTCTGCAAAATGAAGTTGCAAGTCAGTCCATGATCCGCAGGCCATTCCGAAATTTTCCTGATCAATTTTTTGTTTCGGATTTTCGTTGATAAAATATAAATGTTCAAGCGGAGGAAATTTTTCAAACTGGCTTGGGGGGAAATAAAAATAAAAACTTCCCTGACCTGCCATACTATTTTTTAAATCAATAACTCCACCACCATTACTGAATTGATAATTTGTTTTAACCACTGGTGTTTGGCCACTTTCTGATTCGATGACCACATCCAAAGGCTGAAACAAATAGACAGGATCAGCCGACATTGATTCGTTTTTGATATCAGAAATTATGTTTTCAAAAATAATTTTTGGTATTCTTATATCCTCTGAAGTTGACTGGATTTTAATAACCTGTGTTGGTAAATCTGCATTGGACACCTTTCGACAAGACATAAGAGTGAGCGTCGCACCCATAAATACACAGATGACTACACAAACGAATATTAAATTGGATATAATCAGTTTAATCAAGTCGAGCCTTTGCTTCTATGACAGGTAAAAAATCTTCGGCTGTCGTTGAATTTAATTGTATAAATTTTTTAATTTTATCATATTCATTGTCGTTAAAACTCATTAATTCAGCCCATAGAGAAATTAAATTTTTTTCGTTTTTAAGCGCATTCATATTGGATTCAAAATTTGAGTTTTTATTTTCTTTTTTTAATCTAAGTAAGGCCAAATGACTGGCTGTATTCAGTTCTGCAGGCTGTGAAACTTTTTCAATTGCTAAGGCTTCGCCGTAACGATTTAAAACGCTCTGTATTGCAATTTGCGTATTATGTCGTTCCAAAATCGACAATCGCCCCTGAATACTATCATATTGTTTTTGCGCAGAATAACCGTCACCTTTTTCTAAAAACAAATGCAGTTCGATCAATGCCAGTAATTTGGGGTCTAACTGCTGCTTTATTTTTTCGTAATATAAAATTATTTTATCAAATTTATAAATCGAACTGAAAACCAGACCTGGTATTTTAAACTGACTGGATAACTGCACAGGTGTATTTAAAAAATCCAGTGTATAGTTTTTTATTGCATTTGAATTTTCATTTTTTAAACCTAAATACAATCGAATGAATGTTAATTCTTTTTTAAATTCTATTCGTGTCGATAAATAACGTTCAATTTTTTCAATTAATTGATTGTCAGACATCGAAGGCTCTTTCAAATGGTTCAGTGCCATACCAAACAAATGTCGACCCTTATTATTTGAATTGAATAAATTTAAAAACTGCTCTGATGACGTTTTGAATTGATTGTCCAGATAATTCAAAATGGCTTCATTTTCTTTAACAATATCCGAATCCGGATCTGCGTCTTTGGCGGCAATTAAATGACCCTTTGCAATCGAGATTTCATTTAAAGCAATTTTTTTATTAAACTGAATTAATTCAACTTGAGCTCTTTGCTGATTATTAAGTTCCTTTTTTTCAACTAAATTTAATGTCTCTTCTAAATTAATGGTACCTTCATTATCTAAACGTAAAAATAAAACTAAAATATCAGGCAAAATGCGTGACTGCAAATGCTCTGGTAATTTCTGAAATGCTTCTGTGGCTTTTTGATCTGCTCCGTAAATGGTTAATTTTCGTATTCGCATCAATGCTGATTGTTCATACTTATTTTGAATATTTTTTTTATAAAAATAGATGCCCACAATTGAAATTAAAATTGATACAACGACGGCTGAAATTAAATAAATGGTTTTATTATTTTTTACACTGATTTCGGTTTGGATTTTGGGGTCATTTTTTGAAACGAATTGAAACTTTTTTTGTAAGGGTTTTTTATTTTCAATTTCAAGCTTTGGGATCGAAACATCGTTAAATGAAATGTCCTGAACTTCGTCATCAATACCCGTAAATGATGTGGGAACATTTGAAATATCTTGTGACGGCATATTTATTTCATTTTGATAAACAGTGGCCGTTGATCCAGATTGCATCGTCATTGTTTCTTCTGATTTTTTACTGAGTTCGATTCGAACTTTTTCAGCCATGCTTTTGAGTTCAGAAACTTCCCGAATATACATCCAGCGTTGGTTCATATCACGAACTTCATCAATCAATGCAATTTGTCGCTTGAACAACAGCTCTTCAAGAATATCTGTTGAAAACGGACCCATAATTTTATGATCTGATTTAACAAGCCATTTTTTCTCAAAGTCTGCATTTTGCATTTATTTTTCCTGCTTTGTCGTTAGACTAGTGTTTAAAGTGTCTTTGGCCCGACATGACCATATTCATTTTGTGCTGATTTACATATTCAATGACTTCGTTGTCTTTAATAGATCCTCCGGGCTGAAATATCCAACGAATTCCAGCTTGTTCAAATTGGTGAATTGAGTCAGCAAATGGAAAAAATGCGTCACTGACTGCGACAACGTCATTTAAAATAATATTGTTATTTTTTTTATATAACTCAAAACGCCTTAACGCTAAATCAACGGCATCAACACGGTTGACTTGCCCCATGCCAAGCCCAACAGTTTGCCCTTTGTAAATCAAAGCAACCGAATTACTTTTTAAAAAACTACAAACTTTTTCTCCAAATAAGAGATCTTGTGTGATTTCAAAATTAGGCTGCTGTCCAATGATTGTCCATTTTTTTTCATCCCAAGAATCTGATTCCTGAACCAAAATACCGCCAGCCACAGATTTGTATTGATGTGATTTTTGCATTTTTACAATCTGCGGCCATGCTAAAAGTCTCAAATTTTTTTTAGTCGATAATTTTTCCAACGCAGCATGGGAAAATTTTGGAGCAATCAAGCATTCTAAAAATAAGGGGTACAAGTATTCCGCCGTTTTCAGATCAACTTCGCGATTAAATGCTAAAATTCCACCAAAAATACTTTTAGAATCAGATTCAACAGATTTTTGAGTCGCAGAAAAAATATCAGAACCAATTGCTACGCCACATGGATTGTTATGTTTTACAGCGACACAGGCCGGTTGTTCAAGCTGACTGACAAGCTCGGTCGCGGCATCCAAATCCAGTAAATTATTATATGATAATTCTTTGCCTTGAATAATATCAGCATCTGCTAAATTCTTATTTGCCAGAGGGTTGGTATACCAAATAGCTTTTTGGTGAGAATTTTCACCGTATCGTAATTTTTGTTGTTTTCGATAAGCCAAATTTAAATATTGATCTGGTATTTCAGAATCCACTTCTGACATTTTTTGAACAATCAATGCGTCGTAATAAGAAGTTAGCGAAAAAACTTTTAAAGCTAATTTTTTTCGATCTTTAATATTTAAAGTTTGATTTAAAAATTTTTCAGAAACCCAAGAATAGTCCGAAGGGTCACTGACAACGATGACATTTTGAAAATTCTTAGCTGCTGAACGTAAAAAACTGGGTCCACCAATATCAATATTTTCAATTTGTTCATCAAATGTTGAATCAGGATTCAAAGCCGTTTTTTCAAACGGATATAAATTGCCGACCACCATATCAAAAAACAGCACATTGTGATTTTTCATTTGTTCGACATGATGTGGTAATTCTTTGCGGGCCAATAAACCCATATGTATCGATGGATGCAACGTCTTAACTCGTCCGTCTAAAACTTCGGGAAAATTCGTCACGGAACTGACGTCCACCGCATGCAAACCCGATTCAATTAAATATTTAAGCGTACCACCCGTTGAAACAATTTCTAAACCTGTGGCACACAAGGGTTTTAAGAATTCAATTAATCCTGTTTTGTCAGAAACACTGATTAAGGCTCGCTTCATTAAATATGCTTTCTGTTAAGAAAAATTAAAATGGCGATTTAGAAAGTAATAATTTAAAATCGTCATTTGTTAAGAATATTCCGGCTCCAGCAAAAACAGATTTGGCATTATTTTTATCCAAAATATCTGAATATCCGCCTTTGACATAAAAACCATAGGGTAATCTGAAATTTAAGCTGGCACGTAATTGAAGCTTATCAAAATCGTAGGCTTCAAAAGAGGCTACGGCACGTCGCTGAATGAATTGATAATCAACGCCAACGCCACCCGTATTTTCAATCAATCCACCCTTTAAGGTCAGGTCATAGAAATTTTTTGCGTACAACGCAGTGAATTTAGTTTTACTTTTGAATGTTTTAGTTTCATCAACTTCGGTTGTTGTTCCGCTTGTCGTAGTTTTTAAATTTGTTTTTTCAACAACACCAGCCGGATCTGTGATAATTCCCAGATAATAATAGCGATCAAGACCTGGTTGAATTTGAATGCCGATGGCTGTCTGCGCGGCTTCGACCTGATTTAAATAGTAACCGTTGAAATCAACACCTGTTGAAACTTTATTTGCAGTGTCGACCAATCCACTGATTCCTTCGATAGCGCTTGAAACATCTTCGGCTGTTTTTTCATCGGAAATTAATTTACCTAAGGTTCCTTCTCCGCGATTAACTTTGTCCGTAATTTCTTGAATATTTTTAAGCGATTTATCAATGTTAATAACTGCCGATTTCCAGATTTTTTTAAATCCCGTTTCGCTGTCATCATTGATTAATTCGTCCATTGTTCCTGTGATATTGTGGACTTGATCAACAATTTCACCAATTTTATCTTTGTTTTGTTCCGTCATTTGGGAAATATCAGTTGTTAATTTTTCTATATTTAAAACGATACGGCCCAAGATATGTTGATTTGTTCCATTGTTTGTCACTGATTCATTTAAGTTTTTTGCAACATCCTTCAGTGAACCTGTGATTTCAGAAACTTGCGCCATCACATCGTCAAGTGACCCACCCTTTTTAACATTTAAAATTTGGCCGTTATCTTCAAGTACTGCATCAGCAGATGAACCTGGATAAACTTCGATATATTTATCGCCTAAAATTCCGTTGGCCCGAAGCTCTACTGACGAAGATCTGGTTAAATTGATATCAGATTTTATTGTAACATCGATGCGAGCTTGGCCGTCTTGTAATTTAACTTCTTTAATAACTCCAACAGGTATTCCTGCAGATCTGATCGCGGAACCTTTAATCAGTCCGCTTGCATTCGGTAACAAAAACCATGCTTTTTTTGATCTGCCCATGTAACTGGGATCGTCGCTGACTTGCATAGACATAAATGCAATTAATCCCGCAATAGACAATACCATTGCGCCAACTTTAAATTCTGCTGTGCCAAATATATTTCCGAAAGAGCCCATCTCAAAATCCTATGTTGTAATTTCCTAGTGCTTCATCCCTTTATCAACAAACCGTTTCACCAATTCAATATCTGATTTAAAAAAGTCTTGAGCTGTTCCGGATAATAAAACTTTTCCAGCATCCAACATCACAATAAAATCAGCTATTCGAAACGCAGCCGCCAAATCATGAGACACCATCACAGATGTCGTGCCTTGATTGAGCTTGTGAGTCTCTACTATTAAATTATCTACCATTTCAGTCAGAATGGGATCTAAACCTGTTGTCGGCTCGTCATAAATTAATATTTCTGGATCAAGGGCGAGTGCACGGGCCAAACCAGTTCGTTTTTGCATTCCACCTGAAATTTGACTGGGTAATTTTTCAAAATGTTTGGGATCCAATCCCACCATATTTAATTTATCATACGCAATTTGTATAACCTGTTCTTTTTTAAGATGTCGTCTGTGTTCATCCAATGGAAAACAAACATTTTCTAAGACAGTCATGTCATCAAATAACGCGGCACTTTGAAATAATACACCATAATTACAACGAAACTTGGTCAAATCATTTTCGTCCAATGTCGATAAATCTTTGCCCAAAATTTCAACTCGACCTGATGTTGGCTTATATAAACCTAAAATATGTTTTAACATCACAGATTTTCCTGTGCCCGAAAAACCGATGATTGCCGTCAAACTACCCCTTGGAATTTTTAAATCCAGGCCTTTTAAAACAAAATCTTTGCCTTGATCAAAACTTTTTTTCAGATCAGTTAATTCAATCGCAAATTCGCCTTTGTACGTGCTGGCCATAATTAAAACCCTCCACCTATTCCGGCAATCAAATAATAAATTCGGATTAAATTCATCAAAAAATAATCGATAATAATAATACTGACCATACTGATGACAACACCGCGATTTGTTGCCTCTCCGACGCCTTTAGCTCCGCCCGTCGTATGAAAGCCTTTGTACGTACAGACAACTGAAAACAACAATCCAAAAATGAGTCCTTTGAATAAACCTTCGTTGATATGATAGACTTCGACGGTCTGTGATATTTTTTCAAAAAATATCGCCTGATCCAGTCCAATGATTTTAATACATAAAAACCAACATCCAACCATAGCCATAAAATCAAATAACGCCGTCAAGAGCGGCATACATAACAATGCTGCAATAATCCTGGGTGCTATTAAATATTGTTTTGTATTCACACCCATCACATCCAAAGCGTCCATTTGTTCATTCACACGCATTGTGCCCAAACGTGCTGCCATTGCACCACCCGCACGCGCGGATACAATTAAACCGGTTAATACAGGACCTAATTCTCGAGTGATTCCCAATGCCACAGTGGGGCCAACTAAATTCACCGCGTTGACTAGTTTAAAACCTAAATAAACTTGAAATGATAATGCCAAACCCGTAAACACGCTGGTCAATGCAATAATACCAATGGATTGATTCCCAATAAATTCCATATGCTTTAAAATTTCACCGTATCTATAAGGCTGCGCAAATAATAATTTTAAACTTCCATAACCAAACAAAGTCATATCGCCGATTAATAAAATAAAATTCTTGATTTTATTTGTTATCGAACCAAAAAATTGATCCATTCCATTTGCTGTTTTTAAAATCCAATCAGCACTCATTATTCGGCTCCACCTTTAAATAATCGGGGCACACGCTCGCCGACCGAAGTTAACATTTCCCAAGTGATGGATTGCGCTGAATCAGCAGCAGATTCAGCTGATAAAAAATTTCCGTTTTGATCAAATCCAAACAGCACGACTTCTTCGTCTTCAAATTTTTGTAATGGTTTATTTTGAATCACGTTTGTGACGTCCAACATCAAAAAATCCATACAAATGCGTCCAACGATAGGAACTAATTGCCCCGAAAATAAAGCCTGGTTTTTATTTGATAATAACCTGTGAATTCCATCGGCATAACCAATCGGCACAACAGCAATTTTCGAATCTCTGACAGCTGTCCATTTTGCGCCATACGAAACAGATTCGCCAATTTTGACATCACGAATATTGTTTACAACTGATTTCAAACTCATCACAGGTTTTAAATTCAGTTCAGTAAATATATTTTTGGGTTGATATCCATACAAAATTAATCCAGGACGAAATCCCCAGTTGTTTTTTTGTAAATAATGATGATTGTCATTTTTTATTTTTGCC
Organism: Pseudobdellovibrionaceae bacterium; assembly: GCA_031428135.1. Classification (GTDB taxonomy): domain Bacteria; phylum Bdellovibrionota; class Bdellovibrionia; order Bdellovibrionales; family Bdellovibrionaceae; genus Pseudobdellovibrio. The sequence goes on along the minus strand of JANPOT010000015.1, from coordinate 2,314 downwards.
AGACTTGAAATGCCACCAGAATTCAGTAAATGAGCAAACACATTCAATGGTTTAAAAAAATTCAATAAATTTTCCATTATAAGCGTTTGTCCGCTGGAATTCCCATTGACCAGATAAGCATCTTCGCCGTTATAAAAATGACTTAAAATGGCCTTCAGTTTTAATTTTTTTGATTTTTTAAAATAATTAAATAATGCCTCTGCCTCGCTGGGATCAAAACCCAACCTGTTCATTCCCGTATTAAATTTTAAATGCACCGAAACAGGAACATCCGCAATGGATTCTAAAGACAAAATTTGATCCCATGTGCTGACGACAGGAATTAAGTGGTGATCCAAAATAACCTGCGCCCCGTATTTATCAAATCCGCGAAAAACTAAAATATCAGTTTGTACTCCAGAGTTTCTCAGCAGCAAACCCTCTTCGATCAAACAAACTCCCAAACTTTGAACTCCGCATTTTTCCAGATGCTTTGCGATCTGCACGTCACCGTGCCCGTAACCATTGGCCTTAACCATAGGACATAAAAAACGATCGGTTCCTGCTATTTTTTGAATTTCAAAATAATTATGCGCTAAATTTTCTAAATTAATTTCAGCAAATGTACGTCTGAATAATTCCGTCATACATTCACCGTAAAATCAGGCCGATGATCTGCCAGAGCCTTATATATACAAATTTTATTACCACCTTTTTCAGAAATAAATTTCAAAGCATTCGATGCTGATTGATTTAATTCTTCAATCGAACTGGTCAATGTGGGATATTCACTGATTCCCTGACTGACTGTGATTTGCAACCCTGATTTTGTAAATTTTTCGGTATCCAGAGCTTGTCGCAATCGCTCTGCACGAAGAGCTGCACCTTTCCGGTGGCAATTGATTAAAACAATTGAAAATTCATTTTCTGCTGTCCTGCAAATATAATCAGGTAAACGACTGGTTGCCTTAATTTGATCAGCAACTTTCTTAATTATTTCGTCAGCAACTGCGCGTCCGTAACTGGTTTCTATTTCTAAAAATTTATCGATTTTAATTTTAATCACAGACAAAGGTGAAAAAGTTCGTTTTGAACGATCAACTTCTTTGTCTAGAATTCTTTTGTAAAATAATTCGTTATAAAAACCAGTCAGACTGTCTTCGACATCTAAAAATTTTGGTTGTGATTCATAAACTAAATTTGTATAGACTAAACTCATCAATGAAAAATCTTCCGCTACAGCGGCATCAATGTCCTGAGTCGAAATCAACAAACCTTCAACATTTTGTTTAATAATTAATGGTAAAAATTTAATTTTATCCACATTAAATTTATTTTTCAGATAAGAGTGAATTCCTTCTGGCAGCAGGCCACTCAAAAGAAGTTCAGAAAAATTTTTATCTTTCTGTGGAATTTTATAAGACAAACCTTCGGACCAGGCTTCCGGCACATTTGAATTTGATACACAAATCAAAGTCTGAATTGTTGGCACTAATTTCAAATAAATCCAACTTTGATTTGGAGTCGCTTCGTAAAACTGATCCAGCAATTGTTCCTTTGAATCCGCCAGTTTATAAATTGCTATCCGATTCTGATACGGCCTGACTGTGGCACTGGAAATTTCTGTTTGATTTTTTAATCGCAGTTCAATATGTTGTTTTTTTTCTGTTTGATAAGCTTCAAATATTTGTTCGTTCTGATAAACGCGATATAATTTTTCACAAATTAAATCAGAAGCCATCAAAACTGTTTCAGACCTGGCTGCTGTGTTCCGATCCAGAACAAATGATACATTGTATTTTTTATACTTTTGAAATGCACCAACCTCATTGGTTGGTGCTAAAATGATGAATTGAATTTCAGCTGAAATTTTCAAAATACTTTCGATCAGTTCATGAATTGGCAGAATCAAAGTTTCAACATCAATGACAACACAATGTGACGGCGTGTGTTTTAATTTCAAGATCAGTTCCGAATGATCTGCAAAATAAAATGCGTCATACTTGGCCTCAGCCAAAGCCAGCCTGAGCCCTGCCCCCAAGTCAGCATCTTGGGAAAATATGGAAATTAAAAAATCGCTTGAAAAATCACGTATATTCATGATTTCCGAGGCCCCCTGATATTGACTTGAAATTGATCTGACAATTTTTCATTTTTTTTGAAATCCAAAATGGGGTCTTCTAAAATTTGTGTGTGACGATCAATTTTAAATTGAGTTGTTGTAAATTGAGTTTTCAGATGATCCGTCGTGTTTGAATTTTGTGTCGATATCGTATCAACATCGTCGTTATCAAAATTTAAAATTTGATCGATATCTAATTCATTTGATTCCAAC
>JANPOT010000014.1:0-17198 GCA_031428135.1 Pseudobdellovibrionaceae bacterium | reverse complement strand
TACTGTCCCAAATCGTCATCATTGAAAACAATTTTTCACGTTTTGCATCGTAAGCCAAATACACAGATTCACGCTGAGAGTATCCGACAACTTCAATTTCACTGGGATTATTAAATTTTTTGATCATATCAAGTTCGCCATTTTTATAAATAAACACTGAGTCCGTTGTTTGTATGACAAATATTTTTTTTTCGGGATCCACGTCATAGGCTCGAATAAAATTTTTATCGATTTTAAATTGAGTAAGGTTTGCTTTCCGAATCAACCAGTCATCATTGCCAGATTTAACTTTTAAAAAATCGTCACTTTTATAATTTGGATCAACTTGATCAAATTGAATAGAATCAGTTTTTTGATATTCTGGGCTTAAACTTTTTAATTCTATTTTTTCGATAATCACTTTGCCTTCTGTCAGGCCGGCGATATTAGGTTCTGTAATAAACGCAACTGAATCTGAATTTTTTAATTTTAAATACCTTCCTGCATTTGTCACATGACGTAGCAATTCACCCGTCTGCAACGAAAAAATAAAAAAGCCTTTTTGTTGGTGCCGTTCTGCAATCACAGACTGACCCTTGATATCAACAATGAAATCTGCATCGATAGTCTTGGATTGAGTGGCTAAATCGGTTCCAGAATATGTGATTAATTTTTTAAGCACAGTTGAAAAAACAGAAACCGAATCGCCTTCGTTTGAAAAAATGATACGGTCATGACCCAATGGAATTTGTTTTTTTGAAACCGTATGAATAACAAACTGATTTCCGTCTGCTTTATATAAAAACAAATCTGAATTATTTGACCAAATGTATCCTTTGACGTCGGAACTGACTTTGGTTCTGGTTTTCATCTGAAATAAATCTGAACACTGATTGGCCTGAGTCACCACTGTCAAAAGCAGAATACTGATGACAAAAATTGTCTGGTTTAAATTAAAAATTGAACCCAAATGAATTGCAGGCGATTTTGTTTTCATACATTTGGTTATTGCAATAAAAAAACCATGTCTCAGATTGAGACATGGTTTTTGATTAATTCTCTGGAATTTAAACTAGGCTGATTTTTTAAATTTTGGCTGAAATTCGAACTGTTCATTCACTTCGGAATTCAATCGACCCGCTTTTGAAAGTTCGAACTTTTTGTGATCTAAATAAATTTCTTTGATTTTCAAAAATTGTTTTTCCAATTTATCAGCCATTAAATCCACAGCCACATAAATATCCGTCGCACTGCCGGTGGCTTTGAAAAATTTTTGTTTTGAATTAATGCTGACTTCGACATTGTATTCATGATGATCTTTCCAGAAATACACATTGCACTGACCCTCTTTTAATAAAAACTTACCGACTTCATCTATTTTTTGGTCCGCGTAATTAACTAACGAATCTGAATGGTCCAGGTGTTTGAATGTGTATTTTGATTTCATGTATTCCCTTTCGATTTGAGTTCGATGGTTTCGAACTTTTGATTGGCTTGATCCATCACGATTTTGCCTTAAATATTTATCGGCCAGACCTGGACCAAAGATGAGTACTGTTAAAAAATAAATTTCGATGATCAATTTATCTTAAAATGATACAGTTTTGTTGAATAGAAATACAAAAAGGAACACTATGAAAAATAAAATGATTTGTTTTACGACATTACTATTAAATTTATTTGGCGCACAAAATATTTACGCCGCTGAATCGCTCAGTACCAAAATTCACAATCAATACCAATCCCTGCGTGCCATGGGAATGGGAAATGCGTTCACAACAGTCGCCGATGATTATTCGGCGATGATGTATAACCCTGCCACTTTGGCGAAAAAAAAATCTGGCGAAATTCAATTTACATTAGCAGGCGCTGGGTTGTCTGCGAAAACTGCAACACTAATGAAGGATATTTCAGATGCAGAAAAAAATGCAGTCGATGAAAATACAAGGGCAACTGCAATTTCTGCCGTCCTTGATCAATACTACGGAAAACCACTGGGCGTCAGAGCACAAGCGCTTGAATTTTTTTGGGCTCGCCCCAATTGGGGTATTGCTCTATTACCATTGGATTTATCATTAGATATGTCGGTCAATCGACAACTTGGACCCGCATTAGATTTAAATATTAAAAAAGACACGACACTTGCGTATGGTTACGGCAAAGAAATTATGCCAAATATTTCCGGAGGTATTCTTGGGAAAATTATCCACCGCGATAGCGTCGGACAATCTGTCAGCGCCTTGGAATTGGCCTCAAATTCAAATGTCCTGAGCAAAGAACGCTTCAAAGAAGGCATTACAGCAGACGTTGAAATTGGTTTTTTATGGACTCCTGAATTTTCAAAAAATGAAATAGCTCCGGCAGCCAAAGCCATTTCAACAGATGAAACTTTACGTGCACCACAATCAGAGGTTACAGCTGCAGTACCAGCTGCATCGACAGAATCCGGAGATAAGACGGCCGCCGTGAGCGCGACTGCAACATCCGCAGACGCTACGAAAACAGAAGTCGTTGTTGCGAAATCTGAAAAATATACACCTCTGTCGGTCAGCGTTGTTCTGCGTAATTTAATCAGCGCGAATTTTTCAAAATCAACCATGGTCAACAAAGACGCCACAGAGGCACCATCAAAAATTCCACGCGTGATTGATATTGGTGCTGGTTATGAATTTGCGAATCTGGGCAGTTTAAAATTTTTGGCAACCGCTGAAGCTAAAAATTTATTACATCCAGAAACGACATTTAAAAAATCATCACATGCAGGTATCGAAATGGATTATTCGCCGGGTTCATGGTTTCAAGCTCAAGTCCGAGCTGGTGTTAATCAAATGTATTTCACTGCTGGATTGACATTATTACTGGGTGTTATTGAAATCGATGCCGTGACCTACGGCGAAGAAGTCGGAACTGCATCAACGAATGTCGAAAATCGAGTTGGCGCAGTTAAGGTCGGATTTAATTTTTAGAATATCTTTGCTTCTACGGTGTATCTAATTTATTTTTAAAAAATGCACCGATGACAGCAGGGCTTGATCCCGCAGCTATAGCTGCTGCTAATTCTGAACAATACTGTTTTGTTGAATCTGAAGCATTCGTAGTGTCCGCACAAGATGTGCCATATGTAGATATAATCACATTCCCAACGTCAGCATCGCTGACGCCGGCAATCACTGATTCCAGCTGTGCAGGCGTCAAAGATGTCCCTGGCGTAGCTGGCGGTAACAGAACAGAAAACAAAGTTCCAAGTTTAAATACTGAACTGATTTGCGCATAAATTCCAACGCCCGAATTTGAACATTCTGAAAATGCTGAATCCGCAGCCGCCGTATCTGAACCAAAATTGAGCGTACCCATCGCAGCTAACGTTCCAGAGCAAGCAGAACCCGAGCACCCAGCGGCATTACCACCATTTTTAATTTGATCCATTGCTGAAATAAAACTGGTTGGGCTGCCGAAGCCTTTGGAAATAAATACTGCCGAACATCGTAATTTGTACGCGTTTTCAGAAGTATTGGATGCAATTTTTGAAACACAATTTTGTGCGTCTGCTGCAGCTGCCGTATTTAAACAAAGCTGCGCATCTTGTAAATCATTGGTTTCAGATTTTTGACATGAAAAAATTGTTAATGTTAAAAGTGCAGCGAAAATAATTTTTGTGGTGTGATTCATAAATACCTCTGATTGATGTATCGGAGGTATGACTTCACAAAAATATATTTACTTCGTCTAGTTTTTAGTCTCAATTTGATATTTACTGATTGATATATGCTCCGACTCGAATTTGAGATTTTGAATTTCTCAAACGAACGTCGGCCTTATAATAACCATTAATAAATGTTCCATCCACCAAACGTTTTGTTCCCGTTGCCGTAAAATCCAATTGCAAACGCAAAGTTTCATCTTGGTCATTTGTATATTGGTGGATATCGCTGTCACCGAAATATTCCACAACCATTTTATCATCAGCATTTGCGCTGACTGTTTGAGTGCGTTCGCCAACAGTTGCTTCGATCGTCACCAAATTACCATTGAAATGACATTGAATTTGACCTTTGCCCAGATCAACTCCTTCAGAAATCAGTAACGCACACATTTTTTTGATGGTGATCGCTTCTGACTGACCGTTGAATTGTTCGATTTGGTCAGAAGTTGATTGAACAGCGTACGCCTGCGTCGATAACAAAACTGATAACATAAGGATCGTTGTTTTCATTTAAATTCTCCTGTTTATTTTAATTGTTCGATCTGTCTGTTGCGATAGGTGTACCACATCTGTAGTCGGTTAATTTCGATTTAAGGCATTTACAGTGTATCAGAAGTAGACGATGTGCCGTGTTTGACGCATGAAAAAAAAAGGGGTCTGCGTTTTTTAAAACATGAGTAGTTTAAACATCACTTTAAATAACTCATGAGTAGTTTAAAGTTAACGTTAAACTACTCATGTATACCATGTATGGCATAGGTACAAAAAATATATTTATGGGTTTGGTCACAGGTCACAGAATCTGTGAAATTGATTTCATTGTTCTGAAAAATAAAAAACCAATTTTTGCTGTTGAATGTAAAACCGGAGACAAAAATTTATCTCCGCATATTAAATATTTCAAAGATCGCACAGCAATACCTGAATTTTATCAGGTCCATATGAAATACAAAGACTACGGATCGGCATCAACTGGCCGGGTATTGCCATTTATAACTTTTTGTAAAATTAAGGGAATGGTTTAAAATTTATCGGTTCGTCCTTACAAGGCGGAACCCCAAATTGTCGTCACTTTTGTCATGACTGTTTCCGAAATTATGATGTCCACCTGAGTCCAAGAAAATAACTGTATCTCTGAAACTGGCGCCACAATTCCCAGCAACCGAATATCGATCGTCAAAATCTTTAGTCCATTCCCAAACATTGCCTTCCAAATCATAAAAAGGCTGGCGAATTCCATATCCATTATCTATCATACGCGGCTGCAATTGCGCCACAGCATGTGTTTTATTTTCTGAATTCTCGGCGTACCAAGCGTATTTTGCAATCTCTGACTCATCTGGCTTATCAAAAAAACGATTATTTGCATTTCCACGATCGCGCATCACAAATACCCACTGTTCTTTTGTTGGCAAATCATACGCATCACCTTTTTGGTGACCTGGAATTATCTTTTTTAATAAATTTTGTATTTTTGATCTATTTGAATTTGATAAATCATTTAATTTTTTTATGAATGCGCTGACGTCATCCCAACTGACTTGTTCGACGGGGTGATCGGGATTCATTAAAATATCAAATTGCTCAATTTTTATTGTTTCGGATTTAGGGCCTGCCATGTTGTATGATGGGCTAATTTTATTTAAATCCGTTTCACCCATAGCAATTTGAAGCCTGGCCCACATCATTTGCGTAAATTGAGTACTCATCATTGAAAATGGTTTGTCGATTGTTGTTTTAACTTGGCTTCCGATTTCGCCCATCATGAATTTTCCTGGCTTCATTTGATGGAAGATCATTTGCTGTTTTGCCAGGCTAACAGGATCCAGCGAATCTTCGATTATTTTTCGCTTTACCTCGTCTTCTTTACGCTTTTCTTTGTCTTTGGATTTTGAATTTTTATTATAGTCTTTCGATTTTTCTGAGAATTTGAGTTTATAAATTTCGCGGTATTTGGGGTCTTTTTCGAAAATTTGTTTTAAAGTTTTTTCAACGGTTTCCAAGGATTGCTTTAATGAATGATCGATGCCGTGTTGATTGCTGGTACTGATTTTTAAATGTTCAATCACCAATGCATCCATGTGTTTTAAAATTTCAGCATCTGTTGCTTCTGCGATTGGATTTTTTGTGTTTAAGTTTTTCTGTGGAAATAAAATTGCGCATTGTTCAGCGTTCGCCGGAGTTCTGACATCACCACAAACATCATTGTTTTTTTGCGTGGATGTGCATGAAAAAAATAGTATGGATATTGTCATTATTAAAAAAATGAATTTCATATTGTCGTTTCGGTCGTGTGACCAGATTTAAACAGAGGACCTTGGTCTAGACTGAAGCATCTTGGTTGATCAAAAATTTGTTTAATCATAAGTTATTGTAATTACTTACTTATTTAAAAGTATAGAAATCTTAGGTAAAGTTAGTGTTTTTCCTTAAACCGTATTAAACTTACTATACATCGATACTAATCCCATTCACCAAGTCTGACGACTTCGGTGGACAATTGAATTTGTTTTTGTTCAAAAACTGTTTTCTGAACATGCATCATGACAGCCCATGTGTCTGCAGCTGTGGCTTTGTTTAAATTTACAATAAAATTGGCGTGTTTTAATGAAACTTGGGCATCGCCGATTTGAAAACCTTTTAATCCACATTGATCGATTAATTGTGCGGCTTTATGGCCTTCGGGATTTTTAAATACAGAACCACATGACGGCATATCAAGTGGCTGCTTTGACAGCCTGGCTAAATTGGCATCTTTGACTTTTTGTAATAATCCGCCGTCACCTTCCATCGGCCAACTGATGGCAACTTTGGTGATGATGTGCGGTTGCCATCCATCGGTGTGACGGTAAGAAATTTTTAATTTTGATTTTTCGATGCGATGAATTTTTAAATCCATATCAATGACTTCGATCCAATCAACCAGTTGCATAAATTCACGCGGTTCAAAATTTTCTGAAACGCCTGCATTCATCACAACGCCGCCACCGACATCACCTGGCAGTCCAGCCAAAAACAATGCCGGTGCTGATTTGTGTTTTAAAAATATTTTTAATAATTCTGATTTTGAAGTTCCCGACAAAGTTTCAATATACAAATTGTCATTCGCTGTTTTAATTGTCGTTTGACTGAATTTTTTCAAACAGACTGTTAGACCAGTGATTCCGGCGTCTGAAATCAAAACGTTACTGCCACCGCCCAAAATAGTTATTTTTAATTGATCACGTTTGGCATAATCAATGGCAGATTTCAGGTCGTCCATTGTTTGTGGCATACAGAAATATTCAGCGTTGCCGCCAATGAGCCACGATGTATATTCGGCCAGATTAACGTTTTGCGATACGGTTAAGGACATCAAGACCCAACTTCCAACCGTCACCGGCGCCTAAAGTAATAAAAACATCATTGGTTTTTAAACTGTCTGAAATTATTTGAATTTGCGACTCGGATTTCGGACTGTGAAATGATTGTTCGTGTTTCATTTCTTCTAATAATAATTCCGAAGTAATACCTACGATAGGTTGTTCGCCTGCGGCGTAAATGTCACCTAAAAATAGAACGTCACAGTTGGTAAAACAATTTTTAAAATCTTGCCAGCAGTGTTGCGTGCGGGAATACCTGTGGGGTTGAAAATAGACAACCAGCCTGCTTGTAGGAAACTTTTCACGAAAGGCCTGCAATGTCGCACGAACCTCAGTTGGATGATGCCCGTAATCGTCATAAACTTTGATTTTTGAGGCTTCACCTTTGAATTGAAAACGTCTGTCGACACCTTCGAATTTATTTAAACCTGCCGCACAGGTTTCAAAATCAATTCCCGCAGCCATCGCAACCGCAATCGCAGCCGTCGCATTTAATGCTGTGTGAATACCTGGCATTTGCAAATGAAAACTTCCCAGTGATGTTAATTTTTCGCTGAATGGCTCTTTGCGCTGAACAGAATATTTTCCGTTTTGGCCGGCGATCACAAAATCATTTTTAGGATTAAATCCATAAAATAGAATTCGTTTGTGATAATTTTCAAAAACTTCACGAACAACTAAATCATCACCACAGGCAATCACCATCCCATAAAACGGGACACGATGTGAGAAATCAAAAAATGCACGCTTTAGATTTTCAAATGTTTTATAATGATCCATATGATCAGAATCAATATTTGTAATGACAGCAATTTCTGGCGACAGTTTATTAAAACTTCCGTCGCTTTCGTCGGCCTCTGCAATCAACCATTCGCCTTTGCCTAGTAAAGCGGTCGATTTGATGCGTTCAAATCGGCCTCCGACAACAATAGTTGGGTCTTGATTCGCTTCTAAAAATATCGATGAAATCAAACTGGTTGTCGTTGTTTTCCCATGAGTTCCTGCGACCGCGATTCCCCGACGAATCCGCATGATTTCAGCCAAGGCTTCGGCACGTGGTATCAAAGGAATTTCACGAGCTCGAGACTCTTTGATTTCAGGATTTGTAAACGGAATTGCGCTGGAGTAAACAACGACATCAGCAGATCCAATATTTTCAGCAGCATGACCTTTGAAAATTTTTAAGCCTAAGTTTTTGAGTCGCTCTGTATTTGCATTTTCGCCGGCGTCAGAACCTGTAACGACAGCGCCGATATTGTGCAACAGTTCGGCTAAACCGCACATACCTATGCCGCCGATACCGATGAAGTGAAATTTTGCGTTTTCTAATTTCATGATTTTTGAATTTCCTTGATGATGTCAGATGCAATTTCTGAAGACGCATTCTGTGGCGCAATTTTTAATAAATTTTCTGACATTTCTTTTAATATATCTTTGTTTTTAATTAGTTCATTTATTTTATTTTTAAATTCTTTGGGATCAAAATTTTTCTGTATCAACATAAAACCTGCATTTTTTGCAACCAGGCTTTCTGCGTTTTTTTGTTGGTGATTATCAGCTGCTGGCAGGGGGACAACAATGGGGACAACACCAAAAGCCGCCGCTTCAGCCAATGTGCTAGCACCACCTCTGCAAAATAACAGATCTGCTATTTTATAGTAATCCGGCATATTGTAAATGAAATCAAAAATCTGAACACACTCAATACTACCATATTTTTTTTTCATACGATCAAAATCAGTTGGCCCTGTTTGATGAATAATTTTGACTTGATCATGAAGCTCTGGCGAATTTAAAATAAAATCTGAAATTTGATCATTTAAAAAATGTGAACCTTGGCTGCCACCAAAACACAGAATCGAAAAATATGGTTTTGTAGTCTTATCAGATTGGAATATCTGCATTTCTGACCTTAATGGCATGCCAAAAATATGGTTATTTTTTGAATGCAAATATTTCTGCGCTTCGCTAAAAACTAAATACGATGTATTTACGAAACGGGACAACATACGGTTTGCCATTCCAGGGTGTGCGTTGGGTTCCCAAAAAGCTGTTTTTCGACCCAAGAGAGCTGCAGCCAAAACAAACGGCGCAGAAACATAACCTCCAACGCCTAAAATAAAATCAGGCTGGTGTTTTAAAATTAAAAAAATTGATTGAAATATGCCAATAGGAATTTTTAAAATTGTTTTTATTTTTTCGAACAGCTGTCCTGAAAAATTCAGTTTTCCCGACTGAACTAAATGCAATTGATATCCTGATTTGGGGACAATTTTTGATTCAAGACCATCCGCCGTACCCACAAATTCAATATGAATATTCGGATTTATTTTTTTAAGTGAATCCGCAATAGAAATTGCAGGGTATATATGTCCGCCAGTTCCACCGCCAGCTATAAATATTTTCACAAGGTTAAGCTCTTTCTGACATTTCGATATTTAATAAAATACCGAACATAAAACACAAAACGACTAATGAACTGCCGCCATAACTTAAAAAAGGCATCGTTAAACCCTTGGTGGGCAACAGCCCCATCACAACGCCCATATTGATAAATACGGATAGCGCAAATGTCGTCGACAAACCCAACGCCAAAGTTTTTTTAAATAAATCATTTGTTTTAATTGCGATCGAAAAACCACGAAAGACAACAAATCCATATATCGTTAATATGGCTAATATTCCAATAAAGCCCAATTCTTCACCCAACACAGCCATTGTGAAATCTGTGTGCGCCTCTGGCAAAAAAAATAATTTACTTTGGCCTTGACCCAATCCCTGCCCTGTTAAACCGCCCGAGTGAACAGACAACATACTTTGAATAACTTGAAAACCTTTTTGCGCAGGATCGGACCATGGATCAATAAAGGCCTGAACGCGAGCTTTACGATAGGGCGAATGCCAAACTAAAAAATAAAAAACGGGCAGCGCCGATGCAAATGCGACGGCCAGCCATTTTAAATTCAAACCAAAAGTAAATAACAACGCCGTACCGACTAAAACAATAATTGCAAAACTGCCAAAATCTGGTTGTTTCAATAAAATAACGATCGGCACAGTTACTAATAAAAATAACCAGCCCCATTTTAATTTAGATAAAAAATTTTGCTCTCGGCAAACTATGCTGGCAAATAAAAAACTGAATGCTATTTTTAATAATTCAGAAGGTTCGAACCTGATTCCCATGGGTAAACCGATCCAACGTTGAGCGCCGCCGACTTTGACTCCAAGACCTGGAACAAAAGTTGCCAAAACCAAAATAAATGCACCCAACCATAAAAGCCAAGCATGCTGACGAATTTTTTCGAATGGAATTTGAGTTGTGAAAATTAGAGTCGCAAATGCGAGTAGAGTGAATATGAACTGACGCTTAAAAAAATATAAGCCATCATCATAAGATTCAGTCGCAAAAATGTAACTTGAACTGTAAACCTGAACTAACCCGATACCGAGCAGTGCAAATAATGATAAAAAAAGACTGGATGAAAGAAACCTGGTTTTCAAATGTATCCTTATTTGAATTTTTTAACGATCTCTTTAAAATAGTCTCCTCTCTCTTCGTAACTGTCAAACATATCAAAACTTGAACACGCTGGCGACAACAGGACCGTGTCGGAAATCCTAGACTTTTGGTAAGCAATTAAAACCGCCTCCTCAAAAGTTCCGATCAAATAAGTTTCACAATAATCACCCAAATCACGGTTGATTCGCTCTTTGGCTTCGCCAACTAATATCAAAGTTTTCACTTTACGACGGACTACATTTCTGAGCGGTTCATAATTTAAATTTGTATCTTTGCCGCCTGCAATTAAAATGACGTTTTCATCAAAACATTCAAGTGATCTTAATACCGCATGAACATTCGTGGCCTTTGAATCGTTGTAAAATAAAACTCCGCCGACTTTTCGGACGTATTCCATACGATGACGTAATGGCCTAAATGTCAGTATGACTTTTTGAATCGCTTCTTTGGTTGCTCCATATTCGCGCGCAAGCAACAGCGCCGCCATCATGTTTTCAACTGAATGTTTTCCTTTCAGCATCATACCCTTGATGTTGAAGCTTTCAATTTCAGGCCCAGTACGAACACGAATTTCGTCAGCGATATTAACAGCTCCACCGATATTCATGATTTGCGGCTCAAGAGCTGGTTTTCTTGAAAAATAGAAAATTTTACCGCGTTGAACAGAAGGATCCCTGGCTAATTCAACAACCGCGTTATCGTCTGCATTTAAAATTGATGTTGTTGCTTGGTTTGTATTTTTAAAAACTTTTCGTTTTGCATTAACGTATTCTTCCATTGATCTGTAACGATCCAAATGATTTTCTGCTAAGTTACAAAAAATAATATTTGCAGGATTGAAATTCACACAATGTTCCAACATGAATCCAGAAACTTCAGCAATGACAACTTTTGCTTTTAATTCGCCTGATTCATATTTTTCTTCAAGTAAATAATTTGTCATTGGGTTTTCGTTTGAACCGCCAACCCAAACTTCGATACCGCTTTCTTTAAGCATGGCTTCGGCAATGCGCGCGATCGTCGTTTTACCGTTCGTGCCAGTCACTGCAACGATCGGTTCTTTGATGAATGCCGATACGAATTCAAATTCGCCTGATATTTTTACGCCCTGCTGTCTGGCGTATTCAAAAATTTTAAGATGCGGAGAAACTCCTGGCGATAAGATCACCAGATCTTGCGCTATAAAAGTTTTAGGAGAATGCGAACCCAGTTCGAATTTAATATTATTATAGCCTTCAAGTTGATCCAGCTGTGTCGATAATTCAGGTTTTGATTTGTGATCTGTGACAGTCACTTGAGCTTCGTGTTTTGTTAAAAATTTTGCTAATGAGACTCCCGTTTTGCCAAGTCCAACGATTAATATTTTTTTATCTTTTAATTCCGACAATTCTTTCCACATAGATCTACATCCTTTTTTATAAAAATAATAAATGAATAGCTGATTGTTATCTGAGTTTCAGAGTCGCCAGGCTGAGCGCGCCCAATAAAATTGAAATAATCCAAAATCTGACAATAATTTTGGTTTCCGTTAATCCGCCAAGTTCAAAATGATGGTGAATTGGCGCCATTTTAAAAATTCGTTTACCTGTTAATTTAAACGAAGCCACCTGCGTAATCACAGACAATGCTTCGACAACAAATACTCCGCCCAATAAAACCATCAGTAATTCATTTTTAGTCAACACGGCCATCGTTCCCAGAAACCCACCTAAACTCAGGCTGCCGACATCGCCCATAAAAACTTGTGCGGGGTAAGTATTGAACCATAAAAACCCAAGCCCACCTGCAATCATAGCCCCTGCTAATGGAGTTAATTCGCCAGCGCCCATCACGTGCGGAATATGCAAATAATTTGCGATCGAAGCGTGACCCGTGACATATGCAAAAATACCAAGCGTCGTCGCTGAAATAATAACTGGGACAATCGCCAATCCATCCAAGCCATCCGTTAAATTCACAGCATTTGCGGTTCCAACAATAACAAGCGAGCCTAAAGCAATATAAAAATATCCCAATTCAATCACAATGTTTTTTACAAAGGGTATCGTTAACGTTGTGTTTAAATTAAAATAACGAATCAAAATAAAAATTGCAAAACCTGAAATCAAAAATTCTGCGAACAACCTGAATTTTCCAGAAAGGCCTTTGGTATTTTTTTTTGAAACTTTTAAATAGTCATCAACGTAACCAACAATTCCGAATCCCCAAGTAATGACGACAGTTGCAACGACCAATGGGTTGACCATATCGACCCACAGTAACATCGGGATAACAGTGCTCAATAAAATAAGCCATCCGCCCATTGTCGGCGTGCCTGCTTTTTTTTTGTGAGATTCTGGTCCATCATCGCGAATATTTTGACCAAAACTGAGTTGTTTTAATTTGTCTATGAACTGAGGGCCCCAAATTAAACATAGAAAAAAACCTGTAAAAAAAGATATGAATGTTCTGACTGTGATGTAACGAAAAACGTTAAGCACTGAGTATTGCTCAGACAAAGAATGTAACCATTGATATAGCATTTTTTCAACTTAGCACAAAGCATGGTTGCATTTCAATACAATTTTGATAAATTATTGAAATTCATAGGTTTTTTTGAAAACCAAGGAGCCAATATGCTTAAAATTTTAGATCATGCTTTTGCAGTTCTCATGTTGCTGACCCCGTGTTATTCAATGGCCAAGCAAATGAATAAGACTGACATACACATTATAGAATTTAAAAACCTTCCAACGATTGGAAATTTTCAAAATACCGAAATACGGCTTGGCGGCCTATCATCATTAGAGCTGACTTCGTTTAAAAACGATACCTATTCGTTCACATCTGTCACGGATCGCGGACCGAATGGGCCTGTCATCGAATTTGATTCGAAACTGGGGCAAAATCTGCGGCCATTTTTAATTCCTGATTTTTCACCACTGATTGTCCATTTTGAACTGAATAAACAAAATAAAATTCAAAATCTGACCACTGAAAATTTATATTTTAATTCAACTGAAAAAATTTCTGGCCTTCCAACAACAAAACAGATTGCTACAAATGTTGACCAAGTCGAACAAGCTATTTTCAATGGGCAAAAAATATCAGCAGACGTCAAAGGATTCGATGTCGAAGGCCATTGTTCGGATAATCTCGGTCGCACATGGATCAGCGAAGAATACCTGCCTTCAATTGCAGTCTTTGATAAAAACAAAAAAATGATTCAGCGTTTAGTTCCAGGCACTGATTTTCCGTCAGAATATGCTGATCGAAAAATAAACCGTGGCTTTGAAGGCCTTGCTTGCGATTCAAAATATATCTATGCAATGCTGCAAAGCCCACTGCCCTTTAAAAATATTTCAAATGACAAAAGCGTTCGAATTTTGCGGATTGATTTAAAAACATTGAAAGCTAAAGATCAGTTGATATATCAGCTCGATAGTAAAAAAACAGATAAAATTGGTGATATAACTTTTGATGCCTTAGGAAATTTATACGTTCTGGAGCAAAATGGTAAATTGGGTTCAAAATCAAAACGTTTTCTTTTTAAAATTGAAATAGTTGATAAAAATATAATTGCGTTGGATGAAAATCCCGAACTGTGGACAGAATCTGAATTTAAAAATAAAACTTTAGCAAAAGTACTGGTTAAAGATTTATCCGATGAACTTTCAAACATCGAAAAAATTGAAGGAATCACCGTCTTTAAAGATACAGTTTTTATGATTTCTGATAATGATTTTGGAATCGCTGAAACAAATGACGGTCAATTTAAAATCGATCCTGATCAAACACCTCAATTCATTTGGTTTAAACTAAAGGACAAAAAATGAGCCGAAAAAAAGAACTTAAGAATTTCAAACTGGGCGAATCACAAACAACATATGATACCAATTATAATCCAAAAATGCTTGAAGCATTTGAAAATAAAAATCCTAAAAATATTGCCTGGACAACTTTTGTTTGCACAGAGTTCACTTCATTGTGTCCGAAAACGGGTCAACCTGATTTTGCAAAAGTTTTCATAAATTATATTGCCGATCAAAAAATGATCGAAAGCAAATCTTTAAAGATGTATTTATTTGGTTTCAGAAATCATGGCGATTTCCACGAAGACTGCATTCAAACAATTTGCAACGACATCGTAAAATTAATAAAACCCAAATACATCGAAGTCATCGGCGAATTCACACCACGCGGAGGCATTGCGATATTCCCATTCGCTTCGCATTCAAATTCAGATAAAAAATTTCAGACATTATTAGAAAATCGTTTAACAAATTATTCCCCAGGGAAATATTCTTGCGAATTGTCGAAAGTTTATTAATATGATCGCTTTTTTAAATTTTAGAAATGCGTTCTATAAATAATCTGCCGCGCTCTGTTTTTCTGAATTCTGACTTGTAAACTAAACAGACCCTGTCTGAAAAAACGGGGCTGTCTTTGATTTTTTCGTATTTTTGCAGCTCGAAGGCCTGCAAAACACGTTCTGGCAAAACTCCGCATCCCACACCATGGCTGACTAAATTCGCAATTAATTCTAAATTCGAAGATTCGATAATTCGCTTAAATAAAATTCCTTTTTTACTGAGTTTTGAAATAATATCCTGTGTTTGCAATAAATTAGGTTCGCAAATTAGAACATCAGGATTCAAACATTTTTTTGATTTCCAAACAGAGACTTCGTCTTTAAAAATTTCTTTGATAATTAAATCCGGGTGAGGATTCGGATTCACCGACAAAGCGACATCAATTTCGGAACTGACGACTTTTTCAGTCATGTGTCTGGACAGCCCGTGAATTAATTGTAAATCAATTTGCGGATAAGATTTTAAAAAATCACCTAAAAACAACGGCAACATATATTGGGCCACTGCTGAATGAATCCCCAAGCGAATTAATCCTTGCGCCGACTTTGCATCGGCATGAATATTTTTAACCAACTGATCCCATGATTGCAAGAGCGCTTGCGATGACTGCAATAATAATTCGCCGGATTTCGTCAGCTGCATTCCTTTTTTGGAACGTATAAATAGTGAGGTTTTCAGTTCAGTTTCAATCCGCTTAATACTGTGTGATAATGCCGGCTGAGTAATACCCAGGCGTTCAGAGGCTCTAGTTAAATGCTGAGTCTGTGTCAGTTCCAAAAAGTACTTTAAATCGATTTGGTTAATCATTATTTTAACTTATCATATATACGTTAAATATTCATTATATTAATGAGCATAATTCGACTATTTAATGGTTATCAGCAATGGTGCTGATAAAGCCCAGGTGGTTCAATATGAAAACATTATTTATGATCAGTACTTTTTTATTCAGTTTAAACAGTTTTTCAATACAATTTGATGATCGATCCAAAGATCAAATCATCGCAAAAATTTCTATCAAGGAACAGGAGACAACACTGATTGCAAAATCAGACACGTTTGTTTGGAACATAAATGGTTATTCTTGCCAGTTGCCAGGAATCACAATTGATCGCCATTTATTTGACAGAGAACAATTAGTTCACGATCGAAACAGATTAGGCCGCAACCCAGAACAACGATCGATCGGTTTAAAAGATCCCAATTTCAGATTTTGTAAAGATTCGGCCACACAAGAAAGTCTGTTTGGAAACAAATTAATTCCAGACCAAGAAACTGCTGTCAAAATAACTATCGCACGCCAAATAATTATTGGTTCGCGCCATAATTCCGTCACTGGCAGAAATAAAAACATAAAATTATTACAAGAAATCACAACCGTTTATTTTTTAGATCAAGTTTTCGAAGACATTGCTGAATTATCACTTGAACCACAAAAGGAATCTTTATGAAAAAAATAGCTTTATTTATTTTTGCGTTGATTGGCGCAAACAACGCTAGGGCTGCAAGATTATATTGCGCGAATCCCGTTAACGAAAAAAATAACTATTATTTCTCAGCTGATCTATATAATAATACGTTGCACAGCTTTTTTGATATTGATTACGCAATTTTAGCACTTGGTTTTTCTGTGGCCAACAATATGCGTTGTGCCGGAAGCTCACTAGATCATATAAGCTGCATTGGTTACTGGTATGATTTGCCTGAGTACATTGTGGAAGTTCAAATTAAAAAAGAAAATAATATACCAACAGCCACAATTAAAAACCTACGAACTCCCGCTAATGTCGCTCTATCGCTTAAAAATGGAATTGGTGAAAATTTAAAAATGAATTGCGAGGTTCAATAATGAACCGCAGAAATTTAATCAAAAATACAATTATTTCAACAGCCGCAATCGCAGGAGCCTCGTCAATGTCATTCGCTCAGCAATGCTTACAATCAAAAACTCCGAAACAACCTGAAGGTCCGTTTTATCCGGTCGTTGACCAAATTGATACGGACGCTGATTTAATTCGAGTGACTGGTAAAGCTAAAATTGCAGTGGGTGAAATTGTTATTGTTCAAGGCATTTTAACAGATCAAAATTGCAAACCTGTTGTTGGGGCGCTGGTTGAAATTTGGCAGGCCTGCGCGTCTGGAAAATATGATCATCCATCTGATCCAAACACCGCACCGATAGATCCCAATTTTCAATATTGGGGAAAATCTGTGACCGATTCCAGTGGTAAATATCAATTTCGTACAATTAAACCAGGAACATACCCGGCCGGCGAAGG
>JANPOT010000013.1:0-22799 GCA_031428135.1 Pseudobdellovibrionaceae bacterium | reverse complement strand
AATTCAAAAGATTTAAAATCAAAAAACATACAGGTTCTGACGGATCTGGCTGCGAAATTGAAAATTGAAAATGCGGCCGGTATGCGTCGTCAAGACATGGTTTTTGAAATATTAAAACGCGGTGCCAAATTAGGAGATATTTTTGGTTCGGGTGTCCTTGAAATTTTACCTGATGGCTACGGATTTTTACGTTCGCCAGATTACAATTATTTACCAGGCCCAGATGATATTTATGTGTCGCCTTCACAAATGCGAAAATTTGGTCTGCGCACTGGCGATTTTGTCACAGGTACTGTACGCGTACCCAAAGAAGGCGAGCGTTATTTTGCTTTAATTAAGGTTGATTCGTTAAATTATGATTCGCCTGAGTCCAGCAAAGATAAAATTTTATTCGACAATTTAACTCCGCTTTATCCGAACAAAGTTTTAAAACTTGAAAATAATCCATCGGAAATGACGACTCGAATTGTTGATTTAATGTGTCCCATCGGAAAAGGCCAGCGCGGACTGATCGTGGCGCCGCCTAAAACTGGTAAAACAGTTTTATTGCAAAATATTGCAAATGCGATTTCAACAAATCACCCTGAAGTTAAATTGATCGTTTTATTGATTGATGAACGACCGGAAGAAGTGACCGACATGCAGCGCACAGTGAAGGGCGAAGTTGTCAGTTCAACGTTCGACGAACCACCAACCAGACACGTTCAGATCGCTGAAATGGTTTTGGAAAAAGCAAAGCGCTTGGTCGAACACAAACACGATGTCGTCATTTTATTGGATTCAATTACTCGCTTGGCGCGTGCTTATAATACAGTTGTTCCGCCGTCTGGTAAAATTTTATCAGGTGGTGTTGATTCAAATGCATTACACAAACCAAAACGGTTTTTTGGTGCCGCACGAAATATCGAAGAGGGTGGGTCATTAACAATTATTGCAACTGCTTTAATTGATACGGGATCGCGCATGGATGAAGTTATTTTTGAAGAATTCAAAGGTACTGGTAATTCAGAAATTCAATTGGATCGCAAATTAATGGAAAAACGTATTTTTCCGTGTATGGATATTAACAAATCCGGAACTCGTAAAGAAGATTTGTTAATTGAAAAAGGTGATTTAAGCCGCCTGTGGATTTTACGTAAGGTATTAGC
The DNA here is from genome assembly GCA_031428135.1 of Pseudobdellovibrionaceae bacterium. Classification (GTDB taxonomy): domain Bacteria; phylum Bdellovibrionota; class Bdellovibrionia; order Bdellovibrionales; family Bdellovibrionaceae; genus Pseudobdellovibrio. The sequence goes on along the minus strand of JANPOT010000013.1, from coordinate 21,651 downwards.
CCCAATGAATGTTGTTGATGCGATGGAATTTGTGATGGACAAACTTGAGCGAACAAAAACAAATGCCGATTTTTTAAAGAGCATGAATGGCTAATCATCCGCAGCAACCAAATCATCAAAAGTTATCAATTTCACCAGCCAAAAAAGCTCTGATTGCTTTTTTAATTGGAACATTGGCCACATCAATGATGTATTATTTTTTTAAAAAATCTAAAGTAGATTTGACGAATCCTATTCTGTCACAGGATTCATTTCAGGGTCCTGCCGAATTATCAACAGCGATCCAAATCAGTTGCCAAGATTCTGCAAAAAAAATTTTTGATTTATCGAAGTGCTCTGATAAAGAGTCTGAATTTATAAAAAATGCGGCCAACTGTTTAAATGTATATTACAGCCTTGAACTTGATAATGACCACGGTGCAACAGCTGATGGTAATTACGGAGACATGTCGTTACAGATTGCCCAGTGCTATTCTGCTGTTGAAAATTCAAATCCCAAGGCTGTTGATTTCTTAAAAAAAATAACGGCTCAATTTGATTGGGATGTTTATATGGGCCCGATTTCTTGTGATTCAAAATCAACACTGGCTGCATATATTGAAACTTATTCGGAAAATCGCACATTCAAATGTGTAAAAATTGCTGATCTACCAAATTTGATTTCTGAATTTAAAAATAAAAATTTTAAATCTTTAAAATCAATGATGGCCAATGGGCAAGTCGCGAACCAAGGCATTATCGAAGCCGATGTTAATTGCCCAGAGCCCCTGGTAAATATTGAAAAAAACTTAACAAAACTAACCACAACGGCCTTTGAAATTACTGACCCCAAACTTGAATCTGGTGCCCCGGACGATATTTTCATTGAAATGACTCGAAATAAAAATCGATTGCTTAATTTACAGTTTAAAATCAGGGGCGAAGGCTGTTTACACTTCCAATCGTTACTGGCGCCCTCAACTGAAACTGAATAGACCTTTGTCTGCGTATATTTTATACAAACTAAGTTTTTTGGTTTCGTCGGATGGTTTCTACTTGTGCAAATTAGTTAAATAATGGTATCACCTAACTCATTGAATTTTATATTATAAAGGAACAGTTATGAAAGAAAACATGCACCCCAAAGTTAATACGGTCGTCTTCAAAGACATGTCTTGTGATTTTATGTTTGTTGGAACAACAACTATGAACTCAAAAGAAATGGTTAAATGGACTGACGGCAAAGAATATCCATTAATTAAAATCGAAATTTCTTCAGCTTCACATCCATTTTACACAGGCAAACAGCGTGTTATGGATACAGAAGGTCGTATTGACCGGTTTAACAAACGTTATTCAAAGCCTGCGACTGCTCCAACAGCAAAGTAGCTATTTACATTCTGAAAGCCTTGGTCTGAAATTCAGATCAGGATCTCAAGCGGCAACACAAAGGCCGCTTTTTTATTTTTTAAGCCCACTGGCTTAATTTTCATTTTGTCTGATTGCAATACGTAAGGATATTTTATGTTTTCAAAACTCGAACAGGTTGAATCCAGATACGAAGAAGTCACAATGTCACTTCAGCGTCCCGATATTGCATCTGATCAAAAACAATATCGATCACTGATGCAAGAGCTTTCAAATTTGGAAAAAATTGTTGTTGTGTTTCGTGAATATAAAACAAAAACAGCGGGCCTCAAAGACAGCAAGGAATTATTAACTGCCGAATCAGATCCGGAAATGAAAGATATGTTTCGCGAAGAAATCAGACAGCTTGAAACTGATTTGCCAAATCTTGAATCTCAATTAAAAATCGCTCTGATTCCCAAAGACCCTAATGATGAAAAAAATATTATTCTTGAACTGCGCGCTGGCGCAGGCGGCGACGAAGCTTCTTTGTTCGCTGAAGAAATGTTTCGTGGTTACAGCCATTACGCAGCAAAACAGGGCTGGAAAATTGAACTGCTTTCTTTTTCGGATGGCAATGTTGGTGGAGCCAAAGAAATTATCGCATCAATTTCTGGAGAATCAGTTTTTAGTAAATTAAAATATGAATCCGGAGTTCACCGGGTTCAACGTGTGCCAAAAACTGAATCTGCGGGGCGCGTGCATACATCAACAATTACAGTTGCTATTATTCCCGAAGTTGAAATTAATGAAATTAAAATTCCCCTCAGCGATGTGCGCGTTGAAACAATGCGGTCACAGGGATCTGGTGGACAGTCCGTCAACAGAACAGAATCTGCTGTGCGAGTCGTCCATTTGCCAACGGGTATCGACGTTAAATGCCAAGAGGGCAAATCTCAACATTCAAATCGTGAACGAGCATTTCAAATTTTACAGGCCAAACTTCAGCAAATCGAAGACGACAAAGCACAAAAAGAAGCTTCCGACACCCGCCTTGATCAAATCGGTACTGGCGATCGTTCTGAACGCATACGCACGTACAATTTTCCACAAACCCGAATCACTGATCACCGGATTGGTTTAACAATTCATTCATTAGACCAAGTCATGAGCGGCGAATTTGAAAATTTAATTGACCCGTTAGTCGCACATTTTCAGGCGGAAGCCCTGAAGCGCCAAGCCACACAAAATTAATCGATTATGAAACTCAACGAAGTCCTTAATAAATCGATTCAATTTTTCAAAGACAAAAAAATTGAATCAGCCAGGCTTGATGCTGAATTATTAATTTCGCACGGATTAAAAATTGACCGCATGAGTTTATATTTAAAATTTGACCAGCCATTAACTGAAATCGAAATTTCGTCGTGTCGCGAATTGATTCGGCGCAGGTCCTTGGGTGAGCCCGTGGCATACATTGTCCAAGAAAAAGGTTTTTATGGGCTCAGTTTTTTTGTCGAACATGGCGTGCTCGTTCCGAGGCCCGAAACAGAAACCATTGTCGACGAAGTGTTGGCTTTTGTTAAAAAAGAAAAAATCGAAAATCCAAAAATACTTGATCTGGGCGCCGGCAGCGGTTGCATTGGTCTGTCGATTTTAAAAAATATTTCAACGGCCAAGTTGGTTGCTGTTGAAAAGTCAGAATCCGCACAAAACGTTTTTTCGAAAAATTGTGACGCTTTAAACTTAAACGACCGGACGGTTTTGATTAAATCAGATGTTGAATCAGTTGATTTTTCAAAGCTTGGCGAATTTGACTGTATTATTTCAAATCCTCCGTACATTGATATTCATGATTCACGAGTTCAAAAATCTGTCCGCGAATTTGAGCCAGAAATGGCCTTGTTTGCAGGCGATCGCGGGTTTTCTTTATTAAAATCCTGGTCTGATCTGGCAAAACAAAATTTGTCTGAAAACGCACTGATGATGTTTGAAATGGGTCTTGATCAGGGCGCCGAAATGCTGGCTCATTTTCAAAACCTAAATACATTCAAAAATATTTCTGTTCAAAAAGACCTGTCAGGACTTGATCGTTTTATAAAAGCTATACGATAATATTTTAATTGAGGAATTTTTATGGATAAAATACTTGTTACCGGCGGATCAGTTTTAAACGGCAAAGTTTCAACCAGTGGCGCAAAAAACGCAGCACTGCCAATTTTATTTTCGACGTTATTGGCCGAAGGGGAACATACTTTTGATAATGTTCCGCTCTTAAAAGACATCGAATCCACAGCAGAACTTTTACAAAGCTTGGGCTGTGAAAGCGCGCGCGACGGCCACACTTTTCGTGTCCAAGTTTCTAAATTAAAATCTTTTGAAGCACACTATGATTTAGTTCGAAAAATGCGCGCCAGTATTTTATGTCTGGGTCCCATGCTGACTAAATACGGCGAAGCCATTGTTTCTTTGCCTGGTGGCTGTGCCATCGGAACGCGCCCGATTGATTTACATTTAGACGCGATGAAATCTTTGGGCGCTGAAATTGAATTGCGTGATGGTTATGTTTTTGCCAAAGCCGATCCAAAAACAAAACGACTTAAGGGCGCAACAGTTTTGTTTGAAAAAACAACTGTTGGCGGTACTCAAAATTTAATGATGGCGGCAACGTTGGCCGATGGAATAACCGTTATTGAAAACGCAGCGAAAGAGCCTGAAAACGTAGACCTGGCGAATTATCTCAATAAAATGGGCGCACGAATAACGGGCCAAGGCACCAGTGTCATTCAAATTATTGGTGTTGAAAAATTAAATCCTGCGCGCCATTCGATTATTCCTGATCGCATCGAGGCAGGCACATTACTCATAGCCGGTGCAATAACTGGCGGCGATGTCACTGTAGAAAAATGTCAGCCCCACGATTTGGATGCGCTGATTGGAAAAATGCGTGAAAGTGGTTTTAAAATTGATATCGGCGAAAACTCTTTGCGTGTTCATCCACAGAATAAATTTAACGCCGTCGATATTACGACAGCACCACACCCACTGTTTGCAACTGATCTACAGGCCCAGTTTATGGCGCTAATGACTGTTGCAAACGGAACCAGTGTGATTACTGAAACTGTTTTTGAAAATCGCTTTATGCATGTGAATGAATTAATGCGGTTGGGTGCTGATATTACGCCGAAAACTCAAGTCGCCGTAGTTCGAGGAAGACCCGGTGGTTTGTCAGCAGCACCCGTTATGGCAACTGATTTACGTGCTTCGGCATCACTTGTACTGGCCGGACTTGTTGCCAAAGGTGAAACGTCTGTTGGTCGTATTTATCATTTAGATCGCGGTTATGAAAATCTTGAAGGCAAACTATCGGCGCTCGGCGCAAAGATAAAACGTGTTTAATTTTTTGATTTAATTTTTTTGATTTTGCGGTTTTATAAAAAAATTAAGGCTTAGTTGAGGAGGGGCCACAACTAAGCCTTGATAAAACAAGTTGCCATTTCTGACAAAGTTTTAGAAATCTAGATTCACCAAGCAAGCTTTTGGACCTCATTATTATCTGGGAGGGGGTCCTGGATAATAACTATTTGATCTGGCTAGCTTGATGATCAATAAAAAAAACATTAAGTGAATTAGCGCGAGCTTTTGCTGAAATTACTAAAACCACAACAATGTAAGCAACTGCTAACCATCTCATCATACGAGATTATGTAGCAATGGCTGTGCCAGTATTTTTTCCCTCTTATCGAACTATTCTTTGCTGGGCATAAAGTTGGTTCCAACTTGGAACTCAAGTGGTTCCAAGTGTGGACTTTGGTCATAACTTGGTACAATCAATCATCTAAACATACACAGACCGCTATGAATTTATTTATACTAATTATGAATGTCTAATTTAAAAAACAGCTCTGGAACAACAGATCAGTGGATGATTAAATCCAGCGCCGAACAGGTCAAGGGGCCTTATTCGACAGATGCTATTTCTAAAATGATTATCGAAGGAATTTTTTCTGGCCAAGAAGAAATTTCAGCGTACCCGGATGGCGACTGGCGTCCATTATCAAAACAAAGTGAATTTTATGAATCACTTATGGAATCTTTGGAAAATCCTGTCGAGCGTGATGAAAAAAACGCAGTTAAAATGGATGCCGAAACAGTTATCCGAATAATTCCCAAACCAGAAACAGAGGCTCCTGAGCCCGTCAACGAAATCAAATCAGTCGCCGACCTTGAAAATATTTTTGCCCTGATTCCAGAAATTCAAAAAACAAATCGGCCGGGGCAACCGGCTGTCAATGGCGGAGCGGGCCTGATTCGCGCGCGCGACGAACAACTGACGATCGAACTTCAGCAAATTAAAAAATTACAAGCCAAAGAACTTAAAAAATTATTACCATTTATTACCATTGTTTTATTTTTAATTGTTGGCATTGGATATTTTTTATTAAAATCAGATGCTGAATCACAGGCCGGCTGGGCGCTCATCAGTCCGCAAAAAAACCAAACCGCGATCACTCCTGCACAATTGAAATCTTATAAAATAAAATCTTTGACGCTGATAAAAACTGGGGACCTCGAAGACCTTCTTGTTGCACAAAAAAATTTAGTCGCCGCCGTCGAAGGCTCTGCTCAGGATTTGGAAACGCGCGGTTTGCTATGCATGGTTTATCATATGCTGTGGCCATCCACAAAACAATCAGCCGACGACCTTAAGGCATTGGCTCTTGTGACTCAGGGAGCGCGCGGAATTAATCCACTATCAAGTTATTCTGATTCTTGTCAGGCGGCCTATTTAATTGCCAAAGGCCAATCCAAAGACGCCCGCGGCCTGGTTGAAAAAATATTAGATCAAAATTTAGAGGACCGTTTCATATTGTTTCCATTTTTATATTTGATTAAAGCCGATTTACTTGAAGAACAGCAAAATTATATCAATGCAGAAGCTTATTACAGCGAAGCCGCAAAAGCCTTCCCCGGTTGGCTTTGGGCGGATTTTGGAGTTGGAAGAACTCTGTATAAATTAGATAAATTCAATGAATCCAGATCTGCTTTTGAAAAAATGTTAAAATTAAATTCCACCTCGAAGGCTGCAAAATTTGGTATCGCCAGAAATGAATCAAAGCAAAACAACACTGGAAAAGCGCTTGAATTTTTTTCGCAAGGATTTTCTGAAAAACGCAGATTACCGAAATTATTTCATATTGAAGCACTTCAGGAATACATTCGATTACTGATACAAAAAAACGATCAGAAAAAGGCTCTTGAAGTCGCAACATTTGGTTTGTCACTGAGCCCCAGCCACCGAGCCCTTAAAGAAACAGTTATTACTTTGGGTGGTGACGAAACCGCAAGCGCCGCGAACGGAGCTAGTGAGCTGGTTTTATTGGGAGATCAATTTGCTCGCGGCGGAGATTATTTAGCTGCGCAAGCCCAACTGAAAGCGGCTTTTGACTTAGATCCAAAAAATCCTGGTATAGCTTTGAAAATTGCTAAAAGTCTGTGGGGATTAAACCAAGCTCGCGAATCCATCGTGTGGATTGATCGCAGTTTAAAATTAGACCCTAAAAATATTTCTGCCTACGGATTAAAGGCTGATTACTTATCCCAAAAATTTAATTTCAACGAAGCCTCTAAAACGTTGGCACAAGCAAATCGAATAGCCCCTAACAGCTATGAAGTTTTAAAAGCCCAGGCTATTATCGAAAACAGAAAAAATAATAAACCAATGGCCATTAATTACGCCGAAAAAGCTTTACGGCAATATGATGCTGACGTCGAATTATTAACTCTTTTGGCCAATGCCCATGTTTCTGTTTTTTTAAATTCACCATCAAGAACCAAAGAAGAACAAGACCAAAAAGAAATATCCATCAATGCGGCTCAAAAACATTCCAGCAAAGCTGTTGACCTTGAGCCCGGCTGGCCCGAAGCACAAATCACTTATGCAAAATATATTTATGCTTCACAAGGAAATGTGAAATCTGAAAATTACCTAAAAGCACTGATCAAGGCCTTTCCGTACACAATGGAATACCGGATGGGGTTGGCAGATTTTTTAGAATTTCAAGAAAAATATAAATCCGCGGCTGAAATTTATCAGCAGCTCGTCGATGCTGATCCCAAAGATAAAAAAGCAAATTTTGGACTGGCCCGCTGTTACAAAAATATGAATCAATATGATCTGGCTCAAAAATTTTATTTAGCCGCCGCCGTACTTGATCCATCTGATGTTGAACCGCTGTTTGCGACGGCTCAGCTGCAGCTTGATGTCGCAATCAGAAAAACCAGTCCCGCAGAAATTGGTTTGGCTTTGAATAAATTCAAAACTGTGCGAAATATTAATCCACATTATCCTTTGATTTCATATTTTATCGCTAAAGCCATGTTAGAACTGGGTCAGTTTACCGAGGCCAGCGAAATGATCAAAGAAGAAAAATCAAAAAATCCAAATTTAGTCGAACCCTATTTGTTGGCCGCTGAGGTTTTCGATCGCAAAGGCCAATACACAGATTGTGCCGCTGAATATTCGTATGCAATTAAATTATTAACAACATCGGCCGATCTTTATGTGAAGGCTGCCGGCTGCTATCGAAAAAGCGACTCTCTCGATATCGCTCAAGACATGTTGGATATTGCTAAACAAAGAGAAAGTGGTTATCCAAATATTTACCGCGAACAGGGTTACATATTTGAAAAAAGAGGCCTGTCCAGACAAGCCAACGAAGCATTCAGTTTATATTTAGAGCTTTCGCCGAACGCTGGCGACCGCTCTGAAATTCAAAATAAATTACCGCGCTAAATTCAACAGACAAAGCAAGGACGATTATGGCTCTGACAGACAAATTAAAAGGGTTTTCAAACAATGTTCAACAAACCACAAAAAATGCGACCTATGGTTTAGGACATGTTTTATTAAGATTTGCTTCAGGATTTTTAATCGGATTAGTCTTGGCGCTCATCTGCCAAGAAATATTTGGCCTGGGCCTGTTTATGTTGATCTTTTTAAATGTTTTATTTATGGCTTTGATTTATAAAATAATGGCGCCCAGGACTATTTTTCAAATTATTATTTTTGATTTTATTTGTGTTCTGATTGCTTCGCTATTAAGAATGTATGTTCTGATTGCTCCAAATTAAGGAAAATTTATGATTGATTTAAAATTATTAGAAAAAAAATCTGAAAACGGTACCAGCTATTTTGATCAATACCAGCAGGGTTTAAAAAATCGCAGCGGTTCAGAACAAAATTTAAAAACTTTGGACGAAGTGATGAAGTTGGCTGTGCGCCGACGTGAAGTTATGACGCTGGCTGAAACTGAAAAGGCAAAACAAAACAAGCTCAGCGCTGATGTTGGTACGCTTAAGCGCGAAGGCAAAGACGCATCGAGCTTGTTGGCCGAAGTCGATAAACTGAAATCACAAGTTAAAGATTTAGAGGCCCAAGCCACAAAAGCTGACGAAGAAGTTCAAAATTTGTTATTGAATTTACCGAATATGCCAAAATCTGACGTTCCTGCGGGAAAATCTGAACACGACAACAAAATTGTTTCAGTCGTTGGTGAAATCAAAACGTATTCTTTTAAGCCGAAAGAACATTTTGAACTGGGCGAAAAATTAAATATTATTGATTTTGAACGCGCCGGAAAAACAACGGGCGCAAGGTTCGCATTTTTAAAAGGCGCTGCTGCGCAAATGGAACGCGCGCTGATTCAATTTATGATGGATCTGCATTCAACACAGCATGGTTACACCGAAATGATTCCGCCATTCATCGTGAACAGTCATAGTATGCAGGGCACGGGGCAGTTTCCAAAATTTAAAGAAGACGTTTTTCAATTGAACAACACAGATTATTTTTTAATTCCAACCGCCGAAGTTCCTGTGACGAATTATTACAACGGTGAAACTTTGACTGAATCTGATTTGCCAAAATCTTTTTGTGCTTATTCACCGTGTTTCAGATCCGAAGCCGGCAGCTATGGCAAAGACACCAAAGGCCTGATTCGCCAGCATCAATTTAACAAAGTTGAGCTGATGACATTTTGCCATCCCGAAAATTCAGATGCAGTTCATGAACAATTAACGGGTCATGCTGAAAAAGTTTTAAGCCTGTTGGGTTTGCCTTACAGAAAATCATTATTATGTACGGGGGATATGGGTTTTGGATCTGCGAAAACGTATGATCTGGAAGTCTGGCTTCCGGGCCAAAATTCGTACCGCGAAATCAGTTCGTGTTCAAATTTCGAAGATTTCCAAGCGCGCCGTGCAAACATCAGATTCAAACCCAAAGACGGCGGAAAACCACAGTACGTTCACACATTAAACGGCAGCGGGTTAGCCGTTGGCCGCACGCTGGTTGCAATATTTGAAAATTACCAGCGTCCAGACGGCAGCATCGAAATTCCGCAGGCCTTACGCGGATACATGGGCAATAAAACTGAGATTCGATAACCTTATTCAGTAATTTATGAAAAACCGCCAACAAACAAAGCAGTCTGTCGGACAATCGTCTGTAACAGACTGCAACAACTTTCTAAACACTTGATCTGATTTACGAAATTACATAAAACTATCAACGGAAAGTTGGTAGAGCGGTTGAACACAGCAGTCTTGAAAACTGCCAGCCCTTCGCGGGGCTCGAGGGTTCGAATCCCTCACTTTCCGCCATTTTTTTTTAATATTAAAAACGAGTTGAGCGATTTTCTAAGTCCCTGAACTCTGGCTACATAACCCCAGATTTTTTAATAATTTCGGGGTCTTATTACAAAAATTTCCGCTGTCTCATTTTTAGTCGCCCAAAAGTTTAATAATTTTCGGCCACCCAAATTTCACCCACTGGGTGACACCCAGAGAATTTAATAAAAGAACTGACCTCATGATCGGCGGTTTTCGGTCGTGTTTTGTGATTGAGTAGAAATAAAAAAAGTAGCGGGAAAATTCCCGCTACTTTTTCGGTATGAATTTATGATCGGTGATTAGTGCTTATCCAGTTTTACGGGATTTCTTGAATGGGTTTAATTTATGAGACGTTCCCTTGATGTCCTTATTATCAAGTTTCGCCACATAGTGAGCGGTCGTTGCCCAATCAGCATGGCCCGCCATTTGTTGAACCACGATGTGAGTCACTCCCGCCGTGAGTAGGTTCATAATGTAAGAGGCGCGCAGGGAATGAAAATTAGGCCACAACTCTTTCCCTTTTTTGTTTAACTCTGGTTCGTAACCAACATCTTTTGATTTTAAAATGTCACGGAATGCCCGAGCCATTTTTCCGCTTTCCCATTCTCTGTCACGGGGAAATACAAAATGTTTTTCCGTGGACCGCATCTTGTGCCGTAAAAGAAAATCTTTAATGGCGGTTACATCAACCTTGCGGGCCTGTCCTGATTTAGTCGGTGTCGGCTTTTCCAGTTTCCAGTTATAGGTTGAATTGACATCAATGTAAGAGTCGTCTGGGTCTTTTAGTTTCACATCGTTCCAAGTCAAAGAATACAATTCCCCGCTTCGTAGGCCGGAATAATAACCCAAATATATTGGAACGGCGATTTTGCTTAACGGGTTCATATTCTCATCAAAGAGAACTTCAAAAACTTTAGCTATAACTTCTGGTCGTATCCAGATGGCCCGATGGGGCTCTTCATTTTTATCTCTGGCAACATAAACTCCATGAGCAGGATTTAAAAAAATCCCACCCACGGGGCCAAGGTTAAACTTAAAGGCATTGCGTATGTGCCTCATCAGATGTTTTTTCTGTCCGTAACCCAACGCCTTGAACGCTGGCATGTTAATCATGCTATGAACGTGCTGTTGAGAAATGTCGGCGAGGAACATCTTGTCCCAGTGTTTTGTGTATTTTGTCACCGCCGAGGCTGTTTCGTAAGAACCTTCGCCCATTGGTTTCGTTCCAGATATTTCGGCTTCTTTTCTGTCGTCGTCTATTCGTTGCCTGATATGAGCTAAATATCGATCAAAGGCCACCTTCCACTTGAACTGGCCGTCCCTGTGTTTCATGTCGTCTTGACTAAGTTCGTAGCGGAATTTCTTCCGTTCCTGTCGTGCCTCTTGGATGAGTTTAATTTTTCGCTTTTTTTTCGTTTTAACTTTTCCGTTAATTCTTTTTTGGACAACCACCATGTAATGGCCCGAGGCCATTTCGTAGATGTTCTCCTCGACTTTTCTTTTAACCCTGTCGTTCGGGTCAAGGCGCGGTTCTGTTTTTTCGATTTCTTTTTTTGCCATAAAATTTTCCTTCTCTCTTGTCGGTAAAATCAGGAAAACATTGAGTTAAACGGCCACGGGCGAGCGCTTCGCCATGCGGTCTTCATTCATTCGTGCGAGCAGTTGCCCGTAATAGTCGGGGTTCAGTTTTCTAAGCGGTTTAGGGGCGTGATAAATCCAAGTATCTTCCGCCCGCTCGGGCCAAAGGCTTGACGATTTTCCCTGTAGGTAAGAGCGGATAAAGGCCATCTCCAAAAATAACCGCAGGGCTAAAGCCTTGAACTCCGCAGAGGTTAAATCTTGCGAGCCAACCGAGTAGAAAAATACATTAAACTCACGGGGGAAAAGTTTTTCTCTCACCGATAAAAGACGGCCAATGTCTGGCCCCGTTATGGCTTCGGGGAAAATTTCATTTAATTCTAAGCCGAGCCGTGGAGAATATCCTGACTTCATGGCCTCAATGAGTTCGGGGCTGTCTTTCTTAGGCGTGTAAATAACTTTAGGCCCGCGTATTCTGTCAAATATGGTCGCTAAAAACGCCCACAAAGACCAAGCGAGGACTAAGCCAATACCAATAGGTATAAGTAAAAACGGGCAAATAAATATGAGCATTAATGGATTGTTCATAGTAGTAATATATTACTACTAAATAACGCTAAATGTCAATGTGAATTTATAGTATCGTTTTACTACACGAGGAAAAGACGATGGCAAAACACAAAATCATAGACATCAAGGCCCTATATAAAAAGAAACGGCGGAAGCTACCACGGCTTAAAATTGCCGAGGCTATTGAGAAGAGTGGTCTAACCCACGAGGAAATAGCGGAAACCTTGGGATTAAAGCACTACCAGAACATAACTAAGTTAAAGAACGCCGAGAACATCAGTTTTAAAATGCTCTCCGCCTTAGCCTTGGCCCTTGATTGCCGAGTTAAAGACCTTTACGAGGAGTAGCGGATAAAGTCGTCTAAAAGGGATTTACCGAGCTTATGGACGATGAGAACTTCCCCGATTTTTAAATCATATTCGCCCATGTAGACGGTGTATTCGTGGGCATTGACCAGAATTAAACAAAGAGCATTAGGGTAAGACAAAGACCTAACTCGATATATTATATTACTACCTTCTCTAAATTGTTCTTCAGTCCAGATGTATCCAATATCCATAGTTCCTAAATGGAACGGACTACTCATAAAATTTTGATGAGGCCCCTTATTCATTAAGAACTTATGAAAGTTCATAATGAATAATTACTTTTAAGAGGAAAAACATCAGTTTTTGACGGTCGTTATTCTTTGATGACGGGCTTAAAATTGAAGCCCAATTTTTCTTGGATAACGTCCCAGTTGTAGTCAATGGGTTCGGTGAGCTTAATCACTTGCTTGGACCCCTTACCGAGCGGGTCAGCTTCAATAATCCTAAGATCAACGAGAATTCGCAAACCTGATTGAACCGAGTTATAGGAAAGCCCCGTAGAAAAACAAATATCCCGGCGAGAAAAATGCAAAATCTTTTTCTCTTGCAGGCGTGGGTTGTTCTCCACTCTATATCTAAAAAGCAGTAGCACTCTTAACGCCGTATCGGGCAATACCTTGCGATTAATAAACCAGCCGTAAAACTTCATAAATTTACCCCCTTGGTTGTTCATGGGGATAAATGGAAAGCTCCACTAATAATCAATTTTTGGAGTTTTCCATTTATACAGAGGAATAGGATGGGGGCAGATGGTTAAGCCCAATTCCGCAAGCAATGACCTATTCACGCAAGCGGAGTTAAGCCATAGCGGGGCCGACGGAAAATAATCGGAACCGTCCCAGTCAGGGGTAAAAATACTGACCGCAGGAAAACCGCAACACCCACTGATGGGCAGGCTAAGTAAGGCGGAAAAAGGCTAATCCTGAATGAGACCGAGCTATAAGACGGGCGATAATCCGCAGGCTTGCGAGAAAAAACTAAGTAGTAAAATCTTATTACTTATATAGTATATATAATTTTATGTCGTGGCCCATTCGGGAGCCTAAGCCTCTGGAAAAAATCTTAGAGCCAGTCCAAACAAAGAATAAAACAAGTAGTAAAATAATAAGATAAGTTAAAAACAAGTTCTTACCGTAGAACTTTTAGCCCGTAGCCCATTCTATTTATAGAGCATGGGAAAGGTAGGCCGACCTAAGCAAAAAATTACACATTTTATTGATTTAGTTTTTTGCCTTTTCTTTGTTTCCGTTTTTGTCCTTTTCCTACTCCCTACCCCGCTTACCTTTTCGGTGGCGGGGGTTCTTTGGTTGGTAGGTCAGGTGGCCAGTGCTTTTAAATAACATTCGGCCTGATGAGAGCGACCGTTTTTATTTTCTCTATCGTTTTGCCGTGCGGTCCTGGCTATTGTTTCTGGGCGTGATTTTTTCTTATCCCATCGCGGGACTGTGGAGCCGTTCATTCACGGGAAAACAATTTTTCGCAATGTGCGGGGCCTGCGCGCTTATTATAGCCGTAGATTTTATCAGTGTATGGATTAAGGCTTATCCAATTTATAAAGAACAAGAGCGGGTAGAATTAGAAACCTTTGGCCGTAGAAATACGCGCTAAATTATTTCACACCAGAAACAACACATTGAAATGATGTGTATTGAGCGTCTCTCTTGCAATCCATTCTTAAACGGAAAGCCGGAAACTTCTGCCCTGTCGTTGGGTGAGTAAACATAACTTGTTCTGTTGAGTTGAAAAATACAGACGGACTTACGCCATTACCAACAGACTTATACAAAATGCTGGCGGTTGCTGGTTCGGTTATCTGTGCAACAGAAAATTCTGGCATAAAACCATCATGTGCCTCAATTTTTCCGGCAACAGAGGCTTCATAATTAAAACCAACAACACACTGCTGATTAGTTCCAACAGGTGAGGCATTCATAAATTCTTCGGAGCATTGGATGAAAACCGCATCTTGAGAAGTTAAGAAGCTGTATGTTTTTTTCATGATCGGATAAGGCGTCTCTTGGACAACCTCTGTCATTCTATGAGAAACATCAATTTTAGAAAGTTCTTTGGTGAGTCGTGCTTGGTCTTGTGCATTGAGGGGGACAAAAATAGTTTCGGCTTGCGCCATTGCTGAAAACGCTGAAATAACTAATGTTGCTAAAAGAACTTTCATAATCCACCTCTTGAATTCAACGTTTCTACCATAGAGCATTAGTTTATGCAAAATATGTAGGGAGGCGTGAAAAAAGTAACCGACCACTATTTAATAATGGCCTGTGCGACTTTTGTAACCCAACTATTTCTGTAATGACTTAAGTAGTTGATATAGTTATGAAAAATAGCTTTTATTAATTATTAAAATCCTCTCCGCCATTTTTTGAATGGCTTCTTCAACCGCAAAATTTATATAAATATATTTTCATTTCTTAATACCGCGGACACTCAGTCAGCGGCGCAGTTGTCGACGTTACAACTCCCCAGCGATTAAATAATGAATCGTTCGGGTGGCTTGAAACTTGGCCGCGCTGAAGGGCCTCGTAAAATAATCCGACGTTTGTATTTAAGCCCTGTTGTTTTTGAAACGAACAGGATGTTTGCATGAGCCGTGTGGCTTGTGCGGTTCTATTGGGGTTAAAAATTGCATCGATGATGGTTTGTAAATTTGAGTTAACGTTTTTCCATTCGCCAGATTGTTTTAATGTGTTTGATTGTGAAAATAATTTATTATACGAACCTAAAATTCCGCCATCACGCGAAGGTGTTGAATAGGTGTCAAATGTTGCGGGGTCCATGCAAGCGTTATTTGTTTTTCCACGAAAGATTTGTGCCAAAGCAACAATTTCGACGCGATCATTTAATTCATGGCACAAAAATTCATACATCCGATTCATGATTTCGTTGGGCGTTTCTTTGATCGTCGTTCGTTGGTTTTTGACGTAATCAAAAAATTGATCGCCCCATTGAGCGGCCAAATTATATTGTTCGAAATTAGCGTCAGGGATTTGATCTGCCCGAATGCCTTTTTGCTGGGGCATTTTCATTCGGCGAAATCCCCAAGAATTTTTATCACCAGGCGCGGTGTGGTTCGGTATCCATTTCGCATTCGTAAATGAATACTGCGCGATACGGTTCATTGGCTGTCCGGCATCCCGGCGCGCCTGTGTTGAATATAAAACGTCGAATGTGCCGTTGGTGTTTACATTTTTAATTAAATAGGTGTGTCGACTGAACGTGCCCGGGGCTGTTTCAATTTTGTACATAAACACATCGCCGCCACGAATGGTTTGAATGCCGATCGGGAAGCTGTCGTCGGCAGATAAATTTTCTGTGCCGTTGTTGTCCACAACATCAAAAATAAATGCGGCCAGTTTTTTATTTTCATCTGAAATGTAGTCGAAACGCCTGTTGTGGTTTGAAACATTTCGATCGCTAATATGAAATGGCAATCCATTCATTTTTGAATAATAAATTCTGAGCGCGTAAGCCGCGTCAGCGCAATCCAGTTTTAATTCTGAAAATGGCTGGCCCATATTTTTAAAAAATAATGGATCAACGGATTTTGAAATAAATTCTGAATAATTGATTTCATCAGCCGGGGTCCAGGCGCGAACAGCTGTCCAAACGGCCGCTTGTGTTTGTATGCTTGCGAATAAAATTAATATGGTTAAACTTTTCACCCTATATTCCCAAATATTCTTCGTATGTGCAGTATCTGTCGTCTTTGAGTTTTCCATTTTCAATATCAATAATTCGATTTGCTGTAGTTTGAACGAATTCATGGTCGTGGCACGTAAACATCAAAGTGCCTTTGAATTTTTTAAGTCCTTCATTCACGGCTGAAATACTTTCTAAGTCTAAGTGGGCTGTTGGGCCGTCCATTAATAAAACATTTGCGCCTGACAACATCATTTTTGAAAGCATGCAGCGAACTTTTTCACCGCCGGATAACACATTTGATTTTTTTAATGATTCTGATCCACTGAAAAGCATTTTTCCCAAAAATCCCCGAATAAATGATTCGTCCTTTTCTGTAGAAAATTGGCGAAGCCAATTCACCAAATCAAGTTCGCCGTCCTGGAAGTAATCCGAATTATCTGCGGGTAAATAAGTTTTTGTCGTTGTCACGCCCCATGCGACCTGACCTGATTCCGGTTGTAATTTATCGTTTAAGATATCAAGCAGTATTGTTTTTGCTAAATCGTTTTTACCCAGCAAAATGACTTTGTCGCCTTTTTTTAACGTGAAGCTAATTTTATTTAAAATCAATTGGCCTTCGTATTTATAGGATAAATCGGTCACTGTTAAAATGTCCTGTCCAGCTTCGCGCAAAGAATCAAATCCGACATAGGGGCGTTTTCGGCTGGAAACAGGCATATCGTTAAACGTTAATTTTTCTAAAGTTTTTTGTCTTGATGAGGCCTGGCTGGATTTTGATGCGTTGGCACTGAACCGCGCGATAAAGGCCTTCAGCTCTTCAGCTTTGTCAGCAGATTTTTTATTTTGATCTGATAATAATCTTTGTTGTAATTCACTGGCTTGTAACCAGAAATCATAATTGCCCGTGAACGCGGTCACTTTGCCGTAATCAATGTCTGCGATATGTGTACAGACCGTATTTAAAAAATGTCTGTCATGCGATACGACGATGACTGTGTTTTTAAAATTCATTAAAAATTCTTGTAACCATTTGATTGCGTAAATATCTAAATTGTTCGTTGGCTCATCCAATAATAAAATATCGGGCTGGCCAAATAATGCCTGTGCTAATAATACTTTTACTTTTTCAGAATTTGTTAATTCTTTTAAAAGCTTTGTGTGTGTTGCCTCAACAATTCCAAGGCCTGCCAACATCGAAGCTGCTTCGGGCTCGGCTTCATAACCGTTCATTTCAGCGAATTGCATTTCTAAAATTCCTGCGCGTTCGCCGTCGGCATCAGAAAAATCAGGCTTTGAATAAATGGCGTCTTTTTCTGACATGATTTTAAATAATTTTTGATTTCCCATCAACACAGTTTGCAAAACAGGTGTTTCATCAAATTCAAAATGATTCTGTTTTAAAATCGAAAGCCTTGCGTCCGCAGCCATAATGACTTCGCCGCTGTTGGGTTCAATTTCTTTGGATAAGACTTTTAAAAACGTCGATTTACCGGCGCCATTTGCACCAATTAATCCGTAACAATTGCCAGGAATAAATTTAACGCTTGCGTCTTCGAATAATTTTTTTCCACCAAAACGCAGTGACACATTGCTTGTGCTGATCATAGTTAGCCCTCTGAAGTAAATTTTAAACTTTGCAGTATTTTTTTACTGAATAGAGGCTATTTCATACTCGCGTTTTTGGCCGCCCGCAAGAATTGTTATAATTTCTCCGGCCGACTGGCCGATCAGGGCTTTCCCCAGGGGGCTCGCTGGGGTAACAACTTGTATTGTTTGGTTGAAAAGTTTAACGGTTTGGCCGCCGCCCAGGGGCATAATTAATAAATAATTGGTTTTTTCATTCAAAATAACTTCGACCAATGCAGTGATTGCCACTGTGGAACCATCATGAAATTTTTTTAGGGCGGTGCTTTTAAAACACAGCAAAACATCCATCATTTCAGCCACACGCTGGGCCTGTGCCCCGGCCAAATACGAAGCCTCCAGGCCTCGAGTATCGTATTTATTTTCAGGTTTATTTTCGGGGTCGGTCGCATAATTCGCCGTATCCGTTGCAGCTTTTTTTAAAACTGACAATTCAGATTCAATGGCAGAAATAAATTTTTGAATAATTTCAGATTTGTTCATGATTTTTAATTGTATCATTTATTTTAATAAAAAGATTTAGAAAATAGAAAAGCCCCGAATTTCTTCGGGGCTTTTCGGGCTTAAAAATAATTTTTAAAGCTGGAGGGCTCAGTCGAGCCTTGCATCCTGTAGCTTTGCTTACTTACATCATGCCGTCCATGCCGCCCATTCCGCCGCCGCCGCCTGGCATTTGTGGAGAATCTTTTTTAGGAGCTTCAGCAATCATTGTTTCAGTTGTTAACATCAAAGATGCAACTGATGCTGCGTTTGTTAATGCGCAACGAACAACTTTAACTGGATCAATAACGCCGTCTTTTAATAAATCTGTGTATTCATCAGAATATGCGTTGTAACCATAGTTCGTTGCCTTTTCTTGAAGGATACGATCAACAACGATCGCGCCATCAAGGCCTGCATTGATTGCAATTTGACGAACTGGTTCTTCACAAGCGCGTTTAATAATGTTTGCGCCGAATTTTTCGTCTTCTGTGAATTTAGCTTTTAAAATTTGTTGAGAAGCGCGTAGTAACGCAGTTCCGCCGCCAGCGACGATACCTTCTTCAACCGCTGCGCGAGTTGCATTTAATGCATCTTCAACGCGAGCTTTTTTCTCTTTCATTTCAACTTCTGAACCACCGCCAACGTGAATGACTGCAACGCCGCCAGCAAGTTTTGCTAAACGCTCTTTCAGTTTTTCTTTGTCGTAGTCTGAAGTTGTTTCTTCAATTTGAGCTTTGATCTGAGCAACGCGACCAGTGATGTCTGATTTTTTACCGGCGCCGTCAATGATTGTTGTGTTGTCTTTGTCGATCACGATACGCTTTGCAACGCCCAAATGTTCTGCTGTCGCCTGCTCAAGCTTCATTCCGATATCTTCAGAAATAACTTGTGCTTTTGTTAAGATCGCAATGTCTTCAAGCATCGCTTTACGGCGATCACCAAAGCCAGGTGCTTTAACAGCACAAACGTGTAATGTGCCACGCAATTTGTTAACAACAAGAGTTGCTAATGCTTCGCCGTCAACGTCTTCTGCAATAATTAAAAGCGGACGACCTTGTTTTGAAACAGCTTCAAGAACTCCGATCATGTCCTTCATTGATGATATTTTTTTATCATAAACCAATACGTATGCGTTTTCTAAAACAGTTTCCATTTTTTCGGCGTTAGTTACGAAATATGGGGATAAGTAACCACGGTCAAACTGCATACCTTCAACAGTTGTTACTTCTGTTTTTGCAGTTTTTGAATCTTCGATCGTGATAACACCTTCACGTCCAACTTTATCCATTGCATCGGCTAACATTTTTCCGATTTCAGGATCGTTGTTGGCAGAAATTGAACCGACCTGTGCAACTTCGTTTGAACCCTTAACAGGTTTTGCCATATTTTTTAAATCTTCAATAATGATTCCAACGGCTTTATCAATACCGCGCTTGATCGACATTGGGTTGTGGCCTGCAGAAACTAATTTTGCGCCTTCGCGGTAAATAGCTTGTGCTAATACAGTTGCCGTCGTTGTTCCGTCGCCGGCTTCGTCATTTGTTTTTGACGCAACTTCTTTAACCATTTGTGCGCCCATGTTTTCAAACTTGTTTTCAAGTTCAATTTCTTTGGCAACAGTGACGCCGTCTTTTGTGATTAATGGCGAACCGAATGATTTGTCGATAACAACGTTGCGACCCTTAGGTCCCAATGTAACTTTAACAGCGTTTGCTAAAACGTTAACGCCTTTTAAAATGTGTGATCTTGCGTCTTCAGAAAATATTAAAATTTTGCTCATGAAATTCTCCTTAAATTGTGTGTGTTATTTTTTAAAGTAAAACTGATTTAAATTGTGCTTGTTGCACAGTTTAGTTATGCGCCTACTGCACAATTCCTAAAATATCTTCTTCGCGCATCATTAAATATTCTTCGCCAGATAATTTAATTTCTGTGCCTGCGTATTTAGAAAATAAAACTTTGTCGCCAGTTTTTACTTCAAGTGGTAAAACTTTGCCGTCTTCAGTGACGCGGCCTTTTCCAGCAGCAACAATTTCGCCACGCTGTGGTTTTTCTTTTGCTGTGTCGGGAATAAATAATCCGCCAGCTGTTTTTTCTTCTTCAGCCATTCTGCGAACTAAAATTCTGTCGTGTAACGGGCGTACGCCCAATTCTGTTTTTGCCATTTGTGTCTCCCCAAATAAAGCAGGTCCATGAGTGGACCTGGTTAGTTAATTGATTACGTTGATGTCTTATACGTCTTGCAAATATGAATTGCATTCATTAACTGTCAAGGTCGTGGGGATTGGTTTATATTCGATTTAAACTTATTCCAGGCCGGGCTTGGGCGCCCCTTCAGAAGCTGATTTTAATGGTTGGATCTGAATTTTGTTAAAATTATAGGCATAGGCCGACATCAGCTCTGCAACTTCTTCGCTGGATAGTTTTCCGGCCACAGAATTAATAGCCATCTGTAAATTATTTTGCTTGTTTAAGTAGCCAGCAAAATAATCACTGATCGTCAGTTCCCCAGCAATTGTGATTTGCAGTTGTTCTTTGGATAATTGATTTTTTAAATTGGGGTCCAAATTTGAGCCCGCCAGTTGGCGTTGTTTTTCAAGTGATAGTTTAATTTTTTGAACACGTGATTCAGCTGCGCCAACCATTGTGTTTTTCCATTCACGGTAACTTTGAACTGGGCTTTTTGTCTGGCCTTGCGCAGACGCCACAGAACAAAACAAAAGCGCCGTTAACGCCAACGTGCAAATCCCAGATACGTACAACTTCCTCATAACGGCCTTTCAAATAAAACCCAACAACGTGCTGCTGCGAATACCTATTACAACAGTTGTGCCGATTTAAAATCGTTATATGTACTTTGGCTAAGCAGACTGTCTATTTCTGAGACGATAATGACAACTTTTATTGGCCAAGCCCGTTTTATTCAGGACTAGCCCTGTGGCCAATCTTTCGAAAAAATTCGCGTATAAAATTGAATGTGAACTAACCCTTTGATTTGATGAAACTGTCAGAATGATATGAAAGCCGCCACGGATTGGTGACTTAAGACAAAACAGGTTTGGCAAAAAAACCAAACACCCCAAAGTAAGCAGGAGGCGAACATGGGCACAGTTTTAGAAAAATTTTCTGAGCACTCAAAAATCGACAAAGAGGTCATCGAAACTGAATTGTTTGCGGCCTTCAGGGCACTGGAAGTTGACCCTAACACAATGACAATCGATGAGCTGCGCGAATCATTATTGCTTTATTTAGACGAAGTTTTTTATGGAATTTCACCTGACAGAGTTCAATAACCAGCACAATAACCAGCACAGCAAATATTCTTATTTTTTTGTAAATTCTTTTTGAAAAT
>JANPOT010000012.1:0-178880 GCA_031428135.1 Pseudobdellovibrionaceae bacterium | reverse complement strand
AAATCAAATTTCTGTAACGAATGGTGCAGGTTCAATTACATTATCAACTCCACAAAATATTCATTCTGGTGCTTCGCCAACATTTACTGGATTAACATTAAGTGGATTTGGTACGGCAGGAATTGTTAAAAATTCTGCAGCAGGAGTTTTATCTGGTGGAAATTCAGTCGCATTAGCATCGGAAGTTTCTGGAACATTGCCTGTTGCAAATGGCGGAACGGGCGCGACAACTGCAGCCAACAATACGTTTTTCATGGGTCCATCGTCAGCCGGTCCGTCGGCTCCGTCATTCAGAACTATTGCCGCAGCAGATATTAATGCGGTAGGTTTTGTGAATGGTGGAAATACTGTCGCTGCGACCGCGAATCTTGGTACGGCAGCTGGAAGTGCATTTGGTTTAAATATAAATACAAACGGTTCGACTCGAATGTCGTTTGATACCTCGGGTGCAGTACAAGTGACGGGTCAAATGTATTCAAATGTTGCGACGAATACAACAAACATGGGAACAGGTTGGACTTGGGATACAAACACAAGTAATACCATGAGATGGACACCGGGCACTGACTCTGGAACGGCAACATCGGTTGCGATGACGAATACAAAGCCAGGTGCTTCATACATGTTTATCGTTAAAGGTTCTGGTTTGAGTACAGTTTCAATTACGTGTCCAACGGGTACGACGTCATACATTCCTGCCAATGGTCCACGAGTCGGTGGAACTGCCGCCAGCAAAACTGTTTATACTATTATGTACGACGGCGAACAATGTCTGGTCACTTGGATTACAGGATTCTAGGAATCAAAAATGAAAAAAAAATTGAGCTACTTTTTACTCATCTTGAGCTTTGCATATCTCGGCAAAGCTCAAGTTTTTATTCCTTTTACTTTCTGGGCTGCGCACCAAAAAATATCATTAGCAAGATCTGTTGTAACAATTAATTATTCACAGGTCGCTGTGGCCAGCACGGCGACAGTCACGTTTACAACTAAAAATGATCAAAATATGGATATTAAATTGTCTGGGCGTACCATTGTGTTTTCATTGACGGGTGCAGGCACATCGTCGGGAACTTTAGGTGCAGTCACTGATAATTTAAACGGAACATATTCGGCAACATTCACAGGGGTTACAATTGGTACCGCCAAATCAATCACTGCAACGATCAATGGGAATCCGATTACGTCATCATTACCAACTGTCACAGTGATTGGAATTTCTTGTGTTCAGGTATTAGCCCAAGGTTTTACAACCAGCCAAAGTTACAATATTGATTACGATGGCACAGGTATTGGTATCGCGCCATTCGCTGTTTACTGTGATCAAACAAATGATTCAGGCGGTTGGATGTTAACCGCAGTTCCGCGAAGAGCTGTAGCAAAAATGTCAGAAACAGTCGGCCTGATTGATCCGACACAAACTACTGCCGGAAGAAATTCAAATATTTGGTCAACAACCAGTACTGTGCCGTTTACACAAATTCGTTTTACAAATAATTGGCCAACACCAACCAGTAAAAACATCGCAACATTTGGATCGTCACAAAATTTTTCGGGATTAATGACGACTTACGCAACATATTCTCAATCGAATGTTATTTTAAGCGGTGGATCAGTGACATCAAATATCGGATCAACATGTTTTTTAATTCGCCAAAAAAGCGGTAATTTCACTCCGTATAATGATTCGGCAGATTGGTTATGGATGGGATTTCATTCGTCCTGTTCGTCGCCAAATACAGTCGGTGACACATGGGACACTGGTTCTGGTTCTACACAGTGGGTCGTTGGCGGTAAGGACAATGGTGATGGAATGCTGTTGGATACGTCGGTCGGTATCAACACGGGCAACAAACATTGGAACTTTGATAATTCAGCGACATATGACGTGGATACCCGAACAATGGTTTGGGTTAAATAGATTATTAATTTGGAGATCATGAAAAATAAATTATTTTATTTCATTTTAATTTTCTCAGGACTTGGCACAGCCCAGGTGTTTATTCCATTTACTTTTTGGAGTGGAGCATCAGCCACATTAGTTATTTCAGATGCTGTCACATACAATTTTGGTTCAGTGAATATCTCAACACCCACTGATAAAATATTTACTGTTTCAAATACAGGTACATTGCCAGCAAGTACAATGACAGGAGCGGCATTTACAAATCCAACGGTTTATTCTTTCAAGGGTGGAACGTACCCCGGAACTGGCGGGTCGTGTTCGACATCGTTGGCTTCAGGTGGGTCATGCACAATTGTTGTGACTGCGAATAATTCGTCGACAGGTGTGGTTAATGATACAGTCCGTATTAATTATATTGGAAAAGTTTCAGCAGTCGCAAATCGAGCAATCACTGCCACATTTACGAATACTGCAACGCAGTTGGCTTGGATTACAACACCTATTCAAATTCTGGTTGTTCGACAACGATAACAACGACTTCCATTTTAGCAGCTACAAATTCAATTACGATTTATTTCAGAAATACAACATCGGGCCAAACGGGAATCTTAGTCGCAACAGCTGCGGGTTTAACATCAGCTTCGCAAAATGTGACAATCACAACAGTGCCGACGAAATTATTTATCAATCCATCGCCGACCATGAAAACAAATACATGTACGCCAGTACCAATTTATACTGTTGATGCAAATAATTTTAATTCAAATGCGACCGGGAATGTGACTGTTAATTTAACCACAACTGGAGCAAATATTTATTATTCTGATTCGGGTTGTGTCACAGTCATCACATCAACAACAATTTTGGCTGCCACGTTTTCGCAAACTGTGTACACCCAAAATGCGACAATACAATCCGCGACATTAACAGCCACTGATGCTGCGGCAATACTGTCTCCTTCGTCGAAAGTTGTTAATTTTAACACGTCATTAACTTGGTGGAATGCTTCCTGGACGAATCGAATTCGAATTGATATTAATAATTCAGATCAGGCAACTGCATTTACAAACCAACCCGTTTTAGTCAAATTAAATTCAACAATCGTGAACTATGCAAATATTCAAGCCAGTGGTGCCGATGTCAGATTCGTTGCCTCAGATGACATCACTGCATTAAATTATGAATTCGACAAATGGAACAGCGGCAGCACTTCAGAAATTTGGGTGCGCGTTCCTTCGATTGCGGCTTCTTCATCAGCCGGATATATTTACATGTATTTTAATAATCCGTCTGCTGTCGACGCACAGAACAGAACTGGTGTTTGGACAAATTATTGGTCTGTTTGGCATTTGGGCGAAGACCCCGCTGCGGCATCACCGCAGTACTCGGATGTCACAGGTAACGGCAGAAACGGGATTGCGACGAACTCTCCAGTCAGAGGACTTGGGCAAATTGGTGACGCAGCAAACTTAACAACTTCAGTGACTGATTATATTTTAATAAGTTCAAATTTAACTGCGCTGAATACCGGTAGTTTTACCTTTTCTGCTTGGATGCGAACCGCTCAAGCTGGGTCAGGAAATCCATGGTCTGCACCAGGAATTACTGGAATCGAAGTTGGCGGAACAGAAGACGATATGTTTATGGGGTGGATCGATACAGCAGGTTTAATTGGAATCACTGTAGGAAACACTCCACATGCAAAATCAAATTTTGTTGTCAATAATAACGCCTGGAGACACGTCACCATGAGCAGGAATTCTTCGACAGGAGCAGCTGTGTTTTACATTAACGGCGTAGCCAATGGGTCAAATACAACACAAGTCAGAGCAATCGGAAATTTTAACAGATTTGGATCAGTGATCAATGGAATCAATTTGAATGGACATCTGGACGAAATAAGAATTTATAATTCTGTCCAAACCGCAGATCAAATTAAAGCCGATTTTAAATTTATGATGAACACGAATCTGATTTACAATTCGGCCGAAACAGGTCCGTAGAAAATTATTTTTTTAAAAATTCTGTCACCCGGTACTCAAGCGTCGGACTTAAGCCTGATGTGATCCAATTGATTTTTCCGTCAGCATCAAGAAATACAACAGTGGGTGTTCCGCTGACGTTATATTTTTTTGAAATTTCACCGGATTCATCTAAGGCAATTAAAAATTGCAACGGGTTTTTATTTAAAAATTCATTCACAACAGCGGCAGATTCTTCGATATTGATGGCTAATAATTCATTGGATTTAATCAGGCCTTTTGCCATCATGTCGTTGAAACGATTCAGTTCAACTTTGCATGGCGGGCACCACGTCGCCCAAAACACGACAATCATTTTTTGATTCGGAATCGGAAATGTAAGTTGTTCTCCTGAGAATCGTTTGATCATCACTTGCGGTGCAGGTTGGTTTTGCCGTTTAAAGTTTTCATAAATACCGGGTGCTTTTAAAATTAAAACTGATGCAACGATAACATAAAACAAAACATTAAAAATTTTCTTCATTGAAAAAGGTTAAATGTTTTATAATAAAATTGCAACATACCAGTTTTCAAAAATACGATCAAATTGGACTTGGCTGGTTAAATTTAAATATTTCCGTATTGAAATTAAATGATTTAAGCTATTGAGCACATCATCTTTGTTCATTTCAACAGTTTTCGTTTCGGATAAACTATTTTTATAAAATTTTAATTGCTGATCGAAATAATTTCGATTGGTCGAATAATAAAGCTCTTTAGCTGATAATAAATAAATATGAATACCTGTTGTTTCATAAGCCTGAATCAGGGCGGAAATCGCAGCAACCTGATTTGAAAGTTGATAATTTTGGCTTAAAGATTTCGTTTCAAAATCATACGCGTCATCAACTAAATTTTTTGGTCCGATCATTTGCGATGAAATGAAATTAGCCAAAGTTAAAACCAGCAGTTCAATATTTTTGTTGGCATTTTCGATTTGTAATTTAATTTCAGGATCTTTTAATATTTGGCTTTGACTATTTTCGATACCCTTGGTGGCCTGAGAAAACGCCGACAATGCATCAATCATCAGTGCCAAATCTGCGACTTTTGTGACATTCATTGATCGGTTATTTTTTTGATCCGAAGCAGCTGCTAAGGCCACTGTTGGGTGATTTTTACCTGATAAATAATCACTGATTGCGACACGTTCATTATTATTATTGACCAAATAAACCAAAGATTTTTCGGATTGAATTTGTTTTAAAATTTTCACAGCATTCGCAAAACAAATGTTAAAAAGTTCTGTTTTAGGAAATACCGATTGATTGAGCTGATCTGATTTAAAATCCGAAATCAGGTCTTGGGCACGAATTTCGGTTAGCCCAGAATCAAAGGGCCCTGATTTCCAATCAGCAGTCGCTGTGACCATCAAGCTTAAAAATTTTAATGCAGCAGCTTGGTCTTTGACCAACAGCGTGTTCGTTGTATTTTTTAATGTCGACATCAGAAAAATTTCTGTCGGATTTTTCAAATAATTTGATAATCCATTTCTGAGTAATTTTTTTTGTTGATTTGAAAAATCGACCAATGAAATAACCTTTTCAATCAAACCAAACTGTTTGACTAACTTTTCAGATCCATCAAGTCCTTGGATTGAATACAAATCATTCGACATCAATGCGATTTGCTCTTGAAGTTCAACTTCAGCATTGGATGTGATATAAAAGCCTAAGCTTTCTGTTTTAAGTTTTTTCTGCAGACCTTCTGCCAAATTAAATTTAAATTGATTTTTAAAATCCTGAACTAATCCAATATTTTTTTCAACGCTGTCGCGAATCCGAGATTTAATCGTTTCTGGCAATTCTTTAATTTTTTCAAAGGCTGTTGCATTTATTTTTCCGCTTAAAAACCCAATAGCCGCTTGATTTAAATCGGCTTTAATTTTTTCAACACCATATTTTTCGATTTCTGGATATACGCCAATTTTTAAAACTAATTTCGAAATTAAACCAGTGCAGTTGCCATCAATTAAACATTGAATGTCTTCATCGGATTTTTTATTAAACAGTTCATATAAACTTTGATTTGCAGATTGAAAATGTTGAATTCGTTCTTCAACAGTTAACATTTTCCATGTCAATGCCAGTGTTTGCAGAGTATTTTGCGGATCGGTGATCCGGTCAATAGACAGGCCTAATTCTTGGCCAGTTTTGAATGCCGCCAGATAATCAGCATCAAGTTGGACTTCTAATTTCTTAAGATATTCAGTCATTAAATTTAATTTTTCAGTCAAGGTTTGCATTTTGGAAAATTCAAGATCGAAACTTTGTACGTTGGCTAAAAATGATTTAGCCTCGGCATTTAATTTTTCAGGAATTTGAATTTTCAATTCGCTGAATACGTCTGACGATTGAATTTTGTCAACGATATTTGAAATTAAATCTTCAGCCAAAGCTAACTGTTCTTTCAGACTTTGATCAGGACGTGACTGATCAGCCAGAATTTCCGCGCTGTCACTGATCATTTTTTCAATTCGATCAGTGTCCGCTAAAATATTTTTTTCAACCTCAGAAACAGATTTTTTCAAAGTATTTTTGGTTTGCTCTTCGACCAATTGTAAGTAATAAGTTTCAGCAAAAGCCTTGTTATTTTTGAGTGCCACTGATTCTTGTTGGTTTAAATAAAAAGCTGCTTTTTCGTTGGCATTTTGGTCCTTTAATAATTGACCAATTTCGAATAAATTTTGAATATTTTTTTGTGTGTAATTTTTCTTAGGGCCCATTTTTTTTAATGCAAAGCCAACTGTCGCGAACGGATTTTTATGCATTTGCTGCAGGGCTACATCATTGGTTTGCAATTCTGGCGTCAGCGGTTTTTTATTTTCTGAATCTTGAACGGACGGAGCACACGACAACATGACGCTAAAAACTAAAGCCAATAATCTATATTTTTGAATCGTTGTCATAGAGGTGTCCTTTAAAAAAACAATGTCATATTTAATTCTTGACCCAATCGGCGTTCAATATTTTCGCCAGCGATTGTATCGTAAATCGATAAACTCAAAATCAGAGGAATAAACTTTTTGTTCTTCAAATAATTTTGTACTGTTGAATAAGAAACGTCAGCCGTTACTTTTTGCCATTTTGAATCTGATTTTTCTGCGATGATGTTGCTGTCGCCTTTGCTGCTGTTGCTGTAACTGTCTTTAATTTTCTGCCCGACTAAATAGCCCGCAGTCAATTTGAACTGTTCTGAAACAGATAGTCCCAAATTTAATCCTGCATCGTAGAATAATCCAGTTGTTTTGGTGACTTCATCTTTTGAATTTTGATCGGGTAATACGTCGTCTTTATTTGTAGGTATACGCGCATTTATTTTTTGCGGGAATATATACTTAACTGATAAATTGGGCACAAGTTCCAAAAAATACGAAACTTTCTGAACATAGGCCAATTTATTTTCGACAGAAAATTCATGAAATGAATTCAGCGCCAGTAAATCATCCGAATCGTATTCTGGCCCTGTTGGTAAGCTGACAGTCATTAAATGCAGGAGTGTTGAATTTATATTTTGAATAATTTTTTTTATGCTGACCAATTGGATATCTCCCAAAAACTGTTTTTCTTGGCTCGCTAATGGTTTATAACCTTTATTGATTAAAGCTTGTTGTGTTTCGTTGGCCAGATCGGTGTCTAAGGCCTGGTCCAATTCCGGAGACAAACCGCGGAACTGATTATAATATTCGATATTTGAAAATTTTTGATTTAATCGTATAGTATTTGAATATTTAATAACTGGTAATCCCAAAGCAATAGTCCATGTTTCGGAAATTCCTTTGGCTAATACAGGTGCGAAATATTTAATTTCAGGTTTCGTATCAATTTCTAACGTACCTAAGTTAAATAAATCACCGGCTTTGTAAATTCCAAATTTATTCAGTGTTGCGATGAGCTCATTAGCTTTGGTATTAAATTTCGCTAACGTATCAGCATCAAATTCGATCGATTTGTAATCTGTGAGGCGGACCAAGGTGCCAGTTTCTGTGTAACGATTTTCCAGGCCATTAATCTGCCCATATCTGAAAGCCGGGCTGTAAACATGAGCCGGCAGGGTTTCAGTCGTTAAAGCGAAACTTTGTCCAGTGTAAAAAAGTAAAATCAGCTGTACAGCAAACAGACAAAAATTGCTGCCCTGGCTGCAAAATGTCGACTTAAGACCAGTTATAAATATCAATATTTTCCGTAAAAACACTCTAAAATCTCCCTGGCGCCAGTTATCCACATTTTATAAAATCAAAAATTGATGATGTCTCTTACGTCTAGCGAAAATGATGCCGCTTTTTTTTTGAAAAAAATAAAGGTAAAATAAAATAGACCCATATTTAAATAAGGAGGCCAGGATGGCTTTTGCTCTATTATCTTTGCGTGGATTTATTTTAACTGCATGTATTTTTTTAAGTGCCTGTATCAGTAACGAATTACGAATGCCCGCAGCAGTTTCTGAAATTTATTTGAACTCTGGTATGAAGCAATCGCTGATGTCAGCTGCGCAAAATAAAATTTTATTCCATTTGCCATCTGAAACAATCGCCGAGGTCGAAAAAACTGAAATCGATAATCGTTGTCGGCGTTATGAAAATCCATTCTGGGCCGAAAAATTATCTGTTTATTTAAATATTTTCAGATCGCGTCCAGATTTATATTCAAAAATTCATGTGATCGAAATCAAAAAAGGCGACACGGCAAATGCGGAAATTCAAAAAGATCTGGATCAGGGTTCAGTTTTAAAAATTCAATATGTCAAAACTGAAAATACAGGAAAAGTGATCCGATCAACAAATTTACCATGTCCTGGGACATTGGCAGAATACATCGGACGCGATATCACAAAAACAGAATTTGAATTTCCGACGACAGCTCAAGTTCAGACTGTTTTGGAATCAGCACTCGATCGCAAAGATTCGGCCAGATTCGCATTCTCAGCAGATTTTTTAACATATTTAGCGGAACGCGGTACACTTTTTAAATATACGCACGAATTGTCATTCGAAAAATTGCCAAGTGGTCAACATGTGATGGTGCAAATGTTAAATCAATATGCCGAAGAAGTTAAAAATTTAGATCGAAACAGGGTTCAGAAATCGCATTTAAATTTATGGTTGAAAAAAATTAATGAAAACAGCAAACAGGCCGAATTAATACAATTTTTTGCTGTAGAAAATGACGAAAAATTAAAAACTGGCGTCAAAGTTGACGCTGAAAAAGAAATCAGCAAAATGAATTCGGGCTCGTCGGATGTGACGTATTTATTTACTTCTTATCATGTTGAAACCGATCAATTATCATTGGTCACGTTGGACAATTTAAATCAATGTTTACAAAAAATGACGACAGAACGTGGCAGCCTGTTTCGAAAACCGGCATCTGAAACAGAAAAAACCAGTTATTTATATCCTGGCTACAGCTGTTCTGGAAAATAATTTGAATATAATGCCGAAGAATGAACTAATCTTCGGCCAATTGATTTAAATTCGGTGTTTCAAGATTTAGAATCTGAATTTTCATTTTATACAACATCACAAGACCCGGCACAGCTGTCATCGTTGAAAAAATAAAAAACAATGGCCAGCCAATAACTTCCGTCAGTACACCAGCCACAGGGCCCACAAAAACACGTCCAATCACAGACAATGATGACAGCAACGCATATTGCGTAGCTGAAAATTTTTGATTACACAGCGCCATCAGAAAAGCGACAAAGGCGGCTGTTCCCATTCCGCCGGTTATATTTTCAGAGCCAATACTGAATAACAAAAGCCAATCGACTTGAGTGGATTCTTTCAGGGATACGATGAGAAAATCAAAAGCAGGTAATGAAAACGAACCCCAGGCGCCTTTACCAGATACGGCCAATAACCAAAATCCTAAATTGGAAACCATTTGTAAAATCCCAAAAGACAACAATGACCGAAACAGTCCCCATTTGATCATTATGACTCCGCCCAGCAGCGCTCCGCCAATTGTTAACCACATGCCGATGACTTTGTTGACGACGCCAATTTCAGCTGTCGTAAAGCCAACGGATTTAATTAAAAAAGGAGTCAGTAAGCTGCCGGCAAAGGCGTCACCTAATTTGTATAATATAATTAAAATTAAAAAACTGGCTGCGCCCTTCATAGAAAAATAATTTTTTAATGAAATATTCAGCGTTTCAAATTTTGCTTTTTGTGAAGCCAGCCACGCCAGTGGCAGAGTAATCCCAAGCCCGATAAAAAATGTCATTAATTCGGCCCATTTTTTATTATTAACAATGGTCAGATCAAATAATTTTTCAACCAATGGTGAGGCCAGTTTTGTTGTGATCTGATATCCAATGACAACAGCAATGACTAACGCAAAAAAACCAATCAAATCATTTTTTGCATTCGTTTTTGGTGCCACGTTATTTTTTGCAACCGAAGGTAAAAATAAAAACGAAATGACTGCTGCGGCAACCATGATACCCGCCATGATTAAATAAATTTTCGACCATGACCAATTGTTTCCATTAGCATCGGCCCAAACAAACGTAATTCCGCCTGATAAAATCATAGCCAACCTGTAACCTAAAACTCCAAGCGACGCTCCGCTGCCGCGCTCTGATGGCAATAATGTATCTGTGCGGTAAGCATCAATAACAATATCTTGTGAAGCTGACAAAAACGCCACCAAAGCTGCGATCATCGCGAAAGTTTCAGTATTTTGACTGGGCGATATTTTTGATAGCACCACTAAGGCGCCAGCAATAGACAGTTGTGAAATCACAAGCCAGCCGCGACGTCGACCCAAAAACGGAGGCTCAAAACGATCCATCAATGGAGCCCATAAAAATTTAAATGTATAAGGCAATCCAACCAGGCTGAAAAACCCGATCGTTGCAATATCAATTTTTTCAACGGTCAACCAGGCTTGCATGGCTTGTCCCGTTAGGGCCAGCGGCAAACCACTGGCAAAACCCAAAAATAAAATGACTGTTAATTTAAAGCCACCTGAATTCATTAATTTAGAAAGCATCGGATCCTTTGTTGATGTCTTTACGCATACGCCATAATAATTGGCTTAAGTAAGGTCGGCGTGTTTCGCCTGTTGTAACCATTAATAACTTGGTAATTTTTAAATTATGAGAATCTGTCAGTAATAAAATCATCATTTCTTGAATAAAATTTGTATTTAATGTGATGTAATTATCTGTTCCAACGCCCAATTGAACATTTTTTTTCTCCCACCAAGAAAAAGGGTGGTCTTTGTAATCTTGGAATTTACCAGTTAATTTATTATTTGACGATGGTAACGTGACTAATGATACGCCTTTTTGAATCAGGCGATTTAAAACGTCATGCTGGTACTGTTCGATTTCACGTGCCGTGTGAAATTTGGCTTTTAAAAACTGCGTGCGTTCTTTTTCAAGTAGTGTATCGCCACGTAATAATTTTTCTAAGACAATTTTATTATTGCCCCAGTCTAATTCATGCAATTCTTTAAAATCAGTTGTATTTGGCAATACAGGTTTATTTTCCATATTTTGTTTGATCACGCGTTGATATAATTCATGAAAATATCTGTTCGGATTAATACCCAGGCTGATGCCGTGTTCCAGAGTATCGATATGCCAAATATTCATGGCATTGTCGACGGCTTGAATTCCACGTCTTAAAGTATGCCATGTTTCACCGTGATGAGATCTAATTTTAAAACCTTTATATTGTAATTTACGAAGTCCTGATTGCAGTTCAAAAAAATGTTCTTTGCGATACATTTCGCGTTCGTCGCCAACGGTGTCAACTTCGTTCAATACAGATTTTAATTCAGGGTATCTGTCTGTCAGATCGATAATTTCATCGACCTGTGCAACAAAATGTTCTTTTCTGTTTTTATATTTCACAGAATCGAAAAACGAGGCTTCCTTGCGAAACGACGGCGACAAAATAAATTTAAAATCAGGGTATTGAAGTTGAAATAAGGCAAAGCCTTCGTACAAGCCCAATACGACATCTTCGGATGTAATGTCATCAATCCCTGGAATTTGCTCAGCCGCATCAGCTGTTATTCGGCTTAATGAAAATTTCAAACGAACTTGGCCCACATTGTAATTATGATAAAGTTCACTGGCCATCGCATAAGTCGCATCAGCATGAGCTTGTCTCGAGGTAAAAATTAATTTTGTTAAATACAGAATTTTTAAGTAGGTCGAAAAGCCTTCGGTATCTTTCAAGCGAATCAATCGGTCGACATCTTCGGCATTTCGAATTGGCCAAGCTTTTTCACCGTAAGCCTGCTTTATTTTTTGTTCATAAATGTGGGAATCGTGACCCTCAAGTAAAGGTTTTAATTTTCCCCAGATAAATTCAGCCGTCAACGACCCAGTCAGATGAATGTGTTCTTCTTTATATTTTAACGGAAATCTTTTGAAAAACTCACGTAAAACTTCTGCGAAGGGGTGATTTAACAAATCTTGAATTGGTTTTTCGTTGGCAACAAAAGCGTTGAGCAAAGCTTTGAATTCGAAAACACAACTGTAGGCGTCTTGGTTTTTATTCTTCAGCGACGAAGACAGCAGCAAATCGACCGTGTCAATCAGCGTAATTCCGTTCGTTTCAGAAACAATTTCTGTAAATTCTTTGACTAATAATTTGTGTGTGAGTGATACGATCATGTTGATATTATGAGAGTTTCTGCGGGGACTGTCAAAACTTTTGACAAGTCTGTAAAATTTGATTCGAATCATTTTTTTCACTGAAATGATATCGAATTTGGTACAACAGCCCACATGAGATTTGCCACTTGCATTATGTTTTTATTTTCAATCCAATCCTGTCAGAAATCTGATTTCAATTCGACGTCGCATTTGAACTATTCGATTGAAAATTCACCAATGATTGTCGGCGGGCGCGACGTTTCATCCAACCATCAATTCGCTTCGCACGTTGCGATCATTTCAAAAACGGATGAAACCGGGCAAACACAGATCTGTACCGGAGTTTTTATTTCTAAAAACTTGATTGCTACCGCAAAACATTGTCTGACTGACAACAACGACGATATTTCAGTTACATTCAGAACAGGTTCGTATGATCAAACAACAGATGTTGTCGATTTACCGATACAGCAGGTTTTCGAAATGAAAAACGAAACCAATGTAAAACGTGACGATTTGGTCATTATTCAAATTATGACACCCAACGATTTTCCGGCGGAACCGGTACAAATTTATCAAAATCAAAAAATATTAAACTCACAAATCATTTTGTTGGGCTACGGTGTCAATTCAGCAGATGGTTCAGGTCTTGGGCAGTTGCGTTCAAAAAATATTTCTGCAGATGAATTCGATTTCAGTCAAAACACATTTGAGATTAACCAAAAATTAAATCACGGCGGTGTTTGTTTCGGTGATTCTGGCGGCCCAGCGTTGGCTTATGATGAATTCAGTCAAAAATATTTTTTAGTCGGCATAGCGTCTGCGGTCATAGGCTCTGCTTGTGCGAATCAATCAATTTTTATGAATATTTTATTTTACAAAAATCAAATTCAGGAGTTGTTATGAAATCAATTTTAATCGCATTGTTATTTATTTCAAATCAAGGTTTTGCACAACTGAGGCCAGAGACCGTTCAGCAGATGCACGAAATCGAACAATTTAATTTTGAACAATCCAGAGCGCAAACGGACGATGATCAAAATGCGATTGACAGCCAAGAATCCGGTGGTGACACCGATCAGGAAATTCATTTCGATGAAATTATAAATTCAGATATTCAACAACCAGAAGCTGAAATCGAAAACAATGACATTTTTGATATCGCCGGCATCTTAGGTCAAAAAAAATTACAAGATTTCATCAGTTTAAAAGTTAAAAACAAAGGCCACTGGGCTTCGCAATTTATTTTTATAGATCAAAAAGGACAGCGCACTGTTTTGTCGTCGTTGAATGCAAACGCATCAATTAAGCCTGCATCGACATTAAAATTATTCACGGGCTATTTGGCTTTTGTTGAAAAAAGCTATTCATTAACGAATTTGAGTCTTTGTTTGCATAAAAGCGATAATGAAATGGCTGATGCAGCATTAAAATCAGTCGCCATCAAAAAAGGCGCGGATATCAACGACGATAAAATGGCTGCAGGTTTAAAAATCATGAAATCATTTTATAAAAATTTAGAAGACAGTTCAAAATTTCATCCAGTCAACGGCAGCGGATTAAACACGACGGATTCTGATTTTGGTGACCAACTCAATAAAGCAACTGTACGCATGGAAACTCATTTATTAGAGAAAATTATCAAAGATCAAAATTTTGATGTCTTTAAAAAATTATTGGCTCAGCCGGGTCAATTCGGAACATTAAATAAACATTTACGTCAGGTTCAAAAAATTGGGCGTGTGTATGCAAAAACGGGCACTTTGGCCAAAACGAAAGCTCTGGCGGGTTATGTTCAAACTAAAAATGGAATTTTAGTATTTTCAATTATTGGCGATCAGCTCAAAGTTCCACCCGAAACTGCATTTACAATGATTGAACAAATCGTTGCAAAACATGTTCAAGCTGTCATTGCGATCAAATAAATTTATTTTATTTTTTTAAACATGACCTTGTGCGGACCGACGCCTGCAATATTAAACAATTCGCCGTGATATTCATAGCCGCATTTTTCATAAAATTGAAACGCACTTTCGCGCGCATTACACCACAATAGGTCGCATTTTTTTTGTAATAATATTTCTTCGGCCTTTTGTAAAATCATTCGCCCGAATCCACGGTTTTGATATTTGAAATCAGTCGCCATTCCACGCAATCGGCATTGATTTTTAATTTCCGAAAGCACTGGGTTTATATTTTTTATGAAAGTGCCTGTGCAAATCATTTTATTGTCGATCAAAATTCCTAAATGAAATGTTGATTCAAAATTGTCTTCGGGGAAATGGCATAAATCGATAGATTGGCTCGGACGCAAAATACGTGAACGCAGATCAATACAACGATGAGCTGAAATTAACTGGACCAAATTATTTACCAAATCGCAAGTATTCAACCCATGTGGCGGGTCGTTTATCGGCGGGCACTTCGTGTTCTAAGACGGGCAACCACGCTGGCATTTTGACGGGTTTAAATAATGGCATATTGGCTTTGTCCGGAGTCCGATTGGCTTTAGCTTGGTTGCATTTTCGGCATGCTGTAACAATATTGGTCCAATTTTTTGGACCGCCTTGTGAGGCTGGTAATACATGATCAATTGTTAAATCTTTGGCTGCAAATTTTGTACAACAATATTGGCAGGTGAATAAATCTCTGATGTAAACATTTTCGCGACAGAACCTAACGCCATCAAGGCGTTTGGGTTTGACATATTTTTTCATACGAATGACGCTGGGTAATTCAAATGTCGCCGAAACTGATCTGACAAATTTGGTGTGATATTCTAAAATTTCAACTTTGTCTTGGAACCAAAGTATCAGTGCTTTTTGCCAAGAAACGATGCGGAGCGGTTCGTAGCTGGCGTTCAAAATCAAAGCCTTCAGACTTGTGGTTTGTGATCTGCTCGTTGTCCCAAGGGCTTCGACTGCAAACATGCCTTTATCTTACTTTGATTCATGTGCCAGCTGTAAGTAAAAAAAACTTATAGTTGATATAAGCCGTCAACTGGTCTAGTTTTCATGTGAAAATAAACTTCTTAAGGCAAGGATCATAATGAGCGAAACACAAAAAACACACCCCCGAGTCATTGCATTTAGCTATGTACTTAAAAATTCTGCAGGCGAAATATTGGACGCATCCGAGACCAATCAACCGATGCCATTTTTAGAAGGCCGCGGTCAAATAATACCAACGCTGGAAATTGAATTGGCAAAAATGTCTGAAGGCGAAAAGAAAAATATTTCATTAAAAGCTGCTGATGCCTACGGTGATTTTCGCCCAGACATGATCATGGAAGTCCCCAAAGAAGAACTGGCGCATATTCAAATCACTGTCGGTGCTCATTTGCAATTGCAACTAGGTGAAGGCGTCAAAGTTGTTAAGATCACAAAAATTTCAGAGACTCATGTGACAATGGACGGCAATCACCCACTGGCGGGTGTTGATTTAAATTTTGATATCGAAATCGTTTTAATGCGCGAAGCAACAGTTGACGAAGTGCTCCACGGCCACGCGCACGGTTTACACGGTCATGCTCACCATCATTAGGTCCAGTTTCTGATAAAAATTATTGTCTGAATCAAGAGACATATTAGTCTGAATGAATGTCGAAGTTCGGCATCAACAATTGCCCGGGGGAAATCATGGCAAAAAAAATTTATGTAGGGAATTTATCATTTTCAGTCACTGATGAAGAGCTTCAGCAAGCCTTCGCATCGTTTGGCAACGTCGCATCAGCAAGTATCATTACTGATAAAATATCAGGCCGTAGCAAGGGTTTCGGTTTCGTAGAAATGGAATCAGATTCTGCAGCAGATGTGGCAATCAGCAAAATGGACGGCCAGGACATTGCAGGTCGCCCAGTACGAGTTTCTGAAGCAAAACCACAAGAAGATCGACCGCGTCGTGAAAGCGGATCTGGTGGCGGCAACAGAAATTATTAGTATTCAAATATAAATTTCAATGTAAGATCCTGTTATGAAAATAATCAGGATCTTTTTTTTACTGCTCTGTACTGTTTTTATAAATTCGAATTCATTCGCTATGCCTCGAAAAATAATTATTTTAGGTGATTCACTGACAGAGGGTTATGGTGTCGCACAGATCGCCGCGTTCCCAGCTTTGATCCAACAAAAAATTTTGCGTGACCAATTAAATTGGGAACTGACCAGCTCGGGCTCCAGCGGTTCAACATCAGCTTCAGGCCTTCAGCGCCTCAAATGGGTCGCAAAAAATAAACCCGATGTTGTATTGCTTTTATTAGGAAGTAATGACGGATTGCGCGGACTCAAAACCAGTGAAACAGAAAAAAATTTGAACAAAGCTATTTCATGGGCGAATGAACAAAAAATTCAAATTATTTTAGGTCAACTGTATATGCCGCCAAACTACGGCAAAAAATACACAGACGATTTTGCGAAAATTTATACAAATGTAGCAAAGAAAAACAAAATTAAATTGTTAAGTTTTCTTTTAGAAAAAATTGCCGGAAAACCAGAATACAATTTACCAGATGGAATTCATCCCAATGAAAAAGGCCATCAAATTATTGCTGAAAACATATACGCAGAATTAAAACCATTTTTAAAATAGCAGGCACCTATGTCGATTCAAATTCATAATTTAAGTAAATCATACAGTCTGAATAATGAAAAACTGATGATATTAAAAAACCTGAATGCGGAAATCCAAACTGGCGAAATTGTTGCCGTTGTAGGCTCATCGGGCAGCGGTAAATCGACGTTGCTCAGCTTGCTGAGCGGTTTAGACCCAGCGGATTCTGGCGAAATAAATATCAACGGAAAAAATATTTTACACCTGTCGCCCAAAGAAATGATTTCTTTTCGGGCTCAAAACATTGGAATTATTTTTCAACAATTTCACCTGGTCAGCCATTTAACAGCATTTGAAAATGTCGCATTGCCGTTGGATATTTTAAATCGACCCTATACACCAGAAGACATTCTCAACGCGTTAGATCTGGTGGGCTTAAAACCCCGTTCTGCTCATAAGCCTTCAGAACTGAGTGGTGGGGAATCCCAGCGTCTGGCAATTGCCAGAGCTTTAATTACAAAGCCTCAGCTGCTCTTGGCCGACGAACCGTCTGGAAACTTAGATTCTGAAACAGGAAAAAAAGTCATGGATTTATTTTTTCAACAGGTTCGACGACAAAAAACAACAACAGTTCTGGTTACGCATGATATGAATTTAGCAGAACAGTGTGATCGGAAACTGATTTTACAAAAGGGTCAGTTTTTAATATGATCGATCACTGCCTGCGTATTTTGCGATTTTCTTACCAAGAATTAAAATCACAATTTCAGATTCAAACTTTTTTGATATTTAATTTGGCTTTTGGAATTTTTGGATTCTTAGTGTTGCAAATATTTCAAAATAGTTTGATTTTGCAAACTCAACTGAAGGCTCAAGAAACTTTAACTGCTGATTTTTCGATCTCAGCCCGTCGAATACTGAATCAAACTGAAATTCAGAAAATTGAATCAGATTTCACTTTTTTACAAAAATCAGAAACGAAATCATTTTTTGCTATGGCTGCCAACGGCACAAAAACACGACTGGTTCGAGTGATTGCTGTCGATTCAAAGTATCCACTTTACGGAACCTATAAGTTCAAAAATAATGCTGGTTTTTCAAATCAACAAAAAATTTGGATTGATCGCGATTTATTTTTACCATTAGCACTATCTGAAAACTCAAAAATAAAGTTAGGTCAGGCTGATTTCGAAATTGCAGACACGGTTGTGACTGATCCTACGCTCACTTTTCGGCCAGGCGGTTTCGCTCCCGTTGTTTATATTTCTTTGGATCAGCTCGAAAAAACACAATTGATTCAATCAGGCAGCACGATCAGCCATCAATTTTTTTACAAAACACAAACACCTGAATCAGCCACTGCTGCCCAAAAAAAATTAAGTTTTGATGTCAAAGACACCACGATTAAATTTGAAACAGCCGTTCAAGACGCAGAGGGTGGCAACCAGATTTTAAAATATTTTACAGACTATCTGGGTTTGGTTTCATTGGTTGCATTGGGACTTTGTTTTTTGTGCGGCGGATATTTACTGCGATGGATGTTTATTGACCAGAAAAAAAACATAGCAATTTATAAAACACTGGGCCTGCAAAATTCAGAAGTTGTGCAAATTCAAATCGTCAAAAACACTTTGATTTCATTTTTTGCATTTATGATCGCTGCATTAACGGCTATTGTAGTTTTACCGCTGATACAGAACTTAATTTTAAAATATAATTTGCCGATACAGCTGGATTTCAGTCCTCAAAATTTTTGGTTAACAATGGTGATCAGTTTATTTGTACCGCAAATGATATCGTTTCCATTGATGATCGAAATGGTTCAGCTGTCGCCACGCGAATTATTCCAAGCGCAAATTATTCAAACGCGAAAAAATAATATTTTTTGGGTATGGTTGTTTGTTTGTTTGTTTTCGTTCTGGGCAGTCACTGTTTTTCAAAGCCAATCATTTAAAACAGGATCTGTATTCACATTTGGTTTAATTATTTTATATTTTGTATTTAAAATTTTATTGTTTTTAGTTTTAAAAATGCTGAATACATTATTGATACGATTTTCTTGGATGAACAGGTATGCTTTGTTGGGATTGATTCGCAAACGACAGGCGACGGATTTAGTATTTATTACAATGAGCCTGGCGATTTTGGTTTTGTGTTTGTTGCCACATATTAAATCATCAATTATCGAAGAAATTAAACCAACATCGACGTCTGAAATACCCAAATTATTTTTATTTGATATTCAACCTGATCAGCAACAAAGCTTGCAAACGATAACGCAAAAACAAATTCAACAAAATTTAATATTTACACCATTGGTTCGATCGCGGATCTTAAAATTAAATAATGAAAATTACGAACGTTTTGAATCAACGGGAAATTTTTCAACTCGCGAACAAGACGACGAAGCCAGATTTCGAAATCGTGGAGTGAACTTAACGTACAAATCAAAACTGTCAGCATCTGAAAAAGTCATCAGCGGAACATGGAATGAAAATAAATTTGTGCAAAATAGTGAAAATCGAATCAGGCCGGAAATTTCTTTAGAAGAAAAATATGCAAAACGCATCGGCGCAAAAATGAATGATGTGATGACTTTTGACATCCAAGGTTTACAAATTGAAGGCATGGTAACATCGATCAGGCAAATTCGTTGGACCAGTTTTCAACCCAATTTTTTTATTGTTTTTCAAGCGGGTGTGCTTGAAGATGCTCTGCAGGTCTTTCTGTCTTCGGTGGCGAATATTAATCCGAATGATATTGATGCTTATCAATCCACGATTGTCAAAAATAATCCCAATGTTTCTATCGTTAATTTACAACAGACCGTAGACAGTGCCTTAGTATTTATTGACCAGATGTCATTTGCATTACAAACCATGGCTTATTTATCCATGGTTGTGGGATTATTTGTATTTATCGTTTTATTAAATACTCAGGTGCGTGATCGTTTAACAGAAATGAATTTACTGCAAATTTTGGGCTTGCCAAATCGTAACGTTATTCAAGTTGTCCAACGCCAATTTTTATTTTTAGTTTCATTGGCTCTGATGTCCGGATTAATTTTAAGTTTATTTTCAGCATGGCTAATTGCACAAGTCATTTTCAATATCGGTGTGACTTTTGATTTTATTTCAATGTTCAGAATTTGCGCAGTGCTTTTGCCAATCAGTTATTTAGGAATTTATTTTGGCCTACGTCCATTGAATCAACTGACTCCGAACGATTTGATTCGAAACCAGTAATTTTAAATGTCAGTGAAAGTTTTAGCTGGCATTTCGATCTATCCAAGAATTCAGGGCATCAGATTCGTTTTGTTTCACATTCACAAATGAAAAATAATAATTTTTGCCATCATCGGATATATATTTGGCTTTTAAAGTGACGCCTTTTTTAAAACAAAATTCGATACTGCGTTTTTGAATATCAGCGGGCGGTTCAGAAATTTTTCGAACCTGAATTTGTTCTGGGTTCACTTGGACTAACTCGGCCCAGTCGCCAAAGCCCTGGAATCCAATAACTACGCGAGGCAATTTTTTGGTTTTGATTTCGGCTTTTTGCACCGGTAATTTGATTTCTGGCATTTTAATTTTAAAAACTAACTGATCCGCAATAAACATAAAAATTGCAGCGTTAATCACAAAAAATACACCCCACAGCCAATTTTGTTTGATATTTTCGCCCAGGTGAACCAATTGAATTAATATATGTGCACCCAGTAAAAATAAAACATAACTCCAGGCTTTCTGTGATCCTCTGATCATCACAAATCCGATGACCAAACTGCAAATGGCCAACCCGTAATGTAACGGAGATCCCGTCGTCAGTATTTTCCAGAAACTCACTTGTTGATAGGCTAAATTATTTTTTGATTTCTGTAAAAGCATGAACATCAAGGCATTCGCAAATGGTGATGCTAATAGGGCAGCTCCAAAAAACTGAATAACTCCTTTTCTTTCAAGGAATTTAACAGCAGACATTTAAATTAAACCGCTTTGGTTTCTTTGTTTTCAGTGTCCACAGTCTCTGAGTAGCGCATTTGAATCAACGATTCTTGCTCTTGTGGAATTTCTTGTGCAGCAGGCGTTACCGGTGCAGTTGCCGCAGCTGGTGCAGTTGCAGTAACAGGAGCTGTTGCCGCGACCGGTGCAGTAGGAACAACTGATTTTTGATCTTCCGAGGTTTCAAACTGCACTGATTTATTTTTTCTTGAATCAATGGCTTGTGTCGTTGCAATCACCAAGCAAATGGCCAATGGGTCGAAAACCAGTACGAAAACCAGAATTAAATATTTCACGACTGAATCAATATCTGTATTCATCGCTTTTGAGATATAAATTAGAGGACCAACTTTTTTCTTAATTTCTAAAACTTTTAAATTCATTTCTGAAATTATTTTTTCAGACTCATCAAATTTTTTATTTAATTCTAAAATCGTAGGCTCTGCTTCTTTTCGAGCACGCAATTTTTTTGAAATACGTGTTAAAGGAATTTCCTCGATAGCTCGGTTAATTCTGGAAATTTCGTTCGTCACAGTCAGTTGTTTATTTTTTTCGGATTGTAATTTGATGGTTTCTGATTCAATGGCCATCGAGGCCGATTGATAGGCATCAGATAAGAATCCGAAAATACCCATTGAAGTAATCAAGCTTAAGATAACAATTGCGCTGGTTAAATATGTTCTGAAAACTTTATTAATTTGATTCCAGCGCTGATGTAGATAGGCTGCTAAAACAAATTTTGATAATTCCAGCGAAGCGGCCATTGCAAAAACGGCCAACATAGCGCCTGAAAATAATGCCCCAATTCCTACAATTGAAAATGCTGCGGCAAGGGTTGCGACTGAAATTGTCGAAATAATAAGTCCGATTATAATCCATAGTGGTATCATGTGATTAGTATCGGTCATTATCTTGATTTTATACATTGAACTTTAGTTCAGTTTTGGTGTAATTTAAAAAAATATGCACGACCTTGATCTCGCCTGTGAAAAATTATTAAACAATGATGTCGTCGCATTTCCGACAGAAACAGTCTATGGTCTGGGTGCACGCATTGATTCTGAAGCAGCGATTAATAAAATATTTTCAACAAAACAGCGGCCATTTTTTGATCCATTGATTGTTCATGTGCATTCTGTGGAACAGGCTAAAAATTGTTTTCTGAATTGGAATCCTATCGCAGAAATATTGGTTCAAAATTTTTGGCCAGGTCCATTAACATTAGTGATGAAAAAATCAAATTCAATTTCTGATTTAATTACGGCGGGCCTTGAAAATGTTGCCGTCCGTATTCCAAATCATTCAATTGCACTGGAATTATTAAAAAAATTAAATATTCCCCTGGCGGCGCCCAGTGCCAATAAATTTGGAAAAACCAGCCCAACAAAATCGGCACACGTTCGCAAAGAATTTGGTGATACAGTTTTCACATTAAAAAACAAAATTGAAAATGATAAAGAACTGGGCTGTGATATCGGGATTGAATCAACTGTTTTAATGGTGCGTGAGAATTCTGAAATTTCCATACTCAGGCCGGGTGCTGTCTTGAAATCGCAAATAACCGCAGTATTAGAAAAAAACAAAACTGTATTTAACTGGGTTGCTGTCACAGATAAATCAGAATCGCCTGGCCACATGAAGCACCATTATATGCCGGATATTCCATTCATAGTTTGTAAAAATCCTGCAATGAAATTATCTGAACTTGGTGAAATATTGAATTCTAAATTAAATCAATTGCCTGATGAAATCGAAGGCGTTCGAATCATTAAGCCTATGGGAAAAATTGAAAAAATCGAATTTTTAAAATTGTCGA
The DNA here is from genome assembly GCA_031428135.1 of Pseudobdellovibrionaceae bacterium. Classification (GTDB taxonomy): domain Bacteria; phylum Bdellovibrionota; class Bdellovibrionia; order Bdellovibrionales; family Bdellovibrionaceae; genus Pseudobdellovibrio. The sequence continues at coordinate 155,972 of JANPOT010000012.1, read as the reverse complement.
CTGACCCAGTTCAAGCGGCTCGAGAAATGTATTCGCAGTTACGCTCAGCCAGTGAGCGACGGCCCCAGGCTTTATGTTTTATTCAATTGCCTGATCAAAACTCTGAAATGTGGGAAAGCGTATTTGACAGGCTTTACAAAGCGGCCAGTCTTATTATAGAATAAGACAAATACTGAAGGACAAATATGATTTCATTTTATAAAAATATTCGCGCTGCGCTTCGATTTGTAATGTTTATATTTGTGATACTGACATATTTAATCGTGTCTGCTGTTTTATCGATAACAACTTTTGATTTGATCAAGCGCCGCAAACGCCAAATACTGATGACTCACTGGACATCAAAATTAATTTTGACGGCATTTAACATCAATTTAATTTGTAAAAATCCAATCGATGAAAACGAAAGTTCATTAGTCATTGGAAATCATGTGGGTTTTATTGACATTATTTGCTTACAATCGATCCAGCCGGCGGTATTTGTGACTTCAATTGAAATGAAACAAACGCCAGTCCTGGGTCAAATCTGTGATTTGGGTGGATGTGCCTATGTGGATCGCCGAAATCGTATGGGTATCCAAGAAGAACTCAAAGGCATGGTCGATGTGCTTAAACAGGGTTTCCGCGTTGCTTTGTATGCAGAATCCGTCGCTTCAAACGGAGAACAGGTTTTACCATTCAAAAAAACTTTGATGATGTCTGCCGGTTTAGCAGGTCGTCCAATACGACCATTCGTTTTTAATTATCGCGAAGTGAACAACAGTAAAGTTGAATTTAAACACCGTGATGCTGTTTGTTGGTACGGAGATCAATCGTTCGGGCCGGCGATATGGCGTTCATTGCAACTGGATTCAGTGACATGCGAAATTGAATTTTTACCGTTGGTTTATACAAAACCAGAAGACGACCGAACAGTGATTGCAAATAAAATTCACCAAATGGTTTCCGAAAAATATGTGCCATTTATTTCAGACGGCGCAGAATTAAATCAAAACAGCTTTGTGCATTCCACGTAGGCTATTGCCAACAAATATTTCATATTTTTTGATATCTTGGGCCAGAATATTTTTTTCGATAATTTGTATTTTTTGTCCTGCTAAATCATAACTGCCCTGTGCGAGTAAAAACCGACGATAAGCACCATTGATGCAGCCAGAATTTAATTCTGGGGTATAAAGCAAATTGTCTTTGAATAAAAATAAATTGAACCTGGATGTTTCAGTGACGTTATCGTCTTGATTAACGCCTATTGTATCGAAACAGTGCGCGTTTTTCAAAGCCTGGTTCCAATAATCGCGTTTTGAGATTTTAAAATTTTGCAGTCCACAGCCTGATAATTGAAATAAGCCATTCGTCGGCAGTTCCAAAGTAATTGGATTCGGTAAATTTTCTATGTCAGAAATATCACAAATTGAATTCCTCAGATCTTGGTGATCAAACGTAATTTGAGCTTTCATTTCTTTCTTAAGGTTTAAATTTTTTTCTTCGATCTGTTGGTACATTGCGCGGACCGAAAATTCATTCACAGCTATGCCTAATTCAGAAAACCCTTCGAGGGTTCGCTGAATATGATATTTTTTCAGATGAATACCTGACGAAGAAATTTTAAATGTGTCTATGATTTGAATTGGATCAGTCATGATGAATAGTTAATTTCCCAGCCTTGGTTAAAAATTCTTGCCATTCAAATTCAGGTTCAGAATCGTAAACAATCCCACAGCCTGCGTAATACGATATATCAGTATTTTCTTTTTTAAAACTGCGTATGGCAATATTTAATTTAAAGTCATTATTTTTCCACCAGCCAATGGTGCCTGTGTAAAATCCGCGGGGTAAATTTTCAATTTCAGAAATAGCCAACAGACTTTCAGATTTTGGACAACCAGAAATTGATCCCCCAGGAAACGTAGTATTTAAAATTCCAGGTAAATGCAAATTTGTCTGTCCGCAGATTTCAGAGTATGTATGCTGTGTATATCCCAAATTTAAAATTTCTCGGTGCTTCGACACGGTAACGGGTTTTTTGCAAATCGAATTCAAATCATTACGTAATAAATCGACGATCATCGACAACTCGGCCGTTTCTTTGGGGCTGGCTATCAATTGGTTCAAGCTTGTTGTTAATGTGCCCTTGATGGGGCGTGTGCAAATGAACTCATCGGTTTTTTCTAAAAATAATTCGGGCGAATAACATAAAATTTCAAAATCCTGCATCGGTAAAAATGCCGAGTACTCAGACTTGAAAACAGATAAATATTTTTGAAATACCAAAAAACTATCTTCAGCTATTTCTGATTTAAAGCTTGATGTGAAATTCACCTGATAATATCTGCCAGCGGCAATATCATTTTTAATCCGCAGAACTTTTTCGGAAAATAATTTTTTTGAAATTGCGGGTTTAAATACAGGATTTATTTTTTCATTGGATTCAATATCTGACGGGCTGATCAATCTGTACGTATTTAAAATAAACACAGTTGCGCCGGTGGCTTCAAAATCAATTTGAACAATTTTCATTTTTTCGAAATATTCATTTTCGATGTTTTCTAAAAAATGAGTTACGTTATAAAACGTTGATTTCACCAAATAATCATCAGAATAAATCAGCTGTTGGTTTTGATGAAAACAAACTACGGGTTTCATTTGGATATCCACTGTAAAACGGCATTTAAATATATTTCAGGCGATACAGTTAAAAATGATTCAGGATGAAATTGCATTCCCATCCAATTTTTTTCTGTATGCAAAATCCACATCGGTAACTGATCTGATGTCGCGATCAATTCAAATTGATTTTCAGGTAATTGACAAATTATTGAATGATATCTGGCTACGGTCTGGCCATTTATTTTTTGATCTGCAGATTCCAGTGTCGAAGTTTTTCCGTGGTATGGCGGGGTGTATGTTTGAACTGTCCCGCCGCAAGCAACTGTCATCATTTGCATACCCAGGCAAATTCCCAGTACGTACTGAGAATGATTTAATTCAGATAAAAATTTTAAACTGTGTGGATAATCCTGTGGGGATCTGGGTCCCGGCGACATAACTATCAAATCAAATTCAGATATTTTTTTAAATTCAGATATTTCTGTGTGGTTGATAATGGTGACATCAAATTTTTCAGACAGCCACGATCTAATATTTTGTGTAAATGAATCGTCGTGATCGATCAATAGGGCGCGTTGAATCTTCATCGATGAATCTTACATCAAATGGGTGGGTGGACTCTAGCCTATTTGCTAGTTTTAAAAAACCTTTAAAAAAAATGTTGAAATTCATTAATTTACATATTAATTATATATGTAATAAATATGTAAATCAAGCAAAACATTCGAGGGGGAATGAATGGCAAGTTACAATGTAATCACGATCAATGTTAATAAAAAAACAAGTTATTTCAGTAACTTGAACGTTTTCATTTGGTTTATTCAATTAATTTTAACAATCAGTTTTGCGCTGACATAGGGTCATTTATGAACTTTAAAAACAAAATACCGAATTCAATCGTATTAAACCAAAGAAACGAAGCTTTCCAAATCCGATCCGACGATTACACCAGTTCATATCAACGACTGAATCTGGGCAGCCTGGTGGACCAGATCAGTGAAATCCAAGATTTATTTTGGCTGAAAAATTTAAATAAAACGGCCAGTGAATTGAAAAAATTTAAAAAGGGTTGGTTTCGGAAATAACTTAAAAAAGTGCCGACCACAATAACGCATCCATGACGTCATTCCCTCCGCATCATACAGGCCAAACCCACCAGTCAATGGTCCATGGTCTGCTTGTACATGTTGGGCACCAAAAGAATTAAACCGTTACAATGCTTTTAATTTCGACCAAATAATTAAAATAAGAATAATAATCCTTAAAATCATTAATGTGATCGTTAAAATTTGTCGAATAGATACATAGCGTGTATTCATTCCGGATTTCGTCCTTCCTCGGAGGCGAAATTCATCTTTAGCGAATATTGCGGTCAGCACTATTCGCTAAAGCTTTTTTTATGCCATGATTTAATAAAATCCAGACCTGGGTTCAGTGTTAGTTCAAATGAAAAATACCGAAATATCTGTATGAAGTTTATTTCTTTAGTATTTATTTTATCAGCGTTATTTTTTTCGTGCACATCCACGCTAAAAATAATGATGTTTGTGATAAATCCAGAACGCCAGCGAACGCGCAACAATGCGCAGTTTTGTTTCCGCAAAAAAACTCAAACATAAAAAACCAAATTGCTGATGCAAATGATTCGGAAATTTTAAAATACATGGATGCATTGGTCATCGAACATTTAAAAATCAGCACCAGCAATCAACACGGAATTGATCGTTCATTAAAACAAGCATTAGAAACAGTCGAAAAAAATTTGAAAGAAATTTTTCAAAAAGATCCCAAATATCGTGAAATTTACAAACTCAAATTCACAGAAAAATCGAAAGAATACAGCCAAAATTCAAAAAATAAAGACAAAGAAAAGCGTAAAGAGGATAAGGAAAAGCGTGAAATTATCGAAGCTTCGCTTGATCCAATAAATCAAGCCAAGCAAAAAATAATTTTTCATCAAATCAAGCCTGGCAAATTTATGATGGGTGAAATCCGACTTGCGGTAGAAGTAATGATCGATGAACCATTTTCGATGATGAGTACCCAGTTTACGCAAATGATGTGGGCACGTTTACAAATTGCTATGGGTGAAACAGATTTAAATAAAATAAATCCATCGTATAATAAAACGAATATAATGAAATTAAATCCATCAAAATACAAAACGGGTAACGCACCACGAGTTATAAAAATCGAAAATTTTGATGTTGAAATGAAACCGGATCACCCGGTTGAGCAAGTCAGCTGGGATGATGTCACTGAATTCATAATAAAATTAAACGATTTATCAAAATCAAATGAGACAAAAATACAAAATTTATTAATAAACTTGATTCCAGATCATCAAAAAAACGATGTGTATGATTTGCCAACTGATAAGCAGTGGGAATTCGTGATGCGAGATCGCGGTAATGCAAATAAAAAATTTTTTGATATACCTGACGAGTCAAAACTTTCAAAATTTGCCTGGTATTATGAAAATTCAGGTAATGAAACAAATGCAGTTGCGCAGTTGCTGCCACGAATGATTGATACTGGATATGGAATTCGAAAGCCATTTTATGATATGGAAGGTAATGTTTGGGAGTGGAACAAAAACTTATATGATTCTTCGGCTCGTGTGATTCGTGGCGGCGGTTTCGGCGGCGGCGCTAATAATTTGCGTTCGGGCATTCGTGTAGGGGGCTCTTCGTATCTGCGTAGCGATGCTGTAGGCTTTCGCCTTGCAAGGACTAACCGCTAACAACCAACACTGAAAAACCCCTGTATTTCGATAACTTATAATTAATCTAAATAGCATTCAATCCTATGTAGATTAATTATTTAAAATTGTGTAATGGTAAATAATCAATGAGAGGTAACAGTGCATTCAAAAAATAAAAACCCTGATTTTTTAAAGCAAGAAAATCGTCCTGTACAAATTTTTACATCAGATTACATTGCTCGTTGCCAAGAATTGAGTCTTGATGAAATCGTAGATAAAGTCAGTGACTTGCAAAATGTGTTTTGGCAAAAACACGCGGATAAAACAGTCAATGACTTAAAAGAATTGGAAATCGACTGGCTCTTAAAATAAAAAGGATCTTTCAAGCAATATACGACAAAATTTGTCGTATATTGCTTTAGAAGACCTTCGGGCGAAAATTTTTTTTTTGATTTAAATTTTCTGATTGCTAAAAAAAATACTATTATAAAAATGATTAAAATTAATATTTCCGGCCAATAATAAGCAATGTACATCAAACCTATGCATTCCCCACAAGTTCAACACCTTCGTTGACTGATCCAAGGCCTTTTTTCTTCATTTTTTCAACCAGAGTTGTGCGGTTTAATCGTAACAAAATTGAAGCTTGGTTTTTGTTCCAGCCTGTTTTTTCTAAAGCTTTTAATATCAACGCATTTTCAAATTGATCGACCGCTGTGTTGAAGTCTAAGCCTTGATCGGGAATATCAATGATTCCAGTTTCTGCAAAACAGGCTGCTGCGGATTTGTATTTCGCGGGCAGATCTGCGGGGATCACTTCGCCGTGTCCTTTTAAAATACTCAATCTCTCGACCAGATTTTCAAGTTCACGAATATTGCCAGGCCATGAATAATTCATCAATGAAACCAGTGATTCCTGTGAAAACCCAGTAATTTTTTTTGCTTTATTTTTATTAAATTTTTCTAAAAAGAAATTCAGCAATAACGGAACATCGGTTCTGCGTTCACGCAAAGCTGGGATTTGGATCGGGATGACATTTAAACGGTAATAGAGATCTTCGCGGAAACGACCTTCTAATACAGCTTTGTCTAAATCCACATTCGTTGCTGTGATCACGCGAACATTGACTGACATAGTTTTTGTTGAACCAACAGGTTCGAAACTTTTTTCTTGCAGAGCGCGTAATATTTTGACTTGCAGACTGGGTTCTAAATCGCCAATTTCGTCTAAAAATAATGTGCCTTCGTCGGCCAATTCGAAACGTCCGGCACGATTTGCAATTGCGCCAGTAAAGGCACCTTTAACATGGCCGAATAATTCACTTTCTAATAATTCGCTGGGTATAGCTCCGCAGTTAATGGCGATAAATGGCCCTTTGGCGCGTGGCGAATTGTAATGAATTGCTCTGGCAATTAATTCTTTGCCAGTGCCTGATTCGCCAGTCACTAATATTGTTGAATCCGAATCCGCAACGCGTTCAACCAATGATAAGCAAGTTTTTAAGCCTTCGCTTTCGCCAATGATATTTGTAAATCCGTATTTTGAAGTTAATTCCTGACGTAATTGTAAATTTTCTTTTTGTAAATTTTTATGATCCAGGGCTTTTTCGGAAACACTCATCAGTTCTTCGATGCTAAATGGTTTGGTTAAAAAATGATAGGCGCCCTTCTGCGTCGCTAAAACTGCGGATTCAATCGTCGCAAAACCTGTTAATATGATAACCTGGATGCCCGGGTAAATTGATTTTAAATAAGTCATGAATTCAAGACCATCGCCGTCAGGTAAATTCACATCGACAATCGCTAGATCAAAATTTTTATCAGGTGAACAGTATGATTTGGCCTCTTCGATGCTTTGTGATGTGACGACGCTGCAGCCTTTGCGATCGAACGTGCGAAATAAGGCCGTTCTTAATGTGGATTCATCGTCTAATATTAAAACGCGAGTTGATTTCATGAACCTTCCTTCCGTGGTGGGTTCTAGAGAATATTGAAATGTTTTCTTGTATTAGAGTAATTCAATTTTTGACGATAGTGTCAAAAAATCTTCATGCAAATTTGAATTTCAGGACTTTAGTTTCAAATATGATCAGATGAAAAGATCACATCGACTGCGACCCAAGTCTTGTCGAGTTCGGTTAATTCAACATGTAACCCTTGATCTATAAGGGTTTTGTGGATGGCCAGCAACTGAACATTTTTGAGTTTATAGTTATTTTCAAGGGGGCCAAAATTGCCTATGAACCGAACTGTGTTTTTAAATTTATCCTGATAAAATTTAATTTCAACTAGACCAGTGAAATTTTGTTTAGTCATTTTAATGTTCCGCGCGCGTTCGATAAAAAATTGAAAAATAAAATAAATTGAATTTTTGAATGCGGATTTTGACAACACAACTGACCAATCTGCGATCCAATCTGTTTTTTCCAACGGCTGCGCAATTTTAATATTTTCGGCTTTGAATAAAATTTCATTTTCAGACAAAGATTCCTGGATCAGCGATGAAACAATTTCGGGTTCTGGATTTAAAATTTCTGGTCGTCTTGAAAAAACCAATAAATCTTCGATAATTTTTTTCATTTTGAATGATGTTTGAATCATAGCTTGTAAATCAGGTTGAAGATCGGATTCCTTGTTAATTTCCATTTGTAAAATTTGCAAATAAGAAATAATTCCACCCAAGGGATTATTCAGTTCATGGGCAATCGAACTTGAAATTAAGCCCAGGTCTTTCATTTTTTCGTTTTGGGTCATGCGTTGTTCGAAATAAATTTCCTCGGTGCTATCTTTGTAGGTATGGACCCACATTTTTTTTTGACCAGAATCAGATTCTGGGTGAGTTTGTGATAAAAATGCGTTCGATGTGACTTCATAATTTTTTGCATTTTGTTCAATTTGAAATTTTTGACCAAAATGACAGCCCTTGCACGGTACGCTTGAATTAAATAAAATTTGGTAACATTTGTCATTGGGGTTGTGAGCTGCGGATTGATTTGAACTCAGCAATCGATATTCGCTGTCGATAATCGCCAGATGGTGCGGAAACGTTTCAAATGCTTCAGTCAGAATTTTTTCAGCTAAAACTAAATCTGATAAATTTTGATTACGAGTTAAATTCAGCAGCAATGCGTCTCGAATTTTTTGAAATAATTCAAGGTCTGTTTTTTTGAAATTTTTCTGATCGCCTTTAATGAAGTAAATTAAATATGGATTTAAATCATAAAATTGAAACGACAATCCCAGTTGTTGCGCCAGATCCGATTCAAAAACAGACTGAGTTTGAATTTGGATAATTTTAACCCATGTCGCATTCGATGCTGACGGAAGCAGTTCGTTCAGCAATGTTTCAATTCTGGCAATATCGGATTCCTGATATAGCGCGTATAAAATTTTTCGTAATGTTTCGTTACGGTTATTTGATTCTAAAATTTTTTGACGACTTTCGATCAGATTTTTTTGGTGATCGGATATTTTTTTTTCAAGTTCAGATTTTAAAATTTCATATTCAGAATTTAATTCAGCAGCTAAATTTAAATAAACTTGATCCTGATTGGATTGCTGCAGTTCTTCGTTCAATCGCAAATAACAATCGATTTGTAAATCATCGGCTGAAACGATTAAATCCGCGGTTCGTAATACCAGCAAATCAACAGGCACTGAATCATTTGGTTCACAAACATAGATTATTTTTTGTACCGATAAAAAAATATTGATGCATTCGGGTTCAGTTAATTTTTGGACCAGATCCGTGGTTTTTAAATCGACGGCCAAGACAGAAACGTTTGAAATCAGTTTTGAAATAATCTGTACTTCGGTGTTTTGGAACCGATTGCGAAATACAGCCTGATCAGTCAAAACAGCAAACGGAACAGTTGCGGATTTAATTATATTTTCAATTTGCATGCGGCAATAACATCACTGTGTTTACGGACATGATAATCAGGCTTTTCATCAGATTCAATTGATACTGTGCCGCGGTCTTCGCCAAATTCAAAATAACAGGCTACGGCACCTATTTTTTTAGCATCTGCGATTTCTGAAGACAAAGAATTTCCGATACATAGCAATTCATGGGGCTGAATATTTTCAATTTCTAAAATTTTTTCGAACGACGAAAACTTTCGTTCTTTGGCAAGGCTGTTGACGACAAATATTTTTTTGAAATGAGATTCGATTCCCAGCGCTCGAATTTTTTCATTTTGAGCTGTTTCATAACCAGCGGTTACGATGTACAGCGAATAATTATTTTTCAAAGTCAAAATATTTTCAATCGCACCATCAAGAAGGGGTAAATATTTTGGCAGTTTGGGTTCATAAAAGGCCCGGTTGGCTAAGTCCAGAACCAACAATGTTTTTTCGGTGCCAAATTTGGCTGCGAGTATGGTGAAAACATCTTTGTGTGAAATATTTTTAATCAATTGTGTGCGTTTTTCTTCACACTCGGCCAAAGTCAAAGTCAGTCCTGCATCAATAAGAATTTGAAAGGCATTTTTCGCCGCATTCGGAACTAAAATTCCGGTGGTATCCATCAAAGTGTCGTCTAAATCAAACGCTATTGCACGAATCGGCATATACCTACGACTGTATTGAAACTTCAAATAAAAGCAAGTAGTGTTATATCAATACTATTAATACAGGGACGTGAATCAAATGAAAAAATTAACTGCAATAATTCTTGCCGCCGGGCAAGGAACTCGAATGAAAAGTCCATTGCCTAAAGTTCTGCACCCCGTTGCGGGGATACCGATGATTTCAAAAATTATCGCAAATTGTAAATTAGCCGAATTTGATGAAATTCGCCTGGTTGTTGGACACGGACAAAATTTGGTAAAAAATGTTGTTGAGCCCATGGGTGTTCAAACGTTTATTCAGACGCAGCAGCTGGGGACGGCTGACGCCGTCAAATCAGCAAGCATTAATGAAATCGAAGGTGATGTTGTTATTTTAAACGGTGATCACCCATTGATTACAGTCGATGATCTTAAAAATTTTGTAACTGATTTTCGCGAACAAAAATTGGATTTAGCGGTCGTTTCGGTTGAATTAGAAAATCCAAATGAATTTGGACGCATCGTTCGCCATGCTGGTCAACTTCAAGCGATTGTTGAAGCCAAAGACGCAAGTTCAGAAACTTTAAAAATCAAAGAAGTTAACACGGGTATTTATGTTGTTAAAGCTGACATACTTAAAAAATATTTACCGCAAATTAAAAATAACAATTCAAAAAAAGAATTTTATTTAACAGATTTGCTATCGCTAGCGATTGAAAATAAACACAAGGTTTCGGCAATCTGTTCAAAAAATAAAAATGTTGCCCATGGTGTCAATAATCAAATTGAACTGGCTGCAGCGACACGAATTGTATTTCAAATGAAAAATGCACAGTTGCTGAGTGCAGGTGTAATTATTATTGATCCCACCAGCACATACATCGAAGACACTGTGATTATTGGTTCCGGCACAGTGATTTACCCAGGCGTTTTTATTCGTGGGAAAACAGCCATCGGAGCATTTTGTGTGATCGAGCCCAATGCGTTTATTTCTGAATCTGTGATTGACGAAACTGTTCATATCAAAGCGGGCAGTTATTTGGAACAGGCCATTGTTCATTCGAATGCTAAAATCGGTCCCTATGCGCGCTTACGTCCAGACACAGAAATCGGTGAATCTGCACAGATCGGTAATTTCGTTGAACTTAAGAAAGTTAAATTTGGCAAAAACTCAAAAGCCGGCCATTTAACGTATTTAGGCGATGCTGAAATTGGTAATGACGTAAATATCGGTTGTGGAACGATTACGTGTAATTATGCGGCCGACAAGAAAAAATATAAAACAATTATCGGTGACCGTGTTTTTGTTGGCAGCGACAGCCAGTTTATTGCACCGGTCAATGTCGGCGCAGATTCCATCATCGCATCTGGGTCAACAATTACCAAAGACGTTCCTGCTGAAGCACTGGCTATTGCGCGCGCCAGACAAGAAAACAAAGATGGCATGGCGATTAAATTTAAAAAGAAAGACAATTAATTATGTGTGGAATTGTAGGTTATTTAGGTCATCAAAATCCTAAAAAAATAATTATCGATGGTTTGAAAAAATTAGAATATCGTGGATACGACAGCGCAGGCATTGCGATCATGCATGATGGAAAAACAAAACGCATTCGTGCGCAAGGAAAACTAAAAGCCTTAGAAGACAAAACAGAATCCGAAATTTTTAATGGACATTTGGGAATCGGTCACACGCGCTGGGCGACGCACGGTGCACCGAGTGAACGAAATGCCCATCCCCACCAAGTGGGCGAAATCAGTTTAGTCCATAACGGAATTATTGAAAATTATTTAGAAATCAAAGAACAGCTTTTGGCCAGAGGCGCTGAAATCAAATCTGATACTGATTCTGAATTAGTTGCACACCTGGTTTGGGAAGAAATTCAGAAAACACAAAATTTATTAAAATCAGTTCAAAATATATTACAAAAAATTGTCGGTGCATTTTCGATCGTTGTCATGTGGGAAAAATCTCCGAATGAAATGGTCGCATTCAAGGACGGCCCACCATTGATCGCAGGAATTGGAAAAAACGAATATTTTGTTGTCAGTGATGTCCATGCCGCATTGGCATACACAAAAAATTTCGTGTATTTAAATGATCGTGAAATTGTTCATTTTCAAAATAAAAATGAACAGCTATCAGCTGATTATTTTAAAGCAAACGGTGAAAAAATAAATAAAGAAATGGTCCATTTGGATTGGTCAACTGATCAGGTCGAAAAAATGGGATACAAACATTTCATGCTGAAAGAAATTTATGAACAACCCCGGTCGGTGGCTGCAGCGATGGCTCCGTATATTGACACTGATACGCATTCAGTCATTTTAAAAGATATTGGTTTTGAAAAATTACAAAATAAATTATCAACAGAATCCGCTTTTAAAAAAATTGACCGCATATTTTTCATTGCTTGCGGCACCAGTTATTATGCGTCGATGGTTGGAAAATATCTGATCGAACAAATTTGCAAATTACCAGTGGAAACAGATTTTGCCAGTGAATTCAGGTACCGAAAACCAGTATTACCGCCAAATACTTTAGTGATCACAATTTCACAAAGCGGTGAAACGGCTGATACATTGGCAGCGATTCGTTTAGCCAAAGAACAGGGCGCCCAAACATTATCTATTACAAACGTTGCGCAGTCTTCGATTGACCGGGAAGCCGATGCGCACATGTATATGAATTCTGGGGTTGAAATTGGTGTTGCCAGTACCAAAGCATTTACCAGTACGTTGGCATTATTAAATATATTAGCTTTGCAAATTGGCAAAGCGCGTGGAGTTTTGTCATCAGCCAGCGAAAAGCAAATTGTCCAACATTTGTTAGCTGTGCCCAGCCAACTTGAAGTTGTTTTAGCGTATGATAAATATTTTGCAGAAGCTGCGCAAAAATTAAAAGAATTCAAAGGATTTTTATACCTGGGTCGCGGAGTCAGTTTTCCCATCGCCTTAGAAGGCGCATTAAAGTTAAAAGAATTGGCTTATTTACATGCTGAAGGTTATGCCGCGGGCGAAATGAAACATGGTCCATTGGCTTTAATTGACGAACGTATGGCAATTGTTGTTGTTGGTCCTTCTGATGATTTGTTGGATAAAACGATCAGTAATTTACAAGAAGCCAAAGCACGCGGTGGAAAAATTATTTCAATCGGAACTGGTGAAAACAAAGCCTTGAAATCAATGAGCGAATATTATTTATCATTGCCGCAAGCGATTTGGACAACCAATCCCATTCTGGCAACTATTCCATTGCAGTTAATGTCATATCATTTGGCTGATAATTTAGGTCTTGATGTCGATCAACCTAGAAATTTAGCAAAATCTGTGACTGTTGAGTAGTGGTCTGAATTGTCGTAGGTACAGTCGACGTATTGATGGATGCGATGTTTCGGTTTAAAAATATTTTTTCTGGGAATCGCAAATTCAGAAATTGATAATAACCGATGACGCTTTCAATAAAATCGACTGTTTCATTACCGCGAGCTAATCCGAAATTAAAATGGCTTAAATATTTTTTATTGGCCTTCATCGGTAATAATATTTTAAGTTGTTCCCATCGATATGCATTCATACCCTTTGATCTGGCCAGGCGGTGGACATCGCGCAAATGTGCCCAGCCCATGTTGTAACCAGCCAATGCTTGAACCCAGCGGTCCGATGGCTGCAAGTGTCCCGGTGATTTTTGATACAAATATTTTAAATAGTAGGCTCCGCCTTGAATACTTTGGTGTGGATCTTCACGGTCTGATACGCCAACGTGTTCGGCGGTCTGTGTTGTCAGTTGCATCAGTCCGCGGACGCCTGTGAAGCTGATGGCGTCGTTATCCCATTTGGATTCTTGGTATGAAACAGCTGCGATTAATGTCCAAGGTAAATTATATTTTTTGCCGTATTTTTCAAATTGTTTACGCCATTTGGGTAACATTTTTTGAATGTCTTCGTGAATTCGTTTTGTTTCAAGCGTGGTCATCGGGCTTAATATAATAGGTGGATTTACAATATGAAATTCCTGATGCAAAAAATGCATCGCAGGCAGTATTAAAATTAATAAAAACAAGCGTATTTTCATATGTTGGACTGTTTGGATAGTCTAACTGTTAGAACCGGTCACTGATAAAAATAGTTAAATGTATGCAGATATTCTGATTTGTTGAAATGGCCTATATGGATTTTCAGAAACAGTTTACGAGTCTTGGCTTTGGTCTTGGATGCGCCGTGCAAATTCGGTTAAAAAATAATGCGCGTTTATTAACAGAATCGTGCAAAAATTTCTATTCGATATCAGTTCAAATGGCAGGACTTAAGCCCGATCCTGCTCAGATTTATGTGTTGTTCGTTCATTTTTTAAATAAACTAAATAAGTCTCAATTTAAAAGACGAAGGGGTTATTTTATGAATAAAAAGATTTTAGCTATTGCAGGGCTTTCCTTTGCTTTAGCAGCAGGCGTTGTATCTTGTGTATCAACACAAAATTCAACTGATCGTAATGTTGCAAGTATTTCTAATAATATCGTTCAGATATTCAAAGACAATATGGACAAATATGCGATGAATTTCGGGGATCAAAGCCCTGCGAAAAATTTAACTTCGGATGAAATTAAAAAATTATCGTCAAGTTCGAAATTAAATTTACAAAGTGCACAGGTTATTATTGATAATGATGCCTCATTTGATTCAAAGCTTGCTATGATCAAGTCTGCGCAAAAAGAAATTCGAATGGTCTATTTTATTTATGCCAATGATGATTCGGCGTCTGTGATCACGGGCGAATTAATTAAAAAAGCACAATCCGGTGTCAAAGTTAAATTATTAGTCGATATATTAACAAATTACGCCAATATGGATTTGTTTTCGATGATGACCAAAGAAGGTCGCGGAAACATGGACATCCGTTTTTATAATTTCCCGTCTGAGCGAATCGTTGCAGATGCGAAATACATGACATTGCCTTGTCCCAAGATGGAAAAACCTGAAGCGAATTCATGTCAGCAATTTAAAGCTGGAATTATGAAATCATTAGCCGCACAAGAAACAACATTTTTTTCAAAAATGATGCTGGCGGGACTTTATGGAAAAAGCGCAACAGCTTTAAAAGTTGCACTTGGTTTCGGTGCAGGAATAAATCCTGCTGATTACAAGAAAAAAGAAGGCGAAGAAGAACAAGACATCGGTCAGCTGTTTGATTTCTTTAAATTATTAATTGATGCAAAAATTAAGCGTGATATTGGCGCGATGATCAAAGTACAAATCGCGATGGCCATGTACGCGGATAAATTAAATCCTGTGATGAATGAATTAACGGGGCGATTGCCAATTATTAATGACACAATTGTTGCTGGTAAAAAAACAACGCACTCCCAAGAATGGGACCATTTCACAGATTACGTTCACCACAAACTTGTGGCTGTTGATGGCCGTGAATTTCAATTGGGCGGTCGTAACATCGAAGACTCTTATCACATGAAATCTCGCCTTGGAACCAAAGGTAAATATATTTTCATGGATACTGATTTTCACGGTGTGACGGCAGCTGGTGGAACTGCTGAAATTGAAAAAAGTTATGATTTAATGTTCAACATGAAAGAAATGGTTGCTGATTTTAAAACTGTTCAGCGCGTGATGCCATTTGATATTCCAGCAAATCCAGAAGCTTTGGGTATGGCAGCAGGGTCTTGTATGCAAGACGCACAAGCCGGTAAAGTAGCCCCTGAAAAAATGGGAACTTGTATCGAAGAACGCTTTACAAAAATGCCAAATTTCGTTTCTGAATCTGCTCGTCAAATCAAAGCGCAGTCTGAAATGACTGCATCGGCTACAAATTATTTAACAAATTATGCGGCTACAGCAAAAAAACAGTTCAGTCACAATTGGAAAATGCAGAAATCCTACGGTGCAGATACCAGCCAATTAAGCCAGGCGGATTTACAAACTGCTGAAGTTTTTTATATCGAAAACACATCATTCAGTATCAAGAGCGCAGATAAATCACGTCGTGTGGGTTCGCGCATTGGTGCCGAAGATAAATATAACAAAAATATTCATGCCCTTTGGTACAAAGGTTTAGAAAACGCATGTAAAGTCAGTCGCGATGAAAAACAAGAAAAGCGCGTTATTTTGCACACAGCCTATTTATTTATGCCATCAGGTTTAGTGCACAAGCTGGCTAAAATGTTAAATGGTGATTTCGGTGACTGTTCAAATGTTCGCGTTACATTGTTAACAAATTCATTTCAGACCACAGATTTAAACGTCATCAATGTATTTGCCAGATACCAAATGATTCAATTATTTAAACATTACGGAAATATGTTAGCATATGAAAAATCATTTAACGAAGGCGGACAGTTCAAATATAAACGTTGGTTCCCGAAATTGGATTATTTTGAATACAATGCTTCCAGCGTAGGAACAGGTGTATCATTACACACAAAATTATCGTTGTTGGGTGATGATATGATTATTGGTTCTGCGAATGCTGACACCAGATCATATTACATGGATACAAACAACGGTGTTTTCATACGTAATGCGCACGATCTGATTCGTGATTACACAAATTTCATTGATGACATTATTGGCGATAAAAATAAATCGACAGAATGGACACAGAAATACGCAGCTTATACGCCTGAATCAATTGCTCAAGAAAATAAATTTATTCTGGGTGCGATGTTAAAAAAATGGGATAAAAAAGGCCGTGTTGATCAGGCTAAAAAAGATTCAATCCTGGCTACCATCGATCGTTTAGGAAAACATGTGACTGATGCAACATACGGGTTATTAAATTTCCGCGAAAATTACATCAAATCAATGTCAGCTGATGCGAAAGATCGATCAAATTTTGAATTAGAATTAAATAAATTAGCAAATGATTTCGACGATTTATTTAAAGTTTTATAATCGATGATCAAATGATGAACTCAAAAGGCTGTGTGAAAACACAGCCTTTTTTTATTTTGTCATCCATTCATTCAGAGCCGTCCGGGCTTTGTGGATTTGGATGGTTTTTCTTTCCTTTTTATCCCTGGGTCCATCGACAAGCGGCGGTAACAAAGAAAAATTAATATTTGTCGGTTGAAAATGTTTAATTTTAAATTCATCTGTGATCGCCGTCAATAATGAGCCCAGCGCAGACAAGCGGGGAGGCGGCGAAAATGATTGATCAGATAATTTTTGATCTAAAAATTTGGCCACTAATAAACCCATGCACGTCGATTCAAAATAACCTTCGACGCCAGTGATTTGTCCTGCAAAAAATAATAAGGGATCATTTTTACTTGAAAGATCTTTGTTCAGCCGCAGTGGTGTATTGATAAACATATTTCTGTGAATACTGCCCAGTTTTAAAAATTCTGCATTTTCAAGGCCTGGGATCATTCGAAAAATACGCGTTTGTTCGCCGTAAGCCATGCGTGTTTGGAACCCTACGATGTTGTATGCAGTGGCTTCGCGGTTGTCTTGGCGCAGTTGTACGACGGCAAATGGATAGCGCCCCGTTTTTGGGTCATCCAAACCAATCGGTTTCATCGGTCCGAACCGCAAAGTTTGAATTCCACGTTCGACCATCGTTTCAATGGGCATACAGCCTTCGAAAAATTCAGTGGTTTCAAAATGTTTAGGTTCAATTTTTTTTGCGTTTTGAATTTCAGTGATAAAATTAAAATATTGTTCTTTGTTCATTGGGCAATTCCAATAATCAGGAGTCCCTTTGTCGTATCGATCCGCTTTCCAGGCAATTTCTGTATTGATTGAATCCGCATCGATGATGGGTGCGATCGCATCGAAAAAATAGAGACATTCATCACCAAAATGATTTTGCAAATCTTTGGCAAAATCATCATCTGTTAATGGACCTGTAGCAATAACAGTGGGACGTGGAATTTCGCTTAATGATTTCACAGTTTGACGTTTGATTGTGATGTTTGGATTTTTTTCAACTAGCTCGGTGACAGCAATAGCAAATTTTTCACGGTCGATTCCCAGGGCCTGGCCCGCGGGAACAGCAAATTTTTTCGCAGTTTTTAAAATATAACTGTTCAGTTGCTCGGCTTCCCATTTTAATTGTCCGGGTGCAGAAATTTCACCCAAACTGCCAAATGAATTTGAACAAACAAGTTCTGCAAAATCGGTCGTTTTATGGGCAGGAGTCGGTGCAGAACCGCGCATTTCGTACAGATCAACGTTGTAGCCCAGATCAGCCAATTGAAGCGCGCATTCGCTGCCGGCAAGACCAGCACCAACAACAGATATAGTTTTATTTCGTGATGCCATGGCGTATCCATAGGTGATTTTTTGGTGAAAGGAAAGAAAATTAAAGTTAGCTTTGCCCTATGCGAGAAAATGATTTTAAAACTAAATTTAAATCTTCAGCTGAAGTCTTAAAAAGTCTTTTTGATGACAAAAAAAAAGGCGGAATTGTATCTGATCAATTTCTGCGTTGGAAATTATGGATGCAATGGGCAGAATTAGTCGGACCAAGCATCGCAGAATACACAGAGCCTGTTTCGTACCGTGATGGTGTATTGTGGCTGTGGGTTAAAAATTCAACGTGGGCCCAGCAAATGACATTTATGTCGGATTCAATAAAAAATGTGATCGATCAAAAATTTCGCAAAGGTTATGTGCGTGAAATCAGATTTACGTTGGATCGCAAAGAACTTCCTGGGCGCGATGACATGAGTTTTCAAAAAAATGTAAAAAAATTTACAGCCGGAAAATAGCTATTATTCTTCGACACTACTTTTTAAAATCGATTTAACCTGTTGTTGTTTTTGCCCTGCACCCAGAATATTTTTCAATCGATCATGCAACGTGCGATCGTTAATTAACGCACCCAGTGTGCCTTGGCCATTATCAATTTTTTCAACAACATTTTCCATTCGAACAATTGTTTTTTCAAACTTACCATCGGCAAACGCTTTTTTTATATGCGCCGTCGAATCATTTAAATTCCCTGCAGCCAGATCTAATTTATTGATTAAGCTGGGAATTTTATTTCCTGAAGTCAGGCTTTGCATCAGTTTTTGAAAATCAGAAATAGCATCAAACAATTTTTCGCTTTCGTTTCCGCGTTTGGATAAAACCGACATAATGTCATTTCCGTATTCTGATTTTAATTCAGTGCCATTTTGCACAGTTTCATTTGATTTCCCTGGCGTAATATATAAAAATTTATCGCCTAACGCGCCTTGCGTCCTGATTTCAACAACAGAATCCATTTTAATTTTTCGTGTAAATTCGTCTTGAGCTAAAAATGTAATTTTGACTAAATTTTTAATTTCGTCAAATTCGATCAAATCAATATTTCCAACTTTAACGCCGGCCAAAGAAACAACGCCACCTTTATTCAGTCCTTGAGCAGAATCAAAAAAAGTATGTAAACTGACCGTGCTTTGAAAAATAGATTTATTTGAACCCATTAAAAAAATTGAAATTGCAGTTATAAATATGCCGATTGTTAAGAATAATCCGACTTTAGCTTGGGTTATTTTTTTGTTCATATCATTTGTCCTTCAATAAATTGGTGAATCAAGCTGTTTTTGTTTTCAGTCAACTGGGCAATTGTACCTTGCTCTGAAATTACTTTATCTTTTAAAAATGCAAATTTATCACAAACAGCAATCGCCGTTGGCATGTCGTGAGTTACTAAAATTGATGTCACGCCCTTATTTTTGAGTCTTAAAATCAGCTCTTGAATTTTTTTTGTATTATAAGGATCAAGTCCTGCGGTGGGTTCGTCATATAATAAAATCTCAGGGTCCAACATCATTGCGCGTGCAAGACCCACGCGTTTTTGCATTCCGCCTGATAATTCAGAAGGAAATAAATTGATTGCATCCGCAAGGCCAAATTCTGTTAATTGTAAAATGATTTTTGTTTGAATTTCAGATTCAGACATTTGTGTGTGTTCGCGAAGCGGATACGCTAAATTATCGAAAACTGACTGCGAATCAAACAGTGCTCCGCCTTGGAATGCATAGGCTACTTTTTTTCGGATACTAATTAATTTATTTTCTGAAAGTTTTGTAATATCAACGCCATCGATTTCAATTTGACCAGAGTCAGGTTTTTCTAAACCTATCAGGCTACGTAAAATAACAGATTTGCCGGCGCCGGATCCGCCAACCAGGCCCACACATTCGCCTTTTTTGACATAAAATGTAACGTCTTGGTGAACTAATTTAGTTCCAAATGATTTTCTGAAATTTTTAACTTCGATTAAAGCCATTTTTCAACCACCCAAAACAATTTAGACAAGAAAAAATTACCAACTAATATCAACAGCGATGCGGTAACAACGGCTTTCGTTGTTGCGATGCCGACTTCTTTGGTTCCATTCTTCACGTTTAAACCAAAATAACATGCTGGTAATGAAATAAATATTGCAAAAAAATAGGCTTTAGCAATTCCGGTCATATAATCTTTGATATTCGATGTTTCTAAAACTCTGCGAAAATAAAACTGTGGATCAAGGCTTAATTCGTAGTGACCGATAATTAAGCCGCCCAAATTGCCGACTAAATTTGTGATCGCAACTAATAATGGTAAAACAATAAGACAAGCTAAAATTCTTGGGATCACAATTCGTTTAATTGGAGAAGTGCCCAGGGCTCTGATGGCATCAATTTGTTGAGTAACAACCATGGACCCAATTTCGCTGGCAATACCCGCACCAACTCGAGCAGCCAGCATCAGGCTTGTAAATACGGGACCCATTTCGCGCAGTATGGTCGATGCAACCAAGCGCGGAACATAGGGTTTGCCACCAAATTTTTCAAGACCCAGTCCATATTGTAATGACATCACCATTCCGGTTGAAGCAGCAGTAATTAAAATCAAAGGCAATGATTTGACGCCAATCAAATAAATTTGATCAACCAGTAAATGTCCGTAAAACGGCTTCTTTTTAATTTCTTTGTAACAATCGCGAATCAAATAACCGATGCCGCCAACGAAATAAAGTTGATCTTGGGTCCATTCTTTCAAGGGAGTCAGTCCGGTTTTTTGCAGCATTATTTTTTGAATTCAATATTTTGATTAAAAATTTGCCAGCTGTTCAAATCAGAATTTATTTTTGTACGTTGGCCCGACAATGAAGACAAATAGACGCAATTTTTATATTTAAATGAACTGCTGATGATTTCGATGTCGTGACCGTCAATTTGTCCGTACACCTTCCTGAAATATCCTTCGTTATTATTCATAGAAACTTTTTTTGCTTCAACAACAGTTTCGTTTTCAATAGAATTTGTAATCGTAGAATGGACTGATTTTAAATTTTGAGTCGTATCTGTGCAGTCTGAAAAAACAGAAATAACATTAGAAGTTTTTTTATTTTTCCACGATGGGAATACGGATTCAGTTTGTTTTTTAAATTCAAAAGTCAGATTTGGCAGAATGATATCAGTTGAAAAAACCGGAGGTTTTTCGCTTAAATTCAATAAGCTCGAAATTGAACAAGACGTCAAAAATGTGAATATGACGATTGCATGGATCATCGTAAAACTTGGCATGGCTTAAATCTAATTATGAATTTACAAAGAGTCTAGTCCTGATCGTAAAGTTGATCTGCTCGTTTGAACTTAATCTTTTTTCAGCGTCAGAGTTTTGTCATCAGTTGCCAAAAAGACCGGTGATTTTTTCCTAGCCTCGAAATAATCGGCTTTGAACCAATAAAACTTTGGCATTTGAAATGCTTTGATATGAATTAATGAAGAATACGTATTTTTTAAAAAAAACTTTAATTTTACTAATGAGTTCCTACTGTCTGTTTTTGACTGGTCAAAAGTCCTGGGCTGCGGAATTAAAAACTGGGCTCAAATTACAAGGCGAAACGTTGAATTTCGAAATCGTCGGTCAAAAAAGCTGGGATTATGACATTCAACGTTTAAAAATTGGGAAACAGACCAAAGTCCAGCTTTCGATAAAGGGTTTATCGAACGAATCGATCCAGGGCCTCAAAGTACAAAATAATCCTTTTATTGAATCTGTCAAAGTTTTACCGAAATCATTGGACGATATTTCTGTTGTTGAATTTTGGCTTAAAAATGATCAGGTGGATGCTTTCGATTATTTAACGGATCAGCCATCGAAACTGATTATTGATTTTTATTTCAACGAAGAACTCAAAAGCACTGATAATTCGGCGAACAAAAAAAATACAAAAAATAAAATTTCAAAAAATACTTTACCTGAAAAAAATAAAAATTCCAGAAGACCTGCTGACGTTGATTACTTAAAAATCACCGATATCGAAGGCATTGAATCTACGCTGGATTCAGGAGTCAACCTGCAATCGGGGATATTTGATGGCAGTGATAATAAATACACGCGTTTCAAATTAAAAGATTATGAAATCAGTCAGAGCGCAATTTTAAAAGGGCTTACAAATTACTATCTGCAGTTTCCGATCATAGACCAAGAGTTTAGCTTTTGGAAAAAAATGAAACAAAGCCCACCAGATTATCAAATCACAGAAAAAAATAATGAAGAAAACAAACAAGCCAGATTGTTACAAACACTATATAAAAAAAACAGACCCTTGGTTTTAAAAAAAGCCTTTGAATGGTTTGAAAATAAATTTCCAAATTCTGAATACTTAGAGCCAGCACATCTGATGACGGCTGACAGTCTGGTCCAATTATGGCGAACAGAAAACAAAAATGAATATTTTGAACAAGCTGCATTTCTGTACGATCAGTTTTTGCGTAAATATCCAAATTCTGTTTTAGCAGAACGAACATCGCTGTCGATGGGGATGTTAAATATAGACAAAAAAAATTATTTAGAAGCTACTCGAAAACTGAATGCGCACATCGAAAATGCAAATTATAAAAATAAAATTTCTAATCAATACGCTCAACTTGGTTTGGCTTATGGTCTGTCAAAATTGAGTGAAACAGAACAGGCTTTGAAAAATATCACGCAACTTGAACTGACTTCGCAGGACCTGCTGGTTAAGGCCGAAGCGGCATTTCGTAAAGCAGATATTCAAATGAACGAAAATAATTTTAAGCTTGGCTACGAACAGTATGCAATGGCGATTCAGAAATATGCAAACGTAGCAACATTATTTCCAAATGCGTATTTCAACAAAATGGAAGCACTTTTTCAATTGAAAAAACCTGAAAAAGCACACGAGGCAGCTTTGGAATTTGTGCAAAAATTTCCAACTCATGATTACGCACCCTACGCATTAACTCGAGTTGGTGAGTTGCTTGAAATTATCAGCACTGATCAAACGAAATCAATGGGCGCCTATTTAGAAGCACATTTTCGTTATGGAGATAATCCTAAAACAATTGTTGCCAGATTGCATTTATTGAGTGCACGCATGAAAAGTATGAAAGACCAAGAACTGAAAGAAACAATTCAAAAAATGAACGAACTCTCTTTGAAAAGTGATCTTGAAAACGTCGATCAATTTAAAGCAACAATGATTTCAGATGGGTTTGCGCGACGTGATGATTATGATCAAGCGATTGATATTTTATCAAAATTTTTCCAATCGGCTCCGACAAGAAAAAATTCCGACCAGGTTACCAAAAGAATTGTTAAAAACATTCACGATCAAATCAGAAATTTTTCTACTCGTGGCCAACATAAAAATGTTTTAGCCACGGTCCAAAAATATTCCGACACCTGGTTGAAAAAAAATGATCGTATTGACACGGGATTTCTGATTGGCAAGGCATATCAATCTGCAGGTGCATATAATGTAGCGCTAAAAAAATATGACCAAGCTATCGCTGCTATTTCAGATTTAAAAAATGATGATGTGTCTTTAAGCATCAGAGCCAATCAAACTTTGCCGAGCTTGGCAGAGTTGCATTTAAGTAAATCACAGTGTTTGTTCGAAGATAAAAAATTTCAACAAGCCTATGACGATATCCAAAAAATTTCAAAGCCTGAAGAGCTGACAGAAAATCAACAAATTGAGCGTGTGTATTTGGTGTCAGAACTTTATCAACAAAAAGGTGATTCAGATTCAGCGATCAGATATTTAAATGAAGTGGTCAGATTGTGGGAAAACAAACCACAACAAGTAGCACCGACGGTTTTAAAATTAGCAGAACTTGAACAAAAAAAAATGAATTTTAAAAAATCAACTGAATTGCTAAAAAATTTATCTGAACAAAATATTACTGATGATTACAAGATTCGTGCTTATCAGATGCTATCAAAAGTCAGTCTTGAATCAAAAGACTCTGTGTCAGCAATTTCTGCACTGACTGATTTGTTAAACAAATTTGAAAAAAAACATGTGTTGTCTGAAGAGCGATTCAAATTGGGGCAAATTTATTTCAATCAAGGCGAGATGAAAAAAGCCGAAGATGTTTGGTCCCAATTTCAAGGGTCCGACAGCGTTTTTTGGGGCAAATTGGCTTCTGAAAAAATGAATAATTCGAAATGGAAACAGGATTATAAAAAATATTTGAAAAGAATTCCTGCGACAGCCAACGAAACTGCTTCGAACGACTTGCTTCATGAATCGCAAATTAAATCTCCAGGAGACAAATAATGTCGGCACTTATTCAAAGAAAAAATGAAATTTCCAAAGTTATTGATTTTAATTTGAATGTATTACAGTTGATGCACAGCAAATCGAATCTGATATTAACCGAAAAGGCTAAAGAAAAGCTCATGCAATATGAGTGGCCTGAAGATCCACATTTCATTGAAGATATTCTTGAAAAAGCAGTTCAAAAATGCCGTAACAATCATATCGAACCTGAGGACATTGATTTAAAAATTGGCGAATCAGACCTGGAAGTTCCCGTTGGTCTGAAATTAGAATTCGTCGAGCGTCAATATATATTACAAACACTTTATTTTGTTCAACAGAACAGAACAAAAGCAGCCGAAGTTTTAGGTATTTCAATTCGAACATTAAGAAACAAGCTCAATCAATATCGTGTGGAGGGTCATTTATGAGTAATCTTTTCGATAAAACAACAGACGCGCTAGCGACATCATTGCGTATGCGCCAAGTTCGTCACACAGTGACTTCGGCAAATATTGCAAATGCAGAGACGCCGAATTTTCACGCTAAGAAAATGGATTTCGAAGATGCTCTGGCCAGCGCTCTGGATATTGATGGTAAAAGCAAAATGTCGACAACGCACGGTGATCATTTTTCGTTGGGGGCATCAAGTAACCCGTCGGCTGATATTTACGATAATCCAGATGTAGCAATGAACAACGATGGAAATACTGTTGATCTTGAAAAAGAAATGTCAGCCTTGGCTGAAAATTCGATTTTGTATAAGTCAGCACTGCAGTTAATCAATAAAAAAATGGCATCGATTAAATATGCTATTTCGGAAGGTCGGTAATCATGGCTGATTTTTTATCTGGCTTCAGAATCAGCGGAAGTGGAATGTCAGCGCAACGACAGCGCATGAATTCAATATCTTCAAATATTGCAAATATTAATACGACAAAAACTCCAGAGGGTGGCCCATATCGCCGCAAAGATGTGGTTTTTGAGGCTATACCTGACAGTAAATCATTCGGTGATATCGTCAGTGCGGGTGATCCGAATTCAGAATTAACACGGGTTCAAGTTTCTGATGTCGTGTCTGATAAAAAAGCCCCTTTGATGAAATACGATCCGTCTCATCCAGATGCAAACGAAGACGGTTATGTGGCTTTTCCCAACATAAATTTGATGGAAGAAATGACCAATATGATTCAGGCATCTCGCTCTTACGAGGCTAACGTACAGGCTGTGCAAGCGACGAAAGATATGGCTTTAAGTGCATTGGAAATTGGTAGATAATATATAAGTACTTGGTTTTTGTAATATATAATTAAGTTCAACGTAAGAAGGATGTACCATGGATGGTTTAACAATCTCGAATGCGAATAAATTTATTGATTCAGGTGGATCAAAAATTAGTTCTTCAAATTCGGTAACAGATCAATTTAAAACAGAAAAAAATAATGGTAAATCCTTTGCTGACACTTTGAACGAAGCAATTTCGGGTGTGAATGATTTGCAATTGCAATCAGATCAAAAAGTTCAAGAACTTGCGACTGGTAAAACAGATGATATCGCCGGTGTTATGATTACATCTGAAAAAGCTGACATTGCATTACGTGCGATGGTTCAGGTCAGAAATAAAATTATTGATGCGTACCAAGAAATTATGAAGATGCAGGTTTGATATGGAAAAATTATTTGGCGGACTCGTTGTCCAATTTCAAGAATTTTATAAATCGATTGGTCCAACCAAAAGGATTGCGTTAACCGTATCAGGCTTGGTGATTGTTATCGCTTTAGGCTTTGTTGGATTTATGGCTTCAGGCAAAGATTACGTCGTTCTGAT
Source organism: Pseudobdellovibrionaceae bacterium (assembly GCA_031428135.1). Lineage (GTDB taxonomy): Bacteria > Bdellovibrionota > Bdellovibrionia > Bdellovibrionales > Bdellovibrionaceae > Pseudobdellovibrio. Next base: position 129,774 of record JANPOT010000012.1, on the reverse strand, counting down.
CAAAGACGTGCCTGCTGAGCAAATGTCCTTATTAAGTTCAAAATTAGCAGCTAAAAATATTTCATACCGGATCGGCGAAGACGGAAAATCAATCTTAGTTCCCAATGAATTTTTGTATGCAACTCAAATGCAATTAATGTCAGAAGTCGGCTCTGCGAATATGGGAACCATCGGTTTAGAGCTTTTTGATAAAACTGATTTTGGAATTAATTCCTATGCGCAGAAAGTCAATTATCAGCGCGCACTTCAAGGCGAATTGATGCGTGCGATTAATACGTTGTCGGCCGTTAAGCAATCCAAAGTCATGTTGGCAATACCGCAGAAAAAAGCAATTATGGAGGAATCCGTAGCACCTTCAGCATCGATTGTTGTGTCATTACATTCCGGTAAAACTTTAACTGCAGATCAAGTGCGCGGAATCAGATTTTTAGTTTCAAATGCAGTCGAAGGTATGGATGCCGATCGTGTGACAATTATTGACGAAACCGGTAAAATGTTGTCAAGAAAATCGGACGGTGCAATTGGGGCATCAAGTGAAATTTTAGAATTAAAATCTCAGGTCGAAAAAGAATTCGAAAGTCGAATCGATAGTATATTATCAAAAGTCGTTGGTCAGGGAAAAATTGTGACTCGGGTTGATGCGACAATAAATCAAAAAGTTGTCAGCTCGGTCGAAGAAAATGTAGATCCTGATAAAATTGCACTTCGAAGCATGACAACAAATGAAGAATCTTTGGACGGAGCTCGTACGAATCCGACGGGAATACCTGGATCGCGTTCGAATTTACCAGGTGCTGAAGATAATTCAGGCCAAGTCGGATTCAAACAAGATGTTAAAAAAGAATCGAAAACAATTAATAACGAAGTTTCAAAAACAGTGCGAAATGTTCGCGAAGCAGCAGGTGGTGTTGAAAAAATCAGCGTTGCGGTTCTCATTGACGGAGTCAGTACAACAACAACAACGCCTGATGGTAAAACAGAAACTAAATGGGCACCCAGGTCGCTTGAAGAAATTGCAAAATATGAAACTTTAGTCAAGAGTGCTGTCGGTTTTGTCGCCGCTCGTGGCGACAGTGTTAAAATTGAATCAATTCAATTCCAAGCCGAAGATTTTAGCGAAAGTGAAAAGTTATTAACAAATATTGAAAAGAAAAAATTAGTTCAATCGTTATTTAAATGGGGATTGTTAGGATTTGCTTTAATGTTATTTTTCTTTATGGTGATTCGTCCATTCATGCAATGGATCACAGATTCATTTACTGATACTGTCGAAGAAATGTTGCCTCGCACTTTGGAAGAACTTGAAGATTTGCAATCTGTAGATAACTCGTTACCAGGACTGGGAAATATTTTGCCAATGTTACAAGAATCCATTGATCCAGAAAAAGCAGAAAGCGAATTACTCAAAGATCGCATTATGAATTTAATTAATTCAGACGAAGAAAAAGCATCTAGCGCCATTAATATGTGGGTTGCGCGGAAGGAATCGTAATTTATGAAAGCTCCTAGCCGATACGAAAATTTAGATTTTGATACATTACGTGGAATCGACAAAGCTGCGATTTTGGTCAATTATCTGGGGCGTGATGCGATCAAAGTTTTATTTACTAAAATGGATGACGGCGATATACGAAAATTAATTCATTTAATGAGTAAATTTAAAGTCGTTCCTGTCCAAGTTACAAAACGTGTGCTTGAGGAATTTTACGAAACATTAAGCGAATCCGAAGATTTTATTTTTTCAGATAAAATGTCCAGCAAAGACGCAATTATCGAAGCTATTGGTGAAGAGCGTGCCAGAGGCGTCATGGGCGGTTTAAATATTAACGGTGGCAGCGGGCGCACATTGGAATCTTTGGAAATGGTTGATGCAAAAGCATTATCAACATTTCTGGTCAATGAACATCCACAAACTGTCGCTGTTATTTTGGCACATTTAGAATCAGAAAAAAAAGGCGAAGTTTTGCGCCGTTTACCTGAAAGTTTACAAGCCGAAGTCGTTATGCGAATGGCTAATTTAGAAAATGTCGATCCAGAATTGATTGCAGAAATTGACCGCGTCTTAAAAAATCAGCTGTCAAATACGCACTCGGTTGAACAAGCTTCTTTGGGTGGTGTTCAGCCCGTCGCCGAAATGTTGAACGTGATGGATAAAAATACTGAACAGTCAATCATGTCAAGGTTGGAAGAAAAAGATCCATTATTGGCTGAAGAAATCCGTAAATTAATGTTCGTGTTCGAAGACGTTACTAAAATTGATGACCGTGGAATTCAGTTGCTCCTGAAAGAAGTTGCCAACGATAAATTGTTGATGGCGCTGAAAACAGCGAACGAAGACATCCGTACAAAAATATTTAAAAATATTTCTGCACGTGCTGCTGAAATGTTACGTGAAGATTTAGCAAATATGGGGCCGGCGCGTTTATCTGATGTTGAAGGTGCTCAGCAAGAAATTGTGAATGTGGCACGTCGTTTAGAAGCAGAGGGTAAAATTATTATTGCACGTGGTGGCACAGAAGATGCGATGGTCTAATCGATGGCAATAAAAAATTTATCGACAGCGACAGTTCTGGAATATTCCCCCAAGGATTTTGCGGCAATCACACCGGAAGCTGCATTAGATTATTTGGTTCAAAAAAAACAGGGTTCTGATTTTGTCATGAGTGATGTATTGCGGCAAACAACAGGTGTTGCCGAAATCGAAAGACAATCCGAGGCGCAAAAAATTGAAAACTTAGCACTCGAAAAAGTTGCTGTGATTCAAGAGCGCGCCTACGCTCAGGGTTTCGAACTTGGTCAAACTGCTGGGCATACGGCAGCTTTTGACAAAACTTCTGCAGAAATTAATTCAGGCATGGATCAGTTGCATGCGATGATTCAAAAAATAAGTGAAATTAAATCCGATTTAATTCATCAGAACGAAACACATATATTGACGATGATTTATCAAATTGCAGAAAAATTGGCATTTGATCATATTGAATCAAAACCTGAAATTATTATGTCAGTGATAAAAAATGCGATCGAAACTGCTCAAGCAGATGAAGACGTTATTGTTTCTGTGGCCCCTGAACAGTTGCAGTTTATTGAAAATATGAAATTGCAAAATGGTCGTGAATTTGAATTCTTAAAAACAATAAAACTACAAGCGATTGTCGGTATTCAATCAGGCGGATGTATTGTCGAAACAAATTACGGCGTTATCGACGCACGCATTCCCGAGCGAACAAGTAAGCTGTGGAATGAAATCAAACAATCACTTCCTAAAGTCAGACTTAAAGTAGGCTAAGTCATGGATATTAACTTTGATAAATATTCGGATATTTTAAAAAACATTCATTTAACCAAAGACAGCGGTAAAGTCACTGAAGTCACTGGTTTGTTGATTAAAGGTTTTTTGCCTGGCGCAAGTGTTGGCAGTATTTGTCAGATTGAAACTCCAACATCAGTTAAACCTTTGTATGCAGAAGTCGTTGGTTTCAAAGATCGCCAAGTTTTAATGATGGGTCTCAGTGAAATGCGTGGCGTCGCACTGGGTTCAAAAATTGTATTATCGAAATCAATTGCGACAGTTAAAGTTTCCGATGATTTATTGGGTCGTGTTGTTGATGGCTTAGGTTTACCGATTGACCAGGGTGATCCAATTGAAACGACCAAAGAAGTTCCGTTATATGCTGAAGTCGTAAATCCATTATTGCGTGAACCGATTCGAAAATCTTTAGATGTCGGTGTTCGTGCAATCAATGCTGCAATGACAGTAGGACGTGGTCAACGTGTTGCGATTATGGCCGGATCAGGTGTCGGAAAATCAGTTCTGATGGGCATGATGGCTCAACAAACTGAAGCCGACGTGAATGTTATTGCTTTGATCGGTGAACGTGGCCGTGAAGTTCGTGAATTTATTGAAAATGAACTGGGCCCTGAGGGCATGAAAAAAACTGTGGTTGTTTGTGTCACCAGTGACCAAAGCCCCTTATTGCGGATGCGCGGAGCTTATGTTGCAACAGCAATAGCAGAATATTTTGCTAAAAATAATAAAAATGTTTTACTGGTCATGGATTCGGTGACGCGTTTTGCAATGGCCATGCGAGAAATCGGATTATCAATCGGTGAACCACCCACGTCACGCGGTTATACGCCCAGTGTATTTTCAACATTACCCAAATTATTAGAACGTGCTGGAAATTTTGAAAACTCAGGATCTATCACAGGATTTTATACGACATTAGTTGAAGGTGATGACATGAACGATCCAATTGGTGATGCAGTCAGGTCGATTGTTGACGGTCATATCGTATTATCAAGACAACTGGCGCACCGAGGACATTTTCCAGCTATTGATATTTTACAGAGCACAAGCCGAGTCATGAAGGCCGTCAGTTCACCTGAACATTTAAAAATGTCATTTAAGATTCGTGAGTTGATCGCGACATACAAAGACGCAGAAGATTTAATAAATATTGGTGCATACAAATCTGGAGCAAATCCGAAAATTGATAAAGCTGTTAAAATGAACGATCTGATTAACGAATTTTTAAAACAGCGAACAGATGATCATTCGACAATGGCGCAATGTTTGCGACAGTTGCAAAATTTAACGGCCTAGTCATTCATAGACTTTAACAAGCGGATCGTATGAAATTTAAATTTTCATTAGAAAAAGTTTTAAACCACCGTCATCTGCAAGTTGATTTGGCCAGGCGTGATTTTGTGATTGCTCAAAATAATTTATCAGCCGCAGAAAGTATTCGTGATGATATGATTCAACAAAAGTTGAAAAATATTGTTTATCGATCAGAATTGATTCAGTCAAAAATCAGCTGGCAAGACCAGGTTCAGCAAATTAATTCATATTTACTGGGCCAAGACGTGCGTATAGCTCAGCAGAACGAAAGTCTTAAGAAATTAGAAAAAGAAGTCGAGTCCTATCGCGAAATTTTGCTGAAAGCCCAGACAGAGGCTAAAATGATAGAGAAGCTTAAAGAGAAGAAAAAGGAAGAATTTATCAAAGCTTACAATGATGCTGAAAATAAAGAGCTTGATGAAATTTCAACTTTAAGATTTGCAAGGATAGAAAAATAATGAATCCATCGTACGATCAGTTTTTTAAAAAAGTAAAACAAAACACAGGCAATCAGTCTGAAAAACGACCTATTGATATTTCTGCGCTGGCTAAAAACACAGCCAAACAAATGAAAAAAAATAAAACAGAAAAGAAAATCAAAAAATTTCCAGCCGTTCAATTTTTCTTGTTTTTGTTGTTTTCCGGTGGATTCTTTTTAGCAGTTGAAAATTTTGACCAAATTGAAAATTACGTTAAAAAAATAGAAATTGGTTTGGGCGAAGCACAAGCCTTTGAAAATACAGCAACTCAATCAGAAAGTCGACCAGTTGATAAAACAGCAGATGCTAAGGCAGAGCCCGTCAAATCAATCGATGAATCTGATTTTTTATTCAAATTAGCAGAGCGTAAAAAAGAATTAGACCAGCGTGAAGAAGATTTAAATAAAAAATCAGCTGAAATCGCAAAACAAAAACAAGACATCGAAGCACAGCTTGTGCAGCTTGAAGATTACCGCACAAAAATTTCTACGCTACTCAAAGATCGTATCGCCGCCGACAGCAGCAAAGTCGAAACACTGGTTCAAGTTTATTCGAACATGAAGCCGATGCAAGCAGCCCAAGTGTTTGAAAAAATGGACGAAGATTTAGTCATCGAAATTTTAGGTCGCATGAAAAAGAAAAGTGCTGCAGATATTTTAAATTTAATTAAAACAGAAAAGGCTCAAGTCTTTGCTGAAAAATATGCTGGGTATAGAATGCCAGCTTTAAATGCAACTGGAAATCGTAACAATAGTACAGAAACTAAACCCTAACCAAGGAGGAACGTGCTGGATCAACTGACTCGTGTCAGTCCCCCACAAACAGATTCGCTGAAAAAAAATCACCGAACTGAAAAGCTTGAAGACCTCGGCGCAAAAAACTTAAAAAGTAATTTCAAAGATCATTTGAAAGAACAAATTAAGAAAGAACAGGCCAAGGATGATCAAAAGGATCTAAGAGCAGAAAAAAAAGAAAGCCAACCTGGGGAAAATAAAAAGAAGGTTGCGAAAAAAAATGATACTGAACCAGATAACGAAAAGGCTCAGTTAGATAAAAAAAATGATCCAACGATGATTTCAATGAACATGGTCTCCGTCGAGAGTGAAGTTGAAATTCCAGATGAAAGTTTAAATCTGGCGATGATCGAAGAATCAAAAATTAATCTAACCGAAAATCTATCTGCAACTGATTTGATAAACCAAATCCAGCCAGAACCCGTGAAAGCACAGGATGTGTCTTCATTGGACGTGGCTGGCGTTGAAAACATTGATTCCGAGGTTACTTTAGAGCCTGCCTTAGTGCCTACTATAGAGCCTGCTGCTGCACAAATGATTCAAGCCGAAGAGTTGCCGACACCGATGTCATCCGCTTTTCAAGATAAAATCATGGACGCGCTCAAAAAAGAAAAATTTGATCAGCCTGAATTAAAAATGGATCAGCTGAAAGAAAATATTTCTGCGCAGCAGTCAGAAACCGTTGTGAATTCAAAAAATACAGCGAATAGTGATTCGCAATTCACAGATCAGGATACATCATCCAAAGATTCAAAATCTTTAAAAGAAGATTTTATTAAATCTGAACTGATGAAATCAGAATCGAATCACACAGGGCAAAGTGAATTTCGTACTCAGTTATCATCGAACGATACTGCGAACGTAAAAGGCACGGAATCAGTCGTAAAGCCAGAAATGGATTCTGAACCTGGCGTGAAAGAACTGCTCAGCCAGGCCAATTATTTGGTGACACAAGGGGGCGGCGAAGTGACTTTGAAAATGAATTCAACCGATGGAATGGGTGAAGTTCATTTAAAAGTCATGATGGAAAATGGAAAACTGAATATTGAATTAAATACACAGGATAAATCGGTCAAAAAATTAATCGAAGACAGCCTTTCTGAACTAAGGTCCAGTCTAGCGGCTCAGCAAATCAGTCTGGAACATGTTAAGATTAACAGTGTCAACGCAGTGAATACCGAAAATAATTCTGCTGCTTTACAAAATGGTCATCAGCAAGCTGGATCTGAATCAAATCAATCAAAAACGTTTGATCAAATGCAGCAGCAGATGCAACAGCAAAAAAATCAAAATCAGCAACGAAGTTTTTCGAACACGTTGTTGAACGAGGATCGACCTGTTGTGTTGCCATTGAAAAGTGTTCAGAAGTCTGCAGCCAGTCACTACTATGGTTTGAATAAGGCGCAGGGATTGAATACAGTGGCTTAATCTGAATGGATTACCGTATTAAAAATAGAAAGAGGTTCTTATGTCAGTGATGGGTGCAAATAACAATGTGAAGACATGGCAAGATGCCAGTCAGTTGACTCCAAATTTAAAAAACGATGGTCCGTCACAAGCACAATTAACAGATGCTCAAAAGCAAATGTTAGGCGACGAAAATATCGGAAACGTTTTAAACAAAGTTGCAGACAAAAATTGGGTTGATCCTTCGAAAAAAATACAAGGATCAGGCAGCAGTAAAATGGACAAAGATGCATTTTTTAAATTGATGTTAGCTCAATTGAAAAATCAAGATCCATCAAATCCGCTGAAGAACCATGAAATGGCAGCGCAGTTGGCGCAATTTTCAACACTCGAACAAATGACGAATGTGAATTCAACATTAACTGAAATCAAAGGAGCCAGTAAACCCGTTGAACAGTTTCAAGCATTAAACCTGATCGGAAAACAAGTTGCAGGAGATTCATCAAAAATAGTTCGAACAGATTCAGACAACGCTCACGATTTTAAATTTAAATTGCCGATGGATGCTCAGCAAGCTGACATCAAAGTGATGAATTCCAAAGGTGATGTTGTGCGCGAATATAAATTCAACGAACTTAAATTAGGTGAAAATGAAATTTCTTGGAATGGCAATGACGACAAAGGTAAAAAAGCACCTGCAGGTAATTATACATTTCAAATTGCAGCTACAGGAGTGGGCGGAAATAAAATTCAACCTAAAACAGATTTCGAAGGTGTCATTACTGGAATCAGTTTTTCAGCTGATGGCCCAGTCTTGCAGATAGGAAAACAGGCTGTTCGACTGAAGGACATTCGTCAGTTCTCCGACCCAAGTCTTATGAGGAACGACCAGAATACAAATAACATTACTGATCTCGACTTGAAAAAGAATGCTCCACTGACGCACACTAATAACAAGGAAGAAGAGAAAACCGAAGCACAGCGTAAAGCGATGTCGGGCTCAACAGAAGACGTTTTATCAAACGTTAATATGGAGGGCGGTTTGTTGAACAAAGTCAAAGAAGCTATGAATAAAACTTCTGAAACTGAATCAAATAAACCTACGACACCAGAAACGCAGGTGCGCTGATGGACAAGATGAAACTAGCGAATAATTTAAGTCGCATAGAAAATCTGATTCCAAAGGCCCCGTCAGAGATTAAAAAATCTTTGAACGAACAAATTGGCGGAACTTCTTTCGAGGAAACTTTAACACAGGCTACAAAAAGTGACGCGCCTCAAAAGCCAGAACTTTTCAGCCGTAACGATTTTAAAAATGAAGATTTAAAATCTTCATTAAAGTTTTCGAATCACGCCATCGAACGAATGCAAACACGAGGGATCAGTTATAATCCTGAACGTTTACAGAAACTCGATGAAGCGATCAAAAAGGCTGCAGCTAAAGGTTCGAAAGATACTTTGGTTTTGATGGATGACTCAGCTTTGATCGTTAGCGTGAAAAATAACACAGTTGTAACTGTGATGGATAAAAACAGTTTAAAAGAAAACGTTTTTACCAACATCGATTCAACAGTGGTCATTTAATTTAAATTTTTATTTCTGTCGACTACAGAAGTAAAATAATAGGGCTGGTCCTCGTAGAGGGGGCCCTTCAAACAAAAACTTCGCAGATATTTTTTCTGCGATAAACATGGAGGTTATCATGGGCGTACTATCATCAATGTGGACTGGCGTTTCCGGCATGCAAGCAATGGGACAAGGTCTGAGTGTCACTGCCGACAATATCGCAAACTCAAACACAACAGGATTTAAAGCATCACGCGCTGAATTTGGTGACATTATGTCACGAAATTTAAAAGGTATTGATGGTGGAAATCAAATCGGACGCGGTGTTCGCGTCGAAGCCGTCAACCCATTATTAACCCAAGGTAATTTAGATCATACGGATCGTGCGACGGATCTTGCGATTAATGGTGATGGATTTTTCCAAGTCAAAGGCGACAATGGAACAAGCTATACTCGCGATGGATCTTTTCATTTCGACAAAGACGGATTTTTAGTTAACAATTCAAAACTTAAAGTTCAAGGTTATCAAGCTAACGAAAAAGGCGGCATTGAAACTAAAATGGGTGACATTAAATTCCCACAAGCTTTAGTCAACGCTTCCCCAACAAATGAAATTAAATTAGATCTTAATTTAGATTCACGAAACGAAGCTGATTCAAAAGTTTTTGATGCTAAAGACCCATACAAAACATCACACTATGCAACAGGCGTTGAAATGTTCGATTCACAAGGTAATAAACATTTATTAAATTTATTTTTCAATAAAGGTCAAGATCGCACATGGACATTCCGCGGTTTAGTTGATGGCAAAGAAGTTGACGGTGGAACTCCTGAAGGTCAACAGCTGGCACAAGTTTGTGAAGGTCGAGTTTCGTTCACAGAAGACGGTAAATTAAACACACAAGAAATTACAAATTCTGGGTTTAATTTCGTAGGTGGTGCTAAATTAGATCAGCAAGTTAAAATTAATTTCGGTGACGATATTGCATCGGGCGGCAAAGGTGAAGGAACAAAACAATACGGCAAAGAATCAGACATCATTAAATGGGGTCAGGATGGTTTTTCTGCTGGTATGGTAACTAATTTATCATTTAATGACGAAGGTGTTTTGACAGCGTCGTATTCAAATGGCCACGTTAAAGATTTAGGCCAAATTGTTTTGTCTAAATTTGAAAATGCTGAATCATTACATAAAATTGGTGGAAATTTATTTAAAGAATCACGCGATTCAGGCGAACCATCAACAGGTGCACCGCGATTATCAGGTCGTGGTACAATGATGGCGAAATCATTAGAACGTTCAACTGTTGATTTAGCTTCAGAGTTCGTCAATATGATCACAGATCAACGTGCGTTCCAAGCCAATGCAAAAACCATTACAACAGCAGATGAATTACTGAACGAAGTGATTCAAATGAAAAGATAATTATTAAGTTAACCATGTTTAATTAGTCAGGAAAGGTCTGGATTTAAATCCAGACCTTTTTTTATTATAAAATCACTTCACTAAATCTAATAATTTTTCTGTATAAAATTTTTGATAACCTTTGTACCCGTTGATAAAATCATCAACAGTTATTTCGTATTTATAATCCGGCACAGCACCGTTGTTTTCGACGGGAACGCCATCGGGTCTAAAAAACATAGATCTGGTCATGCTGACTTCAATTTGCGAATAATTCAGGGGTGTATTTTCGCCGACGTGTCCGCCGGCACCCATTGTGCGTGTTCCCAATAATTTAGCGCGGCCATAACCTTGCATCAGTGCGGGGAATGCGTCGCCACCAGAGGCCGACATTTCATCAATCAGTATGATAACAGGTTTTGTATAATGAACTAAATTGGGAGCAATCCATTCATCACCATCCAATGAAGTGAATCCAGTCATTCGAAGGCCTTGTTGCCATGCCGCTTTCAGTAATTCAAAAACACTTAAAGCCATATCGTGTATTGACGACAGTTCATCAATTTCTTCGACATATTTTTTGTACTCTAGCACATTTTCTTTATTCGCAACCAATTTAAAACTCATTGGTCTGTATGGTTTGTCCATAAATAACCCAATAATTTTATTAACTAAATCAACGTAACCACCACAATTGTGATCTTGATCGATGATTAAGCCGACCGTGTTTTTTTCCATGATACTGATCACTTTTTGATACTGTGATACATTCAGCGCAATAGCTTTGTCTGTGTCCGCACCATCTGGTGAATAATGGCCGATGCGAATATATCCCAAATTTCCTTTAGCTGTTGGCCAATAATAAGAAGTAAACGGTGCTTCCGAAATTTTCACAGCATTTGTCGGTATTTCAATACGGGTTCCACCAGAACAGAAAAAATTTCTTTCTATCTTTTTCCCATCACCAAATTCATTTGCGAATTTTGATTCCACAGATAATTTTTTTAAATAAGATGGCGGATTAATACGTGTGCGCAATGTTTCAAAATTTTCAGGTAAATCATCACCAATTTGAATCCAGTTAAATTTCTCTGAACGAACATCGGCTTTGCCAACGGATTTAATCGTTAATTCAACAGGCCCAGACATCAATGGTAAACTTGCGGCACGTCTGGAAGTTAAACGCCAAGCCGAAATTCTTTGGTGAGTTTGTTCAAAACCTTCACCACCGTACGGCAGCAACGACTGCATAATGTCCATCACAGGCACAGCGTTGATGTGCGTGATTTCATCCCCTTTTTGAACAGTCAATACCTCAGTGAATGGAACGGAATTATTTTTTTCATCAACTAAAACTTTGCCCTGAACTAAATCAACACTGAACGGCAGCGCAGATCTGCGGTTTGATGAGTTCGATGCTGCAAAATGTGAATCTTTGAATTCAGCAACAAACTGTGTGATTAAATAATAAAATTCTTCATTCGTTTTTGATTGCTGAATGCGTTGCAAATACACAGTCTGTAATTGATCAATGTCGATTTTTAAAACGTCTTTTTTATATTCAAGTGGACCGTAACTGGATTTAATTCGACCAATTAATTGTTGAAAATCCAAAGTTTTTTCTTCGACAGTCAGCTGGCCGGCGAAAGTGAATTGAAAAATAAAAAAGAATAAAATAGAGAATATGGTTTTCATACAGACACCTCGTGTACAAAGGGTGTATGATGGGCGGTGGCCCGAGTCAAAAAAATAGTTAGGCTATTATTTTATTCTGTCCAAATTTCAAGGCAACGACTTTTATCCAATGGATTTCCGTCGACTGTGTAATCTTTTCGTTGTTTCATGTTAAAGAATTTGCCCATTCCTGAGGTATAAAAGAAATTCCCATTTTTTACATTAATATCAGAAGTTCGTTTATCAAATTTATTGGGATGCAATATAGCCTCTGTGGCAATACGGACTGAATTTTTCCATAAATCGGTTTCATATTTTGGTGCAACTTTGCCGTTCCAAAATGGAGTATTTTCTTTCTGAGGCGGGCACAATGCGTGATGTAATGTATTATTTTTTACACCTGCAATTTGTTTCATCCAACAATTAAATTGTGAAGGCGACGTGCAAACTTTGGCAACATCTGGTTTCGGCATTTCATGGGGTGGTTTAATAAATTCTTTGTGTCTGGATTTTTTTTCTGTTCGATTCAAAATAATTTTTGCAACAGCCATTGGGTATTGTAAGCCACTTCTGTAACATGACGCCATTTCGGCATACATTGTTCGTGATAATGAATCAATTTCGATTAAATTTTGTTGTGTCATCAGTTGATTATTTTCGGCTAAAATCTGGGGGACATTTTTTTCAGACAGCCTGCTATTGTTTTTTATAAAATGATCATACATGTTTGTTTTTTCTGGTAAATTCTTCGGCGCTTTGTCTGCTGGACTGAGCGGACAAAATCCGACGATTTTACTGATTTCGTCGGCCTGCTGAATGAAAGATGTATTTTGTATGGGCGGGGTTAATGGTTTTAAAGTTTCTTCAATTTGTGTCAATGCCTTGTCGTTAGTTTTTGGTGGGCAAGGTTTTTTTTCAATTTTTGGTTGAGTCACTGAATATAGCGGTTTAGTTTTCGTCATCGATACGTAATCATTCGGAATATAGCCTTCACCTTGTTGGTGGATGCCGGATCTATCGTATTCAAATTGAATTTTTCGAAATTCGTCTTGGACGATTTCATCGGTATGTAATTCTTTTGTTAAATGTTTTTCGGGTTCGCCGATGACTCTGATTTTCGCATTGCGATCCAACCAACCGATAGCAGGTTTACATTTTTTTCCTTTGGGGCAATGATTGTAAGTTTGTCCTGGTGTTGTAAATACAGAAATATATTGATCGTCTTCTTCGATTCCAGTGATTGTTGCAGGTTTTCCAACAGGCTCGGTTCCAGTTTGTGAAAACGAAATCAGTGAAACCATAGAAAATAAAAATAAAAAAACCAGACACAAACGCATGTTTATATATTAGCAAAATATTTTTAAAATGATCAGGTCTGGGTGGTTAAAACTGGTTTAGACCTAAGTCAGATAAGCGTCGCGGACGCGTGAATCATTCAGCAGTTCAGCGCCAGTACCTGACAATTTAATAACGCCGGTTTCTAAGACATAGGCTTGATCTGATATCTCTAAGGCCAAGATGGCATTTTGTTCGACCAATAACAGGCCCAGTCCCTGTTTTTTTAAAAATAAAAATTTTTCAAAAATTTGTTCGACGATGACGGGGGCCAGACCCAATGACGGTTCGTCCAACATTAAAAATTTCGGTTCAATCATCAAAGCCCGTGCGATAGCCAACATTTGTTGTTCTCCACCGGATAATGTTCCGGCAATTTGTGTTTGCCGTTCTGCTAATTTTGGAAAAAATGAAAACTGCTGTTCAATTAAGTTTGTAATTTCTTTGGAATTTGAATTTTGGTATGCACCAATCATTAAATTATCGTGTACTGTTAAATTTGGAAAAACGCCACGACCCTCTGGACACAATGTTATTTTATTCTGTAAACGTTTTGATGTATTGAGCAAATTTAAATTTTGGTTTTCGAATATAATTTCGCCGGCTGAAGGTAATAATCCCATCAGTGCTTTTAGCGTTGAAGTTTTACCAGCACCGTTACTGCCGATCAGTGTTGTAATTTCGCCGGCATTGAATTTAAAACTGATATTTTTGACGGCTTTGATGTTTCCATAATCGACAATTAAATTTTTAATTTCAATGGTTTGTGACATAGGACCTTTTGCCTAAATAGGCTTCGATGACAGTGGCATCATTTTTAATATTTTCAGGTACATTGTCTGCGATTTTTTGGCCACGATTCAGTACGACAATACGTTCACAAATTGACATGACAAATTTCATATCATGTTCGATTAATAAAACAGTTAAATTAAAATCCTTTTTAATAAATAAAATTAATTTTTTTAAGTCGTCTGTTTCAGTTTGATTCATACCAGCTGCGGGTTCGTCCAATATTAATAATTTAGGTTTTGTAGCTAATGCACGTACAATTTCAAGTTTTCGCTGGAATCCATAGGATAAACTGCTGGCTAAATCAGTCGAAAATTGGTCTAAATTAAAAATTTTCAACAGATCCAATGATTCTGATTTCAGATTTTGTTCGTATTGTAAATAGCTGCGAGTTCTGAAAATACAGTCGAACCAGCGAATTTTTGTTTTTTGCTGTAAAGCCAGCTGGACATTGTCTAAAACAGTCAACTGACTAAATAATCTGATATTTTGAAATGTTCTGGCGATACCTGCTTTATTGATGGCATCGGGTTTGAGCTTACTGATGTTTGTTCCACAAAATAAAATTTCACCACTGTCGGCGCTGTAAAATCCAGAAATGATATTAAAAACGGTTGTTTTACCGGCGCCGTTGGGACCAATTAAGCCAAGTAATTCATTTTCATGAACATCAAATGAAACATCGCTCACGGCTTTGATGCCGCCAAATGATAAATTCAAATTATTAATTTTTAAAATTTTATTGGGACTCACTTTATTTTTAATTCCCAAAATTCTTTACGCCCAAATAAACCTTGCGGGCGAAATATCATCATTGAAACTAATAAAATTGGAAACACAATCATTCGAATATCGGTATCACCTGTCGGAAGGCTGCGTAATAATTCAGGCAGTGCGGTTAGTATTGCGGACGCAATAATTGAACCGGTCATTGATCCCAATCCACCCAGAACAGAAATAATTAAAACATTCACTGTCATTAAAAAACCAAATGAACCTGGGCTGATGTACCCCAGATTGTGGGCATACATGGCTCCGGCTAATCCTGAAAAAAAACTGGAAATCATAAATGCAGTTCGTTTATTTTTTGAAACGGGTGTCCCCATGACTTCGGCCGCAATTTCGTCTTCGTTGATGGCCCATAAATTACGTCCGAATGCCGAAATTTTTAAATGATATAAAATAATAAATGCCAATGTTAAAAACAATCCTGTGGCTAAATAAGCCAACGAAAACTGTGGCCATCTGACGATGGCATTGTACCCGCGTGCGCCGCCGACGAAATCCCAATTCAAAAACAGAACGCGAACAATTTCTGCGAAACCCATTGTAACAATGGCCAAATAATCACCCTTCAGTCGGAAAGAAGGGATTGAAACTAAATATCCAGCAGCACCTGAAACTGTTGCGCCAATCAGTGCCGAAATTGGAATAAAATACCACTGATGAAAACATTCTTTCATCAGCACCGCAGAAGTATACGCGCCCAGTGCGATAAACCCTGCTGAGCCCAGTGAAAATTGATTTGCCACACCTGTAATAAAATTTAAACCCAGTGCCATCACGGCATTAATCATAAATGAGATAACTAAGGCTTGAATATACGAATTCAATAAATATTGGCAAGCGGCGCCAATCGCAAAAAAACTAATTACAAATATAAAAGTTAAATTTTTTCTTTTAATGTGACACCCATAAGCCCCGTAGGCTTTACAATTAATATCAATATTAATATTCCAAATGACAAAGCTTCGCGGTACGTTGATCCGCCGTAGCCAATGAGATAAAATTCACTCAGGCCCAATATATAACCGCCAATGACGGCGCCCGACAGGCTGCCTATTCCGCCCAGAACAGCTGCCACAAAAGCACTGGTGCCGATTTTAATTCCCATCAATGGATCAATTTTAGGATATTTTGTAGCAACCAGTACTGCTGCAACGCCGGCAAGCATAGACCCAATCATGAACGTGCTGGAAATAATTTTATTATTATTAATGCCCATCAGTATCGACATATCTGGGCGACTGCTGACGGCGCGCATCGCTCGACCAACTTGGGTTTTGTACACCACAAAGGTTAAAATCGATAATGAAATAAACGTGACTAAATAAATAATCAAATCAACCAAACGAAATGGTATACCCTGGTAATTCGCAATTTCAAAATTTTCTATTAATTCAGGAAACGGTTTTGGATTCGCGCCAAAAATAATCTGACCACCAAATTGAAATAAAATACTGACGCCGATGGCAGTAATTAAAACGTTTAATTTGTCAGATTTCCGCAGTGGTTTATAGGCAAATTTTTCGACACAAAAACCAACAATTGCGCAAACTAAAACGGCAGCAAGCAGTCCTATCGAAAAATTTAAAACGGATGGAGTATCCAATCCAAAAATTCTTGCGGCGTAATATGCCGCAAATGCGCCAACCATATATATTTCTGAATGCGCAAAATTAATCATCGCCAGAATTCCATAGACCATCGTGTAGCCCAACGCGATCAAAGCATAAATGCTTCCCACGCTCAGTCCATTTAATGTGTGTTGCAGAAATTCTTGCATTCTTTTTTTAATTTTCTTAAATTTATGGATTCACTGTTGTGACAAATTTATAATCTGGTCCTTCGACTTTAACAACGACAGCGCTTTTAACTGCGTCACGCTGGTCATTCATCGACATTTTACCAGTGACTCCGTGAAAATCTTTGATTTTTGAAAGCTCATCACGAATTGCGTCTCGTGTTAATGGCTTTTGATCTTTGGTGGCGCTGGTGATCGCTTGAGCCATCATATACGTTGCATCGTATGCTAATGCCGCCATGACGTCGGCGTCTTCTTTGAATTGAGCTTTAAATTTTTTCACAAATTCTGCAGTTTTGGGATCTGTTGATTCTGTTGTATAATGATTTGAAAAATAATGTCCGTTGATAGCATCTTTGGCAATTTTATATAAATCTGGTGATGACCAACCGTCGCCACCCAGCATAGGCTGTTTCATTCCAAGGTCTTTCAGCTGACGAGCTAATAGTGCAACTTCGTTATAATATCCAGGAACAAATATAGCATCAGGATTTTTAGATTTAATTGCTGTTAGCTGGGATTTGAAATCGATATCACCAGCCTGATAAGAAATATCAGTAACGATTTCTCCGCCCATTTTTTTAAATTCAGAAATAAATACGTTAGCCAGGCCCACTGAATAATCACTTTTGACATCGCGTAAAATCGCAGCCTTTTTCATTTTTAAATTTTCTGTCATGAATTTTGCCATGACATAACCTTGGAAGGGATCAATAAAACAAGCTCGGAAAATATAATTTCCAATTTTTGTAACTTCGGGGTTCGTCGCAGACGACGTGAGCATAACAATTTTATTTTCTTGTGCAACTTGGCCACCGATTTTTGATTTACCAGATGTCGCTTCGCCAATCAGTGCAATAACATTGTCTTGGCTGATCAAACGATTAACGACAGCTAATGTTTCGTCTTCGTCAGATTTATTATCGTAATTGATATGTTTAATTTGTTTACCATTAATTCCGCCAGCAGCGTTGATTTCAGCTACGGCCATTTCGATTCCGCGTTTTTGAAAAATACCAAATGTCGCCGTAGCGCCCGTATTTGAGCTGTATGAGCCTAATAAAATTTCGTTGTCATTTGCTTTTTTTGTGCAAGAAAAACTGAATACAAGTCCCGTTAAAATGATGAATAAATTTATTTTTTTCATTGGTGAATCCCCTATGTGATTATCAGACTAAATAGACAAAGTTTTTGCAAGCTGAATTAAATTGGTGTCCCCACGTTTTTCATTTTTAGCTACAATATCTAAACTGACTTCGACCAAATCAGGGCCACGATTTCCAATCATTAAATTTGATTTGCCAGATATTAAACTAAGGACTGCTGCGGATCCCAATCTGGACGCTAAGATGCGATCATGGGCGGTGGGGCTGCCGCCGCGCTGTTGATGTCCCAAAATACAAACTTTCGCATCCAAGCCTGATTTTTTTCTGATGGCATCAGCCAAATCATAAGCTCGTCCTGGTTTTTGACCTTCAGCTGTTACAATAATGCTGCTGGTTTTTCCGCGCGTTCTTGATTCTTTGAGTCGATCAATGATTTTATCGACAGGAATAATATTTTCAGGTGTTAAAATTTCTTCGGCACCGCCGGCAACACCAACGTGCGATGCGATGTATCCAGAATTTCTTCCCATGACCTCGACGATAAAAACCCGATCGTGGCTGTCGGCTGTATCGCGGATGCGATCGATCGCATCCAGCGCCGTGTTGACGGCAGTATCAAATCCGATCGTATCGTCAGTTCCATAAACATCGTTATCAATTGTCCCACAAATTCCAATGACCGGTATTTGGTGTTCGCTAAATAATGCCTGAGCTCCGCGAAACGATCCATCTCCGCCAATACAGATTAAGCCTTCGATGCCAGCTGATTTTAAGTTTACAGCTGCTTTGGCGCGAAATTCAGTTTTTAAAAATTCCAAAGATCTGCCCGTTTTTAATATTGTTCCACCACGTTGAATAATATTGGCCATATCACGCATTTGAAGCGGCATCATTTTATTTTCGATCATGCCGACGTAACCTTGGATGATGCCGACGACTTCAATTTGATGAGAGACGGCTGTTCGGACGACGGCACGAATCGCGGCATTCATTCCCGGAGCGTCACCACCACTTGTATAAACTGCAATTTTTTTCATAGATTCAATTGTATGTGATTTTACAAATAAAAAAAGCCTTTTGTTTTTAAAACAAAAGGCTTTTTAAGATTTTTTTAAATAAAAAATTCTTTAACTAAATAAGCTGTGATTACTTCACAAGAGCTTTGAATTCAGAACCAGCGCGGAACTTAGGAGTCCAAGCTGCAGGAATTTTAATCGCCTTGCCAGTTTGTGGATTGCGACCGATACGAGCTTTACGCTTTGCTTTTAAAAATGTACCAAAGCCAACCAATTTAACATCGTCGCCTTTTTTTACAGTTTTTTTAACGTTTGTCATAAAGCAATCAATAACGTTTTCGCATTGAGCTTTTGGCATTTTAGTTTCAGCAGCGATCTTTTCGATCAATTGTGCTTTGTTCATGAGGTCTCCTGTTGTTGTGTTTGATCATACGTGAGCAAACGTTTTTGTGTGACTTCCTGTTGCGTGATATCATCCTGATGTTGTTAATCAGAATGCAAAAATGAAACTTCGTCAAGCTATTCATAACGCAAAAGCTTTGAAAGCCTTTGCAGATCAAGTTTTTGTTAAAAAATCAAGTTGTTTCTAAATGATATTTTACGCTTGTGACGACAACATTTTTTTTGTAGATCAAAGACAATTTAATCAACCATGCTGTTTGATTATGTAATAATTGATGATGCCATTTTGCTGTCACAAACTCTGGAAATATCACAGTGATAAATTCAGTGGGATGTTCGCGCGAAGCTTGTTTAATGTAATTAATAATGGGTTCAGAAATCGACCTGTACGGGGATTCTAAAATATGTAACGTCATGTCCGGAAATTTTTCATTCCAAGCCTTTTGAATGCGTCCATATGATTCTTCGTCAGTTTTTACGAAACAGATGCGCAGATCTTGGCCGATGCCTTTTCCGTACCTGATCGCGTTCATGACGCCTTTATGTAATCCAGAAATCGGAATAATCACAACGTGATCTGTGACTTTTTCACATTTTTCAATTTCGTAATGTGATTGGGAAATTTCTCTAGCAAACATCACATAATGAACATGAATTCTGTGAAAGGCGTATATAATTGCTGGGATAATAATAATTACGACCCATGCTCCGTGTTCAAATTTAAATGTAGCAACAACACACAAAACGATCGCCGTGCAACACATTCCAAAACCATTGATGGCTATTCCTAATTTCCATCCCGCCTGTCTTAATTTATAATGTCTGACGACCATCCCGGCCTGTGACAGAGTGAACGACAAAAACACACCGACAGAATACAACGGGATCAAATAATGTGTTCGGCCTTTAAAAAATATAATTAATAACACGGCGACAAACGATAGGCCGATAATTCCGTTTGAAAAAACCAATCGATCACCGATGCTTGCAAATTGTCGGGGGGCAAATCGGTCTTTGGCCAATAACGATGCGACACGTGGAAAATCAGCATACGCTGTTGATGCCGCCAAAAATAAAATCAGAACAATTGCAACTTGTGTTGTGTAATAAAAAATACTGTCGCCAAAAATTAATGAATTGATTTGTGAAATCAAAGTCACATCGGGTCTAAATGTTAGATCATGTGCAAAAACTAAATAACTGATCCCAAAAAACAAAACTGCTAAAATCAAAACCATTAATAACAATGTTGTCTGTGCATTTTTTGATTGAGGCTTTCTGAACAGCGGGACTCCGTCAGAAACAGCTTCGATCCCGGTCAGGGCCGCGCACCCGGACGAAAAGGCTTTCAGCAGTAATACTAAGCCGATTTCTGGGTAATTTGACTGAACGACATCCATGATGGGATTGACTTGGCCATGTGGATTTTTCATGAAGCCATTAATGATTAAGGCAATGATCGAAAAAATAAAAAAATATGTCGGTATGGCAAAAATTGTGGATGATTCGCCCATGCCCCGCAGGCTCAGGGTCATTAAAATTAAAATAAACCAAATGCATGTGAAAATTTGTACGCTGGCCATTGCTGGGAATGCTGAAATTAAATTTTCAACGCCAGCAGAAACTGAAACGGCCACGGTTAAAATATAATCGATCAGGAGTGCTGCGCCTGCGACCAACCCAGCATTTTGTCCTAAGTTTTCTTTGACGACAATATAAGCGCCACCGCCCTGTGGGTATGCTGCAATTGTTTGTCGGTATGACATTGCAACGATAAACATCAACATCACAATGGCCCCAGCAACGGGTAATAAATAATGTGTTGCAAATGGAATTGTTGCAGCTGCTGCAGCCAATGGAATGACGATTTCTTCGGTGGCATAAGCCACTGATGACAATGCATCTGAAGCTAAAACGGGAAGCGCCTTCCATTTCGGAATTAATTCATGGGCATGATTTGCAGAGTTTAATGGATTACCAATTAATATACGACGCAGTTTGGAAAAAATCATGCTGTTTATCCCGTTGAAAGTTATATAAAAATCTTACTCTTCTTCGGGGTGTTGTAAATCAGTATTTGCATCATCTGCGCCCTCGACGTCAGCATCCTGGTATCCATCCTGAGGTTTCAGTGGTACGCGGTAACTGCCGTCGGCCCATTGACCTAAATCAATCATGCGACAACGTTCCGAACAAAACGGTCTGAATTTATTTTCTGGAGAATACAATGACAAAAGCCCGCAGTGCGGGCATTTGATTTCTTTTTTTGAATTCATATTAACTAATAAGCTAAATTACAATTCTGTGTGCGACAACGGCTAAATGTGCCTTGTGCTGCGGTTTGTCCTTGGATTTGAAAATTAAAATTCAATGAATTATCTTCCATTTTACCTTGTGGAACCTGGATTGCCATCAGAGTTCTGTTATAACCTGTCCAGTAATCACCATATCCGCGGGCTTCAAATCCTGTGCTGTTGTTGATGGCTGATACGGCCATTTCTAACTGTAACGGATTTCTGTATGCACCAGTATATTGTTTTGGATCTGGCAAGGTAATACCTGTTGTGTAACCCAAAGCTAAGCCCAATAATCCCCAACCCGATGGTAATGTTGCTTGATAATTTCCGTAGGGATTATATTTTGGTTGAGCAATAATCGTTGCTAACAAAGAACTATTTTGTGCGTTTGGAAATTGAATAATGATATCCATCGATCCTGCGACATAGGCATCACAAGCGGACTGACCATAATTATAAGCTGCGCGGTCACAGACACCCATAGCCATTTTGAAAAATTCTTTCATCTGCACAGCATTCACAATTCGTAACACCGAGGTGTTTGAATAATTGTCGGCATAAAATCCATTGCCGTAATTATATGTCGGCGTTGTTGTCGTGTTGTTGCCATTGATTGGATAACATAAACCATTTGTATAATAATAACCCGCAACACAAGCTGGTGTTTGCGCTTGAGTCTGTACGACTGTTGGCTGAGTGTTATTGTTGTTGCTGTCGTTGTTTTTTCCGCAACCTGATAAAACCATTCCAGTTGTTACAAGGCCTAAAATCAGTTTTTTCATATGGGACTCCTATTTATATAACTGATGTTATTTCAATATTTGCACCAGGTCTTTATGGGGTGTATTGGTTTTTGACTGTTAGGATTCTGACAGGGGTGGGTAAAGTGACATTTTGTGTTTCTAAACTCAATATGATTCAATGAGAATCCACTTGACCATGCTCCATAAATAGCAGACAATTATGGAGTATGATCCACCGCCTATTATCTCCAACAACTCAAAATAGCTTTTTTTTATTTGGCGCTCGCGGTACTGGTAAATCGACTTTTTTACATAAGCAATTTAAAATGAAAAATCCGTGGTTTTTGGATTTGCTTGATCCCGAAATTGAAGATTATTACGCCAGATCTCCAAAGCGTCTTGAGCAAGAATTAAAGGCTTTGAAAAAAAAACCCGACTGGGTCGTTATTGATGAAGTTCAAAAAGTTCCACGTTTGCTAGACATGATTCATTTGTTGATTGAGCGCGACGGCTACAAATTTATTTTAACAGGCTCAAGTGCTCGAAAATTAAAAAGAGGTGGCGCAAATCTGTTGGCCGGCCGCGCCTTCGTCAACGATCTGTTCCCGCTAACATCAATTGAATTGGGTGCTGATTTTGATTTAATACATTATCTTCACTGGGGTGGCTTGCCAAAAATTTATTCGTTAAAAAATGATAAAGACCGAATGGCTTATCTATCAAGTTATGTGCTGACATATCTGAATGAAGAAATTCGCTCAGAGCAAATTGTCAGAAAGCTTGACCCTTTCAGATCTTTTTTGCAAATCGTAGGTCAAGTTTCAGGTAAAATAATTAATCATTCAAAAATTGGTAAAGAAATCGGAGTAGACACGAAAACCATACAGTCGTATTTTCAAATATTAGAAGATACTTTATTGGGTTTTTATCTGCCAGCATTTCACGAGTCTGTTCGTAAAAGCCAAAAAATGAATCCTAAATTTTATTTTTTTGATACTGGAGTTAAAAAAGCACTTGAAGGATCTTTAGAGCAAAAACCAGTCGAAAGAACATCCGTTTTTGGAGAACTTTTTGAAACTATGGTGTTGCTTGAAATTTACAGACTGAATAAGTATTATCAAAAAAATTTCAGACTTTCGTATTTTGCGACTAAGAACAATACTGAAATTGATCTTGTGCTGACAAAAAATCGGACGAATATTTTAATTGAAATTAAATCTTCAGATATCATTGACGAATCTGAAGTGAACAGCCTTGGCACTATTGCTTCAGATTTTCCAAACGTTAAAGAAATTTTTTATGTGAGTCGACATCTGAAGGCCAGGAAAATTGGGAATGTTCAATGTATACATTGGCAAGTTCTGTTAAAAAAAATAATCAGTATATAGGAAAGTAAAATATGATGATGAATTTCGATTCTGACCAACATTGGACTCAAATTTCAAAACGTTTGGATTGGATTTCTCCTTATAAAAAATTACATCAAGTCAGCTTTGAAAAACCAGTATCCATCAAATGGTATTTGGACGGTAAATTAAATGCATCTGTGAATTGTATTGATCGCCATTTGCCGAATCATGCAAATGATGTTGCATTAATTTTTGAACCTGATGACATCAATGAGCAATCAAAAAAAATTACATATCATGAATTGCATGTGGCGGTTTGTCGTTTGGCGAATGTTTTAAAAAAACATAACGTCGGGCGTGGTGATGTGGTCACGATTTATATGCCGATGATTCCTGAAGCTGTTTTTGCAATGCTTGCCTGTGCGCGCATTGGCGCTGTTCATTCGGTGGTGTTCGGTGGTTTTTCGCCAGATTCGTTGGCTGATCGGATTAATGATTGCCAATCAAAATTTGTGATTACGGCGAACGAAGGTCTGCGTTCAGGAAAAATTATTCCGCTGAAAAAAAATGTGGATTTGAGTTTAGAAAAAACAAAGTTTGTTAAAAACGTTCTTATTATTTCGAGAACAAAAAATTCATGGACGAAAAATCCAATTGATTTAGTTTATCAGGACGAAATTGATTCTGCTTCTGATTTTTGCGAACCCGAAATCATGGATTCAGAAGACCCTTTGTTTATATTATATACTTCGGGTTCAACTGGAAAACCCAAAGGTGTATTACATACAACCGCGGGGTATTTGGCTTATGCCAGCTGGACACATGAAACAGTTTTCAATTATCAACGTGGTCAAATTTATTGGTGCACGGCCGATGTGGGTTGGGTGACAGGTCACAGTTATATTGTTTATGGGCCTTTGTGCAATGGTGCCACGACACTGATATTTGAAGGTGTTCCCAATTATCCAACGCCGTCCAGATTTTGGAATGTCATTGATAAACATCAAGTTGAAATTTTTTATACGGCACCGACAGCAATTCGAGCGCTGATGCGCGAAGGTTTAGACTTTGTTCAGAATACGTCTCGAAAATCATTAAAAGTACTTGGTAGTGTGGGTGAGCCAATTAATCCCGAAGCTTGGTTGTGGTATTCAAAAAATATTGGTGATGATCGATGTCCGATTGTAGACACCTGGTGGCAAACAGAAACAGGTGGAATATTAATTTCAGACACGGCAAAAAATAAAATACCGTCGCAGCAAAAACCCGGCAGCGCCACAAAACCATTAACTGGAATTTTTCCTGAAATACTATCTGCCGAAGGCGCTGTTTTAAATGGTGAATGTTCTGGAGTTTTAGTTTTAAAAAAATCTTGGCCCGGGCAAATGCGCACGGTGTACCGGGATCATCCGCGATTCGAAGAAACTTATTTTTCAACATATCCCGGGTATTATTTTACAGGTGATGGTTGCCGGCGGGATGCTGACGGGGATTATTGGATCACTGGTCGCGTTGATGATGTGATGAATATTTCAGGACACAGAATCGGTACAGCTGAAGTCGAATCGGCGTTAATTTCACATGTATCTGTCGCCGAAAGCGCAGTGGTTGCGTATCCACACGACATCAAGGGGCACGGTATATATGCTTTTGTGACTTTGAAATCAGGAATCATTGCCACTGATGAAATTAAAATAGAACTGTGCGCCACTGTTCGTCAAATCATTGGTCCCATTGCAACACCTGATAAAATTCAATGGGCCAATGCATTGCCAAAAACACGATCCGGAAAAATTATGCGCAGAATTCTGCGAAAAATTGCAGAAAATCAAATCGATAGCCTGGGCGATGTGTCGACATTGGCTGATCCGTCTGTTGTGGATCATTTGATATTAAATAAACAGAATTAATTTCTTTCAAGTAAATATATTTTATAGATAGGCACAGAATCCAGGGTATTGTCGATTGTTTCAAATTTAAAATCAGCGTACGACAATTTTGGTTCGTACATAAAGTATCTGAGAATAGTTTTAGATTTTACATCACTTGCTGCGATTTGATCGATTATTTTCTGAGAAAGCTGATCCGGTAAATATGAAAAAACATCTGATAATGAATAAAAATTATAATCACCAAAGTTGATTTCAGTTAAATTTTTTTGTAGAAATTGAACCTTTGTTTTAGATTCCTTAGAACGATTAAAAACAATTTCGTCAGTTTCAATGGGCCAAGCCGATGGGTGCAGTTTTCCAGTGAAAACAAGCTGCATGAAAAATTCAGATTTTAAATCTTGCGACGATTTGATTTGATTTGAAAAACTGCTATTTAATAATTGACCTAAGGGTAAATCACGGTTGTATTTGGATTGGCCAGAATACAGGAATCGTCCCATGACAGCTTCATTAAGAAATAGCTTACAAAACAGATTCCATGCATAAAACGGGAATTTTTTTTTATTATTGTCTTGGAATACAGCTGTTAAATTTTTAAAATGAAAACAATAAAATATTTTTCTTAAAATTTGTAATTTTTTTTCCCAAGATCCAATCAATAAAAAACCATTTTGGACCCAAGACGTATTTATATCTGTAAAATAAATTATGATTTCTTTTTTAAGCACTATTTTTTTGAAAATCGAAAGTCGCTCTGCAGATTCGCAGATCGTATAGCCTAAAATTTTTAAATACTCAGAATACGACAGTTGTTTAATGCATTGGTATCGCAATTCAGCCATATATAGTTGTTGAAGTGACGAATCGACAACGTCGATGGATTCGGGATTTTTTGACAACAAGGGTGTAAATCTTGAACCAGAACCAGCTATACAAAGAATCTTAGAAGTATTTTCTTCGAGGTGACTGAGTTCAATATCAGTCGCTTCATTAGCCAAAGAATAATTCAGTTGATTGAAATGCATTATGTTTTTACGAGATCTTGCCAGAAACTTGAAAATTCTGGGTAAGTCTCCATAAGCTGTTGAGTTCTCGGAGCTGCTTCCGTGCTCAAATTTTGTTGTAAAAACGTATCCGATTTAGCGAGTGATTTGAGTTCATGCAGAATTTGATTCTCTAAATCCTTTGATAACAAATGCGGAGCAATTTTTTTGATATGTGTTATGCATGATTTTGTCATTGATAACGGGTATGTAACACGTTGGAGAACTTTTTTAACAACCCACGCGCCAATTTGAGCATCTATGGAACCGAATGGTTTATAAAAATCACGAATAAAATATTCATCCATTTTCACATGTCGGACTTCATCAAGCATATGGTAATAGTGTGTTTGATAAAACAATTCATCAATTTGATTTTTATCTTTTTTGTGCGACTGAATATATTCTTTTGAAAACATCAACGTACGTTCTTCGAAAAAAATAGCTAACCAAGTCCAAGCGCTGATGAAATGAGGGTATTTTTTTAAAAATCCATAGCAAATTTTGACTATTGGCGACATCTTTATAAATTGGAACTTAAAATTTGATTCATTATAAAGTTCAGGCATCGATTTTAAAATCAATTTTTTAAAACACAAAGCATGCTTAATTTCTTCGTCAATAAAATTTTGAATGGCCTTCTTAAGTTCAGGCTCATTTGTTTTCTTTAAAGCAGCTGTCATACTTGGAACTAAACTAAATTCTTCAAAAAACATAAAATTTTCAGCAATGCCTACGGCATTCAGTTGATTCCATAAAAGTTTCAGTTCATGAGACATATTTTTGTATGATGGCAAATGTGAAACTGAAATTAAATTTTCGGGCGCCCAAAACTTAGACCTATCAACAGAATGCGACCAATCGATGTCATCAACAGTATATGAATTAGTTTCAGAAAGTTTGTTTAAACTTTTTAAAGACTGTGAAAGGAATGATTTTTCTTTAAAATTTGATTTGAGCGACATAGTGATCTTTCTCTTGCGAATGTTGATCCAGGTATTGTCTATTATATGACTTTGGAACCACAAAGAGTGACTAACTTTTTGACACAGATCTTAAAATTGTACCTTCTGATCCATCGACAGTCACTTTGTCGCCAGATTTCAAAATTTGAGTCGCTCGTGGCACTCCGATAATTGTTGGTATTCCGACTTCTCGAGCGACGATAGCGGCGTGTGACAGCAATGAACCTTTTTCGACAATAACAGCCTTCGCCAAATAAAATAACGGCGTCCAGCCAGGGTCTGTTCTTTCGGCCAATAAAATTTTCCCATGCAAGTTGTGAGCTTCATCAATATTCTTGATATAACAAATTTCACCTTCGAATATCCCTGGAAAACATCCGGTCCCTTTTAATTCAGATCCGTTGAATTCAGTTGATAAGTCTGAATTTTCGATTTTGTCGGAATCAGTCAGCGGAATTTTCATACGTAATTGATTTTTATATTTCGGATCAGAAAAATAACGGCTGTATTCTTTTTTTCGAAGTGCAATAAGTCCTTTGAAATCGGATTGAACATTTTGAAATGTGGCAATGTCTGAAATTTCTTCCATGGTCAAATAAAACAAGTCTTCTTTTTCAAGAATAAATCCGATTTGTACAAATTTTTCTGCTAATTTTAAATAAATTTCTCGAACCATTCCAAATGATCTTGTTCTGTGAAAACGCATCAGTTCTCTGTATTGCAATCCATTTTGAAGTTTTTTAAGGTTAGCCTTTAAACTTCGTTTTTCAAAAAATGACAGTCCTTGTAAGGCCACATTTAAATCAGTGTCGTCCGCGTGAGCGGCGGAATAATCTTTTCGTGAAGACGCATTAAACAGCTTGAGGGTCTTAACAAAGAGTTCTGGGTTTGTTCTGTAGGTTTTTGTCTCAAGCTTAAGTTCTCCTAAGACTCGGTCTCCGTACATGTCAATGTATTCAAAAATCATTTTATAGAGTTCGGGATTTTCAATTTTGCAGGTTGGTAAAAATTCATTCGGATTATTTTCAAGTGCTTTCAGTAAAATTTGGCTTTTCTGGAGCTCCTTTAAAAGTCCCTGCAGTTCCGAAATAGGCTTAAAACTTTCAAGTTCGGTGGATTTGATGAGCCGAGGATAAGAAGAGTCCTTATTGTTTTTAGAAAGAATTCTTCGTACTTTTCCTGAGTTCATCATGACATAGAAATCATTCACAAGAGGTATGCCCCACAAGGCAAACCCTTTTTCTTGCAGATCAATGAGGTAATTATGAAGTTCAATGGGGCTTAATTGATTCAAATCAGTTTTTCTGTGCTCAGATGTCATATTTTGAAAATCAGTATCAAATTTATGAACTGATTCCTTAATGGTAAAAAACTGATACGACACTTTACACAAAAGCTTCAGCATTGCAGGAATTTTTTTAATTTTTTCGAATACAGTTAAATGATGAGTTTCAATAAAATCGATCGATTTTTCAAGACCCATCATGTTTTCCATGTCTTTTTTATTTTTACCGAAATGAGGTAAAAAAAGTAGGCCTTCATACCACGAGTTGATATTGTAATAAATATGCCCATCGACGATCCCCAACATATGTTGGTGGCGCCAATTATTTTTTTGTACTGTGACTTCGTCAAAGCCTACGATGCGCATAAGTGTATTATAGCTTTGTCTGTATGCGTTTCGAGCGTAAGAAAAAGTCAATGGCAGTGTAATGCCGACAAAACTTTCTTGTATGTTCGAATTATCAAAATAAATAGGTTGTTCGATTTTCTTTATTTGCGCCGTAATTTGTCGCGTCTGCAAAAAATGTAACACATCATTTTGATCAATGGACCATTCGATATCTTGTGCTGTTTTTTTTAAGGCAGCAATTTTCAAAGCATGTGTATAAATTTCTTTTTGTTGTGCAACAGATAGCGACCCCATCGTTTGAAATTCAGGATTTATTTTTTTAATAAAGTACTCATCACTATCAGATTCGCCAGAGACCAGTTTATCGCCATACCCATAAGCTGATGAAATATGAACACATTCAGGCCGCAATGGACTTGTTGAAAAAACAACACCCGCGATTTTCGATGGGACCATTTCTTGAACAACAACGCTTCCCCATGTTGGTTTTTGAATTTTATGAAATGCACAATATTCGTCGACACGCGGGCTATTTAAAGACACGGCAACATTTTTGACTGCATTTAAAAGTTCTTCATTATTTTTAACGTGTAAAATAGTTTCAAAAAGACCAGCAAATGAAAAATTTTGACCGTCTTCGCCTAAAAATGATGAACGCACAGCAACTGGAAATTTTAGCGATTTCGTTGATTTTAATATCTGTTCATTAGATAAAAATTCGGCTTCATTCACCGCCACAAACGACGGTACCTTAAATTTGTTTTCTTTAAGCCAGGCTAAATTATTGAGTTTACCACCTAAGTTCATTCTGATACATTTTAGATGAAATGAAAAACGTAGCACAAGTTATATTAGAAAAAATCGATGCAAAGTCCGGGAATGAAGTCGCGTATGTCGACACCTCGAATCGGCACTGGACATATGGTGAATTTAAAATTGAAATTAATCAATACAGACACTTGATCCAGGCGAGCCAGCTCAGCACTGAACAAGTCATTTGTCTAGCGCCGCTCGGATTTCAACTGATTGCTCTGTTGATTGCTTGTTTTGCAGAAGGCAAAACTGTTATTTTTATAGATCCAAAATTAGGATTGAAAAACTTTTTCAAATTAATAACAGATTTGAAAAACACTTCAGTTATTTATCACAAGCAGCATGTGTTCGCATTCGTACTTAGAATGTTCTTTAGAAATCTTAAATTTATTAAATTAGGCCATGCAAAAAAAGCAACTGAAATTAATACCAATCAATTTAAAGAAAATAATCCGCGATTAATGGATGGGTTTACCTCGGGGACAACGGGTACAATGAAGCGCATCCAAAGAGAACACGCGCATATGATTGCAAGCTCTGCTTTGTTTAATAAACATATTGTAAAATTGAATCCGGATCGACATTTGGTCGGCTATACGCTTTCAGTCGTTCGTAATTTAATCGATCAAGGAACAGCTTTTGAAATAAGTAAAAAAAATAAATACATATCTACTTATATTGAAAATTATCAGATTACGCGCCTTTCTGGTCCGCCAATTTTATTATATAAGGCTATTTGTTCATACGAAAAAATGAATATGGTCAATACGGCAATTAAAAACATTGTTATTGGCGGGGCTCCTGCTCAATATTGGCTTATTCAAAAAGCTAAAATTATATTCCCCAATGCAGTCATTCAAAATATTTATGGATGTACTGAATGTGAACCTATTGCGATATCAAATGATCAGCAAATGTTGAGCTGTACTCAACATGGATACTTTGTTGGAAATTTAGTCGAAGGTTTGATTTCTGAATTACGACCTTTGGATGAAAATTTGTTTGAATTATTTTTACAAGGTCCACAAGTCACAAAAAGTGAAGGTCATTTAACAGGCGACTTGGTCCGGAAATCAAAAAATGATAACGGTTTAATTTTAGTTGGTCGAAAATCTTATTTGCTTAAAAACGATGATTCAAAATTATACGGCCAATATGAAATTGAAAGTTTTATCGAAAGAAATGACTTGGCTGTCAAAAAAGCAGCCGTATTGCAAAATAATAACAGGTTATATATTTTTATTGAATACTTCGTAAGTCATGAGAAAAACAACGACAATTTAAAATCTGAAATTACAAAAAACTTTAGCTTCAATGATATTCAAATTAAAAATATTCAAAAATTCCCGTATGACTCAAGACATCAATGGAAAGTTCAATACCAAGAGCTTAGAAAATATATTAAATAGTGTTACTTTGTTTTTTAATTAAAGTGACAATCTCATCTAAACTTTGTGCTTTATAAACGGCAGCTAAATTCATAGGACCCCATTTTTTTTCTATTTCTTTAAACAATGTCAGTAATTCGATCGAATCCAAATCAGATTTTTTAATTTCAGATATTTTCTTAACGCCTTTTTTCTGAAAATCAATATTTTTTTCAATCATTGCATAAATTTCATTTTTTATAGGATCACCTTTGAACATGTTAAATAAACTCATTATAAAGCCTTTCTGAAATTTTTCATAAGATGCAAAATTCTTTGAAAAAAATAGAATGAATTTACATATTCACTCGATTTGATTTTTTCAATGACTTTAAATCGTTGCAATTTACCGCTGCTCGTTCGAGGCAAATCATACTTTGGAACCAGAATAATATTTTTTTTTGTAACGGGAATCTTCAATGAAATAACTTGGCTGATTCTGATCCGTATATAGGGTGCTATAAAATAATAAATCCACGGAATTTCAGCAACAACATAGGTCGCTGTATCCTGAACGCAAGCGACGCGACCAATCAGATGACGCAAGTTTTCAAAGAGATGTTTTTCTAAATCGACGGAATGAAATTTTTGACCATTGATGATGATTACATTTTTTTTGCGCCCTAACGGATAAAGTTCGCCGTTCAACAAGTACCCCTCATCACCGGTTAAATAATAGCCATTTTGAGTCAATGGCAGTTCATACTTATTCATATAATATTCTGTAAAAAAATTGGGCCCCTTAAGTCCTATTTCTCCAATAAATAATTCATCTGATTCATGAATTTTTGCTTCATTAAATATTTGAACTTGAATTCCGTTCAATGGTTTCCCGCAGCTAACGACTGAATTATGTATGTTGTTTTTAACTAAACTAAAAGTTACGCCAAGACAGGCCTCTGCCATTCCGTAGACGGGGCGTTGAACAGAATGCAAACACGACGATTTTATTAGTGCTTTGTCGAACATTTCAACAGTCGATGGTAAAACAAGTTCTGCGCCGCTCATGCAAATTTTTAAATGGCTTAAGTCATAAACTTTTTTATCTCGAAAAATTTCTCGTGAAATCTGTCGGAACATAAAATCTGGCCCAAGTAAAAATGCAATTTTATTTTTTTCAACAAGCTCCAAATATCGATCAGTGTTTCCAATATAGTCTTGTGGACTCATCAAATGCAGCGTCCAACCAACATAAAAGGCACTAAGTACGCCACCAATAAGGCCCATATCGTGGTAAAGTGGCAGCCATGTTAAAATACGATTTTGCTCTACGACATCAATTGCCGATGTAATTTGTTTTAAATTATTAAGAATTTTTTCATGTGTTATGACGATCCCTTTGGGTTCAGCTGTGCTACCTGAAGAAAACTGAATGAAGCAGCAGTCATTGTGTAATTCGGGAGTTGTACGAACTATGTGTGTGCTGATCGTGTTCTGTGATAAAACTGGTATCTTGAATTCTGAAAAATAGGCATGATTTTTTTCATCAGCGATCACAAAGTCGAAACTGTAAAATTCGTTTAAATGTTTGATTCTGTCGATGAAAGTTTCATTGAGGCCCATGGAAGGAGGAGCGATAGGGACGGGTTTGACTCCACAGGCGACAAGCGCAAAGAAATTGATTAAAAATTCAAATGGGTTTTCTATGCAAAATAAAGCAAAGCCTTGTGCCTTAAATTCAACGTATTTATTTTTACGATTTTCAATCAGGACAAATAATTCTTTATATGTGTATGATTTTTCTATTTGAAAATTGTTATAATACACGATCGCCGTTGTATCTAAATTTTCTTTATTTTTTGTTATTAGTGCATCAATGAGATTCATTATTTAAAGTTCTTTGTGAATCAAAACATAGTTATTTTTTTTTGCGACATAGTCTTGTGAAAATAATGACGGAAAATTTCCAGATCGCATCAAGCAAACGATAACCTTGTCAATTTTGTGATTTCCGATTTCATTGACAAAATAACTTAGCATTGAAAGTGTGCTCAGACCCTGATGTCTAGAATCTTTTCGAAAACCTAAAGTTTTGAAATACAGAATACCATCTTTAAAAAAATTCATTAAAAATCCAACTGCTTCATTTTCTTTATTAAAAGCAACAAATGTAAAATCGGGATTTAACATATTTGCTGTCATGGCAGTTATATATTCAGATTCAGAATCAGTCAGCTGGCTGAAGCCTACATTTTCGTTAAAAATGTCATTCAATAAATTTTGAAACTGATGACCATGTGTTTTGAAAAAATCTTTTGGAATTTTACTAAAAACAAGGTCGTCGTTTATAAGTTCGCCAAAAGGTGCGACAACGTCTTTAATGTCTTGCAGAGAATTCAATTCGATGGATTCATAATTTTCAAAAACTTTAAATCCATTTTGTAAAAAAATTTCTAAATCCGATTTTTCATAAGTGGGTTGTCCCGGATATTTTTCTAATATATTTATGTCATTTTGAAATCGATAATTATTCCAGCTATTGCCATCAATAGGACCGATTATTTTTTTGATGTTGTTTTTTTTTGCATGTTCCAAAATGAGTGGAATTAGAGTATTCATTTGTCCTGATAAAAATCCGAAATACATGACAGAGATGTCTTCATTTTTTGTGTACAAAGTCACGTGACCATTTTCACAGGAAAGTCGCTGATAATTGCAATTATTTTTTGTAGGGCATATCAATTTTTCAAAATCTGACCAGTTCATATTTTTACCTTAAATAAGAATTGAAAGTGGGATTAAAAAACTCACTAAACCAGTCAGTGCAGCGATACCTTCGTTGATCTTGCGCTGTTTTTTATTGGGTTTTCTTAAAAACATAAACGCTGATAATAAAACAAGAGCGAATGTGAATAAGTAAATGGCTATTTGGATCGCTGAAGTTTGGCGAACAGTCGAATTTAACAGATATGACACAATTAAATCCAAACCGCTTATCGATACAAATAAAATAAGTGGTTTTTTAATTCCATAAGAGTTCACATAGTTGGATTCATTCAAATTTTCTTCGTCTGTGCCCTTAATTTTTCTGGCAACTTCGTACGAAAAAGCGCTTAAAAAAGAAACTAACATCATAAAATATATACTGCCAGATTCAGCGGTTCCAGCGATCTGTGAACAGAAATAGATCAGCAAAGGGCTAATTAATAAATGTGAAATGGAATAAACGAACAGGTGGCGATTCAGCCAGTCAGAAATGAAAAATTCTTTAGTCATTAGTCCCATCCAAGTAACAACTAAAAAAAGCGAAACCAGGACATATAAATTTAAATAATAGAAAATAATTATTAAAAACGAGGAAAGCAAAAAAAACGATGCTAGGATTCTTAGATCCCTAAGGCTCAAAATGTTTTTTTGCAAAAGCCGTTCCGGGTGTGCAATGAGGTCACTTTGATAATCTTTATGCTCATCAAGCACGCGAAGAGTCAGTAACAGTGTATACACAATAAATGTTCCGTGAAAAAACAGCACGCCATTTAAATTTTTATGAAATAAGCAAACGATTGCAAACGTTAAAAAAGCCGAAAGTACTTGAATCGGAGGAAATCGTTCAATGCTCCATAATGATATTCTTTTTATGTAATTATACTTCACAATTCATATTTTCATGTGAAACGGGGTATAACAAGTTGAAAATTAGACTCAAACTTATTTAAGGATTAAAGTCTGGAACAGATGGTAACTCGCTTGATAAAATAGGATAGCCCAATTTTTGAATTGCGAAAGCCTTCAAATCAATTTTGTGACTTGGTTGAATTAATAATAAATGGCTATGGCAGAATATTTTAAATAATTTTTTTTCTGATCCCGTTAAAAAATCGTCACTTTTATAGATGCTAATACTGCGTAGAAATGACTCCAAAATATGTCGCAACATGCAGTTGGTGTATTGACATTGAAGTTCGTTGATCAGTTCGTATGTCAATTTATGCAGTTGTTGATAATCTGATTTCCTGGCAGCTGATTTGGCTAAGATCAGATATTTTTTCAAATCAGGATTCGCCAGTACCGTTGCAGTTTTAATAAGTTCAATTTTTTTGTCAGTCATATCAGCAAAAGCACAGCTCATGGCTTTTGGCATAATTAAATCGCAAACTGCAGCCGTCGGGACAAGTAATATTTCAGAAAATATAAGTTGTCTGAATATCGATCGAAGATCTGAAACATATTTATCATCATTATTTTTTTTAAATAAATTTGTATAATCTGCCAAATGCTTTTTGTTTATTGCGATGGCATCCAAAATATGTTTTTTAAATTCAGGTTTATTATTTTTCATTGTTTCTCGAAAAATCGATAATTCACAGAATCATGCTTATGTATTCTGGAATTCGATTCAATCTGATTTTTAATATTTTCTAAGTTCATTTTGAATATATCTTCAACTTGTTTTTTAGAAAAATAATATATAAAGCGATCAACCAATGTCATCGCAGCTGTTGGCATAGTTTGAAACCTAAGGCGAGTCGTTCTGTCATCAATTTTTATATAACTTTGCAAAACATAGGTCGTATAAGAAATATTTTCGCGGTAATAGCCCTTGAAATTAAATGATAATATCAGGCGACTTTGCTCTGGGGCAATACTCAGAACTTCTTCGTCCCAGAACACACCTTTTTCATTTTCGTATCTGTAACACCTACGAAGTGAGCCAACTTTTCCGTCCTCAATCGGTCCTGGCAATGGGCTAATATGATGAAAGTAGACGGACCAGTCGACAGCATTCCCTGAATTAGAAGCATAACTCCAAACTTCGCGCAGCGGTTTCCGAATATCAATTTCAGCAGTATAGGCTTTGGACCAGTCTAAAAGACTATAATTAGCCTGAGTAATTTGAGGATCATATTTCTTTTCTTGCGCCAAAGAAATAAATGAAAATAAAAAAATAACTATCACAAATTTTTTTGAAATCATTATCTAATATTGATTTCTTTAAATAAGTTGTCAACAAAGACCAATCTGCTATAGTCGACCTATGGCTAAAGTGATTGAAATAAAAAACATATCTAAATCCTATAAATTGGGTGAAACATCTGTTCAGGCAATTAAAAATTTATCATTAGAAATCAACCAGGGCGATTTCACAGCGTTGATCGGAACTTCCGGATCTGGAAAAACAACTCTGCTGAATCTCATCGGCTGCCTGGATCATGTCGATCAAGGTGAAATTTTTATCGATGAAGAAAATATTAAAACGTTATCTGAAAAAAAAATGAGCCAATTTAGAAATGAAAAAATTAGCTTTATTTTTCAATCATTTAATTTAATCCCTGTTTTAAATATTTTTGAAAATATTGAATTGCCACTGAGTCTTCGGAATCAAATGACATCTGATGAGAAAAAAAAACTGATTAATAAAGCCATTGATGACGTTGGCTTGTCGGAATTTAGACACCACAGGCCAGATCAATTGTCCGGTGGACAGCGACAGCGCGTAGCCATAGCCAGAGCTTTAGTGACTTCGCCTAAAATTATCTTAGCTGATGAGCCTACGGCAAATCTGGATTCCGAAACTGCGCATAAAATTATTGATCTGCTTTTGGAAATCAACCAAAAGCAAAAAGTTACATTTTTCTTTTGTACACATGACGAAAAATTAATGTCACGAGTTCAAAAAATTGTAAAAATCAAAGACGGTCAAATTGCATAATAGAAAATATATAAAATAGCGAGCCATTATGTTTTGGAAATTTGCCTTCAAAAACTTATTCAGAAACCTTCGCAGATCAGTATCAACTGGGCTGGCTATTTGTATAGGCTTTGTTGGCTTAAATTTATTAGGTGCCTATATTTATCGTACTAAAAAAGCAATTGATATGGTTTCGATTTATTCAGCACAA
Source organism: Pseudobdellovibrionaceae bacterium (assembly GCA_031428135.1). GTDB lineage: Bacteria > Bdellovibrionota > Bdellovibrionia > Bdellovibrionales > Bdellovibrionaceae > Pseudobdellovibrio. Next base: position 92,588 of record JANPOT010000012.1, on the reverse strand, counting down.
AGAGGACATTTTTTAATTTTCAAAAAAGATGGATTTAATCAATACGATATTAATCCCAAAAAATACGTTTTCAGCAAAGCAGAGCAACAGCAAGTTAATTCTATTTTAGATCATTTAAGTCCCAATATCGAATTTGTTGGGCGACAACTTCAAACAACAGGTTTACTGTCCTACCAAGAAAAATCACATCCGGTTATTATTTATGGTGTCGATCCAATTGCGTTGGCTAAATCTTTCTCTCATCCAGATATGCTTGATTGGGCCAGCGACTGGGTGCTGCCGTCGCAAAAAAATAATCCAAAATTATTTCAAGAAAATCCAGAACTTATTTCATTGACGCCAATGATTGAAAATTTATTAAAAATCAAAAGACCACTTTTTGCCAGCGACAGCTTGCAAGTCGCAGCCAGAAGTCTCGATGGTGATTTAAACGCGGTCAATACAGACTTGGGTGGTTTGCATACAACCGGTCTGCAGTTTATGGAAGATACAATCGTTTTAATTTCTTTAGCTAAAATGCAGGAACTCCTTGCGACAGAATCAATACTTTCGTTTTCTGTTTTTTTAAAAAATACTATTTCACCATCATATTTTGAAATTCTACTCAAAAAAATTTTACCGTCGCTTCCTTTTGAAACAGAAATCTACAAATTCGACAACCAAGAGATAAACCCTTTTCACAAAGGTACGATGGGTTTTTTATATGTTATGACCAGTTTTTTTGTGCTATTAATCGGAACAGCCGTCAGTTTAACACTGATTAATTCTTTAACAATGGGTATCATTGAAAGGACCAGAGAATTGGGCACTTTAAGAGCGTTGGGTTTTGAGAAAAAAAACATTTTAAATTTATTTCTTAAAGAAACTTTTCTACTTTGTTTTATCAGCATGAGTATTGGCGTTTTAATTTCTTATTTAATTTCAAAAATTGTTAACAGCTCGCAAATTATGTTCTTTCCTCCGGCGGCCAGCCAGCCAATGCAGTTTATTTTACGTTGGAATTTGTGGATCGCATTAACTGTTTTTGTTTTTTTGATGACGGTAGCACTGATTTCGTCTTTGATCGTAACGCAAAAAAAATTAAATAAAAAAATTGTCAGCCTCATTCACGACTCAGGAGACCAATAAAATGAAAATGATTTTCGGTTTATTTTTATTAGCAAGTGTTTCTACAAAAGCAGATCTAGCCTTTGACTTGCTGAAAGCTTCTGACAGGGCTCGCGGGGGAATCGGTAGTGGTATGCAATGGGAAACGACTGTTATTTCGGTTGAGAATGAACAAACATCTGAAAGAGACTTTGTTGTCAAGGCTAAAGACAACAGCGCCCATGTTGAAGCGTTGAAACCAGCCAAGTATAAAGGTGAAGTCTATATTTTTAATGATCGTAACATGTGGTTTTATAAACCAACATTAAAAAAACCAGTTTCAATTTCTGCCAGACAAAAATTATCCGGCCAAGCTGCGAACGGAGATATCGCATCGACAAATTACGCCAGAGATTATACAGCAACGTTCGACAAAAAAGAAATAATAGACAATAAAACCGTACATGTCTTGTTACTTAAAGCTAAATCTAAAAACTTAACATATGATAAAATTAAATATTGGATTGAAGATAAATCAAAATTGGCTATCAAGGCAGAATTTCAAACGTTACAAGGAGTTCCTTTCAAAATCGGAATTCTGAAATACGGTGAAAAAATTAAAGTTGGTGATGAATTCGTTCCTTTCGTCAGTGAGCTCACAATTACAGATGCTAAATATCCAAAAAACTACAGCATCATCAAGTACCGTAAGCCCCAATTTAAATCCATATCAGATTCAACATTTAACATTAATAATTTGACTAGATAATATGATATTTAAAATAGCCGTCAGAAATTCAATCAAAAACTGGAGACATTCGCTGTCAGCGTTGTTGAGTTTGTCTGCGTCTTTTGTTTCATTAGTTATTTTTGATGGTTATATTGACGACGTTAATAAAATGTACCTTGAAAACTACAGTCGTCGCCAAATGTTAGGTGATCTGATCGTTGAAAATGTCAATTACAACAGTGATATCGGCAAGATTGATCCCTGGGCATATAGTTTAACGGACGAAGATCAGAATAGTATTAATGATCTTGCGAAAAATAATTTTCCCGAAATTAAAACGATGGTTAAAAATTTAAATTTTAAGGGCATTGTCACCAACGGTCAGCAAACTCAAATTTTTATTGGTCGCGGTATTGATTTGAAAGAAGGAGCGCTGCTCAGAGGTTCAAAGTGGGCTTGGAACATTAACAACGGAAAACCACTGGATTATTTTCAAAATGAAAATGTATTAGCTTTAGGAATGGGGTTGTCCGAAAAATTAAATTGTCACTGGGATAAATCGCAAAAAGTATTAGCTTTTTATGGTGATGTTCAACCTATTGAAAGACCATTTGATTGCTTAACAAAAGATTTACAGCTTTCAACAACAACTTCTGAGGGCCAACTGAATGCGATTGATTTACAAGTCGGTGCGCTGATCAACGCGGGATACAAAGATATCGATAATCGATATATTCAGACATCTCTAAATATAGCACAAACTTTGATGGACACTACAAAAGTCAGCTTTATCTCAATTGATATTGGTGATAAATCGAAGACCCAAAAAGTCAGGGATCAGTTAAATCAATATTTTAAATTGAATCGACCACACTTAAGGGCCATTCAATGGCAAGACCACCCAATGGGTGAAATGTACTTGAAAACGATTGATTTTTTAGAAATATTTCGAAATTTTATGATTCTTGTTTTATTCTTTGTTTCAACGTTGTCTGTCGTTAATACCATGATTAAAATCGTCAAAGAGCGCACGAAAGAAATCGGAGCAATGCGAAGTTTTGGTTTTTTAAAAAATAAAATTATTCAGTTATTTGTCGTTGAAAGCATATGTCTTTCTGTCATCGGCACTTTATTCGGTATATTTTTTTCGCTGGGTATTACATTGATGCTTAATATATCTGGGATTACATATAATGCGGGAGTCCTTTCGGAGCCTATTTATTTCAAAATTTCGTTTTTGCCATTTGCTTATCTGAGTGCATTTTTGTTATTAATTTTTGTCAGTATAGTTTCGACTTTAATAGCAACGCGACAAACTGTGCGCGGTGAAATTGTTGAAAATCTGAATTATGTATAAAATAACATTATTACTATCAATTATTTTTACGCAACAAACAGTCACAGCTGCAAATGATATTGATTTTAAATGGATTTCTGAAAGTTATATTCAATTTAACAGATCGCAAATCAGCGAAACTAAAATAAATCCTGGCAACGAACTTTTTTTACTTAATGAGCAGACAATCAGTTTTGATCAAAGATTAGATTTTAAATTGATGATTAATGACGGAATTATTGTATTTAGACCCAGGTGGATCTACTCATCGAACCATTTCGAAACACAACTGACTCAAAAATCACAAACAATTGAATCCGATAAGACGGACATCACCGATTTTTTTTATCAACAAAATTGGACTTCAAATTTTGCAACCAACATCGGATTGCAGGTCTATCAATGGGGACCATCTGAATTTCTGAATTCGTCAAACCCATTTTTTCATTTCAAGTCAAATCGCCAATCACTTACTTATAAAGAAAAAGGTCAAATTCTTTTACGATTTAATTATGATTTGAATAGTCAAAATAATTTGGTACTTATTTTACAACCAGTATCAAATAACGATTTAGGTTGGTTAGCAGATCAAGATTTTAAGCCCCAGGCTGCAATAAAATATGAAATTAAAAGTAAAACGAATTCTTTAGATTATCTGGGGGCTGTCATAGGTAAATCTGATAATGCAGATTTTTTTGTCGGAGAATATGGTCAGATTATTTTCGAAAATGGTATTTCTTTATATGCTGATATCAAGCATACGGAAAACCAATTATTTCAAGGTCCCAGTACTGATTCCTTGGGATTTGTTGAGTTGACGGAATTTTACCAACCAGCAATTTCGACTTTAGGAATTTTAGGACTTCGGTATGAGGATGATTTCGATTTTCGTTTCGAATACATTCACAATTCAATTGGATTAGAGCGTAAAAAATTCGAATCTTTTTTGGACTCAATAGCTCAAACGTCAGTATACCAGATTAAAAACTTTGTAAAATTTGAAAGAAGCGGACTTGAGCTTTTAACTAAAGACTACATTTATTTATCTATGCGTAAGTCGAATTTATTTAATTGGAACGAATTTAATGTCTATCTCAGGTCAATAACGGCTTTGATGGACACATCAGGTTTGGAACAGATTGAAATTGAAAAAAATGCAAATGACTCTATGAATGTTTTCAGTCAATTCAGCCTGTACAGAGGAAAAGAAAATTCAGAATTTCGATTATCAAATGACTGGAGTGGGTCAATTGGTTTCAAGATCATATTTTAAGTTTTAATTTTTTAAGCGCTAAATTTCTAACGATTGTTATTTCTTTATCTGTAATTTCACCTAAATGACCTTGTATCTTTGCCAATTTAACACCATGTTTTATACTTAAGCGATAAATTTCTATAACTTTTTCGACAGATATTTCACGACCTAATGTAAAGGATTCAAATTTTCCTTCTAAAGCTAAAATGGCCGTTTCGGCAAGACAGGCGTAAACAGAATTATCTGGCAACCCAATATCGCAGTTCATTTTCACGGGTCCCGGCAAATGAACTTCGCCAGATTCAATGATTAATACATCAGGTCTTTTTTGCGCTTGTTCAGATTTAAAATCTAATGGACGCGAACAATCACAAATAACACAGCCAGGTTTTAATTTCATAATATCCACAATGACTGTATCAATAGCGGTCGTTGCTGTAACCAATGCATCTGCGATTTCGGCATGATCGTTGGCCGATGTACTAACAATAATTTCACAATCACTGTTGGTCATCAAAATTTCGTTTTTCAGAGATTCAAGTTTTTCTAAATTAGGCGCAACAAGAATCAGTTTTTTACATTTGTAAGCCAGTAATTTAGCTGAAACTTTTCCGATCGATCCCGTTGCCCCGATCACCATGACTGTGGCATTATATTTTTGATTCACAGGATCTTTTTGAATCAAATTCATTTTGTCGATGACGACTCTAAGCGCCCACAAAGTCGCAGCGGCACTTAAACTGTTGCCCGTTGTTACGGGAATAGGGCTATTTTTACTGATTGTTAAACCTGAATCACCGACCACTTTGGTATAAGCACCAAGCCCCATAATCTGAGCTCCATTATCGCTTGCGCGTTGACACAGCGATTCTATTTTTTTGTAAATCAATTCTGGATTTGAATTTTTCATTACTTTAGGGGTCATAAGCAGTGCATACAGGACACCACGAACAGTTTTCCCTGTGTGCTCGCTTTGTATATTTTCAATCGTTCCGAAATACACTCCTGGGGATTTACTGATCAATTCATCGATGGAATCATCAAATTTTTCAGGAATCAGTTTCAGCAATGATCCAAGACCTGGAACTAACTGGAAAGCTTCGTGCGACAAAGCATGAACAACAAAAGCAAAATCATAATTTTTTTGTGGATTGAATTGTTGAACGACTTTTTTAATGATCTGCGCTGATTTGATTTGAAATGAATCCTTGGTGCTTAATCGATATTCGCGAAATTTCTGTTTTGTTTCTTCAGGTGTCGACAGAATCGTTTCCCAATCAGCAAATTGCAACCGGCTGTCTTTTTCGTGAATTAATCTTAAGGCAGTTTCTAATACAGGATAATTTATTTGGGCTGAACAGTTAAACCTTTCGGGCATTAAAATGTGTATTGTTTTAACGCCGCGATCTGTCAGTCGACTATAAATTTCAGAAGAACAAAATGGTGTAATGATCGTTTTTTGACTTAAAAAATTGAGTTTCAAATCAAGATCAAGCAATTCTTCAGCATCACCGAATATCACATCATATTTTTTTTGTTGAGTTGAAAATAACATTTCAGCACCAAGATTGAGCTTTAAATCAGAAAACAACTTATGACTTTCTGCGCCCAGGGCTTGACTGAGAGTCAGCATTTTTTTTTGTAAATTAATAAATTTTTCTTCGGTCGACCAATTAAAAATAATTGAGTACTTTTCAAGAAAATCACCAATTGTAATATTAAATTGTTCCGAGTTTCTTAAAAATTCGACCAAATCTAAATCTTTAATCGATTGAGGAAATAAAATACTTTGATTTTTGTTGATTTTTGATTCTTGGATTAAATTTAAAATTGATTCGAAATTAAGAAGAGATTTGATTTCGTGCCCGTCATTAAGGCTGACTGAGCAGGGATGATTCATTATTTCTAAATAGTTAGGATGTGCGTAATGTTTTTGTTTGATCAAAGTCGAATAGGGTAAGCCTGTCAGGGCGATAGCGTCGAATTGATGACTCAATTGATCGATCAAAGTTTTTGTGTATTCGACGGACCTGTGTGTGCTGATTTTTTTACATTCAAATATTGTATTTTCAATTTCAAAAGAATACGTACAGTCCCATTCGGGGGACCCATAACTAATTTCTGCGATTCGATAAGTATTTTTCATATCCGGACCAAAAAACTCTTTCGTATTCAGAAAATTCAGGGCACCATTTTGATCCTAAAAGTTCTACTGTTTTATCGGTGTTATATGTTGGAAGCTTTAATATGTACTGGAGCTGTTCTTTGGGAAACGCAGCAATTTTTTCAGAAATGATTTCAACCAGTTTTACAGGCCAGTGTTCCATTAAGGCTATTTTTTGATGTCTTATTTTGAGAAAATCGAAGGTAGATTCGTAAAATTTTTCGATTTCGATGCCAATGTTTGGAGTCAGATGCAAAGACTGATAATTTTTAACCTTGAATATTTTTTGTTTGTCCATTTCAACTAATGTCATGATTGCCTGTGCTGCGATATCAACAGGAACAAGTGGCAACCGGGTATTTTTTGATCCCGGCAATGGCGTAGAAAATGGGTTGGCTGTAATCAAGCTTCTCATGCGATTGAGAACTTGAGGAGTAAAATAGGGTCCATCGATACGATTAATTTTTCCATCATGAGTGTTGCCGACAAGGATTCCAAGTCTTAAATTCAGTTTGTTCGGAATAGAGGAATCATTTTTAAGCATAGACTCTGTAAAAGCTTTTGATTTCGAATAAGGATCTGGAAATGGTTTAGAAAAATTGATTTCATCGGGATCGATATTTCCAATTTGATTGATAGCTGCAGCAATAGAGCTTGTTTGCACAAAAAATTTTATTTGTAATTTTTTACATATTTCTAAGGCGTTATTTGTTCCAATGATATTATTTGCATAAATAGATTTTTCCGAAGACTTTAAATCGTAAAGTGCTGCCAGATGAATAAATGCATCAAATTGAATGCTTTGCATTTTAGAGATTATGTCGTCTGAATAGTTCAGTAAATCAATTTTAAATGATTTTTTATTCTGAGTATCTGGGTTTCTGGATATGATATACACATCATGATTTTTAGATAAAATTTTTACGAGCTCTGTTCCTAAAAATCCGGTCGCCCCCGACAACAAAATTGTCATATTCAGCTGGGCATTAATAAAGGTAAAGTTTGCTTATGTATTTTGATATTTGTGGTTAGGATGTCTTTAAATAAAATTTCTCCGTCGCCGAAAAAATTAATTTTTCTACTGGGATTTAATGACTGAATCGTACAGTTTTGAATTTCGAATGATTTATTCAGACCATGATTTGTATTCAATATCCCTTTTCGAATATCCATAATATTTGAAAAGCTTTCACGAACTTTTTTCATTTCACTGATCCATAAATTAAAAGTTCCGTCATTGTGTCTGGTGTGCGGAGCCGGTTCAAAAGATTTTCCCATGCGTGGTTGATTATTAATCAGTATATATGGAGATGTCGTAATTAATTGGTTTTCGTTCCCCATATCAATTTGTATTTTCCAGTTTTTAGGGCACCAAGATCCAATTGAATACATAAACGCCATTGAATAAATATGGTGACCCACTTGTTTCAACGTTTTTTGACCAATTTGGCCAAGCAGTTGTTTAATTTCACTTGGGTCATTACAAAAATTTGTTTTTTTAAGGCTGGTTTTGAATTGATTGGCATATTCTGCTGTTAATGCAGCGATGCCGACTCCGCCATTGGTTAACATATATTGTTTTTTGTTATCCGCTTGAACTTCTATAACATCAATTTTCTTAATTTTTTCAGAAAGAGCAGCGCGAGCTGCCATTTTAAAATTTGAATTTAATTTTAATTCGCTTGCTAAATCATTCGCTGTGCCGGACGGAATTATAGCGATTTCAGGAATAGCAATATGAGATTCACGCAATTTCATCAGTGTTTGAAGACACAGGTTGATCGTGCCATCACCACCACAAATGAGTAGTGTATTGATTTTTTGATGAATAAGGTCGGGCAACAGCAGGCTTTCAAGCTGTTCTTTGTGTTCAGTCAGATAGTATTTAATTTCACAACGATAGAGCGCTTCTTGAATCTGAGTCTTCAGACTTTCAACTTGAATACGTCCAGAATGTGGGTTCAAAACAACACCGATTTTCATATACTCAGAGTCCTTCAAAATGAGGTCCAACCTTAAATCAATTGTATCAGATTAAGACCGTCAAAAGGTTAACAAGTGACTATTTGTGCTTGCTGCTATTTAAAATAATCTAATAAAAACTCCCTAAATCGAGCTTCAGTATAGCTCAGATCTTTCTGTTTTTGGTGAATTAAAAACATGGGGTGCGTCAGGCTTTTCTGACTTATTTTAACTATTTTACCAGATTTGATTTCATCCTGGGCCAGCTCTTCTGCAAGTAGACCAATGCCCAGGCTGTTGGAAACACATTTTTTCATAAAATTCATATCATAGACTGATAATTTGGATTTAAATTGAAATTTTAAATTATGAATTTCTTCGAAATACCAATTCAGCATATATTGGTCCTGATAGCTTGAAATGTATTCTAGCTGATCAAATTTTTTTGATTGTATCAGGTTTTTGTTTTTTTGAAAGTAATCTTTGGAACAATAAAGATTCATGTTTAAATTAAATAAAAAATGTGACATGCACCATTTATGTTGCCCGATTATTTTTTTCAATCCACAAACAGCAAAATCAAATTGGTTCAGATGAAGTTCTTTGAGCGCTCTTGCCGCAGAACCAGAATCCAGGGCCAAGTTCAATTTGGGGTGTAGCTTCAGAAAATCAGAAAACGGATTGGCTAAAATTTTAGAACCAGCAACGCCGGGTACAAAAATTTTCAATTCACCGGTCACATCCATTGATTCTGTTTTTTTATTCTGCAAAAACAAGCTCATGTTTTTCAAAAACGGTTCATAAATTTGAATCAGTTCTTCGCAGTAACTGGTTGGTGTCATTTTTTTACCAATTTTGATAAACAGCTGTTTATCCAGTTGATTTTCTAAACTGGATAAACTTTGGCTGATGGCAGATGCTGAAACAAAATGATCTTTTGCAGTCTGCGACAGACTGTTGGTTTGGTACAAGGAATGAATTGTTTTTAATTTGTCTAAACTAATGTTTTTAAGCATAACTTAAGATTATATTAATAATTTTTAGCTTTACTTTGCAAGCTTTCATTTTAATATGCTGTCCATGAGGTTTGTAATGAAGATCAAATTATTTGTAGCATTCAGTTTTTTGTCAATGTTTGCATTCGCCGTCCAAGACATGCAATTAGACGTCGTCGATCAAAATTTTAATTCTTCAAACAAAGTTGTGATCACTGAAGATGAAATTAAACAGTCGCATGCGACAAATTTGATTCAATTGCTAGCAACAAAAACAAATATTAATATTTTTGGTTCAGGTTTTCAGCCAAATACAATTTATTTGCGAGGCGGCGATTCCAGGCACATTTTAATTTTAATTGATGGCATTCCAACATATGATCCAGGAACAATTCAAAAAACTGCTAATATATCGAATCTCAATTTAAAAAATATCAGAAAAATTGAAATTATCAAAGGCAGTCAGTCCGTCATTTACGGCGGCCAAGCGTTAGCCGGTGTTATAAAAATCGAAACAATTCCTGAAATCAATCAATTCAAAAGTTCAACTTCTGTTTCTGGCTCTCGGGGCAAATTCGATGGATCAACATCTGTGATTGTCCCTTTGAATGAAAAAATGGGTTTTAATTTGAGCGTCTCGCATATTGATGAAAATAATTTATCGCCTGTTAAAAATTCTGAAGTTCTTTATCCCAGAAAACTTTATACAGTGAATGGCTCAGTGATCCGTCGCGATCAATTCGAAACAATTCTCAAAATCAACTACACTGATGAAAAAAACCAAATATCAGATTCTGTTTCCCAATCAAATTTTTCACCGATGGATGCGACAGGGAATAACTTTAATTCGAACAGTTTTTTAATGTCATATATCATTCGAAATGAAAAATTTAAATTTTCTATTTCTGAACTGAGCTCGCAGCGGGATATTTTTAGACTTGCCAAAGACAACCCCAATCCTCCGCCATTCAATGGTGAAATTGATCAAAATTACTTAGGCAAAACAGATCAAATTCATTTTGATTACAGCGGATTCAGTTCAGATAATTTTAAAGTTTTTTTGGGTTTAGATTTTTCCAACGACTTTTTAGTCTATAAAAACGCTGGCCAAGTCAGCAACAAAGAAAATCAACAGTACGAAAGTGCATTTCTGAAAACTGATTATTCATTAAATTTATTAAAATTTGAAGCAGGATATCGTAAACAGCTCTCAAAATTAAACAGTATCAACGACAGTGTTCAATTCGGTATTGGTTATAATAACGAATTTAAAATGGAATTTTCCACGGGCTATAACCAACCCAGTTTGACACAGTTGTATGTTTATAATCCAAATCCAAGCCTGCGCCCAGAAACAGCCCAAACTGCAACGCTCAGCTATGAAAAAAAGTTCTCAGAAAACCTATTTTATTCAGCAACTTTATTTGAATCAAAATTCGAGAATTTAATTTTTAGAACGGGCAGCCCTTCACGTAATGAAAATATTTCTACGTCGGTCACCCAAGGTATCGAGCTTGAATTCAGTCAACAATTTGCTTCAAAATCTGCCACGATTTCTGGGGGCTATACCTATCAGGAGCCCAAGGATTTACGCAGAAATTCATGGCTTGTTCGACGTCCGCTACACATTGTGAATGTTAATTTTAAATACGATATAACTGATGCTTTAAACATTATCATCGACGTTAAAAAAACAGGCGAACGCACTGATCAGTCTGGGTCAACAACATATACCTCAATTTCAGATAACACGATTGTTGATGGCTCGATGTCAATGAAAGTGAACAGTAATTTAAGCTTATTTGCGCGTGTTAATAATATGACTAACAGTGTGCATGAGCTTTCATACGGTTATTTTGCAGAAGGTACGAATGCAAAAATAGGCGCAGATATTAATTTTTAATTTTAGTCCGAATAATAAAACCAGAGCTCACAATTATTAAAATTAAACATAAAGCCTGTGAAATACTGAGTCCCATAATTGTATTTCCGCGGTCATCGTCTCTGAAAAATTCAAATACGAAGCGAAAAACAGAATGTAGTAAAACCCAATTTAAAAAAAGAAATCCATCGAAAAACGATTTCTTTTTTTCAATGAACAGTAATAATCCTAAAATACAAAATTCACCCAGCGCCATATACAATTGTGTCGGGTGAAGTCCGGCGACGGCCCATGGCAAGTCACAAGTTTTACCGTAACAGCAACCTTCAAAAAAACAGCCGATGCGTCCCAGGGCATAGCTGGCTGACAACAATGGTGTCATAAAATCAGCCCATTTGATAAAATTCTGTTTTTCATTTTTTAAATAAACAAATGCAGCGATTGCGGCAGCAGCCATTCCGCCAAAATAAACAAATCCGCCGTTCCAAAATTTAAATATTTGTGCGGGATATTCCTGGTAAAACGGCCATTCTTCATAAAATACATGAAAAAAACGCGCGCCCCAAAATCCAAAAATCATAATCAACATTGATAAATTAAATGCAATTTTTCGATTAAAATTTTCCCCATTTTCAGAATCCAGACGTGCTGAAAGCCAAAATAATAATAACGTCAACGAAAGTGAAATAACTAAAAAAAACGTCGCAATTTGTGAATTAAATATTTTAATCTGCGGAAACATTTTTTTCCGTCAATATCAAATAAATTAACAATATAACGCCAATGACGATCGCCATGTCGGCGACATTGAATGCTGGCCAAACATGTTTGTTAATCCGTAAATCAATGAAATCGACAACGTATTTATAATGGAGTCGATCAATGTAATTGCCCAGGGCTCCGCCGAAAATACTGGATAAAGCAACCAGCTGCGCTGTTTGATTTGGTTTCAAAGTCGATAAAATATATAGAATCAATATGCATGCTAATGGGGGCATCGATAAAAAGAAAATATCTCTGAACAATACAGGTGTTTCAGCTAAAAACCCAAAGGCTGCGCCAAAATTTCTGACATAGGTAAAGTTAAAAAAATTTTCTATGATGACCTTTGATTCATGCAATTGCAATTGCGTGTGCACATAGGTTTTTGTCAACTGATCAATCCCGATAATTAAAAATGAAATACAAACCAAAAAAATTAATTTTTTATGGTTTGTATTTTCAGGTGAATTCGAAATTGAATCCAGCATCAAGCTAATGCCTCGACACATTTTTCACAAACACCCAATGTTTTTTCAGCTGTTGAAATATGTGTTGAATACACCCAACAACGAATACATTTTTCGCCCGATGCCTTTTCGGCGACGACGCCGAAACTGCCTTTTTTCAAAATGACTTCCGAAACAATGAAAAATTCACGGACGTTACATTTTTCATGACTGGATTTTAATGTTTCCAGTGCTGTCATGATTTCACCATCGGCCGTGATTGTGACCATGCCCTCAAGACTTGCGCCGATTGTTTTTACAGCGCGAAGCTCTTCTAATTTTTTCTGAACCTCAGATCTGACAGAAATTAATTTTTCAAACAAACCATCAAGCTCTGGCTTTTTCCATGTTTGAACTGGCATTGGGAAATTTTCTAAAAATACGGAATCAAATTTTTTGTCTTTCATGTAGCCGTAGGTTTCTTCGGCCAAAAATGACAATATCGGAGCCATTGCGCGAATCACGTTATTGGCCACGTGATAATAAACCGTTTGTGCGGATTTTCTCTCTATACCATCGGCACGCCACGTATAAACACGATCTTTCAGAATATCCATATATGTTGCTGACAACGTAACCGTAAAAAAATGATTTAATGCATGGTACACTTTAAAAAATTCATAACATTCATACGCGCGATTCACTTCAATTAATAATTTATTCAACTGGTGCATCATCCACTGGTCGATCAGGGTCATTTTTTCAACTTGAATTTCTTCTTTTGAAAAATCAAAATCGCTTAATGATCCCAATAAAAATCGCATCGTATTTCTGATTTTACGATACGCTTCTGTAACGCGTGTTAATTCTTCTTTGCCGCAACCCATATCGTTTCCGTAATCACAATAACTGGTCCATAAACGGATAATTTCTGATCCACTGGTTTTTGAAACCTCGTTCGGATCAACAACATTACCCAATGATTTGCTCATTTTACGACCTTGTGAATCCATCACAAAACCATGCGTAATTAAGGCTTTGAATGGCGGTTTACCATTTGTGGCCATGCTTGATAACATGGATGTATTAAACCAACCGCGATGTTGGTCAGATCCTTCCAAATAAATATCAGCAACCGAATTTTTATAACCGCGTTTGGCCTGTACGGCCGCATGACAAACGCCTGAATCAAACCACACATCCAAAATATCACGTCCGTGTTTGTACCCAGGTTTTCCCACAATTTTTTCTGCAGGAGTTTGTGCAAAAGCTTCGATGCCACCGGCTTCAACCACGTCCGCTGCGCGCATCATCACATCGTAATCAGCCAACGGTGTTCCATCAGCTTCGGAATAAAATATTGGAATTGGTACGCCCCAAATTCTCTGTCGTGATAAGCACCAATCGGGACGGTTTTCCATCATCGCATGAAATCGGGCTTTTCCCCATTCAGGAAAAAATTGGATATCATTCATTGCAGAAATTGTATTTTTTCGAATTTCAGTTTGTTCCTGATCAATTCCAATAAACCATTGCGCTGTGGCTCTGAAAATTAATGGGGTTTTTGAACGCCAGCAATGTGGGTAACTGTGAACAAATTCAGAAAAATGAATCAAATGCCCAGATGTTCGAATTTTTTCAACAATCAACGGATTTGCTTTGAAAATATTCATGCCCTGCATTTCAGGAAATTCATCGGTGTATTGACCCGATTCATTCACTGGGCAAAGCACTGGTAATTTATATTTTAAAAATCCAACACGGTAATCGTCAGCGCCGTGCCCAGGTGCTGTGTGGACACAGCCTGTGCCGGCTTCTGCGGTCACATGATCGCCTAAAATAATGATTGAATCGCGGTCAATAAACGGGTGACGAGCTTTGCACAGTTCTAAGTCTTTTCCTAAAATTTTTGAAACCAATGTTAATGACAAGCCTGTTGCTTTTTCAAAAGATTCTTTCAAGGATAAGGCGATCACTAAATTTTCTTCGCCAGCAGAAAAAATTCCATATTCAAAATCGGGGTGTAAACAAATGCCAACGTTCGCAGGCAACGTCCATGGTGTTGTTGTCCAAATCACAAACGAAGTTTTTCCGTGTGGAGAATTTAATTTTTTCAATGTGTCGGAATCAGTAATATTAAATTTGACATAAATCGAAGGTGATTTGTGATCGTGGTATTCAACTTCGGCGTCGGCCAAGGCCGTTTTCAAAGTCCAATTCCAATAAACGGGCTTGACGCCTTGATAAATCACGCCACGTTTGAAGGCTCTGGCGAATTCGCGAATTTCTTCAGCTTCATACGATTTATCCATTGTTAAATACGGATTTTCCCAGTCTGCTAAAATTCCTAAACGCTTAAATTGATCACGTTGGTGCGAAACCCATTTTGCGGCCTCATCCCGGCACAAAGCTAAAATTTCTTGGTCAGTTTTTACAATTTTTTTATCAGCCAAATCTTTCATGACTTTGTGTTCAATCGGCAGTCCATGGCAATCCCATCCCGGAATAAACGGGGCACTGAAGCCTTTCATGGATTTGTATTTAATAATAAAATCTTTTAAATTTTTATTTAATGCGTGGCCAATATGAATCGAACCATTCGCATAGGGTGGGCCATCGGGCATTGTGAATCCCGGGCCATTCGAATTTTTTTCTTGCAGTCGTTGATAAATTTTATTTTTTTCCCAATTCGCAATAATTTTGGGTTCGTTAATCGCCAGATCCCCCTTCATCGGAAAATCAGTTTGCGGTAATCGGATTGTCGATCTGTAATCGGGCGGTGTTGTCATGTGTTGTCTCTTTTGTTAGGTGGCTTTATATTAACAAAAGAAACACCTTCTGAGTACGATTTATACGCCGTATAGACGAATAAATAGTGAACCTCTCACCTCGGTTTGCTGAAAATCCGACTTAGGATTTAAAGTCCCATCCTTAGACTAGTTAGTATGCGCATCCAGATAGTCCATTCAGATTACAGGTCTAAAAGTCGCCGCAAAATTTCAAGAACTAGCAAAACTAGACCGAAAACTTCTTTAGCGAGCTTCATTAAACGTCGAAACTTATTACAGCGAGTAATTGATTCCGGCATTCGGACCTCCTCTCTTACGAAAGAAGTCAGATTGTCATTAAACCGAAGCGAGACAGCTCGCTTCGGTTTAATACATTTTTTGTGCCGTTCTCTTAAGTTACATCTCATCAGGGCCATTTTAACTTGATTATCGTCTAAATATCGTCTATAATTAGACGATATGCTGAAGTATAAAATTACAGATAAATTACTGAAAATAGTTTCCGATATTCATGTACAGATTCATAAATTTAAAGACAAAAAATATAATTCTGTCGTATTGGCTGAATTTGATTTCGCGGCACGAAGTTTATCAAGCTTTGCATCAACCAGTATTGAAGGCAATCCGTTGCCATTAACACAAGTTAAACAAATATTAAAAAATACACCCAAACAAAAAAGACAAACCGAAATCGAAGTTTTAAATTATAATGAAACGTTAATTTGGCTAAATACAATTTTGAAAAATAAAACAAATAAATTTGATTCAAAATTTGTACTTAAGCTACATCAGAACGTCATGCATTTGTTATTGCCCAAATCGAAATCAGGTCATTTCAGGCGTGAACCTGTATTTGTGAATGACCCTAAATTGCGTAAAACAATTTTTTGGCCACCGGATCATGATGATATCGAAAAATTAATGTCTGAATTATTTGATTTTATCAAATCAAATATCAATCAAATCGATCCAATTATACTGGCGGGGTTGTTTCATAAACAATTTGTCATTATTCATCCATTCATTGATGGCAATGGCCGCTCGGTCAGATTGTTGACAAAAAGTTTGCTGGCTATTTTGGGAATTGATACATTTCATTTATTCAGTTTTGAAAATTTTTATAATCAAAACGTGACTCAATATTTTAAACACGTCGGTGTTCAAGGCAATTATTACGACATCGTTGGAAAAATTGATTTCACAAATTGGCTTGAATATTTTGCGGAAGGTCTGTTGGACGAATTGTATCGCGTCGAAAAAGAATTAGATCGTCTTCAAATAAATAAAATTGCAGCACCAGAATTATTGCCAGATCAAAAGTTGATCATCGAATTTATTGAAAAAAACGGACGCATCACAGATTTACAATATTCAAAAATCACCAACCGCGCCAAAGCAACACGCGCGTTGGATTTGCGTAAGCTGTGTGATTTAGGTTTCATTGATAAACGGGGTGCGGGGCGCGCGACGTATTATGTTTTAAAAAAATAAAGTCTCAGGTTTTTACCCAAGACTTTATTATCGAAATAATTTTCAATACACGTTATTTTAATTTAAACTGACATTCGGAACTGCTTTGCTCGACGCCGCGGTAATCGTATCTGAAATGTTCAGATTTAAAAGTCATAATCAATTGACCATTCACTTTTTTGATACCTTTTGTAGTTTTGTTCCAGCCTTGGAGTTGTTGGCTGTACCATTTGTTGCCAATTTCTTCGGTCATCTGAGCTGAATCTGAATCGCCTGTAATTCGCATTGAATTGTATTGACCAGCTCCATTTGATAAGCCATCTGAACGCATTGATCCAGTACTGTTTTCAGTCAGCATGATGATTTTTTCATTTTCAATTGGTGAATTTGATATTCCCGGTGCGATTTCAATAGTTTGTAAATCTGAATAGAAATTTGAACTATCTTGAGATGTACAGTTTTTTTCTGTGACAGTATATTTGCCAATAAAATTTTCCCATGCGGCGATCGAATTCGTTTGATTTGGTAAATGAAAATATGTCGGAGAAAAATCAAATGCAATTGAACGTGTATGGGCAATTAAATCATGAATATAAACAAAAACATCGGCTAAATAATCATTCAGTTCAGTTAAAGAATTTATTTTTTTGATTTCGTAGTCCAAATATAGGTTATTTTTATCAATATATAAAAAACTGCACGACTGCTTAAGCTCTCTGGCAGTAATAATACTTTTACCAGAAAAACAGTTTTCGTATCGTTCTTTAGAGTCATCGAAAAATACATTGGTCGGATCAATCGATCCCGCGTACCAAGCTGCAAGACGAATCTTAGCGTACATTAATTGGTCATAATGATTTATTGTATAGTCAGTAAAATTAAGTCTAGTTTTATCGCCCAGATATTTATCAAACTGATCAAATCCCAAAAATATGGAGTCAATTTCTTTTCTAATTGCAATAACATCACCAATTTGAATATGCTTTTTTATTTGATCTTTTATAGAAGTTAATCGCCCCAGTGGATCAGATGCATAACGTATTAACATTTCAAAATTAACACCCGAATGCGCTGAAATTGACTCTTGCAATCCAAGAGCTGCACGTCGTTGTATGTCGATAGCCTCTTGTTCTGTGGATCCAAGAAAATGCGACAATTCGTGTACCAACAAAGCCAAAATTTCTTTCTGTGCAGTTTCTTTAATGAGTTTGGGTGCGACTCTGAATGCACTTAGGCAAATTGTATTTGGCCTGCTTGCGTGGATACTGGCATCGACGTCTTTGCCGAATTTATTTTTACATGGCTTGTCTGCTAAAATTTCAATGTCTGTTTTTTCAAGTTGAGTCGCCAAATTTTCAGTTCCAAAAAAATATTTATCTTTAACAGTTATTGTAGAGAGTTCCGGAAACTGTCGTTCATAATTTAAATACATACGCAGCATGCTTTTGGCTGTATCCATAATATCAAAAACCTTATGGATCCCAATTGGATTCGCAGGCAATGTTCCGCCGCCGCCAGCGCTGATGCCGCCTTCGGTTTCATCGTTGGCAGCTTGGTCAGGTTGAATTATTTCTGGTTGAAGCGTGTTGGGTTTGCTTGCGTCGCTGTTATTACTACAAGACGTCATGCTAATAGCTACGAAAATCAATAGTAGGCTTTGAGATAAATAAGTATTTAATTTCATAAAGTGTTCCTTTTGTATCATGGTTTAAGAATTGTTTCTAAATTTTCATGCCGGCTTAGGATGAACATAAAAAAGTCTGTAAAAATTAGGTAGTTATTATTGCTATAAATAAACTTATATATTATAGTTTTGCTATATAAAGATATTTAAACCATTGTAATCAAAGGGTTTTATGAATTTGAATATATTTGATTTTAAAAGCTACAGGGACTACTTGAGAAAGTTCCTGCGGGCTCAGCCTAAGAACGGACATGGGATTCGGACCCTTTGGGCGGAGGCGATGGGGTGCCAAATCGCTTATGTTTCGCATGTTTTAAATGGTCATAATGAAATCAGTATTGAACAGGCCGAAGGCTTGGCCAGGTATATTGCATTGAACAAAGATGAAACTGAATATTTTATTTTATTGGTTCAAAAAGACAGAGCAGGAACTTATCAACTTAAAAACTTTTTTGAAAAATTAATTTCAGAAAAAATCGAACAGCGTGAAAATATTCGCAATCGAATGAAAATTAAAAATAACCTCAGCATCGAAGACCAAGCCATTTATTATTCAAAATGGCTTTATTCGGCGGTGCATATTATTTTAACGATTCCCGAGTTTCAATCTTCACCTGAGTCTATTGCGAAATATTTCAACCAAGATTTATTCAGTATTCGTCAGATTTTAGATTTTCTTGAAACCAGACAGTTGATTAAAAATAATAATGGAAAATACAATGTCGAAAATAATTTTTTATTCATCAACAAAGATTCCCCGTTGTTTTCGCATCAACAAAATTTTTGGCGCCAAAAAGCCATTGAATCCATTTATAAAAATAACAAAGAAGACATTCATTTTGCATCATTATTCACAGTCTCTGATTCTGATATTAAAAAAATCAAAGACATATTGTTGAAATCGATCGAAGAAACCACGGAAATCATAAAACCATCCAAAGAAGAAAAATTGTATTCGATATGTATGGATATGTTCGAGGTTCGATAGTCCATTAAGTCAAAGGTCTATCTGTTTTTTAAAAATCATCCGGGCTTAAATTAATCTGTACCATGCATATTTTTTCGGGTGGATTTAATTTTTGTGCTTGTTGGTATGTGTCTGCAAAGCGTGGGTCATTGGGGGCCGTCACAGTTGCAGATTTTAAAAAATCACGCGCAACAGGTGCATTATTTTCTGACCAATTCAAACAGCCCATATAATATTGGGCGATCGCAGAATTTGGATATTTGGCATAATAATTTTGAATTTCATTTTTGAAACTGTCCAGGCTTTGGCCTTTTTTACGAATCAAATCCATTTCGTAGATTTCCCAATTGTTCGGAAATTTCGACCTGGCAGAATCCAAGATATCATTGAACTTTTGTTGATCATCAGTTGATAAATTCGTAGGTATCATAAATCCCAATACGGCAGCTTTGACTGCGGCTTCGGAATTGGGCAATCGTTCGTATAATTTTTGGCCAATGGTTCGAATCCTATTTTGACCTTCGGGATTTTCCGTTGAATCATCGCTCAGGACTGCCATAAATTTTTGAATGATCACGGGTGTATCCAGTAAATCAATGTCGGAATTTAATGTCGCATGATGTATCCGCAAAGATTTATATTTAAATAATTGATCGATGCATTTTTTGGATGGCTCTGTGCCTTTGATGATCTGGCATACGGCTGGAAATCCGTCCAAATTTTTTAATTTCGGAAAATCATTCATTATGCAATTGGAATGCGAATTGATATCCAAATTTCCGTTGGTTAAATCATAAATCAAAGTTTGTAATGGCAATGTTTCAATGGATTCTAAAATAAATTTACATTCGCTGGAATTTTCAGATGCTGATAAATTTGATTGAGTAAGTCCTGGATGGCTTTTGGCTTGTTCAATTAATTTTTCAGACTGGATAATTTTTGATTTTTGGACCGCGTCGTCTTTTGCTGGAATATTTTTTTTAAAAAATAAAATTCCAATAAATCCAATCAACAGTATCACGGCAAATATTTTTGTTTTTGATTTCATGGTGATCTAAATTTTTTTGAATTGTTTATAGCCCAAAGAAACTAATGCGCGTAACGCTTCAACATCCGATGACAGATTTAAAGCAATTCGGACTTCGTTGATCGCGTTTGAGCTTTGGGTGTCTAAACCTAATGATGAAACAACAATCGGAGTCGGTGAAACACTGGCTCCGGCGGGCGCCGTTTGAATTGTGTTTTGCGCAGCCTGGGCGGCTGCTGGCGCTGTTGAAAAATCACCAATCATATTTGCCAGTGATTTCAATTCTTGTTTGAAATTTTGAATGCTGGGCGCTTCAAGCGATGCTTCGCCGTTACGTTGTGCTTTTAAATATAATGAAATCAGCATGTCTTGTGTTGATGCCAATTCTTTGATTGTTGGCGACTGCGAAAGCAGCCACGTGTAAGCACGTTGCAAAGTATCTTTCGTATAAGCCTGTGGCGGTAATGGATGCATTGTCATGAGGATGAAATGCTAACTGATGGAAAAATTCAGTCAACATTCATATTGGATTTTCAAAAAAATAAAATTGATTAAAATCAGGTCGTAAAAATAAAAATTAAAGCCCTATTTTAGAGCTCTAATTTTTGCGGTGCATATTCTTTGGCCACGATTCCGTATTTTTCAATTTTGCGTAATAAAGTTTTTTTCGGGATATTTGCGTGCAATGCAGTTTGGTTAATTCGGCCTTTAAAAGTCTTTAAGGCTTTGATAATAAACTGTTTTTCAAATTCTTCTTTTTGCGCATTGAAATCTAAGGGCCCGGAAGACGTGCCTGGCATATCGATCATGACATCTTCGGAATCATCATCAGTTGATAAATCTTCATCAGAAATGTCTAAATCATCGTCATCTGAATCTGATAGGCCGAATTTTTCTGCGCTCATTCCATCGGCAGATTTTTTCAAGGATTCAGATTGACTCTGAATCTTATCCATCGATTCGATCATGCTGATGCCTGCAGCTTCCAGAATTGTTTCTGGCAAGCTGGATAAACTAATCTGCGAAGTGCTTTCTAATACGAAACAATGTTCGATCACATTTTCAAGTTCGCGGATATTGCCTGGCCAATTGTAACGTTTCAATGCGGATAAGGCTTCTTTGGAAACGCCTGTGATTTTTTTATTTTGTGCAGTATTAAATTTACGAACAAAAATATGAATCAATACATCTAAATCATCTTTGCGATCAGCTAACTGTGGTAAAAATATCGGTACGACATTTAAACGATAAAATAAATCTTCGCGAAATTGTCCCGATTTCATCATTTCTTCCAACGGGCGATTTGTTGCGGCAATGATTCTGACATTGGCTTGAATTTCGCGATTGGCTCCCACGGGTGTAAATAATTTTTCTTGCAATACACGTAAAATTTTAACCTGCATCAGTTGTGGCATGTCGCCAATTTCGTCTAAAAACAATGTGCCGCCATCAGCGTACTGAAATTTTCCAATTTTTCGCTGATCTGCGCCTGTGAACGAACCTTTTTCGTGACCAAAAAGTTCGGATTCAAATAAATTTTCAGGAATCGCAGAACAATTGATAGCTACAAATTTTTCGTCTTTGCGTGATGAATTGAAATGGACGGCTTTGGCAACCAGTTCTTTGCCTGTCCCCGAGGCGCCGCGAATTAATACCGGAGTATCCACTTTGGCTAATTTATGGATGACGTTAAAAACTTTTTGCATTTGCGAAGTATTGCCAATAATTTTTCGGCCTTCATCAACGAACACAGGCGATGATGCTGCAAGCGTCGAAATTAAACTGTGGGCTGTGATTGCTTTTTGAATTAAAATAACCAGGTCGTCGCCAGAAATCGGTTTTGATAAAAAATTATAGGCGCCATCTTTGACGGCTTGGACGGCAACGTCAACAGAAGCATGTGCTGTCAGCATTAATACGATGATGCCTGGGTCGTGGTCTTTGATGGCTTTGAGTGTGTCCAGGCCATTTTTACGAGGCATATCAACGTCTAAAATGACGATGTCGTAAATTCGCTTCGAAGCATCAACAGCTTTGATTTTCTCCAGAGCGTTAACTCCGTCAAAAGCTTCTTCGACAGAAAACCGTTTGGCATTTTCAAGCGCTGAGCGTACTGAAAATCGTAAGGCTTGATCATCGTCGACAACTAATACTTTAAGCATATAGATACCCCGCTGCTTGTTCTTATAGCGTAATTAGATTCAAATAACCAGAGACTAAATGTTTGGAAGTAAAACTGTAAATGTAGAGCCATTGCTCGATTCGCTGATCACGGTGATTTTACCCTTATGCAGCTCTGTGAAGTAATTGGCCAAATACAGGCCCAAGCCAGAGCCCTTGATCGTTGATGTTTTTACATTATGACTGCGAAAAAATTTCATGAATATGTTTGGTAAATCTTCGGCGGGGATGCCAATGCCTTGGTCTTTGAATTCGATCAAAAGCTGATTATCAAGCTCTTGTGTGCGGACGGATACAACCGAATCTTCGGGGCTGTATTTAATCGCATTTTCTAATAAATTAGAAAAAACTTGGCGCATAAGATCGGGGTCAATCGTAATTGGAAACAGGGGTTCAAGAGACTGTTCAATTTTTATTTTTTTAACTTTTGATAAAAATTCATGTTTTCGAATTACGTCTTTCAATATCTGATTGATGTCTTTGGATTGTAAATTTAACTCAAGCCCTTGGCTTTCAATTCGGCCATATTGTAAAATCGAATTTATAAATTTTAATAAATCGTCAGAACTGCTTTGAATCGTATCGACAGCTTCGCGTTGATTGCTGGACAGGGGCTGTGAATCTTTCGAAATAACTTCGGTCATTCCCTGAATACGTGCGATCGGAGTTTTTAAATCATGTGACATCATTGAAATAAAATTTGTTTTTAATTCTTCAACCTGAGACAGCAATTTATTTTTTTGATAATATTCCCAGCTACGTCGATTTTCTTTGATTAAACGATAAGGTATGAAAAAATAATAACATAAAAATAATGCCAAAAATGGATGAGCTAAATCAATCCATAAGCCAAATAAAACAAATATCCCAAACGCCAGTGCAAATAATGCAGCCAGTGCCATTAATAAAATGAATAATCCACGCGAAGGTTTCAATGCCAATACAACATAAACAGTCAAAATTGAAATTAATGACGTCACAAAAATATTAAACCAATTTGGTAAACGTATTGGCGAATTATTATCAATTAATGTTTGAAAAACGTTAGCATGGTATTCAGATGTTGTCATTGCATTGACTTCGCGTGAAAATGGAGTGGTTACGTATTCTTTGGCTGATTTACCTGTGTCAGTTCCCAGGATCACAATTTTCCCAGTAAATACATTCGCAGGAATTTTTCCATCGATGACATCTTCGAATGAAAATGATTGAAACGAATTCGTTGGGTGAAATCGAATGTAAGCTTGCTGAGAATCCAATAATTCAAATTGACCACGAATTTTTTCGACGTTTTGAACGTTCGGGTTGTAATAAGAAGCGATTGCAGGGTGTAGCAATTTTTGATCTTGGTAACTGATCATTAATCTGCGACTGACACCGTCTTTGGCAAACAGAATAGAGTCAGGCGCCCAGACTGCCGCAGAAATTTTGATGCTGTTCAAAGGAGGATTTAATTTAAGCGCGAATTCTCCCTTAAGATCAGGAGTGTCTTTGATAATATGAAAATCGGCGATATTTGATACGACAGCAGAAAATATTTTTTTGTCGGAAATATCGCCATCAGCTCCAGTGCTGATATCACGAATTTCACCGTCTTTGGTTTTAAAATCATACAAAATATAACGTGGTTTTTGATTTTCAAGTTTCGATAAAAAATCGGTGTGATCCTTGTATTTCGGAAAGCCTTGGTAACGTTCGACAGTTTTACTTGTGATATGTATTAATACAATTTGTGGATTCCGTAATTGATTCAGGCCCAGAGCTGATTCTGTGCGGATTCTGAGGTCGTAAAAATAATTTTCTATATAGTCTAATTTGAATGATGAAACAATTGTTGAACAAATCAGCGCGAATATAATTTTAAGTGATAATTGAACCCAACGTGGGTATTTGCTGTCAGAATCCAATGACGGAGGGGCTGCCATAGCTGAAGCTTAAAGTGCAGAGTCAGGCGGTTGGCCTGTAGGGATACAAGCGATACCAGTATCGCGAGTTTTAATCACTGAATCTGAAGACTTAAGTGGCTTTAGTTTTTTGATGTGATTTTTTTTCATAAGTTCTCCCTGCTTAATTTATAATACATAAGTGTCGTTAAAATCAAGCTCCTTGTGCGTTCGCAGAACAAATCGTCTTTGGTGTGTTTATCGCCAGTATGGGCACGGTGTATGAACATGCATCCACCGCCACACAGATATTTGGCCCAGCAAGTTTGGCAATTATTCAATTCAATCAAGGGTTTCTGGTATTTCTGAAGCTTATCATAGTCAAGCTCTGAGCCTGTGCCAACGATTTCAGCTTTTTCGCCAACAACCCATGGGCAAGTATAAATTTGGTTTCTGGCGTCGATCATCAGGTAACTTTTACCAGCACCACAGTGGTTTTCGATCCGCTGTTGATCATCCAAGAGTTTAAAATACACATCAAACGTTTTGATTTTACGAAGTTCAATTTCGCCGCCAGCGGCATAGGCGATTTTTGCAATTTGATTCATTTGATTTAAATATTCAGTCAATGTTGCGTGATCTGTTTCAGTGTACGAAAAATTAAATTCATACCAATCAGGTTTAAATGTTTTAAAGAAATGATATGTTTGAACAACATTTAAATTTTCTCTGGTTGTCACAGCGCTGATGCCATACGAAGCAATTTGATTTTGAATTTTTGATAATTGTTTTAAGCCTTGAATCGTCAGTTGTGTCGAGCTGGATCCATCTTTGCTAGGGCGGGCTTGATCATTTGTTTTTTGATCGCCGTCCAGACTGACGGTGATATGTAATTTCATGGAACTTAAAATTTCGGCCACGGCATCCGTGATCAGTGTTGCATTTGTTGTTAACGAAAAAATAGGTTTAATATTTTTTATTTGCGCCAAATCCATGACATAATTGTAAATGCTTTGAATGGCTTCGGGATACAAAAGTGGTTCACCACCAACAAAACTGATTGTGAATTTTTGATTTTGTTTTAACTGATCAATAAAAAACTTTAATTGTGGCAATGTTTTTTCAATTGATATTCGTGCGACAGGGTCGCCGTAAGTGCCGTCCCCACCAGCCGCACAGTAATGACATTTTAAATTACAGATTTGCGTGACATTAATTGTGACTGCGCGAATACCAAATTTAATTTCGCCTTTGCGTCCATGAAAATTTTCATCGTTGTTCCAGTTTTGAATTTGTTCAAAAGCATCGGAATCAATCACATTTTTATCGACAGGAATTTCGCCGGTATTTAAATTGATGGGGGTCATTTCCAAAAATGCTTCGGGTGTGATTTCTGCGACTTCTAAATTTCGGGCATGATAAGCAATATAATTTTCGGGTCCAGCTGAACCTGGGTTTATTTTTATTGCTACGATGTCTTTGAAGCGTCTGATTTCCATACATCAACAATATAGCAAGCCTTAAGGCAATTGTCGGTAAAAATCTTTATTGAACAAACGGGAGATTAAAATACACTGATCTGATGAAAATTAAATTTTGGGGCGTCCGAGGATCATTACCTGCGTCAAGCAGTCTTGAACAAAATACAGAACACATCAAAAATGTTTTAAAATCGTTTATTCAGTCTGGTTATAAATCAGAAAATGATATTGAGCATTTCTTTGAAACCCGACCAATCACTGATATTTGTGGTTTTGGTCAGAATACCACCTGTGTCCAAATCAGGGACGGCAGCGACCATTTATTAATTGATGGCGGGTCTGGGATCAAAGTTTACGGAGACCATTTGATGAAGCATCATCCTGAGCGAAATCAGCATCATATACTGATGACTCATTTTCATTACGATCACATCATGGGATTGCCATTTTTTCCGCAGCATTTTGTTTCTGGTCAAGAAATTCATTATTATGCTGTACAAAGCGAATGTGAAAAAATGATCCGCTCATTATTCGCCAGTCCATTATTTCCGCTGAGCTATGAAAAATTGTCTGCAAAAATTCATTTCCACCCAATCAATCCTTATGAAAAAATGACGATTAACGGTTTTGGTGTGACAGCATTTAAATTGGATCACCCGGACCCTTGTTATGGATTTCGATTAGAAAAGAACGGCAAAATTTATGCGCACGCGGTCGATCACGAAGCACACCGAATTACAGAAGCTGATCTGGGTAAGGATGCTGGGCTATTTAAAAACGCTGACCTATTGTATATTGATGCGCAATATGCAGAATCAGATATGGATCAAAAAACAGGTTGGGGGCATGGAACATTTCAACGTGCCTTTGAAATTTGTTCCGTTTATAAGATCAAACAAGTTCTATTGGCCCATCATGATCCAGGTTTTTCTGCTTCGGATATTCAAAATTTGGTCAAGGAATCTCAAACGTATTTTAATACTGCGGAGAAATCCAAAAATATTGAAAATCTGAAATGGAACTTCGCTTATGACGGGCAAACAGTCGCAATTTAATCAACTTGGCGAACTTGTTGACTGTTTATTGTCATAATTATTATCAAAATAAAATTCATTAAAGCATCCTAGACCTTGGTCCGATAGGTCGTTTGTCGAGCTAAAAACTCATAACAAAGGATGGTTAAATGAACACAAATAAAAAACAGATCATGGATAAGCGATCGATCATAAAAAGTATTTTAGTCAGTATTGCTCTGGTCACAGCTGTTGGTTGCACGAAAGCCAAAAGCATAAGTTCGTCCACGGCAGCTGAAGCTGCTCCTGCGCAAACTGATAATTCGATGAGTGTTCCAACAAGCCCAACCGTCGGAACTCCTGTTGCAGGGATAAATCCAGCGTTAAAAATTTATGCAAATTCAGTTCTTGATTCTGCAGGGCTTTTTGGTTTGGGCGGACAATTATTTAATATCAACGTTGATCCATTAACAAAAGATTTTGATATTGGATTAAAATTGCCAACGACCTTTATATTTTTAGCACAGACTTTTTTATTAAAATATCCTGAAATTAATACGTCAATAGTGAACGATGCATCTGGCGCGGCAGTGCTTCATATTAAAGTTCCACTGGTGAATGTGCTGGCTGCCTATAAAAAATGGAAAGCAAAGCAAGGTTCAAATTCAACAAGTCCTGATCCTGAAATTCCAGGTGTAACAACTCCAGCGGTTCCAATTGTTACAAATCCGGAAAATCCAACAACACCTGTTGTCCCTGTCGTTACAAATCCAACGACATTAAAAGGTCGTTACTCGGGTCAAATTGATCCACCGCCACGTGAAGTTCGTTTACAAAATCGTGACAAACGCTTAATCGATCAGGGGTATACGCCAACGGGAACAGATGCAGATAATGCATTAACTGGTGGTGGCGGACTTGATGGTGGAATTTATTTAGCAGGTTCATTTCAATTCGAAGTTGATGCAAGCGGAAATATTACGACAGGTGAATTTATTATTCACGGCTATTCGTTCCCCGTATCAAGCGGCCGTATGGGTGCTGATGGTTCATTTACTATTGATGCCAGTCAAGTTCCTGTCCGTGGTCGTTGGAACGGTAGTTCGTTTGATTATACCCCAACATATGCAACTGATTCGTCACGTGGCAGTAAAGTTTTAGAGCCTGGCAATGAGCATGTTTATGGGGATATGGTTGGTACGTTCACCCCAGTTCCGTAATCATTGTCTAGACCAAAGTTTGTGAACTCAGATCGGTTTAATAAATTCAATTTTTGAATTTATTAAACCGATAAGTTTTTGAGGTTTACATGAAATACAAAAATATTTTTAATTACATATTGTCAGTGATCTGTTTTATTTCGTGGTCAAATTTGGCTATGGGTCAAGAAAAACCAAAACCAGTAGCACCAGCAACAAAAACCGTTGCGCAATGTGATTTGCAAAAAATAGTCAGTGAATCAGAATCATTAAAAACTGAACATACCGAAAAATTAAAAAGTTTTGATCCAAAATCAAAAACTGTTAAAAATAAAATTATTGGCGACGGAGTTTCGACAAATATTTTTTTAGTGAAATTATTGGCAGCTCAAGCTGGTTGTAAAAATACTTCAGATAAAGAAAAACAATGGTTAAATTCTGAAATTGAAAAAAACACGAAACAACTAAAAATTTATACCAATTCGTATTGCAAAGCTGCGCCTATGCCAGGCGACAGCAATCAATCAAAAAATTCAGTTGAAACGGTTGAATTGGGTCCGGATAAGGACGGTGGCTGTAAAAGCAATGCCGAACGCCGCATAGTTAATTTTATATTTAACACCTGTACTCCTGGCAGTGCTGATTACGATCTGAAATTATGTGAATGCCATATTAAAGATCGTGGAAATTCTTGTTTGACAGAAAAAGATACTGTTCAGAAATTAGTTCAAAAAATCGAAGCCACAGCCGAAGATAAAATTTGTGACGAAAAAACTCCGCAAAGTAAGAGTTCATTCTTTGATAGCAAAAATTTTTGGGATCTTTTAGCAATCGGAGCATTGCTGGGATTTGCTGGATTTCTGGCTTATAAAGGTTATAAAAATATTAAAAATACTAAAGCAAAAAATGCAGAAACATTGGCTGCAAATGGTGGGGCAACAACTGCGGAGGGTGGCGCGAAAAACACCAATCCAGGCAAATCAGGCACACTAGCCGCAAGAATAAGTGGAACAGTTAATCCGCCCTCACCAGCTGAGCAAATTGCTATGCGCGATAGAAATCGTGCTAATGGCGACGGAGACGGCGGAGGCGAGTATGGAGGAATTTACATGCAGGGAGCTTTTGAGTTGAAAACGGACGCTCAGGGGGTCGTGATTGAAAGCAATGTCATCATCCATGGCACACCAGGCTTCACCGTTGTAGGGCGAGTTGGAAATAATGGTTCAACGAGCATTCTCAACATAAAAGAAAGTGGAATCCACGATGTCGGCACATTAGAGATCATCGTTAAAAACAACAACTCCGTCACTGGAAAAATGCGCCACGGCGGTGGCAAAGAATGGATCTACGGGGATGTGGTCGGCAGTTACTCCAATAAATAGTAATTTCGTTTCATTTTTCAAAAACTAAATCAATTGTTTCTTTGACGGTCGGTGATTCGACCGTTTTTATTTCGGTCGTTTCGGGCCACAGAAAATCAGTTGAATTAAATTCTGCGCTGATTTTTTTCATATGCTCTGCCCAAATGGGTACAGCCCCGCTGGCGCCAGTCAAATGTGTTGCGATATTCTGATCAAAACCCAACCAGACAACTGTTGTTAAATTTGGTGTAAACCCCGCAAACCAAGCGTCGTTTCCGTTTGAAGTCGTTCCAGTCTTGCCAGCAGCGGGTTGTGTAAATCCAAATATTTTGGCGGATTTTGCTGTTCCCGAATTCAAAGTTTCTTTCATCATTCCAACCAGGACTGCGATTTTTGTTTGATCAATTTTTTGTTCAGATTGTACATTGTGCACATAAATAATATCGTTTTGTAAATTTTTTATTTTTTTGATGAATGAGAGTTTTTTAAAACTGCCAAAATTGGCCAATGTCGTATAAGCCTGCAAAATTTCAACGGGGTACAAACTGCTGGAACCCAATGAAATTGACGGGGTATTTTCGATTTTCGTTTGGATTCCCAATTGAACGGCTGTGGTAATAATTTGTTCAATACCGACCTGATTTGCAACTTGTGCAGTCGGTGAATTCAGGCTTTCTTTAAGTGCAAAATAATACGGAATTTCGCCCCTAAATTTTTTGTCATAATTTTCAGGGGACCACTTCTTTTTATCAAATGCCCATTCAAAATATTGGTCGTTTAAAGTTGTTATGGGGGTTATTTTTTTATCATTTGTTAGGCCATAAATTAATCCAGATAAGTACACAACGGGTTTAATCAATGAACCGATTTGTCGTTGACTATTCAGGGCGCGATTGAATTGAGTTTGTTTGTAGCTTTGGCCGCCGACGAAAGCCGTGACATAGCCTGTTGAATTATCAGCTGTCATTATGACGCCCTGTAAGCTTTGGCCGTTATCTTTTTTAATTTTCAATTTCGTTTTGTTTTCGGTGGCTGTTTGAATTCCGGATTGCAAAGATTTCTGAGCTGAATGTTGGGATTCGATGTTTAAGCTCGTATAAAAACTGCTGCCATCGATTTCAATATTCAACTCTTTGGCTTGTGCGCGAACTGCGTCAAAAAAATACGGAGCAGTCTCGGTGGCTTTGTTTTCAATAACAGTGGGCATCAGAAACTTTTCCGCCGAGTCGAATTCTTTATCAGTAATTAAATTTAATTGCTTCATTTTTGTCAGAACTAAATTTCTGCGAGCTTTGGATTTTTCTGTTTTTCTCCAAGGATGGTTCATTCCAGGATTATTGATCATCGCAGCCAAAAGCGCACATTCAGGCAAATTTAAATTTTCTAAAGGTTTAGCAAAATACGATTGGCTTGCTGCTGAAAAGCCTCGGATCTGAAACGCGCCAGATTGTCCCATGTAAATAATATTTAAGTATGTTTGTAGTATTTCGTCTTTGGTCCATTCGGATTCTAGTTTTGTAGCCATATAAAGTTCTTTGGCTTTTCGGGTCAGTGTTTTTTCAGGTGTTAAAAAATAATTTTTAATCAGCTGTTGAGTGATCGTGCTGCCGCCCTGGGCTTTACGCATTTGGATGATATTTTTGATAAATGCCCGAGCCATTCCCGAATAACTGACGCCTGAATGATCTAAAAAATCGTTATCTTCAATCGCGATGACGGCGTTCATACATTGGATTGGAATATCTGCAATTTTTTTTTCATCTTGCATCAGAGGTTCGTTGTTTCGGTACTGTGCAATCAGTGTGGAATTTAAATCAGCACTCGTAGAAGCAGACAAGGGCGATCCTGTGAAGGTGCCGTCGACGAGATCTGATTTGATAATGACTAAATTTTCAATCAGATCTGTATTTTTCCACTGGATGCAAATTGAACCGTCTGAAGCTGGTAATTGGATGATCTGTGAACAGACCCTTGGCGGCAAAAAAACATAGTCATTCGCTGTCAAATTTTGTTCTGTTGTGCGTTCGCGGTAGTTCGCTTTTTCGAATATTGATTTTATTTTTGGTAAATTTTGTTTTTGGCCTTTTTGAAATGAATAACCAGAGGCATAATACTTCGTTGTTTTTAAAATAGCCTTTGAATTCAGCGTATTTTTGAACTCCTCGGCCAATGCGAAAGGATTGAAGCTGTTGCTTCCAGAAGTTTCAACTGGGGCTGCTATGCTGTGGCTGGCCATAACAAAGCTTGAAACAACAAAAAAAATGATCTTTAATGCAGGTATATTAAGGGGCATAAGATATAAAATGATGAAGCTCACAACAAGTCAAATACAAAGGCTTTCTGAAAAAATTTTGGCACAGTGGAAATCTCAGGATTTAATCACATTTAAATCTGATGAGAAAATTGTTTTGCAAACAATCAAAGACTGTATCACCAAAAATATACTGGCCGAAGACCAATTGGACAAAGAAATTTTTGGCATGATCGAAACTTTGCAAAATGAACACGGCGAACAGTATTCGCGTGGAAAAATGTTTCCAATTTTGAAACAAAAATTAGCCAAAGAAAGAAAATTTATTTTATGATTTTATCAGAAGATCGCCAAAGTCATTTGGCTCATTTAGTCACCGATAAAGTCTGGGGCGATGATATCGCGGATTTTTCTGATGACGATCAGGCTCTGAAGGCAACAAAAATCGCCATCGCTTTTTTTGTCAAAGAAGCCTCTGACATTGATCAACACGCTCGCGACAAAGTGGCTTCTTTAAAAAGGAATGTCATGGAAGGCACAAGCGAATGGGAAATTATGTATCGAAAATATTATGAAGAGGAAAAAAACCGTCGTGGCTAAGAAAAAAGTAAAAAAAATTATCAAGAAAAAAATAATCAAAAAAGCACAGCCCAAGAAAATTTTAAAAAAGACCACAAAAAAACAGGTCAAAAAAATAGTCAAAAAAACAACAATTAAAGTTGTTCAAAAAACAAACGTCGATTACACAAAAGCCGTAACCCCATTGGGTGATCGCCTGGTTGTCCGTTTAGCCAAAGTCGAAACGATGACAGCGGGCGGTTTGTATATTCCAGATATGGTTGATTCAGCGACGGGCTATTTAAAGGGTCAGGTTTTAGTCACTGGCCAGGGGCATACGACTAAAAAAGGATTTTTGCGTAGCATGGATGTTCAAATCGGAGATCAAATTTTGTTTGCAGAACACGCTGGAACAAAAATTATTTTTAATTCAGAAGAATTACATATTGTTAACGAAACTGATGTTTTAGGCATCATTCAAAAATAGGACTAAAAATGAAAATCACAAAAAGTATATTAGCAGCTGGTTTGTTATTTTTCGCAGGTTTTTCTGCGAATGCGACGTCGATTGATTGGACAGGCGGATACCGTATTGAATACGTCGACATTGATCGTCCATCTTTAACAGATCCAGGCGGTAAAAAATCATACGGTTTAAATTATTTGTATTTGCAGCCAAAAATGATTGCTTCGGATGGTATTAATATCATCAGTCGTTTTGATATTTTGGCGAACGAAAAACCAGCCTACAGAAATTCACAATTAGGATCATTTTTGGGTTCTGGTTTAAGTACTGGTGCCGGCGCAAATGTGACGGCGCAAAATTCAGATTCTTCGAATTTGAGAGTCAGTCAATTGTATTTAAATGTAAATCACGAGTACGGAAATTTGGTTGTTGGACGCTCTCCGATTGAATTTGGTTTGGGTATTACGCACAACGCGGGTCGCGGTGCATTTGATCATTGGATGGATACCAAAGACATGATTGGCTATAAATTCAATGTTGATAATATTTCATTCATGCCGATTTTAAGCCGTAATCAGCAATCCAGCTTTGAAATTGGTAAAACTATTTCTGATCAAATTTTTGTTTTTGAATACGATAACAAGGACATTGGCGCAAAAGCTGGTGTTTTTTGGCAAACACGAAATACCAGCATTGATTCAAACGATACATTAACAGCGCCCGCTGGAATTCCACAGGCAAATACGGTCACTGGCGGTTACTCTGCGAAAACAATTAATCTCTATCTAGAACGAAAGTGGTCAGCTTTTGAATTTAAATTAGAAGCCAGTTTCTTGACGGGTCAAACAGGCGTAATAGCTTCCACAGGTGAAGAAATTAGCCATAATTCTTATGCTGTGGCATCAGAATTGTTAATGCCAGCTCGTGATTCTGCGTGGGAATACGGCTTAAAATTTGGAGCTATCAGCGGTGATAACAAAGACACTGTCAGTTTTGAAGGTTATCAGCTGGATCAAAATTATGATGTCGCTATATTGTTATTTAATCATCGCATGGGCTCAGGAATTGGAACTGATTATTTCGGAACATCGACATTGCATGCAAATGATACTGCAAGCAATTTAACTGTTGCAAATTCAGCCGATGACGAAGCAATCGGAAACGCAATTTATTTAGCACCGTCATTTAAATACTTATGGAGTGAAAAGTTGGATATCAAATCAACATTGATCTATGCACAGTTGATGGCAAGCCCTGATAAAACTTTTGTAGACTTTAAAAAAGATCTGGGCATAGAATTAGATATCGAATTGATTTATAAACCGCGCGAGCGAGTGACATGGTCAACTGGGCTAGGAATTTTGTCTCCGGGTAGTGCTTGGAAAAATGGATCTGGAAGCAACTTGGATGCAAAAATGAACTATGGATTTACAACGAAAGCCGCTATCACCTTTTGATAACAGCATGATGCAACTTGTACGGCACTTGGATTTACAACACGAACACAGTATGTGTGCGGTGAGAGCAGGGCCGGAGGGGGAAACCCCTCCGGATTTTTTTGTCTAAAAACTATGAATACTTATAATACCTAAATTATTTACTACCACGGCCACCGCGTGTGTTATTCGTTGCAGGTCCCTGTTGAACGCTGTTTGTTGGATTACTGACTGACCATGACGTTTGCGAATTTGAACCTTGGTTTGTATTGCCAGACCTGGTTGTCATTTTAGCAGGCTCAGTTTGTTGATTTTGATTCGTGTTTTGTGCGGCCTGACCATTTCGTGAATTTCGTGTTGAATTATTATTTGTATTTTCATCCGCTGTTGATTGATTTTTAAATGATGTGCCATTGATTGAATTCATAATACTTTGAAGATTTGGCAAATATGATTTTTGAAAATAATTAAATGATGTGCTGTCGCCAGTTTCACGCAATGACTGCTCCATAGATGATGTGTATGCTGTTGTTTGCATTGACAACAAATTTTGGTCTTCGCGAATTTGATTTACTTTTTCAAGATAAGCTTGTGGATTATTTTGTTTCGCAAGTAGCTCAGCTTGTTTGATATCTGCCTTAATTTTTGCTGCCGGTGCCATGGCTTGGTATCGTACAGAGTCCATCGTGATTTTTTTAATTTCACGGTATTTTTCTGGCATATCGCCCATAACTTTATATAAAATTTCTAAGGCTTGCGAAGCTCCGCCGTTATCCGTGTACAATGCTTTTGATAATGGTCCGCTGATCATTGATTTATAATATTTATTAACAACACTTGTCGGCACAGAATTTTTTCCGTCAAATTTATTCAGTGAATCTGTAAATTCTGTAGCTAAGCATTCAAGATCTTTGTCACATTTGTCAGTTATTTTTTCCATTTTGTCTTCGAATTTAGTCACAATTTCTGCAGTTTTTTTATCAGATTTTTCTTTCTTGATACACAGTTCACGCTCTTTTTTTTCTGTTCTTGTTTCTTTGTCTTTTTTAGGTTCGCAATCTGTTTCAGGTTCAGCAGTTTTAGTTTTTTCGTCAATCACTGCAGAATTTTTTGCAACCTTGTTATCCAAAAGATCTTTCATCCGTTGATTTTCTAAAATCAGTGCGGTTATTTTTTCATTTTGAACATCAAACTTTTTATTTAATTCGACAAACGATGCTGTGGGCATTGTTAAATACGGAGCTGCATTCGTTTTACAAGTATCACAGTCAGCGCCTTCGGTTGTTGCTGAAGCTTGCGTAGCTTGTGCAACAGTTTTGTTATGGATCATTAAAGACTGTTCTTTATGACGAAGCAGTCGTGCCATTTCGGAATCAATAGGTTCATCAGATTTTTTTGTATCCCAGTCAGGCTCTTTATCTGACAAAGACATGGATGACATTTCAATTGTACCAGAACTCATTGATGATGATTGAAAAGCATAATTTCCAGCCAAGACTGCAAAAAGTGACGCTGTTAATAACCATTTTTTTGTTGAGACCTGTTTCATATGAACCTCCGTTTTTAATAAACCGATGCGTTTAATATTTTGTTACATCCATTATTAAAGCAGGGATTAGGCCATGTTGTATCCTGAGCCAATGATCACAAGTATCTGTAAATATTAGGTTATTTGGATTCTAAAATATGTTTTATACTGAGATGCCTGACAAACTTCTGTAGCCTCAATCAGAGATTTTTTCGAAACATCAGTTGTTTCAGCATGTTACAGTGCACATTAAAATTGATCTCATTCTGAGAGGGTGACAACAGTGGCGTGGTTTGAGTACAAATGAAAGTGTGAAATTCCAATTCAATTCAACCGTCAAACCAAATTCTATTACAGATCAGCAATGGAATGACTGGGCATGGCAGTTACGAAATTCGTTAAAAACAGCGGATAATTTTTCTGAATATTTTGAATTATCCGAATCTGAAAAAATAGCATTTGCCAGTGGTGGTGAAATTTTTAATATTCGAACAACACCCTATTACGCAAGCCTGGCCGATTCAAAAAATGCGATGGACCCGATTCGCCGTATTTTTATGCCTCATGAAAAAGAACTATTCGATCCATCGCAATCTCAACTGGATCCATTAGGTGAACGAAAAATTGTGAATAATCCAGTGCCACGAATTATTCACCGATACTCTGATCGTGTCTTGTTTTTAATTACTGATATCTGCAGCGTTTATTGCCGCTACTGCACCAGAAAACATTTTACAGCAACAGATCAAGCATTTATTAAAAATGACGAATACGAAAATGCATTAGATTACATTCGAAAACACACAGGACTGCGTGAAATTATTTTATCTGGTGGTGATCCGTTAACAATTTCGGATGGGCAATTGGATCGTGTTTTATTTGATCTGCGAAAAATTGAACATGTCGAAATTATTCGAATAGGCACTCGGATGCCTGTGGTGGCTCCGCAAAGAATCACTGATAATTTAGTTCGAATCATTCGAAGTCACAAACCCGTTTTTATGATGACTCATTTTAATCATCCGCGCGAATTAACATCAGAATCCGCTGCAGCCATTGAAAAGTGTGTGGATGGTGGAATTCCTGTGATGAACCAAATGGTTTTACTCAACGGGGTCAACAATCACGCAGCGATTGTACAAGCATTGTCGCGCAGGCTTTTATTTTTACGAGCAAAACCATATTATATGTTTCAGTGCGATCCATCGATTGGTACAGATTATTTACGAACATCTATTGATGATTCTTTGGAAATTCAAAAAGAATTGTGGGGGCATTTGTCCGGGCTTGCAATGCCGACATTGTCGGTGGATATTCCAAATGGCGGCGGTAAAATGTATTACACGCCTGATTTTGAAAGCCAAATCACAGTCGAAAAACGCGATTACGTGGGTTGGGATGGGGTCAGTGCCCAGTACGTCAATCCAAAGGCTGAAACAATCGTAAAGCCTTTGGACTATGAAATATATTTACCGGAATGGGAACAGCTCAAAAACTCGAAAAATTAAAATGCAACAGTTCCTGCAATTGAAAGTATTTCTGCTTGTGATGGGGCTTTGTCACTGAACATGTTTGTTAATGTTGTGCTTTCGATTCCCATAGCAAATTCAGGTGTAAATTTATACTGAGCTGCGATTTTCAAAACTAATCCAAGTGCTGTCTCGTCAGACGCGCCAATGTCTTTAAACATGTGTATACCGAAACCAGGCAACAGACTTGCTGAAAATTTATTTTTATCAGCAATTTTAAATTTCATCAAACCACCAAATGACATCACTTGTGTAACAGCTGGTTTTTTTTCAGTTTGTAATAAAAAATATCCGCCATAACCCATGTCATCAGTCATGCGGGCGTAATCAACACCAATATTGGCTGCGCCGTTTGTGAATGTCATCAGGCCTGTGATTTCATTTTCAGGAATTTCTGAAAATTGTTGAATTTGACTGGGTCCCGCAGATGTTGTTTTCGTTTTATAGTTTTGAGCCGTGACTGTTGTTGCTGCGATCATTATTAGTGCGATGATTATTTTTTTCATAGTTTTCCTTTGGGGTTATTAGCGTTTAAACTTTTTCAAGCCGCGCATATTTGGCGACAAATTTTTTAATTGTTTGATCCTGAAATAACACACTGATTTTTAATTCACTGCCAGAGCCTTCCAGTGAAAAAATGGACCCCGTACCGAATGTCGGGTGTCGAACGCGTTGTCCTTTGGTGTAACCGGATCCAGATTGTGCGATTTGTGAATAATCTTCGTCGTCTGAAAAATGTTGAACGTCATCCGTTTCGGAATGACTTTTCATGCCATACGAACCTGACGAAGTTTGGCCGAATGTTGACCCGTATTGGTTGGCAAACCTGGATGGTTCGCTAAAGGCTTGAGCTGTTGTAAATTGATAGAGTTCTTTGGGTATTTCTTTGATAAACCTGGATTGTAAATTCATCTGTTCTTGGCCCCAGACTCTGCGCATTTTGGCATGAGTCAGCCATAATTTTTGACGAGCACGAGTCATTCCGACATACGCAAGTCTTCGTTCTTCTTCGACGTCAGATTCATCTGTTTCATCACCACGCACTGATGGGAATAAATTTTCTTCGCAGCCGACGATAAATACGAATGGATATTCAAGGCCTTTTGAAATATGTAAAGTCATCATTGTGATCGCATTAAATGTGGGGTCCTGTTGATCTAGGTCAGAAGCTAGCGTCATTTCTTCGAGGTAATTTGAAAGTGTTGCATCGTCGCCACGTTCTTTTTCGAATTGTGCGATGGCATTATCAAGTTCTTCTAAATTGTTAATACGTGTTTCTGCCTCGACGGTGTCTTCTTTTTTTAACATCTGCAGATATTCAGTTTTTTCTAAGGCAATCGAATAAAATTCTGATAATTTATAATTTTTAGATTGAGTAATTAGATCGTTAATCAATTCAACAAATTTTCGAAGCTTGCTGGTTGTTCCGGCATTGAAGGTTCGTTCATCAACTGCGATTGAAATGGCCGTAAAAAACGACACTGATCGGCTTGCGCCCAATTCATCAATTTGATCAACGGTTGTTTTTCCGATTCCTCGCGCTGGCACGTTAATGATTCTGCGTGTAGCAATGTCGTCACTTTGATTGGCACACAATCGCATGTAAGCAATTAAATTTTTAACTTCGGCACGCTCATAGAATCTGATGCCGCCGACTAATCTGTAAGGAATTGCTAATGACCTGAGTTGTTCTTCAAGTACGCGTGATTGGGCGTTTGTTCTGTAAAAAATGGCATAATCATTCAAATTATTTTCGCCACTGGACATTAAATTCTGAATTGTTTTTGTGACATACTTAGCTTCGTCGTATTCGTTACGTTCTTCGCGGATTTGAATTAAATCACCGGCAGGGTTACTGGTGAATAATTTTTTATCTTTTCGCTCTGTATTGTTTGAAATCACTGTCGTTGCGGCGGTCACGATATTTGAAGACGACCTGTAATTTTCTTCAAGTTTGACGACAGTGCATTCAGGAAAATCTTTTTCAAAGTCTAAAATATTTGTAATATCAGCGCCACGCCAAGAATAAATTGATTGGTCTTCGTCACCAACGACGCATAAATTTCTGTGGGCTTTGGCTAACATTTGAACCAATAAATATTGAATGTGATTAGTATCCTGGTATTCGTCGACCATGATGTATCTGAATTTATTTTGATACTCAGACAACAAATCAGGATACATTCGAAATAAATCGTATGTTTTCAAAAGCAAATCATCAAAATCCAAAGCATTTGCTTTTTTCATTTCTTGTTCGTAGCGGGTGTATACGTCCAAAGTTTTTTGATCCATGATGTTTCTGGTATTTTTTGATAAATTTTCTGGAGCCAAACCCAGCATTTTTGAGTTACTGATGCGCGATTGAAAACTTTTTGGCGGGTACATTTTATCGTTCAGATTTAATGCAGTTAAAACTTTTTTAATTTGTGACAGCTGATCGCCAGAATCATAAATCGTAAATGGTTTTTTATAATCTAATAATTCAATGTGTCGGCGTAAAATTCGAACACAAAATGCGTGAAAAGTGCTGACCCAAAGTTCGCGCGTGGTGGGAACATTAATTTCAGATAATAATTTAAAAATCCGGTGTTCCATTTCTTTGGCGGCTTTATTCGTAAAGGTCACACATAAAATATCATCCGGAGCAGCACTGCCCGTAGCAATAATGTTGGCCATACGGTGAGTCAGGACTCTGGTTTTACCAGAGCCAGCACCAGCCAGGATCAACAGTGGACCGTCTAAAGTTTGTACAGCCTGTGTTTGAGCTGGGTTCAATTGATGGGTAAGAATTTCATTCACATTCATGAGGACTATTTAATTAACCTGTAAACTAGAGAAATTCGATCAAATACTCTATGTTGACGCAATGAATTTTAAAAATATAAATACGGTCATAGCACAAAAATTAAGACCTTCGATTCAAATCGTTTTAATTCTATTTTTTGTATCTGGAATCAACGGTTGCAAACAAAAATCAGAACTGAATGATGTACAGGGCGACGTACAGGTTAAAATTCCTGTCAGTTCACAGTCAGGCGACAGTGCAAAATACGAATTGGCGACTGTGACTCTGAAAGGGCTTTCAAACCTGAAAGAAGTAACAGGTTTTTTTGCTCGATTTTTCTTTGCACCCGGACTGAATCAAAATCAACTGGTGGGTGATTCTCCGCAAGCTCGATTTGTAAAAACCAAAGGCGGCATTTACATTCCCGTAGATTCAATATCTCAACAAATGGCAACGTTATACTATCACATTCAAAATTTATCTGAGTTCAGTCGAAATATTGGAATTGGCCAAAATCATCAAAAGCCAATGAAAATTGGAATTGAAACAAGAATTTCTGACTCGGATGTCCTGGATAAAAATAATGCATTTTATGACGGTAAATCTGATGCTATGTTGTTTGTTCCGTTTACATCAAATGAATTACCGATTGCTGTTAACAGCGGCATCATTGCACACGAATTTTTCCATTCATTATTTTATAAAATTGTATTTAATCAATCCGAAAATCAAAAAACTGAAGTCACTACACACAAATTGCAATCACTGTACAATGAAACATATTTGCGTGGGATTAACGAAGGGTTAGCTGATTTTTGGGGCTGGGCATATACCAATGATGTTGAATTCATGAGTTGGTCGCTCTCAAGTTATTCAAAAGATCGACAACTGAACTTATCAGCCCAGAATGTTGGTGTTTTTCAAAGAACTGAAGATATTAAAAAAGAAGTCCAAACCCAGATTGCGGCGGAAGCTGACCCATCTAAGAAATTAACAAGTTACATTTATAAAATTGGAACTCCGAATGCCAGGTTTTTAAAGCAAATGACCTCAATGATGATGACTGATGAATTATCGCCACTGGATGCAAAAATTAAGATGGCAAAAACTGTGATTTCATTTGTTCAATTATTAGCAATCAAAGCAAAAGAAATTCCAGCCACTGATTTTTTACCAGCCGATTCGCTATTCGATTTTGTCGCATCAGATATCAAATTGTCAGAGGCACAGTGTAAATTTATATTAAGTTATATTCATAAAAATGAATTGCGCAAAACTGATCAGTGCGAAAAGCAAACTGATGATTCATATTTAATCAAAGCCGTCGCAGAAGTCGTTGAAAACCCATGAAAAAATTTGCATTTATTTTTTCGTTAATCATTACGGTCAATGTATTTGCAAAATACAAAACAGCTGAAAGTGGATTCGATTTAAATTTATATTTACCAACATTGCAATTTCGTTTCCAAGACGGAATGGACCAATCCCGATCAATTAAAACAGGTTACAGTCTGAATGCGTCGGTCAATATTGAACAAAAATACATGTTAGGAATCGAATATAATATACAATCTGAAAAATCAGGAAACAGCAGTTTATCAATCAACCGAAATTTTTCAGAAATAAATTTGATTGCCGGTTTTAATTTTTTACAAATTTATATTTCAGAAGTGCATAAATTTAATTTGTGGGGAACGGGTTATTTGGGGCAAAATAG
Organism: Pseudobdellovibrionaceae bacterium; assembly: GCA_031428135.1. Classification (GTDB taxonomy): domain Bacteria; phylum Bdellovibrionota; class Bdellovibrionia; order Bdellovibrionales; family Bdellovibrionaceae; genus Pseudobdellovibrio. The sequence goes on along the minus strand of JANPOT010000012.1, from coordinate 50,645 downwards.
TAACAAAATTAAAACAGAACTCTTCGGACAGGCCACGACAGATCAGTCCGAAGCCGAAACTACTTACGGAGTAGGTGTTTTAGCTCAGATGAAACTTAATTTTTTATTATTTGAAATTGATACGCGGATGATGTCGTCAAAATCTTACGAACCTCAAATCATGAGCGTCACTGATTTAAGATTCGGATTTCAAATTCCGCTATAGATTTACTGCTGAATTTTCTGGATGATAGCAGATGTTAATCTGTTTTGTTCCATCAGTTCTTTTTTATAGTCTTGAGCTGATAATAAATTGTCAAATAAACCAACTTGAACACGGTACCAAGTTTTGCCATTGACAACAGCTGACACAGAGCTGGCTTTGTATCCACGTGCCTTCAGGGAATCAGCCATCTTGTCGGCATCAGCAGTGGCTAAATAGGCACCCACCTGAACAGTATACATTGCAGATCCCATTGTTTTTGCTTTTTCAGAAATACTGGCCACTTCGCGAGTCAGTGTTTCTACGTTTTTAACTGCAGCAACCGGCGTTTGTTTTATTTTTTGAATCGCAGCCGTTGTTGTTGTCGCCTTAACAGCAGGTTTTATTGAAGGATCTGAAATTTCAGTAATTGTTTTTGTCGCAGTATCCACAGTTGTTTCGTCTTCTGTTGCAAATTCTTCAGCTAATTTAGCAACGTCAGCATCAGTCATTGCAGTTTTTGCTTCTGCGTTGGGTGCTGTGACAGCTGAAGCGGAATCTTGTGTTCCGTGGTCAACAACATTCGATTGTGCAACATCATTATTTTTTGGTTCAAGTACGGCCAGTCGATGTTGGTTGTCAGAATATTTTTTTCCGACATAAGTTCCAATTGAGAAAGATAAAAGTGAAACAAAAAAAACTAAAGCCAATTCAATCATTCGGTTCGTATTCATTGTCATAAAAGATTCCTTATAGTTAAATAGGGCCTCGTAGGCTCAAAACGCTTATTTTTTATTTTAGCCTAAAAATAATTTTTTCGTCAAATTTAAGAGGTCATTATGCAGAAAAATCAAGATTGGTCCAGTTTTCAAGTCACAAATCAGATTTTTGACACGGCCTTTTCAGCAGTTCAAGCCGGCAGAGCCTGTTTATTGGGTTATTTCGGTAAAATTAACAACATCCAAGAAAAACAAAAAGCTGATCTTGTCAGTGAAGCCGATAAGGCTTCAGAAGACCTGATCAAACAATTATTGTTTGAGAAATTTCCTGATTTTGATTTTTTAGGCGAGGAAACTCATTTTTCAGAAGGCGGGCAAAAAATGGCTCCTTCGAAAAAACCTCGTTGGATATTGGACCCCTTGGATGGAACAACAAATTTTGTACATCAGTTCCCGATTTTCTGTATTTCATTAGCACTAGAGGTGAACGAAGAAATTGTTTTGGGTATCATTGATATGCCGATGTTGAATCAAACTTTTACAGCCATCAAAGGCCAAGGCGCATTTTGTAACGGAAAAAAAATTTCAGTCTCAGGTTGCACTGAAATTTCAAAAGCATTCATGACGACCGGATTTGTTCCTACTGATATCGAAGTGTTGAAACAACAGCTCGTCATTTTTAATCATTTTGTCTGGCTGGCGCGTGCTATTCGCAGACCAGGTGCGGCAGCTTATGATTTAGCGATGGTGGCCAGCGGAGTATTTGATATTTATTGGGAAGCGGATGATAAGCCCTGGGATGTTGCTGCAGGAATTTTATTGGTTTCTGAAGCTGGTGGATTGACCACTACGTACACCGGTCAAAAATTTAATTCTTTTGAAAAAAGTATTATTGCAGGAAATCCAAAAATTGTTCGGGAATTTCAACAGCAGTTGAAATTAGCGTTGATTTAATTGCTGTTGGAATTTCGTCTTGATTTTCCCGAAGAAACTGGGATCTTCGCGCTGCGCCTTTAAGACATCTTTGTAGTCTTGCAGCTGAACTTTGGGTCTTGATTTTTTATAATCTTCCAGGCTCAGCCAGTCGGATGGAATTTTTTCTTGGTTCAAATTCGAACTGGCATCGTTTTTTTTAAGGTTTGCTTTACAGTTTGTAACCATGTCTGAAGCAGCGCTGAAGTTATTTTTAGCTTCAGAAGACATGCTGATACCAGATCGTTGAAAAAACTTATCTTTTTCATCGTACCATTTCGCTAAATCTGAAGCTGATTTCAAACAATTATTATCATTTGTAATTTTAGAAAACTGATTCCATTTTTCTAATAAATCAGCGCAAACACTGAAATCATACAAAAGCACTTTTTTGTTTGAGTCTGCAATTTGGGCAGTCATTGACATCAACTGACAACGTCCATCTTTTAATGATACGACGGATTCATATTCAGAAATTGTATTTATTTGTGTTCCTGCCAATTGTGCTTTTTTCTGCTCGATATTTCTTGTGCCGACTTTGATTTGAATTAAATCATAATCTTGTTTTTTCAAATTAATATAATCAGCTGTCATTGTGTTATTGCCATAGGTCGTGAAGCTGTAATTTTGTGAATCCTTATCTTTCATGGTCGAAACTAAATGAGTCATATCAGAATTTTTTAATTCACCTTTAGCGTTGATATTAAAACTCGTTTTGTAACCAGCTGGTAAAAATGTGCAATCGCTAGCAGAATTTTCTTTAGTTTGTGCAAACGCAAAAATAGCAAAGAAGTATAAAGTAAAAATTATTTTTTTATTATTCATACAAGCTGTATCGGAAGGTTGTTGAATGGGTTTAATTTTATGTTTTTAAGTGCGATAAGAGTTGGTTTGGTCCAGTCCAGGTCCTGACAAAAAATCAACAGGTCCAGTCATGAAATCAGGATTTTTTTGCCCAGGCTTCAGTCGTAAGAATCACCAGTTTTGACATAAGGCATTGTTCAAATTATTTTCATTAAATTCACCGACGTATGTCTAGTTGGCACTTTCGTTGCTCACCATTTTGTGTGACAGAAGTGTCTCTGTTTAGTCGGGTCATTAACCCCGACGATCATCAAGGAGGATGATGTGGCTGAAGAAAAATCGAACAACACAGATAATACAGCAAAAGCCAGCGTTTCATCAAGCGGAAAACCTTTCGTACTTATTGCACTTGTTGTGATTAATATGCTGGTTGTTTTAGGCGTTGGATACATGGTTTGGAAATCTCGCCAGACGCCACCACCAACAATTGAACAGGTCGTCGGTGGAGAAGCAAAAACAGTTGCGACTGAAGCCTCGACACCTGAAGAAATCGGCAAAGTGATTCCGCTTGAAACATTTATTGTCAATTTGGCCGGAGCCAAAGGACGTAAAGTTTTAAAGGTAAATATGGAATTAGAAGTCAAAGGTTCTGAAATCGTTTCCGAGATCGATAATCGCAAAGCTCAAATCAGAGATTTTATCATTATTATTTTATCAAGTAAAACATACGATGAAGTTTCAACTAAAGAAGGCAAAGAAGCGCTTCGAAATGAAATCAAAGATAATATTAATACGTTCTTAAGCAAGGGAAAAATTTCAAACGTTTATTTTACAGAGCTTATATATAATTAGTTCGTCAATTATTTAAGGGTGTGGACTTATGAATCAAATTTTATCTCAAAGCGAAGTTGATGCACTGTTAGCGGCTGTTGGTGACGGCGATATTGGTGCATCAAATTCGAATTCGGGTAGCAGCAGTTCAGGTGATGGTGGCGGTCATAAATTTGCTCAGGCAAAAAATGCAAATGATGAACATAAAAATGTCATCGCTTATGATTTAACCAGTCAAGACAGAATTATTCGTGGCAGATTGCCACAGCTTGAAGTTATTTATGAAAAATTTATGCGTTCATTTCGAGTTTCGTTGTCATCATCACTTCGAAAAATTGCATCGATCACACTGACATCAACAGAATTTATAAAATTTGGTGAATTCATCAATACTTTGCCTATTCCGACATGCATGAGCGTTTTACGTTTTAATCATTTGCGTGGTTCGGCACTGTTTGTCATCGAAGCGAAGCTTGCGTATGCATTGGTCGATTCATTTTTTGGTGGTGCCGACAGACCTTATGCAAAACTGGACGGCAAAGAATTCACACCGATTGAACTGCAGATTGTTAAAAAAGTTGTCGAATTAGCAATCAACGATCTTGAACAAGCGTGGTCAACTGTTGAAAAAATTGGTTGTTCATTTCAACGTACAGAAATTAATCCTCAGTTTGTGGGTATTGTTCCACCAACGGATGTCGTGATCGCATCAACGTTCGATATTGAGCTGGAAAATATTAATGGAACAGTTTCAATTGTTATTCCGTATGCAACGATCGAACCGATAAAGCAAAAATTATCGACTGGATTTCAGGTCGAATCTGACCAAACTGATAAAAAGCTTTGGACTTCGATTATCAAAGAACAGCTTTTGGAAACTGATGTTGATATCAAAGTGAACTTGGGTGAAACAGAAATTAAACTCAAAGATTTAATGACGATGAAAATTGGTGATGTCATCCCATTGACTCAGGATTCCAGTGGCGAACTTGATATTCAGGTTGAGCAAGTTAAGAAATTCAAAGGTTACTATGGAATTCATCACGGTACAGTTGCAGTTCAAGTTACGCGTCAAATTGAAAAATAATTAATCATAAATTAACGGGAGATAACCATGAGCCAAGATACAATTGAAAATCAAGACGATCAAATAGGTGATTCAAATACAGCTGCAGCTGTTGCCGCCGGTGCAACTACGGCCAAAGACAGAAATTTAAATTTAATTCTGGATATCCCGTTGCGAGTGACGGTTGAATTGGGCCGAACAAAAATGCCAGTCAGCGAGTTGCTGAATTTGACACAGGGATCAGTCATCGAACTTACAAAACTGGCAGGTGAACCTATGGAAGTTCTGGTGAATGAAAAATTAATCGCACGCGGAGAAGCCGTTGTTGTTAATGAAAAATTCGGCGTTCGTTTAACGGATATTATTTCTCCGTCAGAAAGAATCGAGCAATTAAAATGATTAAAATCATTTTAGGATTTTTATTTTCAGCTCACTTGGCATTGGCTGCAGGAAATTTATCAGAAGATCAGATTCCATTAAAAATAGAAACTCAGGTCAAGCAATCCGAAACCGGATCAAATTCTGCAAAGATGATGGTGTCATTTGCCGTTGTCGCGATGATGTTGGGTGCCGCCTATTATTTAATACGAAAATACAGCGTATCAAATAAAGCTGGTGTAAAATCGAATATGCAAATTAAAATTTTATCGCAGCATTATTTAGGTCCCAAAAAAAGTTTAGCGATTGTGCGCGTTGCTGGTGAATCTATTTTAATCGGCGTCACTGATCAAAATATTTCAATGATTAAGGCGCTGTCTCTTTTAGACGATGAATTGCCTCAGGTACTGCCTCAGAATTTTAAAGATGCTCTTTCTGAAAAAACTGAAATGTTATCTGAAGCAGAAACGGCTGAAGACGATTTTACTTTTGCAGGATTGAAAACAACAGTTTCGCAAAAATTAAAATCAATGCGGAGTATACAATAATGATCAGTAGAACTTCCAAAAATTTATTATTAACTATTGCAGTGATCTTGTTTTCATCATTTGCATTTTCGCAAGTGACGTTACCATCAGTTAATTTAGGTTTTAAGACAACAAATAATCCAACTGAAGTCGTCAATACAATTAAATTAGTATTAATGATGACAGTCTTAACTTTGGCGCCAGCTATTTTAATAATGATGACTGGATTTACTCGCATATTAATTGTGTTGTCATTTTTACGACAAGCCATGGGTGTTCAGCAATTGCCACCCAATCAATTACTTGTTGGTTTAAGCTTGTTTTTAACTTTTTTCGTTATGGGCCCAGCATTTACTGAGATAAATCAAAAATCGATTCAGCCCTATGTTGCAGGCACATTACCACAGGAGCAAGCTGTCGAAAATGCATTGATCCCATTGCGACGATTTATGTTTGCTCAAACCAGAGATCAGGATTTGGCTTTATTTGTTAAGTTGGCAAAAATTGATCAACCCAAAACACGAGCTGATGTGCCTACATTAGTTTTAATACCATCATTTATAATTTCCGAATTAAAAACTTCATTCATGATTGGTTTTATGATTTTTTTACCATTTTTAATCATTGATATTTTGGCAGCCAGCATATTGATGTCGATGGGTATGATGATGGTGCCACCAATCGTTCTGTCATTGCCATTTAAGATTATGCTTTTTGTCATCGTTGATGGCTGGAGTTTATTAATCGGTTCCATGGTTAAAAGTTTCGGATAAGGAGTTCGTCAATGAATGAAGATGTTGTCTTACAATTAGGTCAGGATGCTTTAAAAACAATGGCAATGATTTCAGCGCCACTGTTGCTGAGCACGTTAATTATAGGTTTAATTGTCAGCATTTTTCAAGCGTTGACACAAATTAATGAAAATACATTAACGTTTGTCCCAAAGATGATCGTGATTGGTATTGTAATTATTTTGGCTGGGCCGTGGATGATTGATGTGATGAAATCATACACGATTAATTTATTCGATAATATGGCAACGATTGTCAGAGGTCCATAATGTTTTCACTATCGCAGCTTAATGAAATTCAAATATTAGTTTTCGCATTAATTTTATTGCGAATGACGGCCTTTGTTTTTTCGGCTGCGGTATTCAGTTCTCCGTCGTTTCCTATACCAGCAAAAATTTTATTTAGTGTTGTGTTGACAATGCTGTTATTCAAATCAATTGCGACAAATAATATGATTGCAAAAATTAGCGATCATCAGGATCAAATTTTAATTTTATCAGCAGTTGAAGTTCTCATCGGATTATGTTTGGGTTTTTTGACTCGAATATATTTTTTTGCAATTTCAATGGCGGGTGAATTAATTTCTATTTCGATGGGCTTGGGGCAGGCTCAAATGTTTAACCCTATGATGGGTAACATGGGTAATGCGGTTGAACAATTTCTGGTTTTTTTATCTACGTTGTTATATTTTGCGATTAATGGTCATCATAATTTAATTTATGGACTCACCGAAAGCTTTCAGACTGTTGAAATTGCCAGATTATCATTACAAACAGAAGGCTTTGCTTCTGTCGTTTATTTAACGCAAAAGTTTTTTGTGATTGGTATACAAATCGCAGCTCCTGTGATGATTTCAATGATTGTCGCTCAAGTTGGTGTCGGTTTATTAAGTCGTGCAGTGCCACAAATTAACGTTTTAACAACGACATCTGCAATTACGATTGGCTTGGGTTTTGTTGTTTTATTTATTAGTTTGCCGTTGATTGTATTTCAGCTGACAGGGATTATTGATTTAACAAATGTCGAATTTTTTAATTTTATAAAACAGATCTAATTTAAGATACAAATTTTTTTCTAGGAAGGAATAAAATTGTCAGACGATCAAGGCGAAAAAACAGAACAGGCCACGGACTCCAAACGGGAAGAGTTTCGAAAACGTGGCCAGGTTGCACAAACTAAAGAATTATGCACAGCTGTCATGTTTTTAACAGCTGCGGGCATGATTTTTGTTCTGAGCCGTTTTGTAATGCAAAACATATCTGAAGTTTTTGAACATACTTTAGGATCTGGAATGATTGAAGTTTTGCACAGTGGTAAAATTACAGAAATGCTTTTTTATGCAGGAACTAAAATAATTTTATTATTAGCACCAATTATGTTTGGTGCATTAGTCATTGGTATTGCATCGCAAGTTATGCAGACGGGTTTTCTGCATGTCGAAGACGGTCTTAAGTTTGATTTGAACAAAATGAATCCAATCAGTGCTATTGGTCGTATTTTTTCGATGAAGGGCTTGGTTGAATTTTTAAAATCAATTTTAAAAATGGTCATTGTTTTTTCAGCAATGTATTTTTTATTAAAATCTGAAGTGAAGCAAATTCCCTATTTGTCGGGATTTTCAATCGCTCAAATTTTTTCCTATACGGGTGCTGTTATATTTAAATTGTTGTTGGGTACAGGCATATTTATGTTGGTGCTGGCTGTTGCAGATTATTTTTTTCAGCGAATGGCTCTTGAAAAAGAAATGATGATGTCAAAACAAGAAATTAAAGAAGAGCACAAGTCGCGTGAGGGTGACCCACTGATCAAAGCTCGCATACGTAAAATTCAACGTGAAGTCGCAAACCGAAAAATGATCAGCGAAATACCCAAAGGTGATGTTGTCATTACAAATCCGACACATATAGCCGTTGTTTTAAAATATTCGGATCAATTACCAGCTCCGCAATTGATTGCTATGGGTGGTGATTATATGGCCGAAAAAATCAAAGAAATCGCAAAACAGCATAATATTCCAATTATCGAAAACAAACCTTTGGCACGTACGATTTTTAAAACTATGAAAATTGGACAAATTATCCCCAAGGAATTATTCGTAGCAGTTGCTGAAGTACTTTCTTATGTTTTTAGATTGCGCAAGAAAAAAATGGCCCGATCACGTTCAGCACAGCCAACTTCAAATAAAAATATTAAACGTCAACCTGGAACTGGAGTCTAATCTATGGAACAAATTTTTCAATTCGTAAAAAAATTCGAAAAAATAACAAAAAATACTGATTTATTTATCGCTTTCAGTATTTTAGCAATTTTAGGAGTCATGATTATTCCATTGCCTCCGATATTGTTGGATTTGGCACTGACATTTTCGTTAGCTCTCAGCATTTTAATTTTACTCACATCAGTTTATATCAAACGAACTTTGGATTTCACATCGTTTCCATCGTTACTATTAATGACGACTTTATTTCGTTTAGGATTAAACGTTGCTACAACGCGACTGATTTTAAGCCATGGGCATGAAGGCCCAGGTGCCGCTGGTGGTGTTGTTAAAGCTTTCGGAAGTTTCGTCGTCGGAAATAATTATGTCATTGGATTTATTGTATTTGTTATTTTAGTTGTTATTAATTTTATTGTTATTACAAAAGGTTCTGGCCGTGTCGCTGAAGTCGCAGCACGATTCACTTTAGATGCGATGCCAGGTAAACAAATGTCGATCGATGCAGAATTAAATGCTGGAATCATTAACGAAGCTGAAGCAAAAAAACGCCGTAAAGAAATCGAACAAGAAGCCGACTTTTACGGAGCTATGGATGGTGCCAGTAAATTCGTACGCGGTGACGCCATCGCTGGTATCATAATTACAATTGTAAATATTGTTGGTGGATTGCTTATTGGTATATTGCAAAAAGACTTAGACCTGGCAACTGCTGCAAAAAATTATACGATGTTAACAATTGGTGACGGGTTACTCGCACAGATCCCTGCATTAATTATTTCGACTGCAGCTGGTACAATCGTTACGCGAAGTAGTAGCGGCGAAAATATGGGTACAGAAATCACAAGTCAATTATTTGCGAATTCGCGGGCCATTTACATTTCTGGTGCTGTTTTGGCGGCACTCGCATTAATTCCTGGTTTACCGACTCTGCCGTTTCTTTCGATTGGTGCAATCTTGGCCGGTGTTGCTTGGACAATTGATCAATACAAAACAGAAAAAGAAACAACTGATCGTAAAAAAATAGAATTAGATGCAGCCACTCCCAAAAAAGAAAACTTGGATTCGGTACAAGCCGTCGATATGTTAGAACTTGAAGTAGGTTATGGTTTAATTCGCGTCGTTGATTCGTCAAAATCAGGCGATTTACTTGAACGAATTTCTTCGATCCGAAAACAGTTTTCACATGATCTGGGAATTTTAGTCCCCAGTATTCACATACGCGATAACTTGGCTTTAGCTGCGGGTGAATATCGATTTTTAGTTAAAGGCAATAAAATCGGTGGTGGACATTTAAAGCCAGATATGTTCATGGCAATGGATCCAGGAAATGTTGCTGAACGTATTGATGGAATTGCAACCAAAGAACCTGCATTCGGATTAGACGCAGTTTGGGTTTCGCAATCACAAAAAGAAAAAGCAGAATTAGCAGGCTATACTGTCGTTGATTTATCGACAGTCATGGCAACGCATATTACCGAAATGATCAGAACTCATGCCCATGAATTATTAGGTCGTCAAGATGCTTCTGCCTTGATTGAAAATTTCAAGAAAACTCATCCAAAGGTTGTCGAAGATTTGATTCCTGAAAATTTATCACTCGGCGGCGTCGTTAAAGTTTTGCAAAATTTATTAAAAGAGCAAGTTTCAATTCGTGATTTGTTAACTATTTTTGAAACTTTAGCTGATGAGGCAGGACGAACCAAAGACTTAGACTTGTTGACCGAGTCTACGCGCAAGCAATTGGCCCGATCAATCACTTCAAAATATTTATCAGAAAATGGTGAAGTGAATGTGATGACTTTTGATCCAAAACTGGAAGAGCTTGTTTCAAGTTCATTGCTGCAAACAGAACAAGGCGTTCAGCTTGTTATGGATCCGCAGTCAGCATCAAAAATGATTTCAAACATTGCAGATCAAATCGAGCGACATCCAGAAATCGCAGGTCAGCCAATTTTATTAACCAGCCCAACGGTGCGTCGACATATTTTCAAATTGGTTTCCAGATTTATTCCTCAGTTGATTGTACTGTCGCATAGTGAAGTTTCGACAGACGCACAAGTTCAATCAGTAGCAACGGTCGGCTTAGTTTAATTTAAATATTTAATGACAGAAACAGGTGATTTATGAACGTTAAAAAATTTGAAGCACGGACGATGAAAGAAGCTCTTGACATGGTCAAAAGTCAATTGGGGCCTGACGCTGTTATTTTGTCAGCTAAAGAAATCACAAAAGGTTTTGGTTTAGGCGGTCTTAAGAGCATCGAAATCACGGCAGCCTATTCAGAAAATATTTTAAAACAACGACAATATGTTCAATCCAGGATGCCTGAAAACGACAAAAACAGGTTTGATCAAATGTCTGCAAAATTACAAAAAGAAACAATGAAAAAATCTTTGGACAAAAAAATTCTTTCGCAAAAATCAATCGAAGAAAAGTTAATGCGCACACAAACTGCGTATGCTCCACAAAAATCAACAGGATACAATACCGTTTCGTCAAAACGGTATATTGATATTGATAATGAATCCGATTCAACTGCCACGGAGCCTCGTGCAAATCATGCACAGCCGCTCACTCAACAGGCTCAGAAAACATGGAATAATCAAACAGATGTTCAGTCTCTCAAATCTGAAATTGATCAGCTTAAACAACTCATGACTCAATTCAAACAAATGCCACAAAATTTCGTGCAGTCGCATCCTGGTGCTGAACATGGAGTTCATTTTAATTTGAATACATCATTTACAAAATTAGTAAACAAAGGAATGTTGCCAGAAGTTGCTGCTGATATTTTGGTACAAGCACAAACGCAAATCGACCCAGTTAAATTAAATCAGCCTCAATACTTAGAAACTTGGATTGGAAAATATATTTTAAATTCAGTGCCGATTGTATCTGGAGGATATGAACAGTTTCATTTATTTATGGGCACATCCGGAAGTGGTAAAACTTCGTCGATGGTTAAATTAGCAAGCCAATTAGTTTTGCAAAATAAAAAACGTGTAGCATTAATTTCGACCGATACAATCAAAGTCGGTGCGGATCAGCAAATGAAAATATTTTCAGAAATTTTAAATTTGCCATTCATTTCAATTCGCACACCAGCAGATTGGAACAAAATTATTCCGCATTTAGGTCAGGTCGATCACGTCTTGGTCGACTTCGCAAGTCTTGGTCTCAGAAACCAAGAAGAAATTAATTATATTAAAAAAATGATGCCGCCAATTTATGATTCTGTGCGAACGCATTTGGTCTTATCAGCAAAATCAAAAGACAAAGATTTGTTAGAAACTATTCAAAGATACGATGCTTTAAATGTTACGGATTTAATTGTGACATCGTTAGATGAGGCGACTCAGCACGGCCAAATTTACAATCTGGTCCGCTTGCAATCGAAACCACTTTTTGGTTTTGGTATAGGTCCAAAGGTTCCAGAAGATTTCGAGCGTGCGACGACAGAACGTGTTTTGGATTTAATTTTAAATTTAACACAAGCACCTAAATCACAGGACGTAATGATATGAAATTAATTTCAATCACATCGGGCAAAGGCGGCGTCGGAAAAACGACTCTGACATGTAATTTGGCCGTTGCATTGGCTGAACAAAATCAAAAAGTTTTAATTATTGACGGCGATTTAGGAATGGCTAACGTGGATATTTTTTTTGGTGTTAGGCCAAAACACACAATCGAAGATTTAATGAGTGGAGTTTCGATCAACGAATGCATTACGCCGGCACTTAAGCACATTGATGTGTTAGCAGGCGGTAGTGGTTTATACAGCTTAACCCAAATGAATGCATTTCAGCGAAGAGAAATGATGAACCAAGTTTCAGAATTGAAATTTAAATATGATTATGCCTTAATTGATACAGCACCAGGTCTGCATGACTACGTTCTGCATTTAAACTCAGTTGCAGATCAATGCATTATTATGCTGACACAAGATCCATCAAGCTTCGCTGATGCTTATGCATTGATAAAAGTTTTGCATCAAAAATATAAAACACAAAATTTTAAAGTTGTTTGCAATTTAATCGAAGACCACCAGGGTGAATCACTCTTTGTCAGGTTTTCTGAAGTCGTTGAAAAGTTTTTGCCTGTCAGACTGAGTTACCTGGGAAGCCTGCCTTTGGACATTCAATTAAAAAAAATTCAGCAAATGCAACGATTGGCTTTGCGCCATGAATCTGAAATTCCATCTTCAAAAATTTTTCGGCAATTCGCAGGGCAACTGATTGATCAGCCCATCTGCACCAGTTTAGTCGGTTCACTGTCAAAAGGTCTAGAGGGAATTTTTAGCCCAGTCGCAGGTCATGCTTAATATAAAAATGAGTCCAATATTTTATTTTGGACTTTTATAATCACACTGAAACACGCAAAATAGAATCATATCAGTTGTTCATATCAGAGGGGAAATTGGATGTCGAAAAATGCTGCTGCTTTAAAGAAATATTCTAAAAATATTGAGCCCAAAAAAATTATAAAGCGTGAACAGAAAAATGAACTTATCAAAGAATATGCTCCATTAATTAAATTTATTGCACAAAAAATTGCTGTCAGATTGCCACCAAATATTCATATCGATGATTTAATGTCAGCCGGTTCAATCGGTTTGATGGACGCAATTGATAAATGGGATCCGACACGCGATAACAAATTTAAAACCTATGCAGAATTTCGAATTCGCGGCGCAATACTGGATGAATTGCGTTCTCAGGATTGGGTCCCAAGATCCGTGCGCGATAAATCAAAAGCATTGGACCGTACGATTGCAGCTCTTGAAGCTGATTTGGGTCGCAGCCCAACTGACGAAGAAATTTCTGATAAATTAAATATACCAATGGAAGAATTCCACGGATTAATCAATCAAGTCAGGCCCGTCAGTTTATTATCGATTGATGATCAGCCAACGTTCAGTGATTCAGATAAAAAATCTATTGCAAACTTATTAGAAGGTGCAAAATCAAACAGTCCATTCAATCAGTTGAATGTCAAAGTTGTCAAAGACGTGGTTGCTCGTGCGATTGAAGAATTGCCCGAACGACAACGACTGGTTTTATCATTATATTATTTCGAAGATTTAAATCTGAAAGAAATTGGCCAAGTTTTACGAGTCACAGAATCTCGTGTGTCACAGTTACATGCTCAGGCTGTTGTCAGACTTCGTGCTAAATTAGCAGTATCGATTGACGCTGGTGAATTGGAAGCGATTTAAACATCGCTGCCTAAATTCACAGGTTTAATATCCCATCGCAGTCTTAATCTTCTGAATCAAACGAACTTCATTTTGCCTGACGGCTTCGCGTGAAATTTTATATTTTTCGCCAATTTCCTGTAACGTCAGCGGTTCGTCATTTAAAATTCGTTCAGCTAAAATAATTTTTTCTTTTTCATTCAGTGAATCATGTATTTGATCTATTGCAGATTTTAACAGTTGGATCTGTTCTTCCAAGGCCATTTGATCATCCAGAGGAAGACTTCCGTCGTCTTTTTTTAATAATGAGCCCAGCGACACGGAATCATCATCACCGATGGGTTTATCTAAACTGACATCGCGGCCCGATAAGCGTTTTGACATTTCAACAATTTCATCTTCGGGAATGCCTAACTTCAACGATAATTGTTTGAGGCTTTCTTCGGACATCATTTTTTCAAGATCTTGTTTTTGTCGTTGCAATTGATAAAACAATTTTCTCTGATTTGCCGTCGTGCCGATTCTGACCATTGAAAACTGACGCATTAAATATTCTTGAATGTAGCCCCGAATCCACCAAACTGCGTACGTAATGAGTCGGGCGCCCTTGTTCGGGTTATATTCTTTCACTGCGTGCATAAGGCCAACGTTGCCTTCTTGAATTAAATCAATCATCCGCGAAGAAAATTTTGCATATTCAGCAGCAATTTTTACAACAAAACGTAAATTCGATTGAACAAGTTTTTGTGCAGCTGCAGGATCTTTGGTTTCAAAATAAAGTTGAGCTATTTTTTGTTCATCTTCTTTCGAAAGAAGTGGATATTTGCGAAGTTCATTCAAATACATCGTCAGTGGGTCTTTTGACGTTGTAACCACATCGGTTGATTTTTTAGTTGTGATGACAGCAATACTTGAATCGTCGGGGTTGATGTCTTCTGACGCGTCAGGTTCCAACGCTGTTGGTTGATCTATAATTTGATGATCGTCATCAACAATTTCTGCAGAAACAGTTTTGATTGAATTTTTTTTAATTGGCTTTTTGGCCATAGACTACGGAGCCTTCGTTTTATGTAAGAACTTTTTTAAATGCTTTTTCAATTTCATCTTTGATTTTGCCTTTGAATAGCGAAAGTGCAAAGGGCAGATCCACTTCGATGTGGACTTTGCTGTTATCTGCAGATTCTGTTTTGACTTTTAAGTTTGCTTTAAATTGGCTACCATTCAGTTGGCAAGTTTTTTGAGCCTCGTCAAAAGTACAGTCCATTTTGGGATCAAATTTTTTAAAACTATTATCTGATCCTAAAAAACTTTTAATTTTATCAAAAGTTTTCTGGGATTCGATGGGCACGGGTATTTCAAAATCAAATTTTGGCATAGTCGAGTATTACATCCTTCAAGCATTGCTTGGCATATAGCTAACATAACACAATTTTATTTGTCCTGTCAGTTCAATTGTGTAATTCTATGACCTATGAAATTTGTAAAAGATTTAAAACGAACGAATTACTGTGGCGAATTATCCAGCAAAAACGCTGGTCAAAAAATTGTGATTATGGGTTGGGTTGATTCCCGACGTGACCATGGAAATTTAGTTTTCATTGATTTACGCGACCGCGAAGGATTTATTCAGGTTGTCCTTGACCCAAATAAGCCAGATACGTCCTCAGCTAAAGACTTCCGCGGAGAATTTGTCGTTGCTATCGAAGGTATAGTTAAAATTCGTCCAGATGGAATGAAAAATTCTAAAATTAAAACAGGTGAAATTGAAATTGAAGCGGTTCGCTGTGAAATTTTAAATCAAGCAGCAACTTTGCCGTTTCGTATTGATGATGAAAATGTGAACGAAGTTTTGCGACTTAAATATCGTTATCTTGATTTGCGTTCAAATCGACTCCAGAACCATATGATCACGCGCAGTCGTGTCGCGCAGCTCGTTCGAAAATTTTTAACAGAAAATAATTTTTTAGAAATTGAAACTCCGATTTTATTTAAATCAACTCCCGAAGGTGCCAGGGATTATTTAGTTCCATCGCGTGTGAATCCAGGTAATTTTTATGCTTTGCCGCAATCCCCACAAATTTTAAAACAGCTGTTGATGGTTTCTGGCTATGATCGTTATTTTCAAATTGCACGTTGTTTTCGCGACGAAGATTTGCGCGCCGATCGTCAGCCTGAATTTTCACAAATCGATATGGAAATGTCATTTATTGACGTCGAAGATATTTTAGACTTGAACGAAAACATGTTACGAACAATTTGGAAAGACATCAAAGGCATTGATGTTCCCAAATTGCAACGCATGACATATTTCGAATCTATGGATAAATATGGTAACGATAAACCAGATACTCGTTTTGGTTTAGAAATTCAAAATATAGCGTCAACAGTTCAAAATTCAGGTTTCAAAGTTTTTGATGACGTTCTGTCGCGCGAAGGCATTGTGCGTGGATTATGCGTACCTGGCGGTGGCACATTTACTCGTGGTCAATTTGACAAACTCACAGATCTTGCAAAGAAAAACGGAGCAAAAGGCCTTGTTTGGATGAAGCAAGAGCCCAATGGTGAAATCAACTCACCAATTTCAAAATTCTTTACTCCTGAAAAATTAAAAGAAATTTTTAAATCAATGGGCTGTGCCGATAAGGACTGTGCTTTAATTGTCGCCGATGATTATGATCCAGCATGCGCATCGCTATCAGCTCTTAGAAATCATCTGGGCCGAGAATTAAAATTAATTGATTTCTCAAAATATAATTTTTTATGGATTGTTGATTTCCCATTACTTGAATACTTCCCAGAAGAAAAAAAATGGTTTTCAAGACATCATCCATTTACCTCACCGGCGGATGAGTTTTTTGACGATATGATCGCAAATAATGAAAAGGCTTACCCCAAAATGTTGGCCAAAGCCTACGATTTAGTTTGTAACGGTTATGAAATGGGTGGCGGTTCAATTCGAATTTATAGAAATGAAATCCAACAGGCTATTTTCAGACTTCTGGGGATGTCCGAAGAAGAAACCAAAGCTAAATTTGGCTTTTTTCTTGAAGCCTTAAAATATGGAACTCCACCACATGGTGGAATAGCTTGGGGAATGGATCGCTTAGTTATGTTGTTGACGCAAACAGAAGCTATTCGAGAAGTCATTGCGTTTCCAAAAACGGCACAGGCATCGTGTTTGATGTCCGATTGTCCAAGCGAAGTCAGTCGTGATCAATTGAACGAAGTCGGTGTCAAATTAAGTCCGATCGCTGAAAAATTTTTAGCAGATAGAAATAAACCATCATAATGAAAAAACAAAAAAAAGATTTGTATATTATTACTGGTGGTTCAAAAGGGCTTGGCGCAGCGATTGCCGAGCAAGCCTTGCTGAATAATAGTTGCGTGATCACAATTTCACGGACAGAAAATAAAAACATCAAAAACGAAAATTTAATTCAAATTAAACATGACCTGTCGGCACCATTTGAACAGACACAGAAAATGTTTAATTTTATTTTCAGTAAAATTGATTTTAAAAACTGTAACCACATTTTTTTCATTAATAATGCGGCGCAAATCCAGCCTGTTGCCGAAATAGGAAAACTGAATTCAACAGATATTCAAAAACATATCTATTTAAATTACACGGTACCTGTTTTATTGACGAATTGGTTGATGTCAAAAAAAGTCAATCAATCTGGTTACAAAGTCGTTGCTCAAATCAGCTCGGGAGCATCCAGTTTTGCAATTACAAATTGGTCAATTTATTGTTCCAGCAAAGCCGCTCTTGAAATGTTTAATTCCGTCATGCAAATTCAAACAGCTTCAGATAAAAAAACAAAAGCATTTACATATAGCCCAGGGATTATGGATACGGGCATGCAAAAAATAATCAGAAATTTAAAAAAATCTGATTTCCCAGAAGTTTCCAGGTTCGTTAAATATAAAAAAACTAATGAACTGCGATCTGCTGACTCTGTGGCTAAACATTTTGTGAAATTAATTTCAAATCCTCAAAAATTAAATAAAAAAACGTATTCAATCTAATTTCATTAATGTGAGTCCGTGTTCTTCGACGGATGTGATTTGATAAATCCCTTCGAGACGTCTTTGGCCGTTCTTTTTTTCGACAACGAAGACATATTCGACGGTCAAGCCAATAAGCCTGCGAATTGAATGCAGGCTCCACTGTGGAGCGCCCATTTGTATCAACATTTCTAAGCGTAATAATGCCTCGTCAGCAGATTTAGCATGCATCGATCCAAAACTGCCATCATGTCCTGTGGCCAGCGCCATTAATAAATTAGTTGCTTCGGCCCCTCTAATTTCGCCGATGACTATGCGATCGGGCCGCAGTCGTAATGCTCGCTTTAATAAATCAGTCATACTGATATCATTATTTTTATTTAAAACATCTGTTCGTGTCAGCAGCGAAACACTCACTTGATTACATAAACGCAGTTCTTGGGTGTCTTCGATGACAACTAAACGCTCATTCGCGCTGAGTTCATTTATTAACGCTTGTAGTGCGCTGGTTTTCCCAGAGCTTGTGCCTCCAGCAAATATAAAATTTTTTTGTTCGCTTAAAATTTTTTGTATTAAATCAAATTGCTGATCGGTGCACCAGCCTGCTGATTTTAATTTTTCAAGCGACCAAATGTCTTTGGGTTGTTTTCGTATAGATAACAAATGTTCACCACGAGATAGGTCGCTAAAAATCAGTGTAAATCGGAATGGACCAACCTGGGTTTCGATATACGGTTTTTCTTTGTTCATGTACGAATGGCACATTTGTGAAATGCGTTCAATGCACTGATTGTATGTCGAAGTATCGAAAAAAAAATCGCTGCTTTTTTGTAATTTTCCATTTTTTTCAAAAAACACAAGCCTGGGCCCATTGACTAAAATTTCTGTAATGTTTTCGTCAGAAATCAAGTCTTCTAATGGGCCCAGTTTTTCAAGCTCGTTTAAAATCCGGCGCTGTATTTCTGGTTTTAAATCTTTTGTTTGTGACTGCAGAATTTTTTTAAATTGTTGCTCTTTGGATTCAGTATCATTTTCAAGATCCCAATTTTTTTCTAAAAGCTGTTTTTGGCAGCTGAAGATTTGATTTATCTTTGAAAAAACTTCAGTTTGCATCAAGGCTCCATTAATTCAGGAGTTACAAAAATAACCAGTTCAGTTTGATTTTCCAAAAACTCTTCACTACTGAATAATTTTCCTAAAACAGGAATTTGCCCTAAAAATGGCAAGCCTTCTCGGGCAGTACCTGTTTCATTTTTCACTAAACCAGATAAGGCGATTGTTTTTGATTCGATCAAATCGAACTGACTGACGACTTTATGCCCATGAATCGCTGGGATTCCATTAATTTCGCGACTTTTATCAATCGAAGAAATTTCAGTTTCCAGTTCTATACTCATTTGCCCAATTGAATCAATTTGTGGTTTTATTTTTAATTCAATTCCATATTTTTTCCATACAACACTTTGGCGATTGTTATTATCTTTGGTAACAATTGGAAATTCGCCGCCAGCAAAAAATTCTGCAGATTTGCCGTTCCTGCAAATTAAATTTGGCGAGGCTAAGATTTTCATATCACCATTTTTTTCATAGGCTCGCATTTGTAAATCGAAAGGTTCTGTCCCGTCAGTTCCGAAATTGACTATTTTTGCATTATACGATTCGGGCCATTTAATTCCCAGGCTGCGTGTTAATTCTTTTTTGACTTCTGTAATTTGTATTCTGACTCGGACATTGTCTGCGATTTCTAATTTCTGTTTATTTTCAATCACGTTCAGGCCAACTTTTTGTAAAATATCTTTGTTGGATTGAAAATCTTCTTTGCCGTTAATAAAAACTTTCCAAGTGCTCGTAAATACAATTTTTAATGGAGTCATGCTGTTTTCACGAAAATATTTAGCATACCAAGTTTCAATTTTTTTTCTTAAATCATCATCAACATTTAAACTCAGAAACAAGGATGCATTTTTTGTCCGCATTAATTTTATTATTTTTTCAAATTCAACCATTGTATGAATACGACCGCTCAAGCAGGGCATATTGTCACAAAAACTGACTTGAATGTTGGGAAATTGATACGATAATTTTTGCCACAATTCATAGGAAGAACGATATCCTGCCGGTAAAACACTGATTGTTTGAATAATTCCATCAATGCGTATTTTGCAACTTCCGACAGATTGTGGTTTAAGAACAATTCCTGATCCAGCGGACTCTGCTTTCACTGTTTTTAAATTCTCGATCCATATTTTTTCGGTAATATTTTTTACTTTATAATCTTCGCCCATTTCGATCACAATTGATTGATCGCGAACAGGCTTGAAATGAGTTATTTTTGTAGCAGCAAATAAAAGCTGATGATTGGATATCAGAATTAAAAATGTTTGTAATATTATTTTCATTAAAATAGGTTGTGCAATTATTTAATACAGTACAAAACGAACACGGCATTTGTCGTTTCCGGGATATTCAATTTTAGGATAACGCCGGATCAGCGGCCGGATTATGGCAGTTTAAAACGAAATTCCACAGATACGCCGTCAGGTTCATTGATGATTTTCAGTTGCCCGGCCAATGCTTTGACCAATGTTTGGCAAATCGTAAGCCCAAGTCCCATGCCCACCGAATGATTCATTACATTTTCATCCAACATAAATGGTTTTAACAGTTTTTCTAATATATTTTGTGAAATTTGAGGGCCCTGATTTTTAATTTTCAATACCAGATTGGAATTTTCGTCAAAGGCGGCTTGAATAATGATATCAGTATGAGATCTTCCAAATTTTGTTGCGTTTTGTAAAGCGCGAATTATCGCAATTTTCAGTAAATACGGATCTGAATTTATTTCTATTTTTTGTAAATCAAATTTCAAATTTTGATTTTTAGTTTTTAATGACGATGCAATTTCTGGCGGTAATTGTAAAAATAAATTTTCAATTTTAAATTTTTCGAATTTGACGGGGATCATTCCAATTTCGCCCTTAACGATGAATAACACATCGTCGACAATATTTTTTAATTTTTCTGACGATTTGGTAATCCGATCAGTAAATAAACTTTGTTCGTCCGACAACACTGTTTCTTTCAGTAATCCAGTGAAACTAATTATTGAAGTCAGTGGTGTTTTTAATTCGTGATTAATCAAAATCATGAACTGTGATTTGGCCTGATCCAAATTTCTTAATTCATTCAGCGCCTGTTCAAGCTCAAAATTTTTAATTTTTAATTCTTCCCGTAGCAAATATTTTTCACAAGCTTGATCAACCGTATTTTGTAAATCCACAGGGTCCCAAGGTTTAGTCAGGTATCTGTAAATTTGTCCTTGGTTGACGGCGCTGATGACTGAATCAATATCTGTATAGCCTGTTAATAAAATTCGAACAGTGTCGGGATGTGTGGCAATTGATTTTTCTAAAAATTCAACGCCTGTAATTTGCGGCATTCGTTGATCCGAAATTATCACGGACATTTGTGGATGTTGGTCCAGATGATCAAAAGCTTCTTTTGGAGTCAGTGCTTTTAAAACGTTATATTTTTTGCGAAATATACGTTCCAGTGCGTCCAAATTATCAATTTCATCATCCAGACAAAGTAAAAATGGTTTTTCAGAAATTATTTTTTGCGGATCTGGTGTTATCGTCATTTATTTATTGTAAGCATCCATAAGGAACTGGTCCAGTGTGATCTGATCGCATCAGACTTATGTCAGTGCCAGATCTGACCTAAGACTATTTTTCTAGCTGGACTCTCTAATCGTCGCAACATTCTGTCGAAAAATGATACGATGATCTAGTATGTAAAGAGATCCGTTGAAGTTTATCTTAGGAGAACCTATGTCGTTAAAGTTAAGTGTTATCCGTTTATTAAAAATAAATCTCATATTTATTATGATGTTTTCATTTTTATTGACCAGTCCTACAGCCAACGCACAATTTTCGGCAGGAGCTGGATTCCAAGCTCAGGCCGGTTTCGGCGGTGGTTTTGGTGGCCAAGAAGGCTACGGCGGCGCAGGTTATGGCGGTCAAGGCCAATGGGGATCAGGCATGTGGGGTGGCCAGCAACAATGTGCTTATCCGCAACGTGTAGCAAGTGGTTCGTATGATATTTCGGATGATGAAAAAGAATTAAAAGTTAAAATTTCGTCATTAAAATCTGAAGTCAAAAAACGCGAAACTGAAAAAAAGAAACATGATAAAGCTATGGCTTCGGCAAGAACACGATTAGAAAAAATATTTGACGGCGAAGTTTTAGATTTCTTATTAGATGTTCATATTCAAAATGATAACCAGTGTACAGATTACAAAGACTTCAAAGGAACTTGTGACCCACAAACTGGAATGATTACTTCTCAGAAGGTGAATGCGACAGGCGAACCAGCGGCCGAAGTCAAAAGCAATTGCAAAGCACCAACAACAGATGTTCCATCTAAATTAGCAAAAAACTGGAATTCAGAAAAAATGTATTGTGCTGCAAATAGCAAAGCCGATCAGGGAAAAATTAATCCTGCAATTTGTTCAGATGAAACATTACGTCCAGATGGTAAGCGCAGTATTTATTCAACGTCAGACTGTTCAAAGTATTTGTCGGAATATCGTAAAAACAGAGTTTTATCAGAAAATGTTCAAAATAAAATTAACCGCGCAAATGATGATCTGGAAGTCAGTCGTGATTCAATCCCCGACGTCCGCGAGCGTGCAAAATTAGACCGCGAAGAACGTTTACGGACTGAGACTGAATCAGAACCATGTGCAGGTTGTGACGAAGAAAGCAGAACTGCTGCTTATAAATCACCAAAACGCGATTGGGCAGGTATCGGAGTAAATCTGTTTACTGGACTTTTTGCAGGAGCACTCGGTTATCAAACTGACAAAGCCAGATGGGAAAATCAAGCTCAACGCGGTGACATGCCAGACAAATCATATGCTGCAACGTTGCAGTATGGTCTAGGATTAGGCGGATCGGCTGCGATGTATGGACTTCTTGGTGGAAACCAAGGCCAAGGCGCATTTGGTTGCGCCGGGCGAATGGGTATGGGAATGGGTAACGGAGCTTATGGACCCTATGGGCCACAAGGCGCATTCGGTTATCCACAAAATATGTTTGGTTCACCTTGGGGTGGCGGAATGTATCAACCGGGAATGTTTCCAGGTGGTGGAATGGCCGGACCTAACGGTGGATTTCCAGGCGGTATGAATGGCGGATATGCAATTAACGGAATGCTCAATGGCGGTCTGATGATGAACGGCGGCGGTTATATGTCTGGCAATATGCAAGGCGGATATATGGGCCAAGGCATGATGAATGGCAATATGCAGGGTGGTTATATAATGAGTGGCGGCGGAATGCAGGCCGGGTATATGAGCCAAGGTATGATGAACGGCGGATATCCAATGTCTGGCGGACTGGCTATGAATGGCGGCGGATACATGGGCCAAGGCATGATGAACGGCAACATGCAGGGCGGTTATATGGCTCAGGCTATGATGAATAGTCCTGGTTCCTACATGAACAGTCCGCAATATTTGCAAATGCAACAACAGATGCAGCAGCAGCAAATGCAAATGCAGCAACAATATTATCAAGCACAGATGCAACAGCAAATGCAAGCTTATCAACGTCAACAAGCAATCCAACAACAAGCTGTGCAAGTTCAGCAAGAAATTGCAAATCTGCAAATGCGATTACAGATGTTGTATTCTGGTGGTAGTTTTTCTGGTGGTAACGGCAGCGGCGGTTATTACGGTGTAGGTACTGGTGGTGGAACTGGTGGATCATATGGTTCAGCTGCGCCGACTCCAGGATCTGGATATCAACAAAATACAAATGTGAATAATCAGCAGCCTTATAACCCTAATAACGGTGGTCAACCTTACAATCCTGGAACAGGCGGACAGCCGTACAATCCTGGTAATGGTGGGTCACAGGTTACAATTCCTTCGGGGCGATAATATTTACGAAATTAAAAACTGTTACGACAGTCACACACATTTTTTAGCAACCGGAGAGACCCATTTGGGTCTCTCTTTAAATTTCATGACATCTGAAAAATCAGTTTCAGAAATTAAAATAAAATCTGATTTTTTACGAGGTGATTGGTTGATCGGTTTTGGTTGGGATCAGAATCTGTGGCCAGGTCAAAATTTACCACATATGAAAAATTTGGATCTGTATTTTCCGGATCGACCTGTATTTTTTTCGCGCGTCGATGGTCACAGTTCATGGATTAATTCTAAAGCGATGACTGAATTCGAAAAAATGGGCTTTGATTTCAATTTGGACATACCTGGCGGCAAAATTCAACGTGATCAGAACAGATTATTCACAGGTATTTTGTCAGATCAAGCGCATATCAAAGCATTAATGATGTTGCCGCCTTTTTCAGATTCACAAATTGAAAATTTTTGCATGACTTCAATGAAAATATTTAACCAAGCTGGTTTTACACATGTGCGTGATTTGTCGATGAACAGCCAGTTGTGGAAAACACTGTGTAAAATTCAAACTGCTGGTTTACAAACAGTCTGCATTGATTCGTTTATTACAGCTGAATCTTTTTTTGATTTAGATCGTGCTTATACAGATTATATAATTTGCCAGGGACTTAAAAATCCATATTTACGAATTCATGGTTTAAAAATTTTTGTCGATGGCTCGCTGGGATCAAAAACAGCCTACATTTCTGAAAAATATTTAAACGAAGAACAATCTGGAATTTTAAGTTGGTCTGCGTATGACATTGAAAAAGCAATTCAATTTTGCTGGTCAAAAAAAATTTCAATAGCTGTTCATGTGATCGGCGATCAATCAGTACATATTGTTGCAACTGCTGCACGCAAAGTATCAGCTGCGGGCGATGAAGGAAGAATTCACTTAGAGCACGTACAAATTCTGCGCCCCGAAACCTTGGCTATTTTAAAACCCTTGCACGTGACTATTCATATGCAACCTTGTCATTGGCTGAGTGATCATCATTGGTTAGACCAAGTTTTACCCAAATCATGTATAAAAAATTTGTTTCAGTGGCAGCGTATCGAAAAAAACAAAATACCACTTTTTTTTGGTAGCGATTCACCGATTGAAAAAACAAATCTATTCAATACAAAAAAAGCCATCGAACTAAGCCATAAAAAAGGTATTCCTAAATTGGAATCTGACTGGAAAAATCATCATATGCATCCCGATTCAGGATGGACACAATCAAACACAGTCATTAGTGATGACCGAATCATCGAAGTCATTTTTGATAATAAAAAAATCATTTAATTTCGACATCATAATTTTTTATAAATAAATACGCGCCTGCGGCTAAAACAGTCCAAATTAATGGTTTTTTATATTCAATTGTAAATTTTTTTACAGACGTTATTGATTTTTGAATCTCTGCATTAAAATTACATTCATGTTTAAAAACGGGAATTGTTTGTTTGGCATTAAATCGTTCCGATAAGACTGTTGAAATCTGGTATTGGTCACAATTTCCATTTAATAAAAAAACAGGTTTTGTTGTTTTTTCTGTGAATGAATAAGGATCAATTTTATAAAACATCATACTTTGAATCATTGGGTACAGTTTTCGGAACTGTATTTCGTTAAGCCGTTTTTTAAATACAATGTATGTTACAAATTCAGAACCTGAATCGGACATGTTTTCAATGGTATTCATAACGCTCAACATTTCTGATTTTACATATTGGGTTTTTTTATTGTTATCAATCGTAGTTGATTTGTCTGTGATCTGAATAAGTGTCTTTAATTGATCGACAGAAATCATTTCGGTTTTTAAAATTTGCTGAATGCTTGATGCCACATTTTGTCGACTGGACTCTGAAAGCAGGTCTAAATTTTCAATCAAGGTATTAAACCTGACAGTTTCAACAGAATTAATCTGTTCAGCTAAAAAATCATGACTGCAGACATACCCAGTTTTTCGACATTGTTCTAAATAATGCAATTCGCTGATATTTTTTTCTGGAACTAAGATAGTTTGGGCAAATAATTTTTGATTCAATAACAAAATAAGAATTTGTATTAATATTTTAGATTTATTTTTCATTTTATGATCCTTTTTGGTATTCAATATTTATTTTTTTAATTTTCAAATTGCTATGCTGTTCAATAAAATCAGCTGTTTCAGTCCGGTTTTGAATAACACCTAAAAATGGACCTGACGCAGACATCATTTTTTGCGACAGATGTTCCGGCAATAATAACGCATACTCATTGGGATTGAATGGTGCCTGCATAATTTTGACCTTAGACAGAAGTTTTTTTGATTGAGCTCCATTTTTTGAGCCCAAATAAACATCGATCACTCCGTATTGATCAATCACACCTTTGATGGCTTCAATATTTTCAAGTACGATCGGATACAAAATGAATCCTTTGGGTAAAATGGTATCTGCTTGGACGGGCTCTGATGATAAATTGATGATTGCAGGTTTATTCGCATGACTGACATAAATAGAAATACAAATCAGCAATATAAACGCAGCTAAAAAATGTTTGTGCTGTTTGATCGATTTGAATGATTTATTTTGTGTATTTATATTCATTTTTTATTTCTTTCGATAATTTATGTTGATTTGCCGTCTTGTTTTTTTGTTGAATCATCGATTCAATCATTAGCAACAGGCCTACGAAAAGCAGGCCTAAAAATGCAAATTCGATTAAAACCTGTCCACGTTGATTTTTAAGTCCCATTTTTTATTTATCCTTTCGGGTTCAATTCGACAGATGAGTCCATACCGAATTATGACTGGTGAATTCAGAAAATCTTTGGGATTAAAAATTTTCTGGATAACTTGTGATACTGAAAACCAGTTCTGCCAAATCAATTCCACCCGTTGTTGGCTTTTATAATCGGTTCCTAATTCGTAATTTGGAGCAGTTCCGCCGATCGAATCGGCCCGGACGGAAAATGTCGGCAAATGTTGTGATCGAATCATTGAAAAAATATTTAAATATGAAGACCAGTTTTTATTTAAAATCTGATGATTTTTATTCATCGACAAAATTAATTCTGTATATTGAGTTGTTACCATCAAACGTGCTGATTGAATGATTTTTCGCTGGGTTAAATCCAGCTGCTGTTGTGCTTTTTGAACGATTTCAAGTTCTGCCAGAAGCGGAAAGTCATAGGGTGGTGGAGTCACAGCCAGTGCTGCATAAATTGACCAAAGTTGTAATCTGAGTGCTGTTGATGGGCCATTCAGTAAAAACAGGGCTTCTTCTGATTGAATCATTTTTTTTTGAAGATCAACAGCCTTGGTTACACAAGTCGTCCTGAAAATATCTTTGGCTTGACTAGCATAATGTATAAATGCAAAGGCGAACATAAATGACGTCAACAGTGTTAAAAAAAATACAAAGTACAAATTTAAATAACCGCGATTATTTAAATCTGTATTTTTAGAAGAGAGAAATATTTTGATTGAAAAACATTTTTCGAGATCGAAGTAATTCATATTTAAGACTCGTATTCGCTGTCAGTTTAATTTCGTAATTGGGAGGGATATTTTTTTCAACAAGCTGAATTTGATGCAATCGTAATTTTTTTAAATTAATGAGCAGTTCATTTTTGCAGTTTGGCTGTTTTTGTATATGGCAGAAAAAATAAGTTTCGATAGCATCGTCTACAGATATCGAAACCATTTGATTCAGGAAAACAGCTGTTAAAAATAGACTACCAGCCATGATCAAGGCAGATAAAATGACGGCTTCCGCCATGGCTTGTCCATTTTGATTTTTGAGTCGCATGCTGTCTGATTAATTTCCGCTGGTTCTGGAGCCTGTAACAAAGTCAGATAAATCTTTTTGTTTCAATGAACCTTGTGATGCATTTTCAGCTCGCAGCGGATTCGATTGCTGAGCGCCCATAGCACGATTGATATTTTCGTACTGCTTGGCCATATTGTTACCGACGACCTTTACAACGCCGATAGTTGCTACTGCGATCAAAGCGACTAAAATCAAATACTCAATTAAGCCTTGGCCGTTTTGGTTCTTATGTAAAGACAGTTTTTTCATTTTTTGTTTTTTTGAATTAAATTGCATTTAAGCCTCCTGATTAAGGCTATTGCAACAAATTAAACTGATCAGAATAATCACATTCGATATAATAGATTCTGTTCCGAAAATCAGAACAGAATCCGGAACAGGCTGTTAACGTTTTTTAGGTTTTGTTTTCGATTTAGATTTAGCTTTAGCTTTTGCGGCAGGCTTTGTCTTCGCTTTAGCCACAACTTTTTTAGGGGCAGATTTTTTTACAGGGGCCGCAGTTTTTTTAACAACAGGTTTTTTTGTTATTTTTTGCTTTGCTGATTTTTCTTTGTCAGCTTTGGCTTTAGCGATAGCTTTTTCTTTGTCAGCTTTAGCTTTAGCCATCATTTTTTCTTTGTCAGAACGTTGTTTTGCCAAGTTTTTTTCTTTTTCTGCTAAAATAGCTTCTTTGGCTGCTAATTTTTCAGCTAATGCTTTGGCTTTAGCGGCTTCTTTGATTTCATTTTTCTCAGCGCGTTCAGCAGCAGAAATAGCAGCAGCTTCGCTTTTTTTGGCCATCAGAATTTTTTCTTTTTCGGCTTTTTTAAATGATTTACGTTCATTAACGATGCGATCCAAAATTTCATAGGCTTCTTTTTGTAAGTCATTTTCAAAAACGAATCTGTAAAAGCCTTCGATTTCGTTACTATGGCGAAATTTTTTTAAAGATGCAGGTATATTTTCAGATTGTGAAAAATCGATCGAAAGTCCGTCTTTTGAAAGTTTAACTTTTTCAGCCATTTAAAAACTCCTGTCATGATTGCATTAAAAATTGTAATCTAAATGAAACAGGCAGTTGGGTCAACAAACAATTCATCAAGGTTTGCGACTTAACCATTTGAAATTCCTTATAAATTAGGTACTCTGACAACATCAAAGGAAATAACTATGGCCGAACGACTCTCTGGCGCAGCTGTCAGCCAAAAAATTCAAACCGAAATATCTGCAGAGCTTCAGACTTGGTCACATAAAAATTGGATAAACCCAAAGCTTTCAGTCATTTTAGTCGGCGAAGATCCGGCCAGTTCAGTTTATGTCAGTCACAAAGAAAAAATGTGTCAGACCTTGGGATATTCTTCACAAATTATTCGAATTTCCGCTGATGCCACCGAAGACCAGCTCGTGAAAACGATCGAAAAATTAAACGAAGATCAGTCTGTTGATGGCATTTTAGTTCAGCTGCCTTTGCCAAAATCAATGAATGAACGACGTGTGATTGAATCCATCAGCCCAGATAAAGATGCGGATTGTTTAACAGAAAAAAACTTGGGACAAATTTTAACAGGCAGATCGCTTGTCATACCATGCACGCCTGCGGGAATTATTGAAATTTTAAAATTTCATAAGATTAAAATATCAGGTCAAAATATTGCGGTCATCGGCCGCAGTCTTATTGTTGGAATTCCGTTATTTCACTTGCTGAACAAAGAAAATGCAACAGTGACGTTATTTCATTCAAAATCAGAAAATTTGAAGAACCAAATTAAAAATTTCGATATTGTCTGTGTGGCTATTGGCCAAGCCCACTATTTTTCAGCCTCGGACTTCAAACCTGGGGCCGTAGTGATTGATGTAGGAATTCATCGAATCGACAGCAAATTAACTGGCGATGTGAATTTCAGTGACGATTCAAATTTACTGTCGTACACACCAGTTCCAGGTGGAGTAGGTCCAATGACCATTGCTATGCTGATGAAGAACACTTTAAATTTGGCAGCAATGCGCAGGAAATAAAATTTATGAAAATTTGGCGATTAAAAAAAGGTGGCGACATCAGATTACGTTCAGGCCATCCCTGGGTTTTTTCAAATGAACTTCAGGACAGCCCCAAGGGAATTTTACCCGGAGAAATCGTTGAAATTCAAACTCTGAGTGGTCAATTCATGGCCAGAGGGTACGGAAATCCACAATCATTGATTGCCTTTCGAGCTTTGTCTTTTGATGCTCACGTTGAAGAACCAGGCAACCCAGTTAACGTCGTTAATAAATTAATCAAATCCTGGAAAAATCGCCATTTGTTGGGTTTTTCAAAATCATTCAGACTTTGTTATTCTGAAGCAGATTTTTTGCCTGGCGTAATAATTGATCGCTATTTGACGACTGTTGAAAATAAAACATACCAAATATTTTCATACCAATTATTGACTGCCGGTATGCAAAAAATATTTTCACAAAGTGAAGAAATTTTCAGATTATTAGTTGAAAATGCGATTGAAAATAAATATTCGGACGTTCCCTGGGAACGCACAATTTTATTAACAAAAAATGATGTTCAGATTCGAAAACTCGAAGGCCTTGCCGTCGAAGAAGCCGCAGTCACAAGAAATCCAGATGAAGTTAATTTAAAAGATATTCATATTCAAATTCCAAGTGTGATTAATTCCAAAGACATCATTCAATTTCAAGTCAATTTAGTTGACGGACAAAAAACGGGATTTTTCTTAGACCAAACTCATAATATGAAATTGTTGATCGAAGCCTTGAAGCCACGCTTGGCTGAATTCAAAGAAAAAGACAAACCTGTTAAAATTATTGATTTGTGTTGTTATATGGGCCAATGGTCTGCGCAGCTGGCCAGCTATTTGAAATCAGAAAATGTTAAGGCTGAAATTATGTTGGTTGACGTTTCTGAATTGGCTTTGCAAATGGCACAGAAGAATTTGTCAGTATTTGATAATGTAAAGCTATTCACGAAAAAAACTGATGCCCTTGAAGGTCTTACGACTTTTCCGGACAATCATTTTGATATTGTTATTTCTGATCCGCCTGCGTTTGTTAAAAATAAAAAAGATATCGAAACGGGCCTCCATGGATATATGAAATTAAACCAACAGGCTTTCCGCATTGCGAATCATTCAGGAATCGTTGCATCATGTACTTGTTCTGGGATTGTTCAAATGGCAGATTTTAAAAGCTCGCTACGTAAAGGAATACTTCGCAGCGGTAAAAAAGCTAAATTGATTGCTGAAGGTGGATTGGGCTGGGATCATCCACAGCTTATCCAATTCCCTGAAGGCCAATATTTAAAAATGCTTTTGCATACGGTTGAATAACGAACAAAATACCAATTTTGTAAAATTAGCGTATTTGCTGCTGCTGCTGAGCTGCTGTCATCTGTTTTTGGTAGGCCGTCATTTTGTTGATATAGTCTTTGAGTGAATAATTTTCTTGTTTCAAAATTTCAACTTGGGACAGGCTGTGTTTTTGTTGGCCATTGGCATTATCTAGGTCAGCCGAAGTACGATCTAACGAAAGCTTTAATTCAATTATTTTAGTTTCAGCGACTGTCATTAAATGTTTGATCGTATGGTTTTGTTCGTCAGACGAAGCTTCAAAATCTGAAATGCTATTTTCTAATTCATTCATTTTTAAAGTTAATTCTTCGATTTGTGATTCTTTATTTTTAATTTCAGCCAGTAAATCGTCATTAGCTTCTAATAAACCAGTTTTTTGTTTTTGAAAATCGAACTGTAAATTTTCAAAATTTTCTAAATACTGTCTGCGATCATCCATTTGTGATTGCATGGCTTTTGATTTGATATCCTGAATTTCAAGCTGTAATTTTAATGATAAATCCAGTGATTTTGCTAAATCTGTCGAAAGTTTTGAATTGTGAGCTCGCTCTTGATTTAACAAATCTGTCATTTCTTGAATTTTTTGCGTCAAATCAGAATTTGATACTGTCATTTTTTCAAGCGCATCGATTTTTAATTTCATACCTTCGTGATTGTTTGATAAATCAAGTTGAAATGATTTCATTTGGTTTTGCATTTTTTCAAGTTGAACCATTTTATCGCGCGACGATTTTGTGTCTTGGTTTTGAGACAGTTCATTTAATTTACTGCATATTTCATTGAATATTTTATCATGTTCGGGAACCGGTGTGATGTTTTCGTGATGATTCATTTCAGTTGCCATTTTAAATTGCCTCGCGGTTGTATAATCAAATGTTGATGCCTTAAGTCTAGTCGGGTTTAGTGCGAATAACATCACTTGATTTTTAATCTAAATAAAACCCGATTTTGGTCCAGATCATGTCAAAAACAAGCTTAGCATAATATCATTTTTTTGAGATTATAAGTTATGAAAAAAATAATACAAATTACACTGACCATCAGTTTTTTAATTTCAACGATATTTTCGTCTGTGGGTATGGCTGAATTGGCCAGTGGTTTTTTCGAAATCAAAGAGCCACCCAGAGCGTCAGAATACATTTATAGATCATCACCCAAAGAAAGTTTAATCGCGGTACAGTTGTTAGGAGCTGTGAAAAACCCAGGAATTTATTATGTGCCGACGAATACGGACGTATTGAAATTATTGGCATTAGCTGGTGGGTCTGACGACGCAGATTTGTCAGAAATTTTGGTACGAAAAACTGACCCTACGCAATCTGGCGTTTATGAATTGGATATCGAAAAATTGATGAAATCAGCTTCAAATGTAAAGCCATTTAAATTAGCTCAGGATGATTTTGTTTATGTTCCAAAGCGTGAGCCGTGGATATCAAATGATGTTTCAAAATCAATTACAATTGTTTCGTTAATTGC
The DNA here is from genome assembly GCA_031428135.1 of Pseudobdellovibrionaceae bacterium. Classification (GTDB taxonomy): domain Bacteria; phylum Bdellovibrionota; class Bdellovibrionia; order Bdellovibrionales; family Bdellovibrionaceae; genus Pseudobdellovibrio. The sequence continues at coordinate 18,368 of JANPOT010000012.1, read as the reverse complement.
CAGCATTGTTTTAACTGGCATTTTGATTAAAAAAAATTAGAAATGACATTTAAGAAAATGATTTAATTCGGATGCTATTTTTAATCGGACTTATATTTGTTTCAAAAATATCATTGGCATTTATACCTGGAATGCCGACTGAAATTTTCCCGTTGATATTTCAACAGGGCATGCACCCGTATATAAACATTGCATTGTGTTTAATCACAGGATCTTTTTTTATTTTAAAAAAATTATTAAATCCAGAAGGGTTCTCTAGTCAAAGTCGACTGTTTCGTTTTTTCATCGTCCTATCAAGCCTGTATTTATTAGCGATCACAGCTTTACAAATTATTTTTCAAATTGGTGATGATTCAATTGCCTTTCAGATTATAGCCTGTTTGATGTCTGTATTTACGATGTATCTGTTTGGCAGAGTCATTCCGACACAGATCAGTGCGCAAATATTTTTATCGTCGGTGAAAAAGTGGTCTGTGGTTTTATGCTGGATCAGCTTATTGGCGTTAATTTTGTTTTCAGGCACCAGTTTTAAAGGCGGCCGGTTTATCGGGATTTTTAAACATATACCTCACATGGTCAGTATTGCTACGTTAGCATGTTGTTTTTTGATGTATGATTTTTTTATTTTAAAACAAACAAAAAAGCAGAAAATATTTTCATTTTTAAGTTTTGCTACTGGATTTTTCATACTAATTCTAACAGGAACAAGGTCGGCGCTGGCAGCTGTACTCATGGTCACAGTTTTGTCAGTCATTATATTTCCCGCGAAGAATCCAGCGACAAAATTATTAAAAATATCGATAGGTATTTCGTGTTTGTTGCTGGGGCTATTTTTTGGTGACGACATGATCGAATACACAGTTAACGTTGTTCGCGGTGAACAAACTGTTGGATTGCGTGCTGCGCAGGACGGAATAGCTTCCAGAGCCGAAGAAATTGAACGTGGATACAAAATATTTCAGGACAATCAGTGGTTGGGGCTTGGATTGATGTCAAAATTTGGATCTACTGATGAAAAGCAAGTGGGTAATTATAATGCAAACAAAGATCCACATAATTTATTTATTTCAGCCGGCGTTGTTGGTGGTTGGGGTTTAATAACAATTACGGTATTTGGATTTTTAGCACTGATTTTGGCTACTTTTAAATCAGTGCTGTCCAAAAACCCAGCTGTGCAGATTCTGGCGATTTACATGTTGGCCCAAATCCCGATCATATTTATTTATCACATCCATTTATCGATGGGCGGAGTCGCTGACAGAATATATTGGATTATATTCGGATATATTGCGATTAAAGAACAAGATCACGTTCAAGGAAATACGAAAATAAATGAATAATAAAATTAAATGGATCCCATTTTTTTATGGTTTAGCCGAGCTTGGACCAGCGACAATAGATATTTTTATCAAAGTGTATTTATTGGTTTATTTTGATTTAGTTATGGGTTTGTCACCGACCAAAGCATCGATTGCGATAGGTCTTTCGGTTTTTTGGGATGCCCTGATAGATCCGTTGATTGGTCGATTTTCGGATTCTTATTATTCTAAAAATGGAAATCGTAAAAATATATTATATATAGCCAGTTTTCTGATGACGATCAGTTTTATGACAGTCTGGCTGTTGCCAAAGGGATCTGATTTATTTTTATTTTGTTCGTTGATGTTTGTTTCTGCTGTTCTGAATTCCAGTTTGGCGTTGTTTTCAATACCTTATATAGCAATTGCGAACGACATTGAAGCAGATAATGTAAAACGCAAAGTTTGGATTGGCTGGAGAATTGCTTTTTTAAATTTGGGATCAATTATTGGTTTGTCTGTTGCTGCATACTTTATGTCGGACCAGAGTTCGGCATCAAATCAGAAGGGCTATGTGTCTTCAGCCTATTTTTTAGCAGTGCTGACAATACTTACGGCGCTCTATTCAATATTTTATGTCTATAAGAATACAGCAAAGCAAACAGTCGGTCTTGTTTCGCAGAAAAGTTTACCTTTCCGGCGTATTTTTTCTGACAACTTGTTTAAGAAATTACTGGCCAGCTTTTTTGTTGTTTATTGTGCAACAGGATTGAATTCGACATTAGCACTTTATTATTATCGAAATTATTTAAAAATGGCAGAGAAAGACATCCAAATTATTTTAGTATCATTTTTAATTATGTTTACTTTGTCATTGCCGATTTGGATCTATTTATCAAAATATTTTCAGCAAAAAAATTTAATTATTCTGGGTGCAACTGTACTGGGTGTTTCAACGATTTTAATTTTTCCGAATCTCTTGGGACAAAATTTTTTGGTCGTATTTATGTGTGCGAGCGTCCTGGGTGGTCTGTTTGTCGGCGTTGCAGTTATTTTAGAAACGTACCTATCTGAATATTTAAACCAAAAAGAATTAGATTTAAAACAAAGCGTTGCTGGTCAGTACTTAGGGTTGTGGAAAATGGCACAGAAAATTTCAAGAGCTATAGCGGTTGCAATATCTGGCCCAATCCTGCAAATATCAGAAAACAACCCTCAGCTTTTAGCAAATTATTTTGGCTTTGTGGTTGGCGGTTTGTTTTTAATCAGTGCGTTGATTATGATGATACCAGTTTCTGAAAAATAGAATTATATTTTAAATGAATGACGTCGATTCAAAGTTTTAAAAAAATAATTACAGCACTATTCATGGGCTTAGTTTCAGGCTTGACCATCGTATTATTTTTTAAAGTCCTCGATTGGATTCAAATTTTTCATTCAACACACCGGCATTATATTTTTTTATTACCTTTTGTATGGTTGATTTTAAAATTAACAAAAAAAATGACATTATATTTTCCGGTCAGTATCAATGAAATTTATAGTACAACACCGCTGACATATAAATATTGGAATAAGTTTAGTTTTTTCTTTAATTTTGCAGGATCAGTTCTGGGTCATTTTTCAGGTGCCAGTATTGGGCGGGAAGGTGTCGCAGTTTCATTGACTTCTTCATTGGCACAGCTTTTTCGACTTGATTGGATGTACTGGCGAGGTATCGTGGTTGCAAGTAGTTTTGGTATTGCGACAGGAAGTCCTTGGATCGCACTTGTATTTTTATTCGAAGTGTTTAATTCAAATCTGAATCAAAAAATATTAACTCTGATCATGGCTTGGGTCGGATGTTTAATCATGCAAAATTTTCAGGTGCCAGAATTGCTGCCGAAATTTTTTGTTTTAGGAGTGAATTCATTTGGTGATAAGCTGTTTTTCGTAATTTCTGCAGCGATTATAATTGGAATAGTTAGCCGCGCATATAAAGCTATTTACTTTAATTTAAAAAACAGATTTGATCAGCAATCGATCTGGTTATCATTGGGTCTAATTTTTTTAACAAGTATCATATTATTTAATCCGCAATTCAAAGATATTCATAGTTTAAGTTTGCCTCAGTTTAATCAGTTGATATCGGGTGATATGTCAGTTGATTTTATTTTTCATAAAATTGCATTTACGTTGTTTTTTGTTTCTATGGGTTTCTGGGGTGGCGATTTTGTGCCCAGCGTTCTGATTGGTAGCGGGCTTGGAATTATTTTAGCCAAATATTTTTCGATTGATCCTACATTTGGTTTAATGTTGGGTTCATTTGCATTTTTCTGTGGCCTAACCAGACTTAAATGGACAGCACTGACATTAACGGCATTGCTGGTCGGTTTTCACCAGTTGATTTGGATGTATTTATTCTTAACTATTTGTCGCTGGTTTTCTGGTCAATCAAGTATTTATACAAATAAAAATTAAGCTTATAATATTTCTGGAATAAAATAAAATTTATTCCAGAAATATTTGTGAATTATTTCATTTTTAAAACGTCAGTGAACTTATCAAATCGTGCCCAAGCAATTGCGCAGCCCAAAATTAAAATCCCAATAGCCATCGGCAAACCTTCTGGAGCCATAAATGCGTGAACTAAGAAAATATTCAAACAAATTGGAGCTAATATCAATAATGACAACGGAACAAATACATTTGCCAATAACAGTAAGCCGCAAATAACTTCGCAAGCTTTGATTAATTTAAGCATATAACCAGTTTCAATCATGCCCATCATGAATTTCATCATATTTTCAGGCGGAGGTGGCATGGGTATAAAATTAAAAAAACCGTTCAATCCAAAAATTACAAATATGAGACCTAAAATAATTCTTGCGCCCATATCGATTTTACTTTTCATTGCGGATCTCCTTGTTGTTTGGTTTGTGTTACGCGACCAGGTTATTAATTTTTGCATCAAATGACAACCCTTGGTCTAGTTTTCTGACTGAGCATACAGTTTTCAAAGCCAATGCATTACAAAACTGAACGATCGTTCTAGAATATTCAAATGAGCCAAAGAATAACAAAAGGTCAAAAAACAAAACAAGACATTTTACAAAAAGCGAATCAACTTTTTTCTAGAAATGGATTTGATGCAACTGGCGTTGACCAAATCGCAGATGAGTTAAATTTATCCAGTGGTGTTTTTTATAATTATTTTAATTCAAAGGCTGATTTATTAAAACAGGTGGTCGAAATCAAAATCACCAGATCGAAAGAATTTCTGCTGGTTGCTCAAGAGAAAGAATCTGCAATTCAATGGGTTCATCGATTTTTAAAATCGTACTTATCAGTCGAACACAAAAATGCAATTCACCAAAGCTGCCCAGCCACGACATTGTCTCAGGAATTGATGAAATTAAATTTACATGAATCAATGGGATTGTCTGAATACACCAAAGAATTCTCAGAAATCTTAAATCGCAGATTATTAATGATTCATCCAAATAATATTGGAAAATCCAGTGCAATCATAAGTCTTTGCATAGGAGCATTAATTATGGCCAGGCTTGAAACCGATATCAACAAGTCCAATGACATTTTAAATCAGGCCATGGCAGTAGCATTGAAAATGATTGAACAACGAGGACCGATTGTCGCAGAATTGAGATAAAAAATTATTGGTAATTTTTTTGTGCTGAGCGAGTGTAAGTTCCAACAGATGATCTGGCCCAATTAAAAAATGGCAAAACTAATTTTAAATCTTTAATGACAATTGCTGCAAATTTTTTCGATGTAATTTCAGTCATTTTGTAATCGCGATGCGCATAAAATTGTTTGTGCATTAATAATTTTGAATATTTCGCATCCGTTGGAAAGCCTTTGGGTGGTCTGACGTACATGTCTCCGCGTAGCTCGCCCCAAACACTTTTAAATTTTTTAGATTTAAGTAAATCATTGATTGTATCGAAGTCTTGGACAATTGCATTTCGTAATAAACTGATTTGCCGCCCGCTGACCATATACAAACCACAGCCGATAAAGTTGTCTTCTTTTTCAGTGCCAAATTGAATATGGATACCCGGGTTCCATTCAAAAAGTGAAGTCCGTTTTTCAGTGATCGTTGCATAAGAAAAATTTTTAATGATCCCAGATTGCGCCTTATGCGCAGGGCGTGTTGGCCGGGTAATTAATTTCGAATCGATTCTGAGGTCTGGCAATTCAGTTTGTAATTTTTTACGAATTTCCGTAATTAAATTTTCAAACGGCAATTTCACATTTTCATCGTATTGGGATTTATTTTTTAAAAACCAGTCTTTGTTATTCGTATTTTTTTTTGCTGCCTTGAAATAGCTGAATGTTGATTTTGAAAAATGGGTCATTATAAAGCTTTCAGCTTGTCGTTGGTGCGCGAGAGGGGACTTGAACCCCTACACCTTTCGGCTCTGGCTTCTGAGACCAGCGTGTCTACCAATTCCACCACCCGCGCAGCGATAGGTCCTGTTTCGAGAATTTAACTTATTACGATTTGATCAGTCAGGTCAATCTGTACGCGGCAGGACTTTGGTCTGAAACAGCCGTAATTATTCAGAATTCATAGTTATTTGCCGATAAAAGATTGAGGTTTTATGAAATCGTTACACCAGTATAAATTTTTATTTGCTCTGATGGGGTTTGTAATTACTGTGGCGTATTTTTTAAACAAAAATGAAGCCAATGCAATTAGAAATCCTTCATCAAATCCGACGCTGGATGATCTGTTTAATGGAACTGCGATTTTTCAAAATATTCAACAATCCCAAGAAATTCATTTAAATTTTACAACAAAAATTATCAACGGAATTTACGATCAAAAAATACCCATTTTTTTTAATGATGACGACGGTTTCTGGTACACGATTACACGTGGAGAACTACCGGAAAAAAAAATGAATGTATTTTTATTTAAAAGCAAAGACGCCGTTCATTTTGAACAAGTTGGTGACCCCATATTCGATCGATTCAAAAATAATATGACGATTTACGATGCTCATATCGCCAAAGACGAGTCAGTACATCCTGCAAATTATATAATGACGATTGAATGTGCTGTCGTCAGTGGACAAAAAAATCAATACGGAGCATCTGTATGTATTTCAGAAACAACAAAGCCTTGGATTTCTGGCAGTTGGTCCGATCCCCAATTAATCATTAAAAATGATGGCAACAAATCGGGTTCTACAGGTGTTGTGTTGGTTGACTCGGGTAAATATTATCTGACATGGACGATGGTGGATGATGTTTCGTACCCCAATAATGTGGGGACAGAATCGACATCCAGTTGGGCCGTGGAATTAACAGATTTAAAATCATATAAAGGTCTTAGCACTCAAGCCGGACAATTGTTAATCGGAGCACATCAGAATACGCACTGTAAAAATTCTTGGGATTGTAATAATGTCGATATTCAGGATTGGAAAAAAATAAATAATTCATATTACGCTATTTATAACGGAGCTAATTATTATCGTTGTGTACGTGGTGGTCATGACAGTGCATCCAGTGACTGGGCGCTGGCGATTCGAAAATCAGAAACACCGATGGGTAATTATGATTTATCATCGGGAATTTTAATTGCATCAGAGCGCAAAGAAACTTGTGGAATCAGTTACCCGATGCTGAATCAAATTAACGGTGAATGGTATATGTATTACGCATATTACCCACAATCTGGAATTGGTAGTAATCAAAATAAAATTATGCGATCAAAATTAATTTTCGGCACTGGCAAAAAATCTGAAATTGCGCCAATGCCGCAAACGCCAAATTTCGAAATGCAACCGTATCCATCCAAGAAAAACTGCAATTTAAATCAAATTTCAGAATTGCCATCAAATGCAAAAAACAAAGTGACCTATGTGTACTGTTTAATATTGAACCGCGAGCCGGATTCTGATGGATTAATTTTACATACGAAAGAATTAGCCAGCGGAAGATTGCAATTAAAAAAAATGATTCAAATATTTTTTAACTCACCTGAGTTTGAAAATATGTATCAAGTCAAAAAACTAACAAACCGCCAATTTGTATTTTTAATTTACGGGCAGCTGCTACAGCGTTCGCCAGACGGCGCGGGACTTAAAAATTATTTATCGCAATTATCAAATGGGTCAATTGATCGCGCCGATTTGTTAAATATTTTTTTAGAAACCGATGAATTTAAAAATAGTCATGCAATTCTGAAGTAAATTCGTTGATTAGCACTTAAGGCTAGTCGAATTTGACAACATCAATATTTGGTATTTTAATAAATCCAGCAATTAAGCTATATAAAGGAAAAAAATGAAAAAAATATTATTTTCAATCATTTTGGCATCTGCATTACATTCACAAGCTGCGGATACATTCAATTTTAGATTCAGTCCAATTTTACTTCTGGTCGGCGCGGCCGCTGTCAATTTGGATATTGCAGTTACAGATTCAATCACAGTAGGACCACAATTATTTTTATGGAACTTAAATTTAAAGCAGACATCGGGAGCTTCTCAATATGATTATAAAATTAAAGCGACAGGTTTTGGCGCAAGATTAAATTGGTTTAGCAACAAAGTTTACAATGACGGAATGTATTTAGGAGCATCTGTGGGCACGTCATCCGTGACTATTGATGAAAAAACAACAAGTACAACTGGCGAAGGCAGTTCAACTTCGATCGCCGGCCTAGTTGGATACGGTTGGTTTTGGAATAGTTTCAATCAAATGTTAGGCGCTGGATTTTCATCATCAACGGGTGACACAAAAATTAAAATCAAAGACAGTAACGGCGTAACAACTGACGAAGTCACTTCGCCGTCAGCTGCAAGTTTTGCTTTGGAATATTCTTTGGGTTGGACATTTTAATTTAGTCTAAGAAGCAAATGGTGCCCAGTGAGGGAGTCGAACCCCCATGCCTCGCGGCGCTAGGTTCTAAGCCTAGTGTGTCTGCCAATTCCACCAACTGGGCACTTAAAAAAGATGATTTTAAAGTGCAGGCAATTTGAATAGACGGCTAAATTAGCCGTCTGAATTTAAAAGATCAAGAATTACTTTTCAGCAGTTAATTTTTTGTATTCAGGTGCACGCATCAGCTGCGCCAATTCTTTTTCAGAATCCATTTCGATACGCACAAGCCATCCCGTATTATTCGGATCATCATTTAATGATGAAGGGTCTTCGACCAAGCTTGAATTCACTTCGATCACAGTTCCTGAAACAGGAGCATACAAATCAGAAACAGCTTTGACGGATTCAACAACGCCAAACGATTGGTTCTGAGTTACTTTTTGGCCTTCTTCTGGAAGATCTACGTAAACGACTTCGCCCAATTGATCCTGTGCGAATTCAGTGATCCCAACGGTAACGATATTTTCGTCAACCTGTGCCCATTCGTGATCTTTGGTGTAATAAAATTCTTCGGGTACGTGAAATGCCATAATGAGCTCCTTATTTTTTTACAAAATTATTTAATTACAAATGGCGTTTTACAAACAATCGCTTTAATTAATTTACCACGAATATCGACGTAAATTTCTGAGCCTTCGGTTGAAAATGCAAAATCAACATAAGCGATTCCGATCGGTTCATCAAGCGTGATAGAATGTGTTCCGCTTGTGACAGCTCCGATTTTCAAACCTGCTGAAGTTTTAATCTCGTAGCCCTGTCTTGGAATTCCTCTATCCAGCATTTTAAGGCCAATCAGCTTACGTTTTAAGCCGTTTTCCTTAGCCGCTGTGATTAAATTTTTCGACATGAAGTCTTTGGCCATTGGTTTTATGGCCCAACCCAAAACAGCTTCATAGGGATTCGTGGTGTCATCAATTTCATGACCGTACAAAGAATATTTCATTTCAGTACGTAAAATATCACGAGCACCTAAACCAACAGGCACAGCTTTGATCGGGCTTGCCAATAAAGCCTGCCATAATTTTTCAGTTCCTGCAGATTCAATAAAAACTTCGCAACCTAATTCGCCAGTGTAACCAGTTGTTGCAACCATGATGACATGGCCTTGAAACTTTCCAATTTGAATTTCATTGCGTTTCATTTTTGAAATTTGAATTGTTTCAAAAATTTGATCACATAATTCAAAAGCTTTGGGTCCTTGGATAGCGATCTGACCCCAGTGGTTGGATTCATCAGTCATATCAGAACCACGATTGTGTTTTGTCATCCAAGCAAAATCTTTGTCCTTGTTTGAAGCGTTCACGCAGACTAAATAATCCTTATTTTTTTCTAAACAATAAATAAATAAATCATCGACCAAGCCACCAGTTTCATTCGGCAATAATCCGTACTGAGCCTGGCCTGATTCAAGTTTTGAAACATCATTTGTTGTAAGCCATTGCAAAGTTTCAACAGCATGAACGCCTTTAACTCTGATTTCACCCATGTGTGAAACATCAAATAATCCAACGTGATTTCGTGTGGCATTGTGTTCGTCTTTGAGGTTGGTGTATTGAATGGGCATTTGCCATCCAGCGAATTCGACGATGCGGGCATTTAATTTAACATGTTCATTGTACAGTGGTGTTTTAAGCTGGGTATTTGATATCTGATTCATATCCATAGTCATATAACTGTGGATATGAATCGTAAAGTATTATGTCGATTTAGGTTTAAAAATCAGTCTGTAAATCAACAAAAGAATCATTGCGCCAACGACCGAGCCAATAAAGCCAGCAACTTCGCCATCTGCGTAAAGGCCCAATTTCATTGCCAACCAGTTTGCAGTGTAAGATCCAGCGATACCGATAATAATTGTTAAAATAAAACCACCTGGATCGCGTCCTGGCATTAAAAATTTAGCAACAATACCGACTAATAAACCAATAAAAATAGTCCAGATCATAAGGCCTCCTGTTTGTGTGAATTTAAATTACAGGATCAAACTGGTTTTTTCAAACGAATTTCATTGGATTTAAATTCAACATCAGTCGGAAGTGTAATTAAATCACCGCGAGGTAATGTTTGTGGTTTGATATCTTTGTGCATCCAGGTTAAAAATTCTCGTTCGGGCCCGCGGCACGCCAGCTGTCGGGTTTTGCCTTTTTCGTCCAGCGAATCCCCAGTTAATCTGATCTTACTTTTGAAATCATAAGTCGGTTTTTCTTTGCGGGCCAATAAATAACTGGTTGTGACAGTTTTGTTTTTGAAAGGTAAATTTTGTTCAAGTTGCAAAAACCAAGCGGGTGCTTTGACGTGAACGCGGTCGTGACACCAATCGCTGTTTGATTTTTCTAATAGCGGGCAGTCCGATTGGTGAATACATGGTGCCCAAATTGTGTATCCTTCTGAAATTAATTTTCTACGTAGTTCCAATAATTTACGTCCGTCTTGTTTTGTTGCGGGTTCTAAAATCATCAGTGCTTCGAATTGATTCCAGCCATCAGGCATTGAATCCATTTCTGTTAAGGAATAAGAAAATGTCAGCAAAGTTTTTTTGCTATCGGAATTTATTTTTTTTAAATTCAATTCCGAAGTCGTTTGCGGATTTTTAAGTTGCGTATGCAGGTCTTGAAAATCTTTGATGGCTGCGGTTGATTTTTCGACTAAAAATTGATTTTTTAAATTTAAATTTTTTGCTAATGCAAAACTGGCTGTGCCAGGACCAGCACCCCAATCAATTGTGGTTTCAATATTTTTAAAAAAATCGACTTCAAGTCCACGTTTGATGACGTGATCAGCACGCAAGTAATTGAGTGGTAAATAATAATATCTGTAGGCTTGTTTGCAATAATTTTCAGACCAGGGTGTTTGATCCTGAGGATGATCTATGAAAAAATCTGAAAGTCGCAAAACTTGTTCAGCTAACACTTTCAGACTGACTTTTTGATTCGAATTTAGATTCGGGTCTATAAACATGTACGTATACTATTGCTGGCACTGGCTAACGCAAGACTGATTTGCAAGTTGAATGCGGGGCGCAAGGCATTCGGGTTTTCCGTTATGACGAATTATTCCCCACTCTGAACTGATGGGCTTCTGTGCTGTGTTTTGAAAATAGGCCAGGCAGGCTGATTTGGCCATGCTTGTAAACATGACTCGCATTTTTGCAGTTGATGTTTGTTCAGCCAAATAATCTTTGGCAATCATTTTATCAATTCCAATTCCATTTCTGATCGGGCTGCTTTGGCTGATCGTAAAATCAAAATTTGTAATATCAATAGTTGCACATTGCGAAACATTGGATAATTTTTTTATTCCAAACGGGTCTGCGCCGACTTTGTCGACCATAACAACATGGCCACGGACGCCCGCGATATCGCCGGGTTTAATGCTGGACGTTTTTGTAGCTGTGATATTGTCAAAACATGTGAATCCCGAATTTTTTGCGCTGATAAATTGTTCTGAACTTTGTCGGACGTAGACGGCTTTGTTCGGAACGCCGGGTTTATATCTGAATCCGGCTGCCGCGATAGCAGATGAAACGTAAGCCGAGCAATCAACGCCCAGTGCTGTTTTCGAACCGGTTCCCACATTTTTAAAAAAATTAATTGTGTTATTTGCAATACTAGGTTCGCCGCCGTAATCATAAATTAATGGATTTGATCTGACATTGAAACAACCGGCCTGATTTCCGGCAGCAACGCGAATATAGGGATGAGTGCTTTGAACAGAGCCTATGTCATTCACTTCGCGTAGGCCACCGATTCCGTCAGGGTGTGTGCCGATGCGACGGATGCCGACAACATCGGGAGTGCTGGCATTGACTTCAGGAATTTGCAAAGCTTGGCAACTTTGATAAGCCGTTGAAAAAACATTATTTTGCCCGGCAATCATTCGTGATTGTACATTTGCAGGAACTGTTGGTTCTGGTGATGACGCTGAATCAGTCGGTTTCTGGCATTGGATATTTAAGTCATTCGACAAAACAGAAACTTTTGAAAATTGATTCGACAATTTCGAGTTCAATTTTATATTTTCTGTTGACGAAGAATCCTGCATTTCCAGTTGAATCAATGTCTGTAAATGTTCTTTGGATGACTTTAAATTTTTATTATTTTTTGAATCTTCAATAAGTATTTCAAATATTTTATAAAATTCATTTTTGAATTCAGCTATTTTTTCAATATCATTTATTTTTTGGTTTTTAAAAGCTAGATCGATCTGTTCAGATAATTCAATTTTCAACTGATTCAGATCAGGTGCAGATTTTTCTTGGTCTAAATACGCATACATAGAATCAAAAACTTTACTTTGCAAATTATCACATCCGACGGATTCAGTTGCAGTCTGCGATGATTGTGACAGCATTGAATTATTTTTCATGCAACCCGTGAAAGTCGTAGCAGCAAGTAAAATGCAAATATTTTTCAAAGCCCAAGTTGAAGACATAAGAACCTCTTTTCAAAGTTCTCATCGGGTCTGGCCTGGGTGGTCTTTAATCGTTATTTTTTTGTGCTGACTCTATACAAAAGTTTCTAATTTGACTGTGTCCATGCAGTTAAAATGTGGACATTGGTCTTGTAAGCAGGACTTTTGTGCAGGACAATTAACATCAGGACTGAAGATATGAATATTTTGCGAAAGACTTATTGGGCGCGGAGCCCAGCGTGTTTTGTGGTGAACCAAAATCGGCGAATAAATAGCTGAAATATTTTTTCCAAGACTAGCGGCAATATGTGCAACACCAGTGCTGGGAGCAATTAATTTTTCAGAAAAATAAATAATTTCAATCAGCTGTTGCAAATTTAATTTTGATTGCAACCAGCGAACACTGGGATGTTTTTCATAAATCAGTTTTATTTTCGAAAGGTAGGGTTCATCCGCATCGGTACCGGTGACAACAACAGTTTTATGATAATCAATATGTTTTTGAATTTCCAAGATATATTGATCTTGTGACCAATTTAATGCTGATCCCATCATGCCAGGGTGAATGACCGTGTAATTTTTTAAATTGTGCTGATCAAGAACGGCTGTTGATGAAGGTTTTCTAAATTTAAAGACCAAGTTTTGTGGATCTGAATTGATGGGTCCTGTGATTTTTTCAACTAATTCTAAATTATATTCAAATTCATGCTTGGTGGCCTGCGACCGCTTTTGCCTGAGCCCTTGATTTAAAAATAAAAAACTGTGCCATTGGCTTAAAACGCCAATCCGTTTTTGAATGCGATGTTTAAATAATTCAAAATTAATCCACCAAGGGCATTGAAAACTGACGGCGATATCAAATTTATTTTTTTCCAAAAACACAGAGAAAACTTTTTTTGAATAATTGGGTTTCGTTTTATCGATTTCAAAATATTTAATTTTTTGTTCAGATAAATCAAGAAGTTGACCCAGACCACTTTGAACAACCCAGGTTACGTCATACACATTTGAATCTAAAATTTGATCTGCAGGTAATGTGCAGATCAAATCACCAATTTTATCCAAACGAATAAGTAGTACTTTTTTTTTCAAAACGTGATCAACCTATTTATAATCATCCATTGGAGGACATGAACAAACAATATTTTTATCACCGTAGGCGTTGTCAACACGTCCAACCGGTGGCCAATATTTATTCGAACGAACCCAGTTCAGTGGATAAGCTGCTTTATCGCGTGTGTAAGTTGCTTTCCAATCAGAACTCATTAATGTTTTGGCAGTATGTGGAGCGTTTTTAATAACGTCTGGGCAAATATCAGCTTCGTTACGGATCTGAATCATCGCATCACAAAAACGGTCTAATTCTTTTTTGGATTCAGATTCTGTTGGTTCAATCATTAATGTTCCAATCACGGGCCACGACATCGTCGGCGCATGAAAACCAAAATCCATCAAACGTTTTGCAATATCGGTGACATCAATGTCATGTGATTTTTTTAAAGGTCGAACATCAATAATACATTCGTGGGCAACAAGACCTTCGCGGCCTTTGTAAACAATTGGAAAATACGGCGATAATTTTTTTGCCATGTAATTTGCATTTAAAATACTAACTAGTGTGGCCTGGCGCAAACCAACAGTACCCATCATCGTTATGTAACTCCACGAAATTGGTAAAATACTGGCGCTTCCCCAAGGTGCAGAAGTCGTTGATGTGACTCCTGTTGCGGGGCCTGATTCAGGAACTGTTGTTTGTCTTGGTAAAAACGGTGCTAAATGTTTACCAACACCAATGGGTCCGACACCTGGTCCGCCACCACCGTGAGGAATCGCAAATGTTTTATGTAAATTCATGTGCGACACATCAGGACCAAATTTTCCAGGACGTGCAACGCCGACAAGCGCATTTAAATTGGCGCCATCCATATAAACTTGTCCGCCATATTTGTGGATTGTTTCACAAATTAAGGTAATATCTTCTTCGAAAACTCCGTGTGTTGAAGGGTACGTCACCATCAATGCGGCCAAATTATTTTTATGAAGTTCTGCTTTATTCGACAAATCAGTGACGTCAACATTACCCATTTCATCACAGGCAACAACAACGACTTGAAATCCGGCCATGACAGCACTGGCTGGATTTGTACCGTGTGCTGATGATGGGATTAAGCAAATATTTCTGTGTGATTCTTTTCTGGATTTAAAATATTCGCGAATTGTTAAAAGCCCTGCGTATTCACCCTGTGCGCCAGAATTTGGCTGTAAAGATACGGCATCAAAGCCAGTGATGGCACAAAGTTTCTTTTCAAGGTCAGAAATTAAATTCATATAACCTTGAGCTTGTGCGACTGGAGCATAGGGGTGCATTTTATTAACTTCAGGCCATGACACAGGAATTAATTCAGTCGCTGCATTTAATTTCATTGTGCAAGAACCCAACGGAATCATTGAACGTGTTAACGTGACGTCTTTGTCTTGTAAAAAATGAATATACCGCATCAATTCTGTTTCTGAATGATAAGAATTAAATGTTGCGTGCGTTAAAAAATCAGATTTTCGGATTAAATTCAGCGGCCAATTATTTTTTAAATTTTTAGATAATTCAGCCATTGAAAAACTCAGCGGCTTATTGTCATTGAATGATTTCAGTAAATCTTCGATCGTTTGCACATCAGTCGTTTCATTGACCGAAAAACCAACGCCATCATCATAGACTCTTAAATTGATTTCATGTTTTTCAGCAGCAGCAACAATAATTTTTATTTTATCAGTTTTAATTTTCACAGTATCAAAATAATTTTCTGCTGTTGTCTTGAAACCCATTTGCGTCAATCCGTGAACTGCTAATTGAGTCAATTTGTGAATACGAAGTGCGATTTTTTTAAGGCCTTGGGGTCCATGGTACACGCCATACATCGCTGCCATATTTGCCAACAAAACTTGTGCAGTACATATATTTGATGTCGCTTTTTCACGACGGATGTGTTGTTCGCGCGTTTGTAAAGTTAATCGCAATGCACGCTGGCCCTGGCTGTCGACAGAAACTCCAACAAGTCTTCCGGGAAGTGATCGCTTGTAAATGTCTTTGGTCGCTAAAAACGCGGCATGCGGGCCGCCGTAACCCAACGGTACTCCGAATCGCTGTGAATTTCCCACAACCATATCAGCACCCCATTCCCCGGGCGGAGTCAAAAGTGTCATTGATAATAAATCAACAGAGGCAATAACAAGTGCTCCAAACGAATGAATTTTTTCTGTGATCAATTTATAATCGTCAACAGTTCCTGTTGTTGTCGGGTATTGAAATAAAACTGCAAAAATTTCTTTGGTCGAAAAATCAAAACTGACAGGATCTGTGATAATCATTTCCATATTCAAAGGTTCGCTTCGTGTTTTTAAAACTTCGATAACGTGTTGATGCATATCCGGGTGAACAATAAATGCGTTCGCATTATTTTTTTTACAAACTGAATGAGCCATAAACAACGCTTCAGCGGCAGCAGTGCCTTCGTCCAACAGCGATGCGTTTGAAATTTCCATTCCGGTTAAATCTGAAACCATCGTTTGAAAATTCAATAAACTTTCTAAGCGTCCTTGTGAAATTTCTGGTTGATAGGGCGTATAAGCCGTATACCAAACAGGGTTTTCAAAGACATTTCGTAGTATCGGAGATGGAGTGATTGTATCGTGATAACCCAAGCCAATCAAAGATCTAAAAATTTTATTTTCGGACATTATTTTTTTAAATTGATTTAAAATTTCATGTTCCGAAATCCCGTGACCTATATTCATTTCTTCTTTTGAATAAATAGTCTTAGGAACAATTTTAGTAATCATTTCTTCTAAGTTTTCAAACCCCAATTCTTTGAGCATGGCAGTTTGTTCATCAGCAGAGGGCCCGATGTGACGTTTTTGAAATTCGTTAGATGTTTGTAGTGCAGAAAATGGGGTATTTAAATCCATATGAAAACCTCGGTTTTGAAATAGAAAAATGCAGTTCGTTGTGACTAAAGGCTAGCATTCAGCAAGCCTTTTGAGGAGAACTAAAGAGCATGACATTATTAGTTATCACTTTTAGTAATTTATTATAAAATGTTTAAAAGAGGTTTGCGTGTCCCCAATGTTCAAAATGCTATTAATTTTAGCCATCTGTTCTGAGTTTTCTTGTGTTAGCACAAAATCGCGCCAGCCCAATCAGTCAACGACAGATTATTCTGAAGCAGCAGCTTGTTCGATTGATGAAAAATACCCACAATTATTTAATGTCATGCAAAACAATTCTGCAAAAATAGTTGTTCAACTTGGTGATTATGCAAGTTTTTTTAAATTTTCTGATTCAGACTATTTTTACAAAATTACATTTAAAGGTTCTTCTGAAAATAAAAATACAAACCAAGAAACATTGGTCACATCCGGTTTGGCGTTCGGTCATTCAAAGCTGCTTAATGTGCCTGTTTCAAAAACGGGAGTGTATGTATTTTATGTCTCTGAATCAGAAAAATCTGATCCTGTTTGGAAACAAAAAGTTTTTGCAGTCGCAGCACCAGAAAACACATTGACTGAAAATGAAAAAAAAACTTTAGCCGAAAGATTTGCGCCATTCATTGAATTCCACAAAGACGAAAAATATAGTCCGGTGAGTTTTGAATATTTACTGAATGAAGTCGATACCGATTCGCAATTACAAAACGAACCGTTTGTTTTAAAAGAAAAACAAAAGCAGGGTTTGTTTTCTTTTTTTTCAAAACCAAATTTAAATGTTGAATTCAAATTCAAAGATATCCGGAAAATATTGCCTTATTATGGCCATGCGAATTCAGTTTTAAAATCAGGTCTGAAAAATTCATTTGATACAAAATTAGTCGATCGATACGGAGAAAAACACCGTACTGTGTATTATTCAATTTTTGAAAATAAAAAATGGAATGAAATTTATATTAATTATCATTTTTTCTATTCATTCGATCCTAAAAATAGCGCTGATGAAAAAATTGCGATCGCATCACATATCTTTGATCGTGAAAGCATCACAGTTGTATTGCGTGGTTCGACAAAAACACCGTTGTCAGTTTTTTTCGGAGCCCATTTGGCATCGCAAACAATGGCTCATTTGGACAAAAATGACCAAGTCATTCAAGAATGGAAAACAGGTCGTGTATTTGTGAACTGGCCAGAGCTTCGTAAAAATGGTGACCATCCAATGGCTGTTGCCGCATTGGGTTCACATGGAATGTATCCTGTGTCAGGGAATTATGCTGTGATGTTAGGACAAATTAAAATCTTAAGAGAACCTGCCGGTGGCGGCGAAATCATTCGCCCTGACTTTATTTCACAAGCTGATTTTTCGATTCAAGATTCAAAACCTTATGCTCTTAAATATTTAAATTTGTCAGAAGTAACGAGTGAATGTCACAAAGTCGATAATCTGTTAGCTTTTTCTGGTTCAACAGTTGACGTGCTAGGACCAGTGAATGCAACGTTTCCGCCATTCACTGATCGAGAAGAAGATTATTTGAGTTACGCCGATCCAAATGCGCCGATGTTCATAATGCCAAATCAGTAAAAATTAAGATTTACGAGCGGCCTTTTTTTTAACGATTTTTTTCTTTGTGTTAGCTTTTTTGACAGTCGTTTTTTTAACATCAGAAAACTGAGAAGCTTTGGCTTTAATTGTTTTTTCAATTTTTGACCGTTGAGCATTCGCCTTTTTTTTGTAGCCTTCTAAGTTTTTTTCGACTTCAGAAGCCGTTTTTTTGACTTTAC
>JANPOT010000011.1:0-23452 GCA_031428135.1 Pseudobdellovibrionaceae bacterium | reverse complement strand
CACTCACGCGGCGTCGCTGCATCAGGGTTTCCCCCATTGTGCAATATTCCCTACTGCTGCCTCCCGTAGGAGTCTGGACCGTGTCTCAGTTCCAGTGTGACTGATCATCCTCTAAGACCAGTTAGGGATCGTAGCCTTGGTGAGCCATTACCTCACCAACTAGCTAATCCCGTATGGGCTCATCCTCAAGCGAAAAACCTTTAACCCCTAGATCCGCAGATCCTGTGGTCTTATCCGGTATTAGCCAGCCTTTCGACTGGTTATCCCCGACTCGAGGGCAGATTACCCATATATTCCTCACCCGTGCGCCACTGATATTGCTACCCGTTAGACTTGCATGTATTAGGCACGCCGCCAGCGTTTGTTCTGAGCCAGAATCAAACTCTCCAGTTATAAACTGTAAAATTTAATAATTGCTTATTTTTTTGTTTGAGAAGCCACATGGGCTTCTCGGTGTTTGAAACATCAGAATTAATTTTTAATTTCTTAAGAATTAACTCGACGTTTATCCAAAATCTTTTAGCTATTTAGTTTTCAAAGAACTACAACAAGGAAGACAGTTCTAATGGAGCAAGTAATGATCGTCAAGAACTATTTTTAACTATTTAAAAAAATAATTACTAAGGTCTGTTCGATAATTAAGCTGCTTTAGCTGGTGGAGGCAACAGGGATCGAACCTGCGACCTTCTGAATGCAAATCAGATGCTCTCCCAGCTGAGCTATGCCCCCAATATCACGTTTATCATCTTTGCTGTGGGAAGTATTTCTCTCAACGGAAAGAAAAGTGCAACGTTTTTTTTTATTTTATTGAAAATAATTTTAAAACGTCCAAATTTTGTGAAAAATTTAAGCTGATGCTGCTGATTGGTTTAGCAAATTTCTGGAAAACCATATTTTTTCAGCACGCATGTCAAAACCAACGGACTCGGCGCCAACTAAAATACTTTGAAACACTTTTTTAAGGACTTCGATTTCAGTTAAAGTCTGCTGAGTATCTTCAGCGTCATACAGATCTTCGATTGCAGATACAATACTGACAAGATCAACAGTCGTTACGACTTTTGGTATTTTTTGAGAGTCAAAACCGACTGCTTCAATAGGCTTGAATCCAATTAAATTTTTGGTGATCAGAATTTTTGTTTGGCCTTGAAAATTAATTTGGATGAATTTTGATCCATCATAATCAACACGCGATAGAACTTTTTCAATATCAGATGTTTTTAAACAAATCATTTTTTTATCTTCAGACTGCTGAATGGTAATTTGATTTTCTTTCATTGAATAATTAAACGATGGATGTTGATCTAAAAAATTAAGAATGAGATTAAGTGAATCGGTTGAATTGAGTTCGTTTGGCTTCTTCAAGGTGGCCTCCAGCATAATTCATATCGTCCTGGATCGCATCAGACTTTAAAAATATTTTAATTTTCTTTGTCTCAATTTAAGAATACACTTCAATTCTGTTGTTTTTGTCATTAAATAGAAAAAACGTTGGCATTAAATTAAGTTATTGGAGCATACAAATGAAAATTAATCGCTGGTCCGCCGAAATTGTCCCCACTGAAAATATGATTAAACATTTATTTTTATCCGAGGGCCTGGACCCCCAAGAAGTTTTAGTCCCATCAGGTGCGCGAATGAGTCATTGTCGAACTCGAATGACAGAGGTTATTCAGGTCACGTTAGGAGAAATCATTTTCAATTTATCAGGAACTCAATTCGCATTGCGAGTTGGTGATCGCTTGGAGATGGCAGCCAATACTCAATATTCATACAGTAATATGAAATCAGATGGCTGCGCGTTTATAACAGGAATGCGTGTTTAAAACGGAGTATCTTTGGGGTAACTGACATTTAAAATGTCGCCGATATCTTTAAAATCTTGGTAATCATTAATTGGCGGCGCGCCAAAATTGGGCTCGTTACCCGTTGAATCGGGATCGCCGGCTGCACCAATATCAAATTCTGAAATCATATTCCATTCACGCACCAAAATCCGAATTCGAGCTTTGACTTCTTTGAATCGATTTAAACATGAAAATTCATGATATGGATTTGTCGCTGCAGCAGCACCTGTCGCAGCATATGCGACAGGATAGCCAGTTCCTGTTGATATATGATCGGCTGGATTAAAATAGTTTGCAGCATACACGTTCGTATTTAAATTTTGTGAAATTGGACTAATAACATCGTAGGCTTCGCTCAAGCCAACTGTCAGCACATCGTAAATTTTTGGTATTGGGTATCCTGAGGTTGCAACATCTTGTAGTTTGTCAGCTTGCATCGCTGGACCCATCAAACAATTTGCTGCCTTGCCACCCCACGACGTTAGAGTCGGCGCACTGACGACGTTATCTGTAGAGCTTGTGAATAAATCATATTTACCACTGCAACAGTTCGGCCCACCGCTGGGCTGAACATAAGCTGGATTACTTTCTGCTGAATAATCCGAATCACAGTAGATCGATGTTTTCGTCACAGACCCAACCTTGAGTTCACCAGCAAGAGCTGTAATAGCATTGTATGTTTTGTTTGTTGTTCCCGCTCGATTATCGATCACCGTTGTCGGGCCAACACTGGGCTGGAAGTTATAAAAATAGGGCCTTTTTACAGAAACATATTCACATAAATTTTGTGGCACATTGTATCTGAAACCAATGCCGTTAAAAAATAAATCTAATTCACGAGTTTCGGCAATACATGTGATATCCGAAGCCGGCAAACCATCAGCTGTTATCAGTGAACAGGCTTCTGAAAAATCGTCCGTGTTCGCGCCAGTGCCTTTGTGTAATATATATGTGTAATTTGTCGTGGATTTAAGTCGAACATTAAAACCCGCCCCGTTATCAGGAGCTTGTGAATCGTTACCTTCGACAGCTGGCGCAGCCGGAGGAGGAGCTTCAGACGAAGTATTCTGAGCACCGCGACACGAAAATAAAAATAACGACAAAAATACAGTAGAGTAAATTAAGAATAAACTGAAGATAGATCGAATTAACGTCATACAAACCTCTACGTTCAGGTTAGTATGACCAAGTTCAAATTTAAACCAGTCATTTTTTTTGAGTCTAAAATTAGACCAACAGCCAACGGCAAAAATTCGTATTTTGCGAATATCGAGGGCTGTTAGTCCAGTTTATTTTGATTGAGATTCAGTATTTTCTGAAGTGGCTTCAGCAGTACTGAACGTTGGCACCACCGCAGATAATATTTTAGGTGTAACGAAAACCATCAATTCAGTTTTTGTATGACTTTCGTTTGAACCGCGAAATAAAGTTCCCAAAATCGGAATGTCTTTTAAACCTGGAACACCACTTTTTGATTGCAAAACATCGGATTGAAATACCCCGCCAATGACACTGGTGTCGCCGGATTTAACAATGACTTCGGTTTTCATATCACGTGAATTCGTTGTACCACCCGGTTGAATACCTGTCCGAATCACATCAATCACCATTCGCACGGTTCCAAGATTTGAAATTTGTGGTGTTACATTTAATTTTACACCGACGTCAGCAAATTTAGGCTCTGATGTTTCAACACCTGTCGATGATATTGTTTTTGTTGTACTTTGAACAACTTTGAACGACTGATTTATTGTCGCCTGAGTATTTGTCAGTACCGAAATTCGAGGCGAGGACAAAATTTTAATTTTATCTTCGGTTTCTTCAAGACGTAATTGGACATCCAGATCACCCAAAACGCCCAATTTGCCAAGCCACAGACTGGCAAACGCACTGCCTTTTTGCGATTGCGGACTGGCATAACCGACAGAAGGACTGACTTGAATCGGGCTTGGGTCAGACCAGGGATTTCCAATGTTGGTTGCCGAGCGCGCAGCACCAAAAGCAACTCCACTATTTAAACCCCAGCTGGTCCCCAGGGATTTACTGAATGCTTCACTGGCTTCGATAATTCGAGCTTCGATCATGACCTGTCGGGGCTGCGTATCCAATGCGCGAATCAGCGCATCGATTTGTTTTAATTTTGTCGCTGTTTCGGTTACGATCATCATATTTGTACGTTTATCGGATGTGATTCGGCCTTTGGCTCTTGATCCAATTTCATTACTAGAGATGAAATCCTTCAACTTGGCTTCAAGTTCATTAATGTCTGCATAATTGATTGAAAAATTTTTAACAATCAATGGTTCATCGACAATTTTTGCATTTTTAATTTCAATTGCAGCTTTCTCTTCTTTGACCAAAGTGTCATTCGATGCGATTCGAAGCACTGTGCCTTGTCTGCGGTAACTGAGACCTTTTGATTTTAAAACTAAAACAAAAGCCTGATCCCAAGGAACTTTACGCAATTTCACAGATATCGTACCTGTAATCGCGTCATCAAAAACCATGTTGACGCCGCTTTCTTCGGAAATAAATTTAAGGACGTCTTTGATGTTAATATCGGTGGTTTCGATGGATATTTTTTTGCCGTAAAATTTTGTATTGTTCGCCAGATATTCATCCATACCTGTCGTATTCATAATACTTTCATTTGTGAGGTCCGAATTAATTTCAACTTGATCGCTGGGATCGTTTTTGTTTTTTGTTTTTGAATTGTTTTCTGCAATTTGATCTGGCGATTTAAATGAGCCGATCAACATCAGAGATGTGCCTTCGGGCTGAACCAACGGCTGTTCTGAATTTGGACGAAGTTGGATAACGAAACGTGCAATATTTGAATTTGGTTTTTGATAAATATCAATATTTCCAATCGATGAAGTCATGTCCTTAGTATTTAATGATCGCTTTAATCGTTTAGGAACAACCACGTTTTGAACTTCGACAATAACCTGATTTGTCGAAGAATTCATTCGCGTCGTATATTCCAAGGGCTGGTCAGCACTGATCATGAACGCGCCTCCACTATCATTGGATTTAAATTGAACGTCTTTGATTTGGCTGATTTTTGATGCTGAGGGCGCAACTGCGAGTGCCTCGATGGGTGGTGGTGCTGCAACAACGGGCTCCGGAACAGAAAATACGGGCGCATCATCAATGACCGGAGTGCTATTCGCAACGGGAATTTCTGGGGCTGGAGTATCAACAGCAGACTTTGATTCGCTTGTTACCGACTGTAATTCTTTTTCCAAACTGAGCTCGGCCGAAGTGTCCGCCGTTGGTGGAACATTATTATCGCTAACGATAGCAGGTGATTCATCCAAACTGAGATCGCTGTCAGAAAAACCCTGCTCGGTTTCTGCTGAGCTGCTGGCAGCTTCAGTTGAAAAATCATCTGTGATTATTTTTTTTCTCGTATTACAAGACACAAATAAAATTATAGAACCCAAGAAAAAAATTTGAATGCATTTGCGCAACATGGAACCTCCGTTAAAATTAACTTTCACTGACTGCCTGCCTGCGTAGAGCTGGATGTTGATGTTTGGCCGTTGCCCCCCTGAGACTGATTGGCCGTTTGTGCAGAAGTTTTTTCAATTTGTAAAACAGTTGGGACGCCTTTTTGTATGACAACAATTTCGCTTTCATTAATTTCTGAAATCAAGCCATCCAAGTTTCCAATTCGATAGTTTTTTTTAAGCATGTGCAGCGTGTTGAGTTTGTCTGTAATGATCGCTTTGGGATTTTTTACGTCCCAGATTATTCCTTTGAGTTTATATTCAGCGAGTGGCCATCTGCGAATAGCTTCCATCTGCTGATCAATAATATTTTCAGGCTTCACCTGTTCCATATCGCGAATGTATTTAGGCGGTTCGAAGGGATCGCGTTCACCAAGTCGCATTTCATTTATTGGAGCAACCGCCTCGACTTCTTTAACTGCTGGTTTTAAAGTTGCTGCGTCTTGCGCAGAAACAGTCGGTAATACAGTTTGTGAGAAAACAGAGGCGGAACTTATTGTTAATATAAAAAATAAAATCAATTGCATTATTTTTTACCGTCCATTTTATTTTCACTGATTGACACAACTGATTGTTTAAATCCGATAATTGTCGCCGTGAACATGACTTCACGACTTGCTGCTTTCGCATTTTGTTTATTACCCACTAAAAATTGGAAATTTTCAATTTTAACAAGCTTATCTAAATTTGAAATTTGATTTGCAAATTTTTCGATATTAAAAAATGAACCCGTAAATGCGTATTCCAAGGCGATTTGTTCAACCAAATTGGAATCTGGCTGCGAGCCAAAGTCTTTGGTTTTTGTTGTTCTTTGGTTTTTGGTCGTTTTAATTTCAAATTGATTCGCGTATTGGTCAATCATAATTCGGAGCTCTGATTCTAAAAATTCGATGGGGATTTTAGACTTAACGTCTTCATATTTTTTAACCAACATTGATACATCGGCACGCATTTGTTCTTCTTTTTTCAAAACTCGAGTTGTATCAACTTTTTTTATTTTTTCTTCTTCGATTTGTGTATTTAAAGTCGTGATATTTTGGCGTAACAGACTTCCGTCATTAAACAGCGCACTGTAATAAATTCCAGCCAATACTGCGCCTAACAATGCAATTCTTGGCATTGAAAAATCCGCGACTTGTGACATCAGTTTACTTAAAGCTGATTTATTCACTGCTGCCCTCGACGGCCGCTGATGTATCGATCGTGTCGACCAACTGGGCTTTCATAGAAAATGTTTTAATTGGTATTTGCACCAATGCTGTCGGTGGCTTCAGTTCTATTTCCAAAACAATAACGTCTTTTAAAAAATTAAGTCCTGCCATTTTTAAGTTGAAATCATTGATTTCTTTTTCCGATCCCGCTTCGCCTTTGATTTCAACTTGCACAGAGTCAACCTTCAGATTTGTCAGCCAAACACCTGCAGGAATGAGTTCTTTTATTTTTTTCAAAAAAACGACAGATTGCATTCGTTCACGCTGGATTTTTTGTAAAAATTCAGTTTGTCTGTTGAGTTTAATTCGGTCTTTTTCATATTTTTCAATTTCAATTTTTAACGCTTCTTTTTTTTGATTAAAAGCAGATAACTCGGAATATTCCGCTTGTGCTATATTTCTTTGATCTGTCAGTTGTGGAATCATGTATTGCTCGTAACCAAAAAGAGCCAACACGCCCAGCATCATAACTACAAATTTTTTAAAGAACGTTGTTTGAATGTTTTTTTCAGAATCAATTTGCTGAAGGACTTCAGAACTATTGGCGCCGAACGACTTAAGTAAATTTATTTTAATCATGAGTCGCCAACTTCGCGCAGTGCTAAGCCGATTGAAACTGCTAAAAACGGAGTAATTTGTTCTAAGTAATGTGGATTAAATTTTTTATTTACAGCTTTGATTTTATACAAAGGATTTAGCATTTCAAAATTAATTTTCAAAACTTCTGACAAGTGATCAATCAAGCCCGCTGTCAAGCTGGCGCCACCTGTATAGAAAATTTTTGATAAATGCAGATCTGAGCTTGATGCCGCATAAAAATCAATGCTGCTGCGTATTTCGTCAGTTACAAAATCCAAGGCCATATTCATGTATGTTCGCGTATTTTCTGGAGTCTCAGTTTGAGAGGTTTGAGAGGTTTGAGCAAGTTTCAAACCTTCGGCTTCGTCAATCGTGACACCCATATTTTTTGAAATTTCATTTGTAAAGTGAAATCCACCAACTGGAATATCTCTGGCGAAAATGACTTCACCCTGAAATACAACAACAAACTGTGTAGAATTCGAACCAAAATTAAATATCCCTATGGGCTCATTTAATTTACCATAATTATATTCAAATACATTCGCCAAAGCCAAACAACTGACATCAATAATAGAACATCTCATGTCAGAGTATGCAGCGACTTCAAGATATTTATTAATAGATTCATTCTGCCCAGCAACTATTAAAATATCCATTTGTTCTGCGCTGGAAGAAAACGGCAAAATGTGATATTCAAGGGTAACCTGAGAAATATCAAAAGGTAAGTACTGTTGTGCTTCGTATTTGATTTGAGTTTTTAAAGATTTAGGATCAGTTTTGGGCATCGTAATTTTCTTAACAATCGCCGAAGATCCCCACATACCTATGCATAAATTTTTTCGTGAAAATTTCTGTTCTTTGTGCAGGGCTTGTACAGATTCGCCAATCAAAAATGTATCAGTTAAATCACCGTTCGAGATTCCAGCTTGTGGCGTTTGCACAAATGCAAAATTTTCTAAAGTTGCAAAACCTTTAGAAACACTGACTTCGGCAAGTTTGATAGAGCTTGATCCAAGATCAAGTCCAATCGTTTTCTTTGATGTAAAAAACATAGTTGTAGTACGACTCCCAGCTTGTATTATCTGCGCTTTGGGCGAGTCCTGTCAAAGATGCGCTGATATAAGTCTAGGAAAAATCTGCAGTATTTTAAAAAATTATTGGGTCAAGGCTGGAAAAAATAAATCAATATACCAAAGTCCTACAGACTTTAGTCCAAGCAAATACAAAACAGCACCGATTGCAATAAAGGGCCCAAAAGGAATCATCGTTTGCATTTTTTCTTTGATACCCAAAGATTTATTATTTTTATTTTTTTGATACGACATTAAAAGACCAACAAGACTGCCCAGAATTGACGAAGTTAAAATAATAAATGGAATTGATTTCCAGCCCAACATTGCGCCAAGCCATGCTAGTAATTTGATATCACCACCGCCAAGCCCTTCTCGGCCAGTGAATACATAATAAACGTAAGCAACAAACCATAATATACCGCCGCCAAAAACAAACCCTAAAATGGCATCTGAAAATGATCTTTCTGGATTTATGGCTGCGCCGATCAGACCCAAAATACATCCACCCAGTGTTAGTACGTCGGGCAAAATCATATGATCCCAATCAATGAAACTGCCCACGACTAATCCAAAAACTAAAATTGTGTACTCAATCGTTAAATAACTGTTTCCGTAATAAAAATAGACAGCTGCAAATAAAATGGCTGTCAAAAATTCGACAATTGGGTACCTGATCGAAAATTTTTCTGAGCACGCAGAGCATTTTCCATTTAAAAAAAAGTACGCAAACAGCGGAATATTTTGATACCAGGGAATCATTTTTTTGCAATTTTGACAGTAACTACGACCCCAGAGTGATTGCCCCAGAGGGAATCTGTAAATGACAACGTTTGCAAAGCTGCCGAAACAGGCTCCAAATAAAAACATAAACAATATATTTAATTCTAAAATGTCAGACAATTTCTTTCTTTCTGAAAAATAGTGATGCTAAAAATAGTAAACAAAAAATCCAACCGAAGCAATGAGCCCAAGACCATAAAATGTCATTCCAGTTTATTTCGGAACGCATGAAATGATAATTTTTCCAGTTAAAGGCATAAAAATTCGGAATAACGTAATCCAAAAATCGAGCGAAAAATGTGAGAACAACGTTATCGATTTTTTTAGCAAAAAATTGCAGATCAGGAATCGAATAGGCCATCATCCAATAAGCAACCGTGATCACAAAACCAAACATCGCACGCGCAAGCACACTGCAAAGTATTCCAAAGCTACTGACGACGATTGATTTTATTAGAATTGTAACAATACTAATAAACAATGTCCCGCCGTACGGATTTTTTTCTAAAAAAGTGAATAAGACAATACCCAGAACTGTCACCATTATTAAATTCAATAAAACCAAGCTGCCTAAGTAGCTGGCCAGCAAATGCCAACGTGGTATTGGCCTGGCCAATAAGACTAAAATTGTTTTACGATCAATATCTCTGTACAAAGCATGGGTTGAAATAAATGCTGATACAAATAACGCTGAAACTTCAAGGCCCGCCAGACCAAAATCAAATATTAATCGCTGATGTTCGACGAAGCTGAGTGATCCTAAAACATAACTCATCATAAAATAAAAAAAAGATAAAAACAAAATCACATGAAAAAATTTAAGCCTGAGCCATTCCTGTGTATGAACTAATATAAGGCGCATCATACGTTATAATCCGTTTCAAGCTGACCTTTGAAATCACGATACGCCGATTCTAAGTTTGAAAAGTTTTCTTTGAATTTGGGCAATGTCCCGGCGTAAAGAGCTTCACCTTTGTGGACTATAATCAGATCGTCACAAAGTTCATCAACATCTTCAAGCAAATGGCTACTCATCAGTAAAGTCATTTTTTGTAATTTGAGCGATTTTAAAATGTCTTTGATCAGAATACGACCGTCTGGATCAAGACCCGACATCGGTTCATCCAGAATCAAAAATGCTGGCCTGGCCAATAAGGCTTGCGCGATACCAATACGCTGAAGCATTCCCTTGGAATAATCTCGCAGTTTTTTGTCTTTAGCGTGAGTGAGCTTAACCTGATCAAGGACTTCTTCTGATCTGGTTTTAAAATTTTCATTTTGAATACCCGAAAGGCTCCAATGCAGTTTTAAAAATTCTGTCCCCGTTAAAAATTCTTGAAAATAAGGGCGCTCTGGTAAAAATCCAATTCGTTTTTTAGATTCAAGAATACTGTTGTCTTGAAAAAATTGAATGGTGCCTGAATCTGCATAAATGTATTCCAGCAGACATTTAATCGTCGTTGTTTTCCCAGCACCATTGGGCCCGATAAATCCAACAAAACGCCCTGCTTGAATATCAAAACTAATTTTTTTTAAAACCTGAACAGGTTTTTTATAAAAATCTGTTCTGAATGATTTTGTAATTTGATTTACTTTCAGTGCTTGCATTGTATCCATTATTTTATTTTTAACGTTTTATTCATTTCGCGAACTGGATCATATTGCTTCGATGTTGCTGGCATCAGTGCACCCTGACCCATGATTTCTGAAATTGAATTTTGAACGCTGTCATCACTTTGAATATCAATTAAATTAGACATTAATTCATGCGTCAGTTTGGGATACAGATTGTAAAATTCCGTTCGCACAACAATGGGGTCATTCGGTATCGGATCACTGATCCAAAGGACTTTGAATTCAGATTTTTTATTTTTAGCGAAGCGACTCCATGCTCCGCGCAGGCCTTTTTCGTCATCAGCAAATACGGCGATCAAATCGACGTCACTATTTTCAAGTTTTTCAACAGAAGCTGCGTGACTGCCGGATACAATGACTTGCTTAAATGACTTGTCATTTAATTTATTTTTTTGCAAATAAACCTGCGGGTACAAATAACCCGAAGTTGAACCCAAATCCACAAATGCAATTTTTTTATTTTTAAAATCAGATATTTTTTTGATGGGGCTTTTTTTTAAAGTAACGAGCGCTGAATAGTAATAGGGTCCACTCCAAGTTTTCTTTAAAAGTACTTTGAGCGCAACATCGTGTTCAGCTTGAACATATGTAAGAGCTGATAAAAACGCATAGTCGACTTTTTTATTTTTTACGGCCTCAACCAAGCCATTGTAATTTTTAGAGATGAAAATATGCACTGGAATATTCATCGATTTTTGAATTTTTTCGCCTAAGGCAATTGATTGAACCCTGACCGCATCTGGATTTCCACCGGGAATAAGACCAATGGTTATTGATTTTGGTACAGATTCGTCAATTGCCGAATTGTTCAGATCTGCATTCACAGATGTGTTGAATATTAAGCCCATCAAAAAAATAAATATATATTTCATATCCTAAAACTCTAAATGACTGACTTCGAATCGTCCAGTCTTTGATTTTTCAAGCGCTAAAACAAAAGCTTCTGCAGCGTCGCTTTCGGTCAAGCATGGAATACTGTAATCGATGCAGGCTCTGCGAATTGCAAAACTGGCTTCGATCGCATGCCGACCCGCGGTTGTATTTACAACAAATTGAACTTCACCAGATCGTATCCGATCAACACAATGCGGACGGCCTTCGTGAACCTTGTTCAGAGTTAAACATTTAAAACCTTTTTCATTTAAATAATCAGCTGTTCCACGGGTCGCCGAAAATTGGTAACCCATTGTTTTTAAATTATTTAAATAGGGCAACAAGGGCTCTTTGTCCTTGTCACGCAATGATAAAAATACTTCGCCAGATTGTGGTAAAACTAAATTTGTTGAAACAAACGCTTTAACCAATGCTTCTGGATAAGTTTGAGCGCGACCCATCGTTTCGCCTGTTGATTTCATTTCTGGTCCCAAAATTGAATCTGATTCTGCGAATTTTTTAAAAGGAAATACAACACCTTTGACACAAACCTGTTTGATATTTCTCCAGTTGTATTTCTCGAATTCAGCAGCTGTTGGGCGCTGGCCCATATGTGCCATGATACCCAAATCAATCAATGGAATCCCTGTAGCTTTAGCCAAAAAAGGCACTGAACGCGAGCTTCGAGGATTCGCCTCGAGAATATAAATCGTATCGTCCTTAATAGCTAATTGTAAATTCAGATGACCAATGACATTCATACGATGCGCTAGGTCTGCAGACATTTTTTCAATTTTTTCCAAGGTCTGTGATTTTAATCTTTGCGGAGGTACAACGCCCATACTGTCACCAGAGTGCACTCCTGCAGCTTCAATATGTTCAATGATCCCACCACTGATTAACCAATCTTGCCCACGCACCAAATCAACATCAACTTCAAGTGCGCCTGATAAAAACTGATCCATCAAACATGGATTTTTGAAACCAATGAAATCTTTGTGACGTTCAAAATAAGATTCCAATTCGATCTTATTTTCAATAACTTCCATACGGCGGCCACCCAATACGTAACTGGGACGACAAATCATCGGGTATCCAATGAATGATTCTTTTTCGAGCGCCTCTTTCGTTCCACTGGCCATGACTGAAATTGGAATTTGCAAATTTAATTCTTTACATATTTCCGAGAATTTTTTTCGATCCTCGGCCAGATCTATTGCTTCGAGATCAGATCCTAATAATTGATAGCCGTATTCAGCTAACGGTCTTGCTAAATTGATTGGCGTCTGACCACCCAATTGCGCAACAAAGCCAATGGGCTTCAAGATATCAAAAATTTCGGAAATATGTTCTTCGGTTAAAGGTTCAAAAAATAAATTATCCGATGTATCATAGTCAGTCGAAACTGTTTCTGGATTTGAATTAATCATGGCGACGTTATATTTGAATTTTTGCAATGCTTGGACACCGCGAACACAGGAATAATCGAATTCGATACCTTGACCGATTCGATTCGGCCCACTTCCGATAATAGCTACTGTTTTTATATTTGGAATTAACTGAGTCTGATCAGCGTCCGACCAATATGTTGAATAAAAATAAGGCGTCGATGATTTAAATTCTGCAGCACAAGTATCAACTTGCAAAAACGATGGACGTATTTTTAATTGATGTCTTAGGTTCTTAATTTCCCCTGTGGATATTTTTTTAATTTTAGCCAGACGTGCGTCTGTAAAACCCAGTCGTTTTGCTTTGATCAATAAATTTGAATTGAGTTCTGAATTTAAAAATTCATTTTCAAATTGAACAATCGTTTCAATTTGCTCTAAAAACCAGGGCGTAATAAATGTGAGATCTTGAATTTTTTCAAGACTGATTCCGTCTCTGAAAGCTTGGAAAATATGCCAGATCCGCTGACTGTTTGGATACGATAATTTTTGTAAATCGAATTGAACCTCTGGTACGGCTTCTGCGCTCATTTCTAGCGAAGCCAGAGCTTTCATTATTGATTCCTGAAATGTTCGACCCAAGGCCATCACTTCGCCGACACTTTTCATTTGCGTCGTTAATAGATCACGTGAGCCCTGAAATTTTTCAAAAGCAAACCGAGGAATTTTTGTAACCACATAATCCAATGCAGGCTCGTAACACGTTGGCGTAACACCTGTAATATCATTTTTTAATTCATCCAATTGATAACCGACAGCCAATAATGCTGCAATTTTTGCTATCGGAAATCCCGTGGCCTTACTGGCCAATGCAGATGACCTTGAAACGCGTGGGTTCATTTCAATAACAACACGTTCACCTGTCCGAGGGTGAGTTGCAAATTGAATATTTGCTCCGCCTGTTTCTACACCGACACGGTTTAAAATTTTATAAGCTTCATCACGCATCGCTTGATATTGCTGATCCGTTAAGGTTTGTTGCGGAGCCACTGTGATGCTATCGCCAGTATGCACACCACACGGATCAAAATTTTCAATCGAACAGATGACAACAAAAGTTCCGGATGAATCTCGCATAACTTCAAGTTCGAACTCTTTCCATCCAGTGATGCTTTCTTCAACTAAGACTTCTGAAGTTGGACTTTCATGCAGTGCTTGCGCCAACATTTGACTGTATTCTTCCGGAGAGTAGGCAACACCACCACCACCACCACCTAATGTGTAGTTAGGTCGTAAAATAATTGGGTAACCGATAATTTCTGCTGCCAGTAAGCCTTGTTCAAAATTTTTAACCATTTCACTTTTGGGATACTTAGCACCAAGCTCATCTAAAATAGCGCGGAATTTTTCACGATCCTCTGCCGCCTCAATGACCGTTGGCGTAGCTCCCAACATCATGACATTATGTTTTTTTAAGATACCTAATCGATCTAATTCTAAAGCCAAATTCAATGCTGTCTGACCACCAAGTGTTGGTATAATGGCGTCTGGTTTTTCTTTTTCGATAATTTTTTCGATGTACGCGGACTTAAGTGGTTCGATGTATGTTCGAGTCGCAATTTCCGGATCTGTCATAATCGTTGCTGGGTTTGAGTTCACCAATATAACTTCAAGGCCCTCTGCCATTAATGCTTTACAGGCTTGCGTGCCTGAATAATCAAATTCACAGGCTTGGCCAATTTGTATCGGACCACTTCCCAAGATTAGAATTTTTTTCAAAGTCTGTATTCGTGGCATAAATACTCCATCTTTGTGACAATTTTAAAAGAATTAAAGACCCAGTTTATTTTCGTTCGTATAGATCATTTCTGGCTTCACATGTTTATACTGTTCAAATTTATATCGCATTTTATTCAGACGAATTAAAAACTCTTTGTAGTTTAAATCTGGATTTTTTTTGAATAGATTTGTTTGTTCTTGAATAAATTTCTGGGCCGATTCCGGATGAAAACAAAATCCTTTTAAGTAGTATTTTTTATTTTGAATTTCAACGATTCGCGCTTCGAAAAATTCTTTTTCATCAAAACTGAAAATGAGTTGATTGGCATCAACACAAATTTTTTCATTTTTATAAATGTCTTTGATGTGCATTTCATTGTTTTTAATTTTAATATATTCAAATATTGAATGCTGATGTTTTTTTAAAATTTGCAGTGTAGCGACATCATCATCCGTCATGCGTAATTCGCGCTGCTGTTCACAAACCATCAGTGGTGTTTGCATGTAGCCTTTGAGTGGACGAGTTAAAAAGTACCAATCATAGAACTGACTAATTCGAAGTGTGTAATTGGGTTTATTTTCATCCAAGGTTCCAGCGTTATCAAAAAATTCTTTTTGAGCTAAAAAAAGTTCATCTTGGAACAACGGTCCCGTAAAATGTTGAATTAATTTTTGGTAACAATTTTCAAATACTGATAGGGTGATCATTTTTATTTCCGTTCATGTTTTTTTGGCTCATCGTGTTTACAAAGTAATCAAACAACAAAACAGCATCATGCGGCCCGGGATGACTTTCTGGATGGTACTGAATACCTAAACAATTCATTTTTTCAGAATAAAATCCTGCCACCGTTTGA
The DNA here is from genome assembly GCA_031428135.1 of Pseudobdellovibrionaceae bacterium. Classification (GTDB taxonomy): domain Bacteria; phylum Bdellovibrionota; class Bdellovibrionia; order Bdellovibrionales; family Bdellovibrionaceae; genus Pseudobdellovibrio. The sequence goes on along the minus strand of JANPOT010000011.1, from coordinate 7,915 downwards.
TCGTTTAAATTAATATGCGTTACCTTAATATCCGGCGGTAAAGTTTTTTCATCGACGGCATAACCGTGATTTTGGCTGGACATATAAATTTTATTTAATAGCAAATCTTTGATCGGATGATTTGCTCCACGATGACCAAATTTTAATTTATACGTTTTTGCCCCCAAGGCCATACCCAAAACTTGGTGCCCCATGCAAATTCCAAAAACAGGTATTTTTCCTAAAAAATATTTGACGGTATCTACAGCTTTTTCAACCGAGGATGGGTCACCGGGGCCATTTGTCAGCACCAATGCATCTGGTGAAAATTTTTGGATCATTTCGGATGTCGACCGAGAAGGAAATATTTGTATCTCTGAACAACGCAGCTCTAATTCACGTAAAATATTTTCCTTACAACCAAAATCAAGAACTGCCACTTTGGGCCCAGACGGTTTTTTTCCCGGGCGGCTTTCAATGGTTTTACGACTGGCACTCCAGACCCAATCGGGATCCATTTTTTGAGCTTCGGAAATTAATTTTTGCGCTCGAGGTAATGCCGATTCATAGTTTTCAGCACAAACCAAAGCACCCCAAGGTGTTCCTTGATTTCGAAGCTTGATTGTCAATTTTCGCGTGTCGACTTCGGTCAATATGGGAATATGGTTTTTAACCAACAAGTCAGCCCATGATGAATTACGTTTTGAATTTTGCAATTGCAAACAAACAAAACCATTGATCCAAATTCGAGACGATTCCCAGTCAGCCAAATCACTTCCATAGTTTCCCTGCATGGGCGCCGTCATGACAATAATTTGATTCAAATAAGATGGATCTGTTGCAATTTCTTCGTAGCCAGAATGGGTTGTATTGAAAACGACTTCGCCGGCTTTATCAGGAAATTTCACCTGACCAGCATATCCCGCACCTTCAAAAAAATCACCGTCTTGTAGAATTAAAAATACTTTTTGCAAACTCATGCTAAAATTTCTCGAATTAATGTTTCACGCATAAATGCTCCGTTTTCAACAAGTTGCAAAATAACTGACCGAGTATCTTGTAAAACTGTTTTTTCTAACTCAACCCCGTAATTAATTGGGCCTGGATGCAAAATAAGACCGTCGGGCTTGAAATGTTCTAATTTTTTAATATTTAATCCAAATTTATTTCTGTATTCAGTGATGAAGTTTTCCGAATACGCAGAGTCCGCGTGTCGCTCTGTCTGAACACGCAATGCAACAACTGCATCTGCCCACTTCAGTCCGGATTCGACCTGATCAAAATATTTAATTTTTTGCTGGTCAAAATTTTCGGGGATTAATTCAGCAGGAGAGCAGTACGCAATTTCATAATTCATCATCTGACTGAGCTGCAAATGCGAACTGACGACACGCGAATGTTTGATGTCGCCGACAAATAATATTTTTTTATTTTTTAATGTTCCCCATTTTTCATAAATCGTTAAGGCATCCAGCAAAGCTTGTGTCGGATGTCCGCGCATTCCCCAACCCGCATTTAAAATCGGGATAGAAATTTGTTTTTGTAATTCAATTAAATTCAATGAATCTGGGCAACGGATAACAAAAAATAATGGGCGCATGGCTTCAATATTTAAAATTGTATCTTCCATCGTTTCGCCTTTTTCAAGACTGGTCCCTGCGGCTCCGCCTAAAACTAAAGGGTGCACACCTGATCTGGCGCATGCGGCCTCAAAGCTAAAACGTGTTCGCGTGCTGGGTTCAAAAAATAACAACGCGGCAACGCCCTTAATTCCAGAAACTGCTTGCGGACTGTCACGAAATTGTTTTTTAAGTTGAATGCATTTTTGAAATAGCTGAGTAATTTTATTTTCTGAAAGGTGAGACAATTCGATCATTGAATTTTTGTCAGGCATTGATGATCAGGCTAACAAATTTATTTTACTATTGTCAAAAATCGATTCCAGCGAACAGATTTTTCTGCAGAAATGGAGTCTTGCGTTGTACCCACAGAGAGCGCAACAACCCAAGCTTTGCTAAGGATTTGATCACGATGAACAATTTGTGCAGAAATACCGCCTTCAGTGGGGTTATCAATTCTGACAAGATATTTATTTTCTGGCATTTTTTCTTTGATGCGCCAAACTTGGTATTCTTCGGACACATTGCTTTTAACTCTGAATATGACAACGTCGCCGACCTGAGGCTCAGATTCAAAATAACCAGCCTTCATCCATGGAAATTTGAGCCCATAAGCCAATTGATTCGCTATAACAATATCTCCATCGATCAAATTTGGAGACATTGAATTCGTAGGAATACGGTAAACTGAAATTAAAAATACACGACAAAATAATGACAAAATGATGGCTGCAAAAATCCATTTTAAATTTGAATATATATTCATTGAATTCCCATAAATAAACGTTCTGATCTAAATGTTAATGGGTTGCAAATGAATGGCATCGACACCAACGTTTCATTGCAGCTGAGCCAAATTGTTTGTGCGCGGCCCACAATGTAATCTTCAGGGACATATCCCCAAAATCTGGAATCATGCGAATTAAACCTGTTATCACCCATCACAAAATAAGATTTCGCAGGAACAGTGAATTGTTTTTCTTCGGATTGATCAAATTCAGTTTCATTGTTGAAACGAACAGTATATTTTTTTTCAGTATTGTTTTCGATAAATTCATGGGGTGTTTCTGTTGATTCCAAATGATATAACTGATCATTCACAGTTAAACTCATGCCTTTGACTGTTATTTTATCACCAGGTCGACCAATCAGACGCTTGATATAAAAAATATCGCGGTTTTCAGGGTACCGGAACACAATAATGTCACCGCGTTGAGGCATCCGCCATTGGTATAACCAACCATCACCCATCGGTGGCTTTAAGCCATATGAAAATTTTTGAACCAAAATATGATCATGGATATAAAGATTTGGAATCATACTTTCAGAAGGTATTACGAATGGTTCATAAAAAAACCAACGTAATGAAAAAATCAAAAAAATCGGCAAAAAAAACAGCAACAATGCCTGTGGCCAACGACCTTGTTGACCAATTTTTTTTCTGAATATCTTCATCTTAATAAATCCATTTTTAAGAAATTATTGATCAAATGTGTGCCCAAAGCGCGTCCAACGAATTGTAAATGGGTTACAAATGATTGGCACGTAAGGAACCATTTTATCACAGCTCAACCAAACGAATCCGGCTCTGCCTAAAATATTTTTCTTAGGGACGAAACCCCAATATCTGGAATCGTGCGAATTGTTTCGATTATCACCCATCATAAACAAACTGTCTTCGGGAACAACCCATTCACCATTGCCAGAACTGCTGGTCATATCAGATTTTCGCATCATGATACTGTGGTTTGTGAATCCACCTTTAGAATTCTGCAGCTTTTCAGTAAAATGCGTATAATTTGATTTTGAATCTTCGTAACCGCCATCACGGCCATTTAAATTTTCATCATTTAACCAATCAAAATCAGATGATGAATCAGGCACAGTTCGCTCTTGCAGAACTCCATTGACAAATAAATTCCCATTTTCAACTTTGATTTTATCACCAGAAATGCCCACAGCACGTTTAATAAAAAACGTGCTCATATCAACGGGGTATTTGAAAACAATAATTTCACCACGTTCTGGTTCGCGAAATTTCACCAGCCATTTTTCACTGAACGGAGCTCGTATTCCATAAGTTAATTTATTTACAAAAATATGATCGTTGATTAACAACGACGGCAATAATGAACCCGTAGGTATCACATAGGCTTCTAAAAACAACCATCGAATTGTTAATGCCGCAAGCACGGCAAGAATCATTGAACCAGGATTATCACCTGTCCAAAATGTTTTTTTTCGAGGGTCCCAAACTTTCTCTGCTGTTATTTTTTTAGTGTCTTTGTTTTTATTAAAAATTCCGAACATAAAATCCTTTTCTGATTCGATCAGGATTTTATGCGTCCCGATTAATCCTCGATTTTTAAAATAGCCAAGAAAGCTTCCTGCGGCACATCCACAGATCCGATCTGTTTCATACGCTTTTTGCCTTCTTTTTGCTTCTCTAATAATTTTCGTTTACGAGATATGTCACCACCATAACACTTAGCGGTCACGTCTTTTTTGATAGCGCTGAGTGTTTCACGGGCGATGACTTTTGCGCCGATGGCAGCCTGTATAGCAACTTGGAACTGTTGACGCGGAATTAATTCACGCATTTTTTCAGTCAATAATCGGCCCCGGTTTTGAGCTTTTGATTTGTGAATAATTAACGATAATGCATCGACCGGTTCGCCATTGATCAAAATATCCATTTTAACCAGTTGGGCTTCTTGGAAGTCTAAAAATTCATATTCAAGAGAAGCATAGCCTTTGGTGATTGATTTTAAACGGTCATAAAAATCCATGACCATTTCATTCATCGGAAGCTTATATTCAATGATGACTTTTTTTTCGTTAACGTAATCCATCCTGATTTGAACACCACGTTTGTCTTCGCAAAGCTTTAACAACACCCCGATATAATCAGTCGGCGTATGCAAAGTCACTTTGACGTAGGGTTCTTCCATTTTTAAAATTTGAGTTTCTTCGGGCATGCCAGATGGGTTTTCAAGCATCAAAACTGTTCCATCATTTTTAGTAATGCGATAAACAACTGTCGGCGCCGTCGTGATCAGATTTAAATTAAATTCACGTTCCAAACGTTCTTGAACAATTTCCATGTGCAAAAGGCCTAAAAACCCGCAACGATAACCGAAACCCAGCGCCAGTGATTTTTCTTTTTCAAATGTTAAGGATGAATCATTTAAACATAATTTATCCAGAGCAACTTTTAAATTTTCGTATTCGCTGGCAACGACTGGAAAAATACCTGCGAACACCATCGGTTTTACTTTTTGAAATCCGGGCAGCGGTTCAGTTGCAGAATGCTTCGCCGAAGTCACCGTGTCGCCGACTTTGACGTCGCGGATGTCTTTGATTCCACAAATAAGAAATCCAACTTCACCCGAATCCAGTTGGTCCAATGGCAAAGGGAATGGCGTATACTTCCCCATTCGTAAAACTTCGTAATCACGGTCAGTCGCCATAAATTTAATGCGATCACCTTTTTTAATAATTCCATCCATCATACGAACTAAGACAACAACGCCCTGGTACGCATCAAACCAAGAGTCAAAAATTAATGCTCTTGGTGTCATGTCACGATTTGCTTTTGGAGGCGGAACTTTGACAATAACAGCTTCTAAAATCTCTTGGATGCCGATCATTTCTTTGGCCGACGCATGAATTATTTCACTGCAATCAAGACCCACGGTATCTTCGATTTGTTTTTTGACGCCTTCGGGATCAGCCGTTGGCAGATCAATTTTATTTAAAACTGGAATGATTTCTAAATTATTTTCCAAAGCCAAATACACATTTGCTAATGTTTGTGCTTCGACACCCTGAGCAGCGTCAACGACCAAAATTGCGCCTTCGCAAGCTGCCAATGATCTAGAAACTTCGTAAGAAAAATCCACGTGCCCCGGAGTATCAATTAAATTAATCTGATATGTCAGCCCATCGACAATTGATGTGTATGTCAGACTGACCGTTTGAGCCTTGATCGTAATACCGCGTTCACGTTCAAGTTCCATGTTGTCCAAAAACTGATTTTTTTGTTCGCGATCTGATAATGCGCCGGTGAACGACAATAATGAATCGGCCAACGTCGATTTGCCGTGGTCGATATGCGCAATAATAGAAAAATTTCTGATCAGTTTTGGATCCATAGTCGAGTGTTACATCCTTTGAGCGCTGCTCAACATTAAAGAATAGCTGCTTTCAGTTGTTCAATTTTATTTACTTTTTCCCATGTAAAGAAACCTTCGCTTAAACGCTCTTCACGTCCAAAATGTCCGTATGCAGATGTTGGCGAATAAATCGGGCGCAACAAATCAAATTCTTTGACGATGCGAGCCGGGCGCAGGTCCCAAACTTGACGAACGGCTTGTTCAAGCTTTTCAGCGCCGACAGCGCTGGTTCCATAATCTTCAACAGTGATACTGACTGGGTTTGCAACACCAATCGCGTATGCAATTTGGACCATACATTTTTCTGCCAAGCCTGCTGCAACGATATTTTTTGCAACGTGTCTGGCTGCGTAAGCTGCTGATCTGTCAACTTTGGTGGGATCCTTGCCAGAAAATGCTCCGCCACCATGGCCGCCATGGCCGCCGTAAGTGTCGACAATTATTTTTCGGCCTGTCAAGCCTGCATCGCCCATAGGACCACCAGTTACAAAGCGACCGGTTGGATTAATATGAAATTTTGTATTTTTGTCGATCCACTGTGATGGGATTGATTTTTTAAAAAGTTCTTCCATGATAAATTCATGAATTTCTTTTTGTGACACAGATTCCGAATGTTGAGTCGATAAAACGATTGTATCAATTCGTTTTGCTTTGCCATTTTCGTATTGAACTGAAACTTGTGACTTTGCGTCTGGGCGCAACCAATTCACTTTGTTCGATTTACGAAGTAATGATAAGTCCTTAACTAAACGATGTGACATCGACAAAGTCAGAGGCATCAATTCAGCGGTTTCATTTGTTGCATAACCGAACATTAAGCCCTGGTCACCAGCACCTTGATCATCTGATCCGGTTTCTTTAACTCCCATAGAAATATCTGGAGATTGTTGACCAACCGACACCATCACCGCACAAGTTTTGTGGTCAAAGCCCTTGTCTGTGTGATCATAACCAATTTTTTCAACCGTTTTTCTGGCGACTTCAGAAAAATTAACTTTTGCTGTTGTTGTAATTTCACCTGCAACAACGATCAAACCTGTCGTTAGCAAAGTCTCACATGCTACGCGCCCCTTGGGATCTTGCTCTAAAATTGCATCTAAAACAGCATCGCTGATTTGATCTGCCATTTTATCTGGGTGGCCTTCGGAAACAGATTCACTTGTGAAAATATAATTTTTCATATTTGTAGCCCTTTTTAACTGCAAAGTTTGATTGAATAACCAATGAAAACTACCTTCTGAATTCGCTCGGGTCAATGGTTACCGAGTCCTCAGTTTCGGATTTACTTTGAACTTGAAATATAGCTTTAAAATTAAGCTGTATTTTGGCATTGGATCCTAAATAATTCGACTTTTAAAATATCAAATTACATAATCACAGCAAGAGGTTTTTATGAAATTAATTTGGGGGATTTTAATTATGTCGTTATTGTCTGCATGCAGTACTTCAATCAAAGATTATCAAAATGAAAAACCAACCTTAGTTTTAGAAAACTACCTGAATGGCAAAATGAATGCTCACGGTTTATTTATGGACCGTTTTGGCAAAGTCAAAAAAAGATTCACAGTATCTTTGGATACAACTTGGGTTGGAAACGTCGGCACATTAAAAGAAGATTTCGATTGGTCTGACGGGACAAAAACTCAACGAATTTGGACAGTCACAAAACAATCGGATGGAACCTATACAGGAACCGCCGCAGATGTTGTTGGTAAAGCGATGGGTCAAACTGCAGGAAATGCTTTTCATTGGACATACACGATGGACTTAGATGTCGACGGGTCAAATTACAAAGTCAATTTTGACGACTGGATGTATTTAATTAACGATAAAATTATGATCAACAAAGCTGTGATGTCAAAATTTGGATTTACGTTGGGCGAAGTATTAATTACTTTTTATCGCCCATAACAATTTCTTTGAATTCCCACTGAGCCGTTTTTTTATTATAGTAAGCCACGAATCTGGGGCTGTCAGAAACACCTTTTGCGATATCTGGCGGTACTGTAGCCACTGATAATCGATTTTTGTCAGCTTGATTTTCGCGCAAGCCCCAGCGATAAAATTGGCCGTTTGATTTTTGAAATAAAATTGTACTTTGGCCAACCATTTTAGGCTTAAAAAATGTGATGTCCGCATCTG
>JANPOT010000010.1:0-41955 GCA_031428135.1 Pseudobdellovibrionaceae bacterium | reverse complement strand
AATAATATTTTGAAATTGAAAACAGTGATTAATAATTAACAAGACTTAAGGACTGTTGACCCCTGTGCTATGATTATGTACAAAAGCCCATGGGACCGTTGTGCCGGTGATTTATGTCCTCTTTAATCCCGGCGCCTACATCCTGTTCAGGCCAAATAGGATTGTTTTTATTATCCCGAAACATATAAAGATGTTCAAGGTATGTGTAATATTTCCTGCTTTCCCAGTCTGCGATAACTTCGCCAAGCCGTACGCTTGATGTTGAATTATCATATTTTTCTAATCCTGCCCCAGCGCTTAAATATAAATTTCCTTGTGAGTCTTCGTTATTCCAGCGTTTGGCTAACCAATTCAGCCGAGGGATATAAAATTCTGATTTTTTTTCGCGAATAGAGGTGTGCGCTAATGCGAATCTGTTGCTTAGAGAGTATGTTAACAGAATCTCGTTCATTTGTGAGTTATTGAACGACATGATGCCAACAGCGTCTTTATATGAAACGGGATGAGCCGTTATTTGAAGGCTTGAAATCAGAATTAAAAAAAATGTGAACATTCGCATATAAGCTTCCTTTGTGCAGTAATACGCAGGTCAGGCCGAGTTTGTGACACTTTTAAATAAAAAGCTCAAAATAGTCCAGACTGTGTGATTAAATTATTTTCAAAATGATGTCACAATTGGTAGCGTTTTACGTATATCTATTTAAGGAGTGTGGTGCAAATAACTGAATACAATGCCCAAACAGACGAGCAGTTGATGAAACTGTATCAAAATGGAGTTGAGCCTGCATTTATCGAGCTTTATGGCAGACATTCGTCAAAAATATACGGTTTTATTCAAAAGCGAATTCATAATAAAGAAAAAGTGGCTGATATTTACCAGGAAGTATTTATAAAAATTCACAAGTCCAAGTCGCTTTATAACAGCAGTTTTCCTTTGTTGCCCTGGATTTTTACAGTGACAAAATCTGTACTTATTGACGAACTCCGTAAAGATAAAAAAATAATACAAGTCGATCCTGAAATTTTAAATAACAGATCTGGTTCAGATGAATCAGTCAGTCCAGATCTAGAAATAGAATCAATGATCAGCCAGCTGCCAAATATTCAAAAACAAGCTATTGAACTGAAATATGTGAACGAAAAGACATTCGAACAAATCTCGGAAATTTTAAATATTAAACCAAGCAACGCAAGACAAATTATCAGTCGAGGTCTTCGAAGGCTTCGTGAAATCGCAAGCGAAGGAGACAAAAATGACTCAAAATGATAACGAATGGCTGAATGATTATAAAACTTTTTTAAGTTCAAATCAAGACCACGTGCCCATTGATCTAAATACAAAATTATTTGTAAAAATGGAAAAACTTATTAATCCTCCGGCTTGGATTGTTTTTTTAAAAATAATGGCCATACATTTAGTCACGGGATTTTTATCCTTATCTGTTTGTCATCAATTTGGTCTGAACCCCTTCAACACAGAAAAATCATTATCTGATTGGTTTATGAATGTTGGGGGCCATCATTTTTGCATGCTTGGTTGTGGAATTTTATTTGTGGCAGTTAGTATTTTTGCTGCTGGCCTTTTTTTAACTTTGGAAGAAGTTAAATCATTAAAGCGCACTGAATTTTTACAGAATTTAGCATTAGGTCTAATTTCATTAGGATTTTTTGCAGCGTTCGGAGCCGAACTTGCTTTAGGATTTGGGAGCCTGTGGCTTTTGGGCGGGTTGATTGGCGGATTTTTCGCCACGAGTTTGACGTGGAAAATCAGGCTATATAATTAATCCAAGTCTTCATCTGTTCGATTCGTCCGGCAGAGCGATTCGTGTTCAGCGTTTGGTTGATTTTAAAAATCAAATCGCGCTTTCCGAACATGATTGCGTAATCAAGTGCAGTTTGTTTTTTTTGATTTTGTAATTCTAAATTGGCGCCGGCTTTAACCAGTAAATCAAAAATTTGATTGTGGCCTTTAAATACGACTCCCATTAAAATTGAAGACCCAGAATAATCCATTGAATTTATGTCTGCACCTTGTGAAATTAAAAATTGCACTAAGTTGTAATGGCCATTGTAAGCGGCCAACATCAAAATTGAATGTCCTTTTTCATTTTTCGAATTAATATTGTAACCTGTTTTTAAAATTTCTTCGACACGGCCGACTTGGCCGCTGCGTGCGGCTAAGTCGATTTCGTTTTGTTGATTTGTTACTGTCGTCGTTGGCATTTATAACCTCTTTATTTAATCAGATCGAATCGATCTGCGTTCATGACCTTGACCCAAGCACTGATGAAATCTTGAATAAATTTATTTTCTCCGTCGTCCTGTGCATAGACTTCAGAAATCGCACGAATTTCAGCGTGTGAACCGAACAGTAAATCGACTTTTGTTCCGGTCCATTTTTGTTTTCCAGTCGCGCGGTCGATACCGATGTATTCGCCGTCGGTGGCTGTTGTTTTCCACTCTGTTTTCATATCTAAAAGATTCACAAAAAAATCATTCGATAAACGGCCCGGTCGCGCTGTGAAGACTCCATGTTTTGTGTCGTTAAAATTTGTAGCTAATACACGAAGACCTCCAACTAAGGCCGTTGTTTCAGTCATTGTTAGCCCCAGTAACTGAGCCTTATCAATCAGCATTTCGGGTCCGTATTTTGTTAAACCATGGCCTGCATAATTTCTGAAGCCGTCAGCCATGGGTTCTAAAACTGCAAAAGATTCGGCGTCGGTTTGTTCAGGTGAAGCGTCCGTGCGACCAGCAGTAAAATTAATTTTTATTTTTTTCCCGTTTTTACGGGCTGCTTCTTCGATGGCCGCAGAGCCTGCAAGCACAATTAAATCAGCCATGGATAATTTTTTCTTTTTATTTTTTAAGTTGAAATCAGTTTGAATTTTTTCAAGATTGGCAAAAACCTTTTGAAGTTCAGTCGGTTGATTGACTGTCCAATTTTTTTGCGGGAGTAATCGAAGTCGTGCGCCGTTTGCACCGCCGCGCATATCTGAACCGCGGTAAGTCGATGCTGAAGCCCATGCTGTTGTTACAAGTTGCTTGATGCTTAATCCCGAAGTCATAATTTTTTTCTTTAATGACGTCAAATCGGCTTCGGTTAATTTTGTCACTTTTGAAACTGGTAAAGGATCTTGCCAAATTAAATCTTCTTTGGGAACTTCGGGTCCCAAGTAACGAGCTTTGGGTCCCATATCTCGATGAGTCAGTTTAAACCATGCACGCGCAAAAACATCTGCAAAAACTTTGGGGTCTTTGTGAAACTTACGCGAAACTTTTTCAAATTCAGGATCAAATTTTAACGACAAATCGGCTGTCGTCATCATCGGAGGATGTTTTTTTGTAGGGTCATGTGCGTCCGGAATCATGTCTTGGGGTTCACATTTTTTGGGGTGCCATTGATGAGCGCCGGCCGGGCTTTTCGAAAGAACCCATTCGTATTTGAAAAGCATTTCAAAATATCCATTATCCCATTTTGTTGGGTTTGGTTTCCATGCGCCTTCGATTCCGCTTGTTGTGGTGTGAACACCTTTGCCAGATCCGAATTTATTTTTCCAACCCAGTCCTTGTTCTTCGACAAATGTCGCTTCAGGCTCATGTCCGACAAGTTTTGCATCACCAGCGCCGTGCGCCTTTCCAAAAGTGTGTCCACCTGCAACCAAAGCTACGGTTTCTTCATCGTTCATCGCCATACGCGCGAATGTGTCGCGGACATCGCGACCCGATGCTATGGGGTCAGGGTTTCCGTTGGGTCCTTCGGGGTTTACATAAATCAATCCCATTTGCACGGCAGCTAAGGGGTTTTCTAAATCACGGTCGCCAGAATAACGGCTGTCACCAAGCCAAGTTTTTTCTGAACCCCAATAAACGTCTTCGTCAGCTTCCCAAACGTCAGCACGGCCGCCTGCAAAACCAAAAGTCTTAAAACCCATTGATTCAAGTGCTACGTTACCGGCTAAGATCATGAGATCAGCCCATGAAATTTTATTTCCATATTTTTGCTTAATAGGCCAAAGCAGTCTGCGTGCTTTGTCTAAATTGCCGTTATCCGGCCAGCTGTTCAGCGGTGCAAATCGTTGTTGACCGCGTCCGCTGCCGCCGCGTCCGTCGAAAGTTCGATAAGTGCCTGCACTGTGCCACGCCAAGCGGATAAATAGTCCACCATAATGACCCCAATCTGCAGGCCACCAATCTTGTGAATCAGTCATTAATTTTTTAAGATCTTTTTTTAGACCTTTGTAATCAATTTTTTTAAATTCAGCGCTGTAATTAAATTTTGTACCCATCGGATTTGTTTTTTCCGAATGCTGACGAAGTATTCCTACGTTGAGCTGATCGGGCCACCAATGTTTATTGGATTGAATTTGCGCATTTGCCTTTGCTCCCAGAAACGGACATTTTGTTTCAGACATTTAATTTCTCCTTTTGATCAGATGACATTAAATGCAAATAGTTTCTGTGACAAGTTGGTGCTATATTATGTCTATAGACACATAGATGAGATCTATATCTAGCGCAGTTTATTATGACAAAAGTCTGTGGTTGGTGTGACTTCACCAACCACTTCCCATTGAATAGTGATTCGCGTTTGATCGGGTTAGTTTTTTGTTTTTCTTGGGCCGGGTTTGGCTAAAATTTCAATATAAATATTTTCGGCCTTTGTTTGTGCGATGTCGTCGATGTATTTGCCAATCACAGAAACGTGGATTTGTGTTGCAGATTCCGCGTCGGGGCCACATTTGCAATGAAATTCCCAATATCCACTGTCTTCGGGCAGCGTTTTTCGACGTTCACGTGCGATATATTTATTAATTTCGTGTTTTAATAATTCGATGTGGCGGTCAGGTTTGTGCACAGATGACGTCAGACTAAATTTTTTTTTCATAATTTTCATCTTAACATTTTATGGTGGTTAATAGCTAATTATTTTAACACAGTTTCTGGGTTGGGCAGCGTGGTTTTTTTGTAGCTTTTAAAAATGATTGTTATTATTATTTTTACAGGAGAACTTAAAATGAAAAAAATATTTGCAAATTCAACATACGAAACTCGAGCGTCAGTCGCCTTACTTTTATTGCGCCTAGTTCTTGGACTAGCGATGACAATCCACGGATGGCCCAAAATTCAGAATCCAACAAATTGGGCGGGTGATGGATTTCCTGCGTTTTTACAATTATTAGCAGCCGTGTCTGAATTCGGTGGCGGTATTGCTTGGATCATCGGTTGTTTGAGCGTGCTTGCTTCCTTTGGTCTGTTTTGTACAATGGCTATGGCGACATATGTGCATATGATCGTCAAAGGTGACCCCTTCGTTGGTAAGGACGGATCTTACGAACTGGCCCTCATTTATTTTGTATTTGCAATTGCAATTATGGTTGCAGGGCCCGGCAAGTTTTCAGTTGACCAATATTTATTTAAATCAAAAAAATAATAATCAGATATAAAATTCAAAAATTGAAAAGAGACCCATGAATGAGTTAATTATTGAAACAATTGGTTGGATATCAACAGCTGTATTTTTGATTTCAATATTGGCCCCTCAGCGGGCGCATTTGCACGCGCTGGGTGTTTTTGCTGCATTAACAACTGGATTTTATGCGTATGCGCACGGAGCAACGGCCATTTGGGTGAAATGGGTCATTGCTTTTTTCTTTCATAGTTATATGTTGTATAAAATAAATTACAAACCAAGGATTAAAAATGAAAAATTACGTTGATTCAATTGTGACTCCAGTTCCTAAAAAAAATATGGCAGCTTATTTAAAGATGGCTAAAAAAGCAGGAAAAATTTGGATCGAACACGGCGCTTTGGCGTACAACGAATGCGCAGCCGATGATGTCAAAAAAGGTAAAGTCACTTCGTTCCCACAAAGTGTTAAAATGAAACCAACTGAAACTGTTTGCGTCTGCTGGATTGTTTATAAATCTAAAAAACATCGTGATCAGGTTTTGAAAAAAGTCATGAATGACCCACGGCTTGAAATAGAAATGTCAGAAATGCCTTTTGACGGCCAACGTATGATTTGGGGTGGCTTTAAACCAGTCATTTCATTGTTTGCTAAATAGTAACCTGAATATTGAAATTAAATATTTAAAACGAGCCAGACGTTTAACTATTCGCGTTTTGGGGACAGGTGCCGTGCGAGTTACGGCGCCGATCAGAACCAAAGAATCTGAAATTCAAATGATGTTGGATAAACATTCGAATTGGATTCTTGAAAAATACAAAATGATCGAAAGTCGTCCAAAGTCAAAAATTCTCCAAATGATCAACGGAGAAGTTTTACCATTTTACGGTGAACAATTAATTTTAAAAATTATTGATGGCAAAGGCACTGTCAGCAGATTTGAAAATGAATTGATTGTGCCAGTTCCCTTAAAATTGACAAACTCCAGCGACGAAACATTCATTCAAAAACATATTCAGAAATTATTAATTAAATGGTACCAAGCTCAGGCTCTGAAAAAAATAACTGAACGCGTTCCTTACTTTGAAAACCAAATCCAAGTTCAATCAAAATCAATTTCAATTAAAAATTATAAATCCAGATGGGGCTCATGTTCATCCAAAGGCGATTTAATTTTTAATTGGCAGATCATCGCGTTTGAAAAAAATTTATTTGATTATGTGATAGCCCATGAAATTTGCCACCTGAAAGAAATGAATCACAGTCCGAAATTTTATGCATGGCTTTCGCGATTGGGGTTTCAAAAATCTGAAATTCATCGGCAAATGAAAAATGTCAGGAATTTATTTTAATATGTTGTATCGATTTTCAATTGATCTGTCGGACGTTGATCGTGGTTTATATCAGACCATCGATTTCCGAATAGCACAGCACCCTTCAGAAATTTTAACGTATTTATTAACACGAGTCTTGGCCTATGTTCTTAGTTTTGAAGAGGGCCTTGAATTTTCAGGTGCTGGGCTGAGCGATCCAGAAACGCCGGCGATGAAGGTCGTTGGAGCCAACGGCAGCGTTGATTTATGGATTGAAATCGGGAATCCTTCTGCGAAAAAATTACATAAAGCCACCAAAACTGCAAAGCGAGTCATTGTTTATACGTACAAAAGCGCCGACGTTTTAATCGAAGATATTCAAAAAAACAACGTCCACAAGTCTGAAGATCTTGAAATTTATAGCCTTGATTCAAAATTTTTGGCGTCTCTTGAAAATCAGCTTGATAAAAATAATCGCTGGCAGGTCTTGCATCAGCAGGGCGTTCTTGATATCAACACTGGGAAAGAATCTTTTGTGACCGAGGTTACAAGATTTGCGGTGAAAAAATAATGACTGAAAAAATGCTCAATACCAAAAGCAATATGTTTGCTGATTTCAATTTAATCCAAAGTCTGAAAGACACTTTGTTGGAAAAAAATTTTACAAAAACCACGGATATACAAAGCCGGTCGATGCCAGCTTTGCTGGCGGGTAAATCTGTCGTCGGAGTTTCTGAAACGGGCAGCGGCAAAACATTGGCTTATGTATTGCCAATTTTACAAATTTTAAAATCATTGGAATTACAAAATAATCCGGTTGTTATGGAATCACAACCACGTGCTGCTGTGATTGTTCCCAGCCGCGAATTGGGCGAACAGGTTTCGCGTGTTTTTAAAATGTTTACACACGAAACCAGATTGCGTGTACGCACAGTCTTGGGCGGGTCAACGGCCGCGGCTGCTAAACAAAATATCAAAGCACCGTTTGAAGTTTTGGTTGCAACGCCAGGGCGCTTGATTCAATTGTTGGATCAGGAATTAATTAATTTATGCGATAACCGAATTTTAATTTTTGATGAAGCCGATCAAATGTTGGATGGCGGGTTTTTGCCTGATGCTGAACGCATTGCGCGTGAATCTGCGCGCAATTTACAATTGGGTTTGTTTTCTGCGACCGTTTCAAATGCGACCCAAGAATTGATTGCATCACTATTTTCAAAGGCTGAAATCATTCGTAGCACCAACAGCCAAGTCGTTGGCCAACGGAATACCGTGCAAACAGTGAAAACATTAAAGACTCAAAATTTGACTGTGCCTGAAGGCAAACGATACCCATTGATGGAAAAAATTCTGAATGAAAAAAATGAAGGCAGCACATTAATTTTTGTGAACACCAGGGCCCAATGCGACATTTTATTCGAACTGATGAAAAAAAGCGGTTTTGATTGTTTATGTTATCGCGGTGAAATGGACAAAGTCGAGCGCAGGGCTAATTTAAAATTATTTCGTGATGGCAAGATTAAATTATTAATTTCAACGGATTTAGCATCACGCGGCCTGGATGTGGATCACATTGACCGCGTCATCAATTATCATTTACCGCAACAGGTCGAAAATTATTTACATCGCGTCGGCCGCACAGCGCGCGCTGGGCGTGATGGTCAGGTCATTAATTTAGTCACCGACCGTGATAAAATTTTAATTTCGCGACTGGGTAAATAAAATGTCAGATAACCAAAAATTTTCTGACGAAGAATCTGAAAAAATTGAAATCGAAAAAAATAAAAAAACCAAACAGGATCCGCTGCACGGGATCACTTTAGAAAAAATATTAACTGAAATGGTTGCAGATTTAGGTTGGCAGGAACTGGGCGAAGCCATCCGAATTAAATGTTTTAACGAAAACCCCAGTATTAAATCAAGTCTGACTTTTTTACGTCGTACCGAATGGGCTCGCGGCAAAGTTGAACGTATGTATATTTGGCATTTGCGCCAGAAAAAAAGAAAAGCTTTGGCAGCTCAAGCCAAGCCTTCGACTTAGCTGTTAATAATGCGGCGGCTTTTCGCCAGCAGGTCTAATTTCAGAATCAGCTGACATTTGTTCGATTAATAATTTTATTTTTTTTTGCAATTGATCAATCGTTTCTTGCTGTTGGTAAATCACCTGATGCAGTTCTTCCAACATCACGTCTTGGTGTGATAATTTCATTTCAATATTTATAAATCTGTTTTCGTTATTTTCCATACTCGGTCACAATTACCGTAAAAATGACCGCATGTCAGTCATTTTGCTGTTTTGTATGAAAAACGGGGCTGTTTACAGCAAATCAAAACACATTGTGTATCAAATTGGGAATGTTTGGTTTTTCGCAGGTTTTTGGTTTAGTTTTCTGGACCTTTGGCCGATCAGCTATTTATCAGGGGGATAACTGATGAAGCGTATTTTTAATATAAATATTAATTCAGTCATAGTCTTAAAATTATTTTCAAAAATTATTTTCGGAATTTGTTTTTTATCCGCTTTGGCGAATGCGGAAGGTGCGGCTGCGCCGGTTTCATCAACACTTGCAACATCGGAAGCATTCGTAACTCAAGCACTCGCCCAAACTAAATCTATACAAAGTGGTGCTGCAGCTATCCAGCCAGCAGTTCAAACATCGTCCGCATTAACCGGTTTAAATACAGCCGTGAATGCATACGGTGCGGCTGCGAAAGCCTGTGATGCACAGGTTAAGCTTGCGACAGGAATTTGTGATGAAAAGATGAATCCCGAAGCAATAGCGATTGGTCTTGCAATGGAAGCTGGTGAAAAAATAATAATGGATACAATTTCACCCAGTGAAAACTGTTCAAAAATGGGGGCGATGTCGAATATTGGAAAGCAGGCAACGAATGCAGTCAAAGACAAATGTGTGACAAACATGGGAACATGTTCATCATTATGCACACAAGCTCAAACAGCACTGGGTGTTGTTCAAAAAAATATTTCTGCATTAGGCACAGCAATAAACAATGATGCTAATACAGCAATGATCAAATGTTCAATAAATAATGCATGTCAATCTTTGGTTTTTAATGCTCAACAGTCCTTAAGTGTTAATGCGGAAAA
Organism: Pseudobdellovibrionaceae bacterium; assembly: GCA_031428135.1. Taxonomy (GTDB): domain Bacteria; phylum Bdellovibrionota; class Bdellovibrionia; order Bdellovibrionales; family Bdellovibrionaceae; genus Pseudobdellovibrio. The sequence goes on along the minus strand of JANPOT010000010.1, from coordinate 32,122 downwards.
ATTAGCAACGTCAGCAACTGCTCAACAGGCATCAGCCGTTGCTCCGCCTATCGCATCTTGTTCAGCGCTTACTTTAGATATTGCGAAATATGCGGGACAGGCCGCGGGATTATTAACATCTCTGTTGGGTTCAAAAAAATGTGAAAAACAACTTACAACAAAAGACGAAGATCCCGACGGCAGCGACGGCGGGCCTGATGTTGATGGCGGTGGTGGTGGTGGGGAATTTGAATCTGCAGAACTTGAAATGTGTAAAGACCCAACGATTGCGGCATTGCCAGTTTGTAAATGTAAAACGGATTCCAAAGCAGAAGGTTGCGGGGATAACATAGCAAAAAATTCAAATGGACCAATTAAGGGATTAGGTGCGGGTTCACAATTGGCGGGAATCGGCGGCGGCATGAAACAAAAGGGCGGAAGCTCTGTTGGTATTCCTGCGGCATCGACAGATGCAAAATCTGAAATTGCAAAACCAACAACAGGTACCGACACCGGAACTGCAGCTGCTGCAAACAGTGGGTCAGGTTCGGGAACTTATGGTTCGGGTTTTACCAGTGATGCACCAGTGGTCGGAAGTGACAGTGAAAAAATGAACAATGGCCGCGGTGGTGGGTTCGCATCAATGGGCGGCGATGGTGGATTTTCGGGTGGTTCAAAAAAATCTGGATCTGCCAGTGAAAAACAAATTGCTGAAGCGAAACGTAAAATGGCATCCGAAGAATTAGCAAAATTAGTCAGCCCAGCTTCGGGAAAAACAAATTGGGACAAAGTTACGACCCGGTATGATGAAATTGACAGTTCATTTATGGGTAAATAATTTTTATATTTTTTTGTAATTAACTGAATCGGGGGATTCATGAAAAATTCATTCCTGAAAATTTTAACAGCGATTATGTTTTTACAATCACATATTGTGTTTGCTCAGACCAGTAATACTGTCGTGGTTTCGGGTCAGCAAATACGAACAAATATTTCAGGCGCTGAAACTTGTGTAAAAAGCACAACTGTTGTTGTTGATGAAAGTGGTGGATTTGATCAGGCCTATGAAAATTGTCTGGCCCGAAATAAACAGCGTGGAATAGCAAACGATTTTATTGGCCAAGCGCAAAATGATACTCAACAAGTGAACAGCGGAACAGTCGGCGCTGCTCCTGTTAATAACTGTGCCGCCGATGATGATGCTTGTTTGCAACAATACTATAAATCAGTGGAAACATATAACCGAAAAGTTAGCGCAGGAAATCAGGCCAATGCCGCACAAAATGCTGCAGCTGCCGCAGTCACCGAAGAACAAAAAAAAATCGCAGAATTAAATGACAAAACGGCATCGGGTTCAATGAATGAAACTGGCGAAAAAAGCGGTGACGGTGAAACTTTGTATAAAGTTGCAGGTGTAGCTTTAGCTGGTTTTGCAACATATAAATTTATAGAAGCCTCATCATATGCGGGACCGTGTTTTAGCACAGGGATATCTTGCCAGGTTATGGGTGCAGCACTTGTAGCTGGAGCAGCATTCATGATTTTGAATGGTAAAGCTAACGACCAAGCTGATGAATTATGTAAAGCAAAAACCGAAGCTTGCGAAGCCGGTAATCAAATGTCCAGTACGCAAAAAGTATGCGCGCCGTGCGTTCCCGCAGGTAACGGAAATATTGGTGGTGGCGGCGGATCTGGTGGTGGTATTGGTGGGTTTGTTTCACCAATAAATCCAGAATTGCCTCCGCCGACTGATCCTAGATGTGCGACAGCGAATCCGCCATCTGACTGTGTAAATTCTCCTCCAGGTGGCGGTGGTACGATTGGTAAATTACCGACACAGTGTGCGGGTAAAACAGGTGCTGCGGCGGCCAGCTGTATGGCGGGATTGCCAGGTGCTTACAAACAAAACGGTAACGGCAGCGTGACAGTCAAGGGGCTGAAAGGCGATAAAACTTATACTGCGGCAGATTTTGCTGATAAAAAATCAATGATGGCGTTGGGTTTAACAGCAGAGCAAGCCGACAAATTAATGAATGATATGTACGGTCCGAACAGCGCATTGGCGAAAGCTGGTTTGGAATTAGCAAAAGGTGAGAAAAATTCATTAAATTTTTCAACACCGCCCGCAACGGCAAGTTTGGGAACCAGTGGGTTATCAGACAGTAAAAAATTTGGTGAAAAACTGGGTGATGTTGCCGATCGCAGACCGTCATCAGAAGGTTTAAGTCGTGATTTCAATGGCGATTTAATCGGAGCAGCGGGCGATGATATATTTTCGATGATGAAACGTCGTTACAATTTAAAAACGCAACAGGATTCTTTTATCACGCCTTAGGGCGTGTCCTGACCAGTGTCCGGAGGCGTGTTTTTAATTGCGCTGTAAATATCACCCGCATAGAATAATTTTATGTCTCAATCATTAAAAGTTTTGGGCATCATGAGTGGCACAAGCCTGGATGGTGTCGATTTTGTAAAAATCAAAGTGCATAAAAAAAATTTGAAATGTGAATTTATTGCTATGCAAAGTTTTAAATTTCCATCGGCTTTACGCCATAGATTATTTTTAGCCGCGCAAAATGAAAAAAAAGTTTCACAAATTTCAAATTTAAATCATGACCTGGGCAGATTTTATGCCGCATGTTTTTCAAAATTAAAAAAAAATGTCAGACATGTCGATTTAATTGGTTTGCACGGGCAAACAGTTTATCACGAAGGTCAAAAATCGACGCTACAAATCGGTGAACCCAGTTATTTATCTTTAGCATCGGGCGTTCAGGTCATTTCAAATTTTCGTGCCGCTGATATTGCAGTGGGTGGTCATGGTGCGCCCCTGGCTCCATTTTTTCATGAAGTCGTTTTTGGGCAAAAGAAAAAAACAATCAGCGTTCATAATTTGGGCGGCATCAGCAACCTCAGTTTGATTACGAACGGAAAAATGAAATTGGGTTTTGACACGGGTCCTGCAAATATGTTGATCGATGAAGAAATCAGAAACGCAAGTCACGGTGAGCGCCATTATGATTTAAACGGCGCCACTTCAGCACGTGGTCGCGTGAACACTGAATTATTAATGAAAATGTTATCGCATCCATTTTTTATGTTGAAACCACCCAAAAGTTGTGGCCGTGAACAGTTCGGAAAATCATTTCACGAAAATTTTTCAAATGAATTATCGGCATTAAAAATCGAAGATCGTTTGGCAACACTGACTGAATTAACAGTATTGACGATTGCTAAGGCGTACCAAAATTTTTGCAAACCCTATCCAACAGAAATCATTTTTTGTGGGGGCGGAGCTAAAAATAAATATTTAATGAAACGATTGCAAGACGAAATATCCATCGCAGATATTAAAATTATCGACCAATTGGGATGGCCATCAGAAAGCATCGAAGGCGCCGCGTTTGCATTATTAGCTGCTTGCAGGCACTGGAAAATCCCATCAAATTTGCCCATTGTCACAGGTGCAAAGAAAAAAGTTCTCTTAGGCCAAATCACCGAGATGTGATTTGGGATATTGATTTAATTTTTGATAATGATTTTGGTAAAAGGGATTTGTCTGTAATTTTAAATTAATTTCAGATTTTGTTTTTTGATAATCAGTGATGTTGCCGACTTCATACCAATCGCATGTGATTGGAAAAATTTGGATATTTTCAGTATTCAGATGATGTATCAATACATCATAAAAAATATTTGATTCTGTATTTTCAGGAATCAATTCTAAAACAGCGGGTGATAAAATTTGCAAACCAATAAAATGCCATGGTTTGGCTGTTAAATTGGGTTTGTCTTTTCCTATGTGAATGACTTTGTTTGTATTGGGTTCGCACCAAATTCCGCCGAATTGACCACCTGCTTCGGGGTGTTCGATCACAATCAAAGTGGCCAGGCATTTATTTTTTTGGTGTTGTGCCAGCGCGTTTTCGACAATACCTGCGTCAGCTGTAAAAAATATTTCATCAGCATTCATTGTCACAATCGGCAAATCAGGATTCATTTTAATTTCTGCCAGTTTTAATCCGCCACCACTGCCTTTGATAAAATCTGTTTCATCAGAAAATTCGATATTTTTATTTAAAACTGTGTACAAATTGTGTATTTGTTCTGGCAAATAAAATGTATTGACCACAAATTTTTCAATATTTAAATTTTCTAAATACGGCAAAGCATAATAACCCAGCGGAATTTGATTTAAGGGTATTGCGGGTTTGGGATTTTGAATCGTTGCGGGTCGCAATCTGGTCCCAAGACCTGCGGCAAACATCATCACATTACATTTGTTCATAATTTTTTTCGAAAGCGCCGGCATCAATTAATATATTCAACAATAGTTTGTATTCAGGAAAATGAGCCAACGAACGCATGACTTTTTTTAATGTGGGTGTCAGGTATTTTAAATAACGACGATCTGCGCGCATATTCATAAAACTTGCGAAACTGCCACAAGCTTTGAAACAACGCTGTACGGATTGAATTTCATACATATAGTAAAATTGATCCATGGATTTTTTTTGATCTGACATAAATGTTGTATGTTCAAAATAATAGCGCAGCATTTTTTCAGCGTAAGAATCAGAAATATCCACATACGAATCTTTGATCAGGCTGACTAAATCGTATTGAATGGGCCCCATACGAGCATCTTGAAAATCAATGACGTAAATTTGATTTAATTTCAGCATCAAATTTCTGGAATGATAATCTCTGTGGCAAATGACTTTCGGTTCTTGGTGTAATTTTTCACAAAAATCAGTAAATATTTTTTCAAGTTCTGTTTTTTGGATGGGCGACAAATTAACTTTTAAAACGCCTTCGATCAAATGTTCTTTGGCGTAATTCATTTCCCATAAAAATTTTGCAGTATCAAATTGGATGTCTTTGGCCGTTGTTTGCGCATTCAGCTTGGTTGCAGTTGTATGAATTTTGATAATTTCATCCAATGCTTTTTGATAAAATGGCCACGAATTTTCTTGCTGAGCAGATTCCCAAAATTTTCGTTCTAAGGTTAAATCGCCCAGATCTTCTAATAAAATAACTCCTAAATCAGCGCCAACGGCGATAATTTCAGGGACATGAATATTTGATTTTTTAAAATGATTTAATACGCTTAAAAATGGATAGGCTTCGGCATTAAACGGTTCCCAGAGCATCAATACATAGGTTTTTTGCTGAAAAATAATTCGATAATAACGTCGGGCTGAAGCATCGCCGGCCAATTGCAAAACTTCGAATTGATTCGAAGTTAAATTTTTTTGAATAAATTCACAGACGCTGTTCGGTAATAAATCGTGTCCAAGCATTCATCTATTATGGTATTATGAAATGCTCTGGTCAAACGAGAAAAACAATAATTCTAAAACCTCTTTGTAAATTTGGCCACGGAACTGTTGGTTGGGCGGAACTTTGTCAATTTCAAATAAAAATCCCAGCAGATCCTTTTGTAATTGTTCGTGACAAGGTAGGCTTGAAATTTCTTTATCTGTTAAGTCAGAACCGATCAAAAACTGTAATTCAATTTGTTGATGGTCGTTGGCATAATCGGCAATAATTTGAATTTCTGTTGATGTTAAATGCAAAATATTTTCTACATAAATCGTAGATCCTGATAATCCAGCCAAATCACTGACGGAATGGATTGATTTTGCAATGTCTTTCATTTGAACAAAAAATGCAGATCCTGAAATTTCATGAATTTGCATAGCGACCTTGTGTCGAAGTTCTGCATTTTTTGATTTTAAATGCAAAATATTAGAAATTGTTTTCTTTGTTTCTGCAGGTGTATCGTCAAGGATATAGACGGGCTCATTCGGTTGACCAAAAATTGAAATTACATTTTCACTGACTCCGCTGGTAGATTTGATTTCAATCAAATCTGTTTGTTTCTGGACAGCTGTATTTTCAATTGATTTTAAATGCATATTATAAGCCTGTGGTTCAATTAAAAATTGAATCAAATCTGTCAGTTCCATTTTTTCATCGACGGACATTGTGGCACCGCGCTGGACGATCACATCACCCAAGTATCGTTGGTGTGATTTGAGCGGTACAACCAGATCATCACCCTTTGAATAAAAGGATTGCTTGGGTTCAATCACAGTTAAAAATTTATATTCAATTTTTTTACCGTATTTATCTTGGATCAACTGGCTTGTTTTATTCCAGATGCCACCATTTAAAAGCTCTTTTAACATACCTGACCCCATGACGTGTTACGTTCCCCGCAGTGTTCCTATCATGTGTTATACAATCTGTGTGCCGTAAATTGTTGTTTTTTGCAGTAGCTGGTCAAGCCGATATAACCTGTTGTTATTTAACGGATTTTTATCTGTTGTAAAAATGATCTGTCAATGACTTCGTCAAATTCAGAAGCGATGGCATTGGTTTGGCATTTCAATGTTTTAAACGATCATGAAAATAAGTAAAAAAAAACCCACTGTTTTGCAGTGGGATTTTAAATTCATAATGTCTGTTTTTCTTATGCCATTCGGGCTAATTTGCGTTTATCAAGGCCATATTTTTCAACCTTCATAATTAAACCAGCGCGACTGATGCCAAGCTCTTTGGCCAACTTGGATTTATTCCAACCTGTTCGGCGCAGTCCCTCTTTGATCATCTCGCGTTCAAGTTCTTCAAGAGCGTCTTTCAACTTACCTTGTAAGCGTGTGCCTTGAACTTTTCCCTTATCACCAACTTCTAAAATTTTTGGAGATAAAATTTCATGTCCTATTTTATTATCATCGCCAGACAATACACACAGTCTTTCGATTTCATTTTGTAATTCACGGACATTACCTGGCCAAGCATAATCGTATAATTTCTCTATTGCTCGACCCATTAAGCCTTTTTTGGGCTTATTTGTTTGCTCGGCTGTTTTAGTTAAAAAATAATCTACTAAAACGGGGATGTCTTCTTTGCGTTCGCGCAACGGCGGGACACGGATGTTAATGACGTTTAAACGATAATATAAATCTTCTCGGAATGTTCCGTTTTCAACCATTTCACGTAAATTTCTGTTTGTTGCAGCAACGATTCGGACATCGACTTTTTTCATTTCAGTCGAACCAACCGGAGTAAACGTACCTTCTTGTAAAACGCGCAGAAGTTTGACTTGCATTTGTGGTGATGTATCACCGATTTCGTCCAAAAAGAAAGTTCCCTTATCGGCCATTTCAAAAAGACCTTTTTTGTCTTTAAGAGCGCCAGTGAATGATCCTTTGACGTGACCAAATAATTCCGATTCTAATAAATTATCATTAAATGCAGAACAGTTCTGAATAATAAAATTTTTGTCTTTACGGTGAGAATTATAATGGATTGATTTCGCAATTAATTCCTTACCAGTACCGTTTTCACCCTGAACCATAACAGTTGAATCAGCAAATTTAATTTTATCAAGTAATGCATACAATGACTGCATCGGTTTTGATTTTCCGATCATGTTATCGTATTTATAGCGATTGCCTAATTCTTTATTCAGTTCCGTAATTTTATTTTCACGACTTGAAATTTCAACGTGCAATGTAACAACTTCTTGCGCAACCAGTTCAACGAGTTCACAGAAATGTGCGCGACTGGTGTCATTTAAAAATTGCAATTTCGTCAAAGATTTTTCAATCAATTCATTCGTACAGCCGTATGAAGTTAACATTTCGCGAACTTCGTTGATGCGCTGAACTGTGTTTTCATTTTTATTTTCTTCTTTGAAAAAGCCCATTGCGGTCACTGTGCCAACGAAATCATTTTCAATCACGATTGGAAACACGCAGATATCAAAACCAGCAGGGTCCCATTTTTTAAAACAGTACGCCTGATTTGATTGGCGTAATTCATTGATTGTTGTTGCAACCATGTCAGCCAAATGTGTTTGTGTTGATTCTTTATGAACTAAATAATTGACTGCAGGGCTTGCATAACTGATTTTTTCAGTGTCGAAACCTTTTAGTTGGCCTCGTTCATCTGTGAAAACGATGTCGATATTCCACCATGTTTGTAAAACATGTTTCAATTTTTTGATGACGTGAATATGTTCGAACTCATTCCAATTAATCATTTCAACCTCTTTGTGAATATGTTTTTGACACCAACTTGGTATCAACTGTCTAAGTTCTTATCGTCAAAATTATTGACAGACTAAACAGGACCATTCACTTTTATTGAAAATAATTTCGACACTGATTTTATTCAGAACGCATTGATAAGTTTTTAAATCAAAACACTAGACCTTAGTCTGTGATGTGAATAATTTGTAATATTCAGCACGGGATTGAATCAGTTGTTCATGTGTTCCTGATTCAATGATGTGGCCTTTTTTCATGACGACGATGAGATCTGCATTTTGTATTGTCGACAATCTGTGCGCGATGACAAACGTTGTGCGACCCTTCATTAATGCATTCAGGCCCATTTGAACTTGTTCTTCGCTGACAGAATCTAAGGCGCTGGTGGCTTCGTCCAAAATTAAAATTGCAGAATTTTTATATAATGCTCTGGCAATGGCAACGCGTTGTTTTTCGCCGCCCGACAATCCGTTACCGCGTTCCCCAACGTTTGATTTATATTTTTCAGGCAAACGACATATGAAATCGTCAGCAAAAGCAGCTTTGGCGCAAGCCTGTATTTTTTCGAAATTGTAAATTTCAGAACCTGCTTGAATATTTTTTTCGACTGAATCAGAAAATAAAAAAACGTCTTGTGAAACCAATGAAATATTTTTTCGTAATTCTTGCAATGAAAAGCACTTGATATTTTTTTGGTCAAATAAAATATCACCTGATTGTGCATCATAAAATCGTGCCAATAAATTGGCGACTGTGGATTTGCCACTGCCACTTTCGCCGACAAAGGCAACTGTTTGTCCGCGCTTAATTTTCAGATTAAAATTTTTCAACAGCACATTTTCTTCGTCATATGAAAAACAAATATTTTTGTATTCAATCGTCGACCAATTCAATGGCATTGGTTCGGGATTTGATTGGCTTTCTAATTCGCTTTTTTCTTCTAACATCGAATATATTCGGCGTGCTGAAACACGTGTTTCTTGAATGCGCACATACGCTTCTTGGAATTTTTTGATAGGCTCATTCATTTGTAACATCGCTGTAATAAATCCAATCAGTTGGCTGGTGTCCGCCGTGCCTTTTGAAATTTTAGTTGAAAAATAAAAAATGATTCCCAAAACAATCAATGTTGCTAAAAATTCAGTGAATGGTCCCATTAATTCAATACGTGCATGTATTTTTTTTCTCATCCCAACAAATTCGGCGCCTTGGGTGGATAATTTATTTTGCAAAATTTTCTGTAATGAAAATGACTGGATTGTGCGAACCCCGTCTAAAGATTCTTTGATCGTTGATGTTATTTTTTCAAGCTGTTCGGAACCAAGTACCGAATATTTGCGAATACTTTTTGAAACTTGTTTAATCAAAACAGCCAAAATTGGCGCAGCAATTAAAATATACAGCGTCAATTGATATTCTAATTTAAACAAAGCAATCATCAGAAATATAAACGTCAGTGGTGCACTGAACATGTCTGCAAAAAGCCTGAGGCCGTCTTGAATAGTTCGGACATCAAAAAATGCTCGACTTAATAATCCACCAGACCCTGCAGCATATTTATTATGAAATTTTAAATCTAAATGAATGAATTTTCGTTGCAATTTTTCACGTAAACTTTGTGATACATTTTCTGAAATCACATTCATCGTGTAAATGTGCAAATATCTGCTGCTGGTCATCACGAACGCGACAGCCAGGCCGATCCATGCAATTGAAAATAATTTTTCCGTTGAATTTGAATACGACACCATTTGTTGAATGAACAATGGTAAATAACCTTTGCACAAGGCCATAATGATCCCGGCGATCGCTACAACAGCTAATTTTTTTTTATGAATTAACAAATCAGAAATTACACTTTTTAATTCTGTTGAAATCATTTCAATTCCTATTTTAAACCTAAATGTTTTTTAAGATAAGACCCTGTTAAACTTTTTTTATTGGCAATAATTATTTCAGGTGCACCAGCGGCAACAATTTGGCCGCCGTTTTGACCGGCCTCGGGCCCCATGTCGATGACGTAGTCTGCATTTTTGATAACGTCCAAATTGTGTTCGACGACAATAACGGATCCACCGGCTTCAATCAATTTGTGCAAAACTTTCATCAGCAGTTCAATTTCTTTGAAATGTAACCCCGTGGTGGGTTCATCTAAAATATATAATGTATTTTTCTGTGAAACTTGTGAAAGTTCTTTGGCAATTTTTAATCGTTGTGATTCGCCGCCACTTAATGAATTGGCTGGTTGTCCCAATGTTAAATAATCAAGCCCAACTTCTTTCAGAACAGATAAAGGTTTTCGAATATTGGGATGAGCCACAAAAAAATTCATGGCCTCCTGCACAGTCATTGATAAAATCTGATGCACGTTTTTTTGATTCAAAGTAATTTCTAAAATTTCATTGCGGTATTTTTTGCCATCGCAAACATCGCAGGGAATAATCACATTATCCATAAACTGCATGTCAATTTCTTCAAATCCGGTACCTCTGCACGATGGACACCGGCCGCCATCAACATTTAAACTGAATGTACCAGGCGTGTATCCGCGCTGAACTGAATCGGGCTGTGCGGCCATTAAATTTCGAATATTGTCGAAGGCTTTTAAATATGTGATCGGTGAACTGCGTGCCGATTTACCAATCGCTGATTGATCGACAAGTAAAACGCTTTTAACCCATTCTGCACCATCGAATTTCAAAAACGGCTGTGCCGGTAAAAATTCTATTTCAAGTTTTCTTGCTAAGGCCGGATATAATGTTTTAGTCACCAGCGTTGATTTACCTGACCCACTGACACCAGTGATAGCCACCAACCGGTTTAAAGGAATTTCGACATCAATATTTTTTAAGTTATGTCCCGTACATCCAGTCAATTCTAATTTATATTTATAATTTTCCATTTTGACGGGGCGCACTTCGCGCAGTGTTTGTGCTTTGGTTTGTATTAAATAACTGGCAGTATTTGATTTTGGACTTGAATAAAAATCTTTGATATTGCCTTTGTAAACAATTTCCCCGCCCAAATATCCAGATCCGGGACCCATTTCGATAATATGTTCTGCGCTTTTAATCACGTCGTGGTCATGTTCCACAATAACCAATGTATTACCCAAATTTTTTAAATCATTTAAAATTGAAATTAAACGATCGTTATCGCGCGGGTGCAAACCAACTGTTGGTTCGTCTAAGACATACAATGCCTGCGACAAACCCATTCCTAATTGATTGGCTAAAACCAAACGTTGGTATTCGCCACCAGACAGTGTTCGGGTTTCCCGGTCCAATGTTAAATAATTAACTCCGACGCGAATTAAAAAATTAAGTCTTGATTTAATTTGTTTTAAAACTTCGCCGCTGGCTGCGATCTGATGTTTTGTTAAATTTAATTTTTCAAAAAAATCGGCCAAAGTTTCAATTGTTAATGCGGTTAATGCAGTGATTGGTTTTTGATTGATCAATATGTGTTGAACATCATTTCGCAGTCGGCTGCCGTGGCAATCGGGGCACAGTCTGCCAGATCTGAATCTGGAAATAAAAACGCGAACATGCATTTTGTATTTCATTTGTTCTAAATAGGCGAACAAGCCCTTGACTCCGAAAAAATCTTTGTTGCCGTTCCAAATCATTTCACGCTGAATTTTTGGTAATTCTTGCCACGGTTTTTTCAGATCAATTTTTTGTTTTTTACAGTATGCAAATAAAACTTTTTTATCGTCTTCGGCGCTGGGCATAGTGAATGGATTCAGTGCACCTTCGGCTATGCTTAATAATGGATTTGGAATAACTTTAGCTTCATCGATTTCTAAAACATTGCCGAAGCCTTTACATGTCGGGCAGGCTCCGATCGGTGAATTAAATGAAAATAATTTTGATGTTATTTGCGGTGGTGCATGTCCACAGATCGAACAAGCAGGTTCTTCGCTGAGCTTCAAAGTATGGCCGTCGACCGTAACCACCAGAGCTTTGCGAATAAGCGTACCGGATAAATATTTGGTGCTGGCATCATAAGCCTGTGTGATCGAATCGGTGAGGCGGCCTTTTTCGTCAGTATTAAAAGACATACGATCGATCACAATGAAAAACGTATCTGTCGGCAGACCTTTTTTAATTTGCGCAGGTTCAGATATTTCAATTAATGTTTGAACTTCTGACAAAATTGGATCCGATTTTTTTTTGCCTGATTTTTCTTTGATGGTCGTAATTCGCAAATAGCCATCTTGGAGTAATAGCGAATGTAATTTTTTGCCTTCGACAATGCGCTGATCTCTGGGAATTTCAACCAGAATGTAGCCGCGTTGGTCACTGAATTTTTCTAAAACTAAATCAGTGGCTTCAGTTGTTGATAATTTGGTTGCAGGAATGCCGTGTGTTGGACAATAGGGAACGGCAATTTTTTCGTACAACAAACGTAAATAATCAATTAATTCTGTTGCAGTGCCGACGGTCGACCTGCTGGATTTGACTGAATTTTTTTGTTCGATTGAAATTGCCGGCGGGATATTATTAATGCCTTCGATATCGGGTTTTGGTGCTTTATTTAAAAATTGTCTGGCATAATTCGACATGCTTTCGATAAATCGACGCTGGCCTTCGGCAAACAAAGTTTCAAAAGCCAGTGAACTTTTGCCAGATCCAGACGGGCCACAAATGACGGTGGTTTTTCCTAACGGAATTTCAACATCAATATTTTTTAAATTATTTTGTTTGATACCCCAAATTTGGATTGATTTTTGTTCTTTGCTCATTGATTTATTTTTTGACCGTGACGGAAATCATCATATTAATTATCCAGATCTTGTTTTAAAAAATCAGTCGATTCTTCGGTGCGACTGGCTGCTGCCGTGGGTTCAGTACCATCAATATATGACTGATTGATGGTTTTTACAGTTCCAGAATTTGCTAATTTACCGCTGTCGACATCAATTTTCACGATTTTAACTCCGCTAGGTACGGAAAAATTCAGAACTGGCAATTTTTCATGGGCTGCTTTCATGAATTCGAGCCATATTGGTAATGCTGCGCGACCGCCGACTTCGCCTTTACCGATTGTTTTTTCTTTATCAAAACCAACCCAAACACCAGTAGCAATGTTGGGTGTATAACCCATAAACCAACCGTCAACGTAACCATTTGTAGTTCCAGTTTTCCCTGCAGTATCACGCCCTAATTGCGCCGCACGCCCACCTGTTCCGTTGGGATCCGTGATCGTACCGCGTAACATATCAGTAATTACATATGCAGTTTCGGGCCTGATCAACTGTTCAGGGTCGTCGAAATATAAATGCGATGGCTCCGCATTTTCTTCAGATTCAGATTTTGCTAGATAGGATTTACGTTTTTCTTCGAATTTAAGATCGTATTCTTGGGTTTCATTTAAAAATCGAGATTCCAATGATAAATTTTCTAATAAAATTTTGCCATTTCGATCCATGACTTTTTTGACAATGATCGGGCGCGTACGTTTCCCGGCGCGACCGAATTCAGAAAATACTTTGGTCATTTCATAAAGAGTTAATGAGCTCGAGCCCAGAACCAATGTAAAATCTGGATTCAATTTTGAAAAAATACCCAATCGTCTTGAAAACTCGGTCGCGTAATCGACACCGATGTCTTCCATAATTTTGACGGATGGAATATTCAATGATCTGACCAACGCATTTCTCATTGTGATTTCGCCACTGAATTCACGGCCGTGATTTGAAGGTTTCCAAATTTTTTCATCACCCTGACCTTCTTCGTCAGACTGTGATTGTTTAAATACGATCGGGGCGTCAATAATTCGAGTCGATGGATTGTAGTTTTTTTCAAGCGCTGCTGCGTACACGATGGCTTTAAACGAAGAACCAGTTTGTCTGGCCGCTTGCAATGCTCTGTTGTATTCGTTTCGACCAAAGCTGTATCCGCCAACCATCGCCAAAACATCTTGGTTTGTTTGGTCGATGGATAACAATGATCCTTCGACCAAGGGTTCCTGATCCAGTTCTAAATTTAAATATTTTGTTGTATCAAAACCTGCAGGAATTACTTTTTTACTCTTAGATTTATTCCAAGAAAATTTTTCTGAAATTAATTTAACATCAATCACGTCACCAATTTTTAATGCCGCCGACGGTTTTTTGATACGCGCATTTTCGGGTTTAACATCGAAATTTAATTTACGAGCCCAGGTCATTGTTTCAAAATCGATCAAACCTTCTGAATCGGGCAAACTGATCACAACATATCCAGCATCATCATTCATTTCTTTGACTAAGCCCTTATAAGTTCGATCAACCGCAATGTACGATGGAAGCTTTGCTTCTTTTTTGTTTTTAATTTCTGATATTTTTCCTTTTTTAGAAACAATTTCAACTTCAGCGAACGATCCATCGGCTAAAATTGTACGTTCTGGATTTGAATCAGCGATCAGGTTCTTTTTTTGTTTCAATAAAAATTCAACACGCTCGTTGTCATCAGAAATATTTTTTTCAGCTCCGCGGAAACCTTGTCGTTTATCTAATTCTTTAAGTCCATTCTGTACTGATAGGTTTGCAGATTTTTGATTTTCTAAATCAAGCGCCGCAATGATTTTGACACCTTGATCCAGTATCACGTCTTCGCCCAGTTGTTGAACCAATAATTGACGAATCGTTTCCATATAAAACGGAGCTTTTTGGTCGTATTCTTCGGGCAAAAAAACCGTTAACGGCATTTTAATAAATTCATCAGCTTGTTCGTCAGTTATAAATTTATTATCAGCCATTCTGTTTAAAACATAAACCTGGCGTTCTTTGGCGCGCACAGGATTTCGTGTCGGAGAAAAATCTGAAGGCGCCTTTGGCAGGCCTGCTAATATAGCGGCTTCGGGGATTGTTAATTTTTTAGCAGGTTTTCTGAAATAACTTTGTGAAGCCATTTCAATTCCATAGGCGCTTTGACCGAAATATATTTGATTTAAATACAAATACAAAATGTCTTCTTTGGATAAATTTTCTTCCATTTGAATGGCCAATAAAATATCGCGAATTTTTCTGCCGAAAGTTTTTTTATTATCATTCAATAATAATGTTTTTGCCACCTGTTGCGTGATCGTTGAGCCACCCTGAACATTTCGACCAGCACGCATATTCGCAATCGCTGCGCGAAACAACGCCTGAATATTAATGCCCTTGTGTTGAAAAAATTGATCATCTTCGGCGGCTAAAAAAGCCTTGATGACCAAATCAGGAATTTCTTTGTACGGAAGTAACGTGCGACGTTCGCGAAAAAATTCACCGGCTTTTTTACCATTACGATCATAAACCTGTGATACCAATAACGGTTTGTAATCTTCAAGCTTGATGACTTCGGGTAAACTTTTTTTCACCGAAACATAAGCTAAATACAAACCCGCCAAAGATAGAACAACAACAGCACAAAATCCGATAATTATTTTCTTAAACATAGACTGCTAGCTTAACAAATTTTACATTCATTAAGTAGCAGTTTGCAGCTTGTTATCAGGATAAAAGTAGGGGCTATTGCTTTGTCTCGCTTGACGGTGCACCGCTGCGGCCGCCGCCGTCGGCTTGGTTGATGCCACCACGAATTAATGAGCCACACTTGGAATTTTTCTTGTTAAAGTCTTTAATTTCTTTGTTTGTGTATGATTTATCGCTGCTAATCGCAAGTTCTGGGCAACAGACACTGATCGCATTTTGTCGAGCTCCTTCACGTTCACCGATCAGGCCTTCGGCATCAGATAATGAATTGTCTAATTCTTCGGGTTCTAAAATACCCATTTTCACGGCCAACTGTTTTGCGGTTAAGTCATTCAGTTCTTTTTGAAATTCAGCAATTTTATCATTTGAATGACTTACGGCTTCTTTGGCTGATTCGCCCAGTTTGCTTAATTTTTGCGTTAAGTTATTTTTTTGCGTTTCAGCACTTTTTTCTTCGTCAGTGCGCTCTTTGTCAGATTCTGCGTTAATGTTTATTGAATCATTTTTTTTGCGTTCAATCGCATTGTTGGCATCTTGGATTTGATTTAATTTTTCTTCGATTGTTTTTTGAATTTGGCGCAATGATTTACTTTGTTCAAATTTAGCTTTCGTTAATGTCGAATTTGCCATTTCGAAGCAAACTTTTCGAACTTCTAAAACCTTCGCTTTTAATACAGCTGTGCCCTTTGCCCCTTTGCCTGAAAAGGCTACGCCGTAGCAAGGGTCCTTAGGATCGGTAGCGGGGCTCTTCGATGCCTTAATAAAACATTGTTTTGCTTTTTCAATTTCAGTTTCACATTGAGCATTAATTTTATCTTCTGAAAATTTCAACATTTCCTGGGCATATTCAAATTTCTTGCTTTCTGCCTTTTCTTTTTCATTCACAATTATTGCATTCAAGTTTCTGATTTCGATGGCGCTTTTTTCTAGGTCTTCGTTTGATTTTCTAAGTCGTTCACCCTTTTTTTCATCAACGGATCGGATGGCTTTTTTAACGGCTTCGTCGACTTTTTGAATTTCTACATCGATATCAGAATTTTTTTCACGCAGCTTGGCATTTTCTTCTGTGATTTTCTTTTTTTCATCAGCAATTTTTTCTTTGATCCGTTGCATTTCTTTAACTAGGTCTTTGGCGTCATTCTTTTTTTCTTTGCGATCTTCTTTGGATTTATAATTCACGCAACTGGGGCTTGAATTGGGAGATGTTTGTTTATTCGGGTCATCGCCACCCAATTTTTGTTGAGCAATGCCAAATAATGTACCAAATAAATCATCGCCACCTTTTTTCTCTTTATCAGCAGTTTCTTTTTCGTCAGGAAATTCGTCACCAGCAACGGCTGATCCAATTTTTTTTCTACAAGAATTTATTCTGTTCTGACAGCTATTTTTTTCGCCGCCAGATACTTTTTCAAACGATTCGCAAGCACCACGCGCGTCTTTGACAGCAGTGTTGTATTCTTTAGTCGCTGTGTTGCAGTCTGCTTTAAGTTCTTTAGCGGCAGATTTATCATCCGATTCTTTTTTATCTAATGACGCCTGCGTAGGTTTATTTTTGCAACGCAGTTTACAGGTGTTTACAATTTTAGATAAGCAGGCAGTCTCGTCTACTGGCTTATCTTTATGTTGTGTACAAGCACTTGAGTTATCGACGCCTTCGCAGTCATCTTGACAAGATTCTTTAGTTTCAACATTGCCAGATTTTTTTTCTTCGACCTTGACTGGCGCTGCAGACCACGAACTTCCCGCGCTCATACTGACTATTAAAAATCCGACAGCTGTAAAAAACTTAAACGGTGAAATTGATTTCATTTTGATTTCTCCCTTTGATATAGAATCACTGCAACAAAAAGACCAAAAATTGTCACTTTTTGTCGGATGGTATTGTTATGGATCTATTTTATGTCTCGGAATGAGAATGTGAAACATGTTTTTATTTTTTTGCGGACGAAGGTCTGTTCATTTTTTACGACCAACATCCAGGTCCCGTATTCGTTATTGATTTTTTCGTTCAAAATAATCATATGGATTATCGAGTTTTATTTCCGTTGGTGGATTTTACTGAAAAATATAATTTTAAATCGTGTGTGACGATGCAGGATTTTATTTCTGAAGTGATTACAATTTATTTTTCAGATTCAGATTTGCGTGTTCAGGAATGTTGCTTGTCTGTGTATATGGCGTTTCGTGATCATTACCCCAGTTATTTAAAAAATATTGACCAGGAATCAAAAGAAAAATTAGATTTTCAAATCGAACGTGCTGGCGGCAAAATTATTAAATTACGCCGAATTGTTATTTCGGCGATTTCAAAAGTGGCCTAGACCATTGGGTACAAAATTTGACAAATAAATTCAAACTGATTTACCCTGGATAAGAGTTTTTAAAAAATAGCCAAAGGATCACGGATGATTCCAAAAAATTTCGTATTATTATATGTTGCGTGCGTTTTAACGTTGTTTGTTGTGAACGCGGTATTTAGCTAAGCTCAATAATCAGCATCGCTAGCGCTGGTTATTGACCATGAATAGTATTACCAATGCTGATTATCGACTGCTGTATTCGAACTGGGGAAAATAGCAGTTATTTGCTATATTTCAACATGGTTTCGTCTGGTAAATCAAATTCATCAACTTCAATCGTCATTTCAGGAATTTTTCCGTAACAAGGACTGTCTTTGGGGCATCCGTTGTATTTATCGAATCCATAAAATTGTAATTGGCATAATTTTCCATTTTTAAATTTAGTATTTTGTGAACAATTTAATCGTACTTTGTCGCCGTTGTTAACATTGCGGCTTCCGATGGCTTTGTAATAAAGTTTTGCAGGTTTTAAAGTTCCATTATCAAGTTCAATTTGCACATTTGTGGTTGCAAAAATTTGGTCGATTAAAAAATTTATTGCTACGAATGTGCCGCCAATAATAAACACAGGCGCTGCAATCGCTCTTTTTATCAAGCAATCTGAAGTTGTTGTGCAGTTCAGTTGATTTTTTGGTAGAAACGTAAAGACTAAAATTAGAATAGATATTAAAAAAATAACGATAATTTTTTTAATCGTAAATTCCATTTAGTTCTTTAAAACGTAAATATCGGCGTAATTACGGCCTTTTTCTTCGCTATCCATTCCGTAACCGACGACATAACGGTCTTCGATGGTTTTTCCGATGTAATCGGCACGGATCGGTAATTCACGTCGGGCAGGCTTATCTAAAAGTGTAACAATTTTTAATGATTTCGGTCGTGATGCGATCAAACGGTCGCGCAAGAAACTGAGCGTTCGTGCTGTATCAATGACTTCTTCGATGATGATGACGTCTTTATCGGTGATGTTGACTGAAATGTCTTTGACCATACGAAGTGCGCCACCTTTTTCTGTGGCTTGCAATGAAACAAAATCAATCTGTTGTGGTAAATCAATTTGTCGCATTAAATCTGCAGCAAAATGAATTGATCCGCGCAGGGGGCAAATAAAAATAATTTCTTTACCTTCGTAATCATTTTCAATTTTGTCAGCTAGTTTAGCGACAAGTTTTGCGATTTCATCGGCTTTTAAAAAAATTGTCATGTCGTCTTTGATTTGTTTCATTTAAATCCCTTTAATTTGAAATCATGTTTTAACTTATTAAAAATTTAATGTCGTTATTCCTGTGGCCTGTGCCATTTTTAAATACCGCAAGGCTTCGTCGTTCTTAGGTTCAAGCCGTAAAACATTTTCCCATTGATCAACGGCTTCGGCAATCATGTTTGAATTATACAGAATTAAACCAAGCTTCAGTCTGGGTGAAATTAATTTCATGTTCATTTGCAGAACTGTTTTTAATTCACGGATGGCTTTGTCTTTTTGACCGGCTTGAACATAACATTCAGCAATCAGCATTGAAATATCAGATTTTTTTTGCGAAAGCTGTTGGGCTTTGGCGTAGTTTTCAATGGCCGAATCATAGCGTTTATATTGCAAATATAAATCACCCAGTTCCAAATGTTTAGTGGCCAATTTTTCTTCGACATTCACAGACGGTGCGATTTGTTTTTTTCGGTCTAATAATGTTTGAGCTTCAGCGAATACTTTTTTAGCTTCGTCGTATTTACCAATATCATTTAAAATAATTGATAAACCAACAGCTGCATCGCTGTAGGTGGGATCAACTTCCAAGGCTTTTTTAAATGTTTTAATCGCCTTGTTGAATTGGCCGCGGTTGTAATAAATGGTTGCCAACATTTGAAAAACTTCGGGGTTCATTGATTTTTGCAAAGACGGCTGTTCCAACAAAGGTTCAGCTTCTTTGTAATTTCCCTCGATAAAGGCTTCGCGTGCCTCGTCAAGCAATTGTCCGGAAAATGATCGCATAATTACAACCCCTCTGTTTTAGCCTTAAGGGCTTCGTCAGATTGTGGATATTTTTTCAATAATTGCGAAGAATGAAATTTTTGTTTTGTCATATTTTCTAAATTTTTTGCGGATCTGGCAGCGCCCAAATGGGCTCGGGGATCAAAACCCAGGCCCGTGTATTTTTCAAGAGTGCTTTCGTATCTGCGCAAGGCTGCTGAATATTTTTTTTGTTTCAGATAAAAATCTGCGATGTATAATTCTTTTTCAGTTAACTTTTGAAAAGTTTCAGAACGTTTTTCTTTGGCTTCTTTGATATGTTCGGAGCCTGGGTATAATTTGATAAGCTCATCAAAATGGTAAATGGCATCGTTACCCAGCGATAAATCGCGATCAAAAGTATCAGGCAATTGGCTGTAATAACTCATCGCGATTTTAAAAACGACGTAATCAATTTTTGGGTGCTTAGGGTGCATATCGCGAAAATTTTGAAACGAAACTTGTGCTTCTGGGAATGATTCGCGTTTGTAATGGACTTCTGCGATCGCTAGTTCAGCATCGGTTGCCAGGCTGCTGTACGGAAATTTATTTTTAACATCAGCATATTTAACTAATGCCATATCAAAGCGTTCGCTATCTTCGAATTCTTTGGCGTATTTATATGCGCCTTCGGCAGTTGTCAGATTTTTTTCTTCAGAAGCGCAGCCTGATAAAAAAAACGAAAAACATAAAATTGAAATCAAATTCAAGACTAATTTCATAAAAATCCTTACGTACTGAAAGCCTTTGAATATAGAACCTTATTGCCTTATTTTTTGTCAATAAAAACAGGCCATTTTGTTGAATTTAAAAGCTCTAAATCTGATCTTTTGACCCAACCTGAGTAAGCACCCGGGTATTTGATTTGTACATAGGCTAAATCAGCATCATTTGAAATTTTAAGCACGTTAAAAATTGTGCCAATTTCTGCTTGGGTGATGCTGGCTTGATTTTCGCCAGAAGCTGCATGAACAGTGACTTTTTCGGTTTTTAAGATAGCGCGAAGCTGGGATTCATCAGAAATTTTAAAAATGAACAAAACGGTCAACAAAAACAATAAAGATATAAAAAAATAATTTATTAGCCGAAAAGGTACGATGGCCAGATTCAGCACATCTGATTTTTTTCGTTCTAAAAAAAACTGCAAACAATTTTTAAAAACGTAAACAGCTAAGATGAATATAATAGAAAATAAAATTTCAACAGAGAGGTACTTTAAACCGATTTGATTCAAATTTTCAGTCAAGCTGATGTCTCTGGGTACTGATGTTATTTGTAATAAATTTTTATTCTGTTTTAAAAATTCGTTAGCTTGTGAATTTCCTGGATTTAAAAATACAGCTTTTTGATTATAAACGTAGGACAACGCGGACTCTTTTTTTTCAAAATAGAGCAGTGCTATATTTTGACTGACCGCAGAAGCCTGTTCACGCGTCAAATTTGACGTTTCAGATAGACCTTCGTCCAGTATTTTTCGATAGGCTGTAATGGATTCATCAATTTTTTTTTCATTTTGAAGCGACAGGGCCTGTTGAAAAGCTTGGTCGATCGATAAATTCTGCGGCTGATTTTGTGACATAGAGCCAAAGTCTACATCATGACAGCATTTCTTGTCATCTGGATATGCAACATTGTAAACTAAGGTCTTAAAAAACATTCAAACGAGGTTTAAAATGTTATCAACAATTTTGGAAAAAATTAAAAATTCTACAACATCGGCCGATGAAAATTTGGTCGGACACAAAATTAATAATGATCCCGTCATCGAAGGTCTTGTGGATGATTTGATTGCCGAAGTTATGGTTTGTAACCAAGAAATTCAAACAATTAAAATGCCCAATGCAAAATTCATTGATTCATCGAAAAGAAAATTAGATCAAACTGGTGCTGTGCGGGGCCGCCCATTGTATCACAATTATATGGGAACTGGTGCCGGACGCGGCCCTTATGTCGAACTTGAAGACGGCAGTATTAAATTGGATTTAATCAATGGAATCGGAATTCATATTATGGGACATTCAAATCCCCGCGTGATGAAAGCTGCCGTTCGCGGTTCATTATCAGATGTTATTATGCAGGGAAATTTACAACCTAATAACGAATATTTAAAATTATCAGAACGTTTAATACAAATCGCTGGGCGCAAAAGTAAATTAAAACATGCCTGGTTTGCAACTTGTGGAACGATGGCCAATGAATCCGCTTTGAAAATTGCTCGCCAGAAAAATTCTCCAGCCAAAATGGTTTTTGCAATGAAAAATGCGTTTGCAGGGCGTTCAACAATGATGGCTGAATTGACGGACAACACAGCATACAAACAGGGACTACCAGATTATAACGAAGTTTTAAGAATTCCCAATCACGATAAAAAAGATTCCAAAAGCACCGAAGCTGCACTTCGCGTAATGAAAGAACATTATGCTAAGCATGATAAAAATGTTGCGACATTTTGTTTTGAACCCATGTTGGGCGAAGGCGGATTTCAACCCGTGCCGCGCGAATTTTATTTGCCGATGCTTGATTTTTGTAAACAAAATAAAATTGCAATTTGGGCCGACGAAGTTCAAACATTTGCCAGAACAGGCGAATTTTTTGCTTTTGAAACAATGGATTTGGGCGATTTTGTGGACATCGTAACGATTGCAAAAACAGTTCAGCTGGGTGCGACATTATACACAGAAGAATACAATCCAAAACCAGGATTGATCGCGGGCACATTTTCGGGTTCCGGTTCGTCGATGTCGGCCGGCCTTGAAATTTTGGATATTTTATCAGAAGGATATTTAGGCCCGAACGGACGTATTTTAAAAATTCACAAAAAATTTATTGATGGATTAAATCATTTAAATCAAACGACATGCAAGGGGCTCTTACAAGATGCTGGTGGCATGGGTTTGATGATTGCGTTTACTCCGTTTGATGGCAAAAAAGAACAGGTCGAATTATTTATCAAAAAACTTTTTAAAAACGGCATTATCGCATTCAGTTGCGGCAAAGACCCCGTGCGTATCAGGTTTTTGGTTCCAGCAATCATCGAAGATTTGGATATCCAATTGGCCATGGATATTATTGAAAAAACTGTTCTTGAAGGATTATAGGAAACAATTTGAATTTTGATTTTGTTCAAGAATGTCGAAAATTAATTGGCTTTGATACTTCGCCGCTTCAATCAACGATTGAAATGGTTGAGTCTATGGCAAAATTAGCACGGCAATTCGGTTTAGATGTTGAAATTCAAAACGAAATTCAAAATGGCATCGGTCAAGCAAATATATTAGTTCGTTGTCAGCCATTTACTCCAGGTGACCAGGAATTTTTATTACAAACACATTTGGACACAGTTGACCCAGGTTCATTTTCTTTGTGGAAAAAAAATTCATTTAATCCTTTCGATGCCGTGATCCAAGACGGACAAATTTTTGGCTTGGGCGCTGCCGAAGTGAAGCTTGATTTTTTATGTAAATTAAAAGTCCTGATCGATCTCAGGGCAAAAAATTTTAAAAACTTGAAACCTGTTCTGGTCGGTACTTTTGGCGAAGAATCAGGGATGCAAGGGGCATTGAAATTAATTCGGAAAAACAAAATAAATGCCAAATATGCCCTGATTGGCGAACCAACGAATTTAAACATTGTCAATTCAGCCAAAGGCTTTGCGACAGTTGAAATAAAAATACCCATTTCACCTGAAGAACAAAAACATAAAAGCGAAAAATTAATTTCTGAATCTGCATCAACACAAACTAAAATTTTTTCAGGTCGTTCAGCGCATTCATCGACGCCGAATTTGGGTGAAAGCGCTGCTGTTAAAATGTTTGAATTTTTGTCACAGATGCCCGATCAAATTGTCATTCTGGATATCGACGCAGGAACACGTTTAAATATGATCCCAAATCAAGCCATGGTCGAATTGGATGTTTCAGCCCAAATCAAGCACACTTCAATTCAAAAAATTAATTTTTTATTTAAAACAATGAATTCAGTTCAAGAAAATATGAAATTGGTGACAGATCATGATTTTGATCCGGGGCATTCGACATTATCTGTTGGAATTGTCCGGTCTCATTCTGATTATATATTTATCGGCGGATCATGTCGGATATTACCATCTGTATCGCAAGACATTTATGAATCCTGGATGAATACGATACGCAGTGCCTGCACCGAAGTTGGTGCTGAATTTTCATTGCAGGATTATAAGCGGCCGTTTCGGACCAATGAAAATTCAGTTTTTGTCAAAGCGGCACAGGCTGAGCTTGAAAAACTGGGAATTGATTCACAGTGCCGATCGCTTGCGTCAACAAATGAAGCCAGTTTATTTTCCAGATTGGGCATCGAATGCCTTTGTCTGGGTGCAGGACAGCGCGAAGGTAATGTTCATACCCCCAATGAATATGTTAGTATTACAGACTTAGAAAAGGCGATTGTTTTTTATACGAAAATGATCGAAAGGTTTTGTTTATGAGTTTTATAGTTCGAGCCGTTCAACGCGATGATTTAATTCAATTAACAGATTTAGCAAAGCAATTTAATTTATTAAATTTGCCTGGTGATAAAAAAATTATCAGTGAAAAAATTGCGCGCAGTGAATCGTCGTTTGCGGGTGATTTGCCCAAAGAAAAATCTGAATATTTATTTGTCCTGGAAGACACCGAAGAACAGCAAGTTGTTGGCAGTTCATTGATTTTAGCAAAACACGGTTCAGACGAAGCCCCACATTGCTATTTTAAAATTTTAAAACGTGATCATTTTTCAAAAGATCTGGGTATTGGTTTCATTCATCAAGTTTTGCGTTTTCAATTAGATACTGATGGCCCGACAGAAATTGGTGGATTATTAGTCGATAAAACTTATCGCAGACGTCCAGAACGCCTGGGAAAACAAATTTCATTAAGCCGATTTTTATTTATGGGTTTACATCCTGAACGTTTTGAAAAGCGTGTTCTGTGTGAATTGACACCGCCGCTGACTGATGAAGGTCGCAGTGAATTTTGGGAAGCGCTTGGCCGCAGATTCACGGGTTTGCCTTACCAAGAAGCTGATGCGTTGTCTCAAACGAATAAAGAATTCATTGAATCATTATTTCCCGAAGAAGATATTTATTTAAGTTTGTTGGATTCAAAAGCACGTTTGGTTCTGGGTCGAGTCGGTGAATCGACAAAACCTGCGCAGCATTTACTTGAAAGCATTGGTTTTGAATATCTAGATGAGGTTGATCCTTTTGACGGCGGCCCCCATTATGGTTCAAAAACTGAAAATATTTTACCGATCAAGCAAGGTCAAAAACTGCGCCTAGGTGAAATCAAAGACTCAACATTTAAAACTCAAGGTCTCATCGGACTGGGTTCTGATGATTTCAGAGCCACGTTAACAGCCTACGAAATTCGAGACGGCGTTATTGCTGTTCCCAATAAAACTCGGGATCTTTTAAAAATTGATATTGATCAGGACGTTTTTATTACACCATTTGAATACGGCAAAAAAGCATAACTAAAAAATAAATCAGAAGGTTTTATATGGATTATAAAAAAATTAATTTTTTGGGCGATTTCATTTCAGGAAAATTTATTATGCCGACAAAGCCCGACGGACAATTTAAAAATATCAGCCCTGGTGATTTGTCAGATCAAATAATGACTGTTAATTTCAAATTAGACCACGTTGATCAATCTTGCATCGAAGCCAAGAAAGCTTATTTGCCTTGGGCGAAATTATCATTGGACGATCGTAAAAAGTATGTACTTAAATTAAAAGAAATTTTTATTGCACACGAATTTGAAATGGCAGAAGCTATTGCGCGCGACACCGGCAAAGCCTTGTGGGACGCGACAACCGAGGCAAAAGCCTTATCTGCAAAAATTGATATTACAATCAATGAATCGATGAAATTAGTTTCAGAAGAACGTATTTCAAATGCTTTGCCGAATGTCGATGGAGTTTTAAGATATAAATCCAGGGGTGTGATGGCGGTTGTCGGCCCATTTAATTTCCCCGCGCATTTGCCAAATGGTCATATCATACCGGCATTGTTAACGGGAAACACAATCGTATACAAGCCATCCGAACAAACTCCATTCGTTGCCCAGCTGTATTCACAATTGATTGAAAAAGCAGAATTTCCTGCAGGTGTTTTCAATATGGTCCAAGGCGAAGCTGAAACCGGTCGCCGTATGGTTGCTCATGAATTGGTTGATGGTGTTTTGTTTACGGGTTCTTATGAAGTCGGACTTAAAATTAAACAAGAAACATTAAATCAGTATTGGAAAATATTAGCGCTGGAAATGGGTGGAAAAAATGCAACAGTTGTTTGGGATGATGCTGATTTAGATAAAGCTGTTTATGAAACCATCGTTGGTGCTTATATGTCGGCGGGCCAACGTTGTTCGGGAACATCAAAAGTTATTTTACATGATAAAATAGCAGATCAATTCACTGAACGTTTTTACAGTACAGCAAAAAAATTAACAATTAATCATTGGTCAAAAAATCCGTTTATGGGTTCACTGATCAACGAAGCTGCTGTTGATAAATATGTGCGCTTTCAAGAAATGGCCAATCGTGAAAATTGTGAAAGCTTGATGCGCGGAAAATCTTTGGACCTGGACGTCAAAGGCCACTATGTCACGCCCAGTATTCATTTGGTTAAATCATTTGATCCCAAATCTGTGTATCAAAAAACTGAAATATTCGGCCCGAATGTGGCGATTTACAGATCCAGTGATTTTGAAAACGCCTTGGAAAACGTGAATTCATCTGGCTATGGTTTGTGTATGGCATTATTCACAAAAAATAAAAATTTGTACGATGAAGCGTTATTAAAAGCACGTGTGGGTTTATTAAATTTAAATCGAACAACGAATGGTGCCAGTTCTCGGTTGCCTTTCGGAGGAATGGGAAAATCCGGTAACGACAGACCGTCGGGCCATTTTGCAGTCCAATATTGCACAGTGCCGATGGCCAGCCTGGAAGATTCCACAGAATTAGATCGCACAAAATTATTACCTGGAGTGACACTTGACTAAAAAAATAAAAATGATGATTGGCACATTCAGTTTATTTATCACTGCAGTATCTGCGACAATTTTATTTTTTGGATATCAATTTTTAGGCTCAGGAACTTCAAATGATTCAGCAGAAATTTTATTTGATGTTATGCCGGGGCAATCGATGTCATCAGTGGCCATAAATCTTGAATCGCAACATTTAATTAAAAATGCGTGGTTATTTACAAAGTATTCTAGGTTTTCTGGGGCAAATTCAAAACTCAAAAAAGGTGAATACGCCCTTAATAAAACAATGACGCCGAATCAAGTTTTAAGTGTGATTACTTCAGGTAAAAGCGTCATGCGCAGTTTAACAATTCCCGAAGGAAAAAATATTTTTGATATTGCTGACATCTTGGAAAAATCTGGCTTCGGCACAAAAGCAGATTTTTTTAAATTAATCAAAGACCCTGATTTTATTCAAAATCAATTGGGTGAAAAACTTGAATCACTTGAAGGCTATTTGTTCCCAGACACTTATAAAGTTACAAAATTCGATACTCAAAAAGAAATCGTCCAACAAATGTTGAATCATTTTATCAATGTGTACAAAGATCTTGAACCAGAAATTAAAAAATTGAACTGGACGCGAAATAAATTAATAACTTTTGCAAGCATCGTTGAAAAGGAAACGGGTCGCCCATCAGACCGTGTCATAGTTTCTTCGGTATTCCATAATCGATTAAAAATAAACATGAAATTACAAACTGATCCAACAGTTCTGTACGGGAAAGCTGTTTCATTGGGTGAAATGCCAAACAATATTACACGCGCAGATTTGCAAACCCCAACGCGTCACAATACATATACAAATTATGGCCTGCCACCAACACCGATTTCGAATCCGGGGCGTGATGCAATACTGGCCGTCATAAATCCGGCGAACACAAAATATGTTTATTTTGTCAGTCGCAATGACGGCACCACCGTATTTTCAGAAAATCTTTCACAGCACAACGCTGCTGTTCAAAAATTTCAAATGAATGCTAAAAACCGCGAAGGTAAATCTTGGAAAGATTTAAGTACGAATAAATAAAATTATTCTTGAATCTGAACTGGCGCGAATTGATCCAGTTCAGTTTTATATTTGTAAATATTTAACCGGGAATTGCCATTCGGATCGACTGTTGGCGCGATGATTTCCGGTGCGCCGTCGTGGTCAACATCATTCAGGCCTAAATTAACCGAATTATTATTAATCATTAAAAAAGCTTCAGAATCGTCAGTCAGCGAAAATTTTTGTTTCAAACGTTGATTGTTGCTTGAATCCTTTTCGAAAATTTCAAGATCAATTCCTGATTCTGTTTTAATTTTTAAAATAACGTAATTCTTATTTGCATATTCAGAAAATATTTTTGCCAAAATTTGGCGTGTTTGAATTCGGTCCGCAGAAACTATTTGCCTGAATTTTGGTTGTGTCGACAAGACTGCCGCGGCTAATGCAATCAACGCAAGCAGTCCGTAAATAAAATATTTTTTTAAACCTGCATTTTTTATTGAATCCATTACGGATTATTCTGGTATACTTTGGTTCATGGGTCAAATGGCTAAGTCTGATTTTTACGAACTCTTGCAAAAACGAAAATCAATTCGTCAGTACAAATCTGATGATGTGCCACACGACGTCCTTCAACGCATCATCGAACAGGCAGGTTTTCACGCGCCGTCAGGGAAAAATCGTCAAAACTGGCGATTTTTCGTTGTCCAGGGCGCAAAGAAAAACGAATATTTAAAACTGTCACAAAAATCATGGACAGGTATCAAAGACATTTTGCAAAAAAAACTTAAACCATCATTATATGATTTCACTGAAAGATTTTTTTATACTTTAGGGAACGCTCCAGTGATTATTTTTGCTTACAGTCATAATTCACCCGATGAGCGTTATCACACCAGCATCGGCAGTGTTTATATGGCGGTCCAAAATATCAATTTAGCCTGTCAAATCGAAGGCCTCGGGTGTTGCACGATGGGTGCGCCATTGGAAATCAAAAATGAAGTCGATCAGTTTTTGGGCGTCGCAGATTTGCCGGAATATAAAAATGGTGAACTTGAATTACTGTGCGCAATGACGGTGGGTTATCCAGATCATGAACCGCCCAAACCACCGCGCCAAATTGAAAACCGAATAACCTGGTTAAAATAATCGAAAAACTGTATTTTCCTTTCGTAAATTCAAATTAATTTGGTAAGATAGTATTATGATTAACCTGCGTAAGACATTAAATGATGCTCACATGGCTCTGCAGACTGCAGGCATTAGTCACGCATTGATTGGCGGTTTTGCATTGGCAAGTTACGGCCAGCATCGAGCCACTTCAGATATCGATTTATTAGCCGATGGTTCCAAAAAACAACTGATAAAAAACGAACTCATTAAAAATGGATTTACACTCAGACATGAATCAGCTGAAGTTTTGCAATTCGAAGGAACTGGTTTTTTGGATATTTTATTAGCGAACAGACCACTAAGTTTAGAAATGCTCAGTCGTGCCAATCTTGACTCGGATTTAAATGTTTACATATTAAAGCCTGAAGATCTCATTGGTTTAAAAATTCAAGCATATAAAAACGATGCAACTCGTGAACTTCAAGATAAAGCCGATATTCAAAAATTACTTTTGTTGCCGAATTTGGAAATAAATATAATTCAAAAATATGCCGATCTTTTTAATGAATGGCCGACGATTCAAGCGCTACAGAGATTGAATCTATGACTAATTTTGAAAAATATTTTCAATTTCTTGAGCAGTACTGGCTCATGTTTGAACCGCCAAACCAGCCTAAGCCGCCAATCCATTATACAATCGTGTTGCTGTAAAATTAAAATAAATTCATACAACTTCGAACTGTATTTTGTTGTCGATTAAATCTGGCATAACTAACAATGCCTTGAATAATTTTAAAACCGTTTTTTGAAAATTCAATATTTCCTGATACATCGGGTGGAAACTCTGGATGAAATTGCACGGACAGGCTCTTGTTGTTTTTAGCTTGTAAGGCCTCAACAGTTTGGTCTTTGTCATCCGTTGCAATTGGTAAAGACGCGGCATAGGGGTTAATGCGTACAGCCTGATGATGGATGCTATTCACTTGTAATTGGCCAGATTCATTTAAAAAACGTGATAATAATGATTTTTCGATATCGATTCCATGCCAGGTTTGCATTTCAGTCGCATTTTTTCCGGATAAATTGATATGATAATTTGTTGTTCCGGCATTTGTTTTTGATAAATCCTGATGCAGTGTATGTCCGTCGGCAATTGCGCCCATTTGGTGACCGCGACAAATTCCGAAAAAAATTCCGCGTGCATATTTTTTAAAATATTGAACCAGTTTCAGTTCAGATCTATCTCGCGATTGATTTGTATTCCGTGCATACTTTTTTTGTTCGCCATACAATTCAGGTGAAATATCATCGCCACCCAATGAAACCAGCAGACTGAAATTTTTTGAAATTTTAAATCTATAATCTGCGGCATCGGCTTCTGACAAATTTAAATCTGCCGCGATAGCGATAACATATGGATCAGCGCCAGCTTTAGAAAAAATTTTGATATTTCGTTCGATCCGTTGGCCGCCCGCAATCATGTCTTGAAACCAATTTGCAATAAATGCCAATCGGACTTTGCCGGAATTATTTTCAACAGACAGATTTTGAATTTGACCTATCGATTTTTTTTCAATACCTGATGAAATTTTTGATAATTCAGGATCGCCGGCTATATTTTTTAAATAACGTTCAACAGCTTGTTTGGGATTTTCATGATCAAGTTGAGGCAAAATAATTTTGACTGAATTTGCATTTGTTGCATCTGACTGCCATACGATCAAATTAATTTCCGCATTGGCAAAAATCGAAAATATGAAAATAAAAAAGCAGTACAAAATAGTTTTCACTCTATACTGTAATCAGCAGGAATCAGACCCAGTTATAAAACACATACGCGTTTTAAAACGAAAACACTGTCTATGGTCCAGGCACAGGGCCCAAAAATGGGTCAAATTGATACGAATAATTGCACAATGGATTTAAAAACAAACCTATTCGACATCGCAGGCATTCATTTTGTAATTCGCTGTCTATGTTTAAATTTGCATTTCAATTTATTGTTTTAATCAATCTGTTTTCAGTTTCTGTTTATGCCGAAAAACAGACTGAAACAATTGATCAAGTTATCCAAAAATCATTGAAATTTATCGAATCCAATCAAAAAAAACAAAATGAGCAATTGTATTTTCGGGGTGAATGGCCTGTTGAAATGCGTTCGTATTTTTTACCAGCACTTTTGGGTGTAGGTCGATTATTCGCCAGACCGGTCGATGAGCCAACGTCATTTGCAACATCATCAATTTCAAATTTGTTGGCGGGAATTTATTTTGAAAATACAAAATACGAACAAATTAAACCAATGATTAAAAACGGTTTAGAATCTGCGGATTTAAATTATAAATCAGGCGACATTTACAGTTACTATGCAGAAATGAATTTTAACGGCACAACTGTTCGTGGGCCGCGTTCTGGGAATCAGTATGTTCCTAAATATATCAAAGGTTTAACAAATATTCCGCCCGATGCAGATACAACATCAGTCACATATGCTGCTAAATATTTTGATCACGTTATAAATAAAACATCTGAATTCATTATTCCACAAGCGGCGTTGGATACGTTTTCGACGTACCGCGATTTGAACAGAAAATCGCATTATTACAATTGGCTGGATGGAATCAAAAAATCTGGCGCATTTATGACTTGGTTTATTGATGAAAAATCGCCAGATATGCCGCGCGGAGTATTTGCAAAGCCTGATCGCGGCGCGCGAATTCCATTTAATTTTAATGATGTTGATTGCGTCGTTAACGCCAACGTGATTCGAATGTTAGCTTTAACGAAAAACCAGAAACAACCCGGTTACGCTGAATCATGTGCTATGTTGAATTTTTCGATCGCAAATAATTTACAAAGCCAATGCGGAATTTATTATCCGAATTCGTATGCAGTATTTTTTACGATGTCAAATGCCTATGTAGCAGGGGCACAATGTTTAGAAATTTCAAAAAATAAATCTGTGCAAACAATTTTGTCGGGCCAAGATTTTGATGAAGGTTCATGGTCAAATACGCCTGGCATTGGTCGTACTGATAAGGTTCAATCGACCGCATTGGCATTAATTGCACTGATGAATTATTCCGAATCAGAAAATTTCAGATAT
>JANPOT010000009.1:0-13744 GCA_031428135.1 Pseudobdellovibrionaceae bacterium | reverse complement strand
TGAATTACCGTTTGAATTACCGTTTGAATTACCGTTTGAATTACCGTTTGAATTACCGTTTGAATTACCGTTTGAATTACCGTTTGAATTACCGTTTGAATTACCGTTTGAATTACCGTTTGAATTACCGTTTGAAGTTCCCGTAGAGCTGCCCGTTGACGAGCCTGTTGTTCCCCCGCCAGCGTTACCATTTGTTCCGTCGTTACCATTGTTTCCAGGTCCAGTATTTCCTGCTCCGCCACCGCCATTGCCTGTGCACAAGGTAGGATTTTTTGTGCAATCGAATGGATTGCCGTTGTTTGTTCCGGTTGGTGCTGCGTATGTCGTTGAATTTGACATAAACACGCAAATTGCAAGCATTCTGATTATTGATTTTGATATAGAGGGCATAGACATCCTTAGGGTTTATTTTGTTTATTTGATACTTGTCTTTCAATATATGTGCCAGCAAAATTAATAGGGCATGAAATATCTACAGCATTCGTTGTGTATGAAAAGCCGTAGAGAGGATCAATGGTTCAGAAGCTACTTAAAAACATAGGTTTAAATTATCTGTCATTGAACCTGCGTTCAGTCGCCTTGGCGCGTATTTTAGTTGGATTTGTATTAATTTTTGATTGGTATTATCGATTTTCGAATGCCTTCGCTTTTTATACGGATGCCGGGGTTGTTCCTCGTGGGCAAGCTATAACAAATTATACGAATCCGTATTATTTTTCATTTTTATTTATGGCGGGACAGCCAATTTATGTTTACACATTTTTCATTCTGGGTCTGTTCTGTTATTTGGGGTTTACATTTGGTTATAAAACTAAAATAAATAATATTTTATCGTGGCTATTTTTTATTTCACTTTCTGCACGGACAGCCGTTGTTTCGCACGCCGGGGATGACTTAATTCGGTTATTTTTATTTTGGATGATATTTATACCATCACACCAGTTTTTTTCTATTGATAGATTAATGACAAAATTGAACTCAAAGTCACCAGAAACTGAAAGCGTCGATGACAGTGTGCTAAGTATTGCTGGGCTGGCTTTGATTCTTCAATTAGCAGTAATGTATGTTTTTACTGCGGTATTAAAAATTCACCCCATATGGAACAGTGAAGCTTCTGCAATTTATTATGCTTTGCAATTAGATCAGTTTTTAACTTGGTTCGGTGAAATTTTCAGACAAGTGCCATATTCTATTCTGCAATTATTAACGCGAATAACTTTTGTCATCGAATTGGTTTTTCCGTTACTGATTTTTATACCATGGAAAAATTCAAACCTTAGGGCAATCGTTATAATTACATTCATCGGTTTCCATCTGGGACTGTTTTCAGTTTTTAATTTGGGAAATTTCCCTTGGATTTGCATGGCCTATTGGTTAATTTTGACGCCCAGTTTTTTCTGGGATTATCTGATTGAAATTTTAAAAAAACGACAAACAAAAACCATCGTATATTATGACCCTGATTGCGAACTGTGCCGCAAAGCCAGTTTTTTTATACAACATTTTTTGGCTTTAAAATTTGTTCAGATTAAATCAGGTAATACGAATGCGGGTATATTAAAATCGATTCGTCAAAATAATTCTTGGATGATTGAAACAGCAAATCAAAATCGAATTTATAATTTTAATGCGTTTGTACATTTAGTATCAATATCGCCGTTTCGATTTGTGACAATTCTATTGAACACTTCAGTCGTTCGATACTTTGGACAAAAAGCATATCTTGTCATATCAAAAAATAGAAAAGCTTATTTGTCTCCGTTAAATTTTTTCAAACAAATTCAAAATCCAAATTTATCGAACAGTTTTATTCAGGTTATCGTTTTATTTTTTATAACAATTGCGATTTATTGGAATTTCGCAACTCTAAAAAAAGACGATAATATTGTTTTACCCAAACCCGTCGAAATTGTGGGTTCAGTATTCAGGTTGAATCAGTTTTGGACAATGTTTGCACCATTTCCAACATTCGATGAT
This sequence comes from Pseudobdellovibrionaceae bacterium, assembly GCA_031428135.1. GTDB lineage: Bacteria > Bdellovibrionota > Bdellovibrionia > Bdellovibrionales > Bdellovibrionaceae > Pseudobdellovibrio. The sequence continues at coordinate 11,767 of JANPOT010000009.1, read as the reverse complement.
GGCTGGGTCATTGTTGATGCCGAATTATTTAATGGTCAAAAATGGGATATTTTAAATCATCGCCCCGTCGATTACAGCAGGCCGGAATCAATTTCGGGAATGTATAAAGACACAATGTGGAGAAAATATTTTATTAATATACGAACACGTGAATACGAAGATTACAGATTATTTTTAGGTCGATATTTATGTCGACAATGGAATAATGATCATACGGGTACAGAACAAGTAAAAACATTTAAAATATATTATTTACTTGAGTCAACTCAGCCATATGGACAGCCAATGTCACAAATCGTTCAGGAAATGCTGTGGAGTCATCAGTGTTTTTAAAAAATTGGTTCGATCATCATAAGTTGGTTAAAATTTATTGAAAAAGTTGGCTAAGAGTTCTTGCCTTGTGTGGCTGGAATGGAATAATAAATAGAACTCGGAAACTGGTCATAACTTAAAACCGATTCCCCCTCTGATTGCGTAGAACCACGCAATTAAAGTTGAGATGTAGTTTTGTTCGGATAAAAAATTGGTAGTGAGAACGTGATTTGAACACGTGACCTACGGATTATGATTCCGTTGCTCTAACCAGCTGAGCTACCCCACCACCGAAACACTGATTAAAAATGAAGTTCTTTTGTAAGTCTCTACGTAAAAAAAGTCAATTTTTTGTAAATAAAGACTGGGTTTTGCTCAAAAAACGAACCATGTGATGTGTAAAATCATCAAGTTCCTGATTTTTTGTGATCAATATGGGTTTGTAACATCCATAATCGTATTTTTTTTAACATATCATCGCGGATACCGAAAAAAACCACTTGGTGCAGATATTTATTTTCAATATCAGGTGTACTGTCGGCGAATTGAATTTTTGCTTTGATGGGTTTTAATTCAGTTTCGTCGTCTTGGGTTAATGCAAATTCTTGAAATTCTCCGCGTGGTAAAATGCGATCGTTTTGGTAAATAAATGCAGCTTCTGATAATTCATTCACTTCGATCATTTCTGAATGCAATGCGGGATCGGGCAAATGAAACCAGTGTTCTGGGTTTGGATCGGATTCAACACAGCTCGGAAAAAAACTGTTGATCATCCGGCCCAGGTAATTTCGATCAATCGGTTTTGCTAATCGCAATGTTTCTTTGGACAATGTTTTTTCAGTTGATGCTCTGTCGGGAAAAGGATCGTTCGATATTCGAAAATACAAAGGATCGGTTTTGAAAACAAAATTGATTTGTTCAGACGTGAATTCATTTTCACAAATCATCAGATCACATTTTAATTTATCTTTGGGTGGTGTTGTCGGAAATTCGATGATTTGTGATTTAGGAAATTTTCGGCTAAAAAAATCTTTCAGTCGTTCGAAATCTTCGGGGTCAGTCATTTGGACGCAAATAACTGGATCTGTGATCATGCGATTTTTTTCATACCCTGGCCAATAGGCATTTTTAATTTTAGCTTTCGAAGCTGCTGATTTTTCTCGGAGATGTGTGATAACAGTTTGTGTGGGAGAGCAAAATACAAATTCATAGACATTGTTTTTTTTTGATAACAGCTTGACCCACTGACTTGATTTTTTTTGATCGACAAAGCTCAGGTGATAAAATTTATAAGCTGTATTGAACTGGTAACTGAACACCGATTCGATCGAAAAGCCAATTTCTGATAATTGTAAAAAATATTGTCTGCGTATTTTTTCGATGACATTTTTTTCAGGGCTGCTATGAACAGCAATCGTTTTTATTTTTTCATTCTTAACCAAAGCAAAATGCAGATGTTCTTGTAAAATTGCAGGATCAAATGGTTTGTAGATGATATTTTCAACTGGCCAGGTGTCGGTTTTCTTGAGTGGTTTTAAGGGGTCTTCGAAGCAGGTCAGAATCATATTTGTTTGATACAGAATTTGAATTTTTTTTAATTCGTCAGGGTTCAAATGCTGGATGCAATCTGAGCTTAAAACCAGAAGTGCCAATCTTTGGGCATTGTTTTCGTCTTTGGCCAAATACTGATCTAACTCATTCAATGAGTGAGCATGAAGATACGCCAGGTTTAAATCCTGACACAGTTTTTCAGTTGCTGTTGATATTGCTGCTGCTATTTTTGGATCGGTATCAACAACGCAGATCAATTCATTGTTCTGGTTCATATTTTAAGTTTACCTGAGCCCAGAACTAAATACGAATCAATTTAAGACATTCTCAAAAAAATGCATAATAACGACAGCATCAGCATCAGAAAAAATCGGCGAATTGACATTCAACAAAGCGGCCCTTAGCGGGGCGTCATAGGCTGGGGCGTGACAAATGTTTTGCCACGTATTCGGGTCGTTGTTTTCCTGATCGATAATGGCCTTGAATGTTTGTAATAAGTGAATTGGATGCGAATTCATATCGGATATTAAATATGAAAACTGGCCATTAAATTCAATACTTACCAGGTATTCATCAAGCATTTTGTCGAGCCATATTTTTTGAATAAATTTATAAAAACCAATTTGACCCAGGCGTTTTTGGGGGTCTGAAAAAAAATGTTCGGCATGTATAAAATCGTGTAATAAAAAACTTAAAAAATCACGCTCACCGTATTTTTTTTCAGGCCAAATTTTAAAATCATCGTTGAATGTGAGGACTCTTTGGTTTTGTATTTGCAAGTTTAATATTTCGTGGGCGGTGGGTTCGTAATCTAAAATTTGCAAATTATAATCGTCACAATAAAAACGAAAAATTCCATTGATTGCAGATTCGGGGATAGCCTTGATTCTGACCACAGATAGAAACTGATCGAAACATATATCCGTGGGCAAAGATTTAGGCCAACAGACATTTGTTTTTTCAAACAGCAAGTGAATTCTGAAATTTAATTGCTGTAAAACTGGGTTTATATTTGATGCTTTTCGCGGTTTTTTTAAGACGCCAGAAAACCAATCATTTTTACGTCGCAGGCAGCAAAGAGTTAAAGTATAAACAATCAGTCTATTTTTTTGACTTAAATTTGATGTCAAGTTCTGAAGTACGCCAAATTCGTTTTGGTGATCTAAATAAAAATCTTTTCCACAAAAAAGTGGCTTAAATTTGTCTCTAATTTTTTGATCTGTGGATAACTGTGTCTTCACAGAATCCTGACGAAATTCAGTTTGCATATGTGTTCTCTTCAGAATCTAATATTATCACAACAAATAAAAACTTCAAGGAAGGGGTTTTATGCTGACCAAAAAGAGAGCTCGACCAATATTAGCACTGTCGATAATTGTAATCATTTTTCAATTATTCGGTTCTTTGGTTTTCGCAGCAATCCAGCCACTGCCTGCGGTCGTACCCTGTGCTGAGCCCAAGGCCGCAGAAAATTTTATTTACGACGAATATGTTGTCATTAATCCGCAAAATATAATTATTGAATCCGTTAAAGCAAACATCAATTTATTAGATTTCAAACACATAAAAAAAACATTTCCATTGCCAGCTGAAAAATATAATCGTCAAAAACATTTTGGTGGATGGATTCATTTTGCGAACGATGGAACCTGTTTTGATACTCGTGGAATCGTTCTTGAGCGGGATTCATTATCAACTGTAGATATATCGAACTGCAGAATTATCGGCGGTGATTGGTTTGATCATTACACAGATAAAAATTATCGATCGTCATCGGATATTCAAATCGATCACGTCGTCGCATTAAAACACACTTATATGACGGGTGGTTTTGAATGGAATAATAAAAAACGCTGTCAGTATGCAAATCATTTAGGAAATAAATTCCATTTATTATCTGTCAATGGATCTGAAAATATGCGCAAAGGCGATCGTGGCCCACATGAATATATGCCGCCCAATCAAAAATACGCCTGTGATTATATTAAAAATTGGCTGTACATCAAATATATTTGGGAACTTAAACTAACGCCGACAGAAGCGAAATCAATTCAAACAATGGTTGCCAATGAACACTGTGACATCAATGAATTCAAAATTGCAGATTCTGAAATGATAGATCAAAAAAAATATATCAAAGACAATGAAAACATTTGCGTCGGAGCTGCATTAACAGCATTCTAAAAACAAATTTAGAATGAGGTCTTTAAATGCAAATTGAAAAAATAGCGACAATTTTATTTTGTTTAGCATTAATACACTGTTTTAGTGTCAGTTTTTTTGCCAGCTGGGCAAAACGTTTTCCCAAGGGAACTGCCACTGAGTCTTTTTTACATTTATTATCCGAAGTTGAAATTGTTTTTGGTTTTTGGGCGTTTCTTTTTTTAATTATTTGGTTTTTTATCGACGGATCAGCACCCGTTGTACAGCACCAGCAATCATTAAATATGACAGAACCGTTATTTATATTTTGTATTATGATTTTGGCTTCGACTCGTCCGATTGTGACACTGGCACGAATGGCCATATTAAAAATTTCAAATTTTTTTAATAAAATTATTCCTTTGAATCAAAAAATCATTCAGTTTTATTGTTTGATGTTTTTTGGGCCCTTATTAGGTTCATTCATCACAGAGCCTGCAGCAATCACATTGGTGGCATTGCTTTTATACCGAATGATCGACATCAAAATTTCGGAATCATTTTTGTACGGAATTTTAGCTTTATTATTTATTAATATTTCAATCGGCGGAGGTTTAACGCATTTCGCAGCACCTCCAATTTTAATTGTTGCGAGTAGCTGGGGTTGGACTCTTCGGGATGTATTTTTGAATTTGGGTGAACCGGTTTTATTGGCTGTGTTTTTAAATACGACAATTTTTACATTATTTTTCAGAAAAAAAATAATAACTGAATTAAATTTAATAGAAACTGATAATTACCCAATGCCATGGTGGGTGATGATTTCGCATTTATTTTTTCTTGTTTTAATTGTAATGTCGGCTCATCACAGTCAGGTATTTATGGGTTTATTTTTAATTTTCATAGGCCTTACGACGGTCACAAAAAATTACCAAGACGGATTAAAATTCAAAGAAGGCTTACTGGTCGCATTTTTTTTAGCCGGACTGATCGTATTTGGTCCATTTCAAAAATGGTGGCTTGAACCCATTTTAACATCGATTGGTGAAACAACATTATATTTTGCTGCAACAGCACTGACGGGAATAACAGACAACGCTGCATTAACATATTTGGGATCACAAGTTCCAACACTGTCTGAAGTTTCAAAATGGGCCCTGGTATCTGGGGCAATTTCAGGTGGGGGATTGTCGATTTTGGCAAATGCGCCGAACCCGGCTGGGTTTTCGATATTAAGTTCCAAATTTCCCAACCAGACATTGAATGCGTGGAAATTATTTTTAGCGGCAGTGCCATTAACCATTGTTGTTGTCGTCTGTTTTTTGTTGATTGGAAATTTTTAACGTTTTTTGTTAGAGAATTGATTTGAAATAATAAAAAAGGCTGGGTAAATCCAGCCTTTCATTTTTTAAAACAATAAGTTTTAAAAACAGAAACTAGTGAGTAGCTTCTACTTTTTTAACTTCTTCTTTTTTTGCTTCAACTGCACCAGCAGCGTCTTTTTTCATTTTGTTCATTTTGTGCTTAGCTTTGCCCATAGATTTGCCCATAGCTTTGTGGTCTTCAGCTTTAACTTCTGCAGTTTTAGTTTCTACAGCAGCTTTAACTTCAGTTGCAGCAGCGGCTACTGGAGCAGCTGTTTCAGCTTGAACTGTGAATGCGAAAGCGATTGTTGCTAAAAGAGTTACTAATTTCATGAAAATCTCCTTGGTTTATTTTGAGCTTTAAATTATCCGCACCATGCAAATTTTTTAAAGCCCTTATTTGTTGACGTCAGACTATCAACTGCTGATTTAAACGATATTAAAGTCAGATTAATTTTTTTTAATGTATTAAATGTTGTTAAATTGGACTGAAAAAATACAACCTTGGTCTGTAGTTGTGTCTAAAACTATGACAGTTTTGTGCAGTTCTGCAATTTTTTGTGCGATCGACAACCCCAGACCAAAGCCTTTGGATTTACTGCTGGTATCAGCGCGACTGAAACGTTTAAATAAATGGGGGCGCATAGCTTCAGAAATGCCTGGACCGAAATCTTGAACTTTGAATATTGTTTTGTTTAATTCCCATTCAATTTGGATAAAAATCGAATTATTTTCTGATGAATATTTAATGGCATTTTCAATCAGATTCATAAATAAATTTGTTAATAAATCAGACTCTCCATGAATTTGTTTTCGTTCGGCGTGCTCTTGAATGTCAAATTTAATTTGTATATTTTTTGCTGATGATAATTTTTTGAGTTTTACAATCACGTCTAAAATAATTTCGTCCAAGTATATTTCTGTAAAACTTAATTCAGAAACCCCAGAATCAATTCGTGCTAATAATAACATGTCCTTGATGATTTTTGTCAGGTCATCAATTTCCTGCAAGCCACTCTCAATAAATAAATTTTTCGGCTCAGATTTTTTTTGCAGTTCAAATTCACCCTTTAAAATTGTCAGCGGCGTTAATAACTGATGTGAAGCGTCCGCAATAAATTTCTCTTGTGAAGCAAACGCATTTTCGATTCGTTCAAGCATAAAATTCAAAGCTGAAGCTAATTTTTTAATTTCATCATTTGATTTTGGTAATGGTAAACGTTGACTTAATTGTTGAGCGCCAATTTTTTCAAGTCGACTAATAATTTCACGAAATGGATTTAATGCTCTGGAAGCAACAAACAATCCAGATATCAGTGCTACTAATAAGACTGCGGGTAACCCGAAAATTAAAATCAATTTTAACTGTGCTAATTGTGTCTCAAAAGTTGCCATCGGCACAGCAATTTGTAAATACAAACGCGGTGATTTTTCGATATCAACAGGGAATGTAATTAATCGATACGATCCGGCTTCAGAATCAGGGATTTGATCGGTATTTGTGATTGTTTCATAAAACGAATCTGCACCACGTTCGATCGATTTGAGGGCTTCTTCATAGGCCGGCGAAAATGTATTAAATTGTCCTGATTGAATTAAAATTTTACCGACAGAATTTCTGAGCAAAATTAGTGCTGTACCCGATGGGAAAGGAAATATTTTTCCTTCGTCAAAGCGCATGGGATTTGCAAAAATATCGTCCAACTGACCGGTTTCTAAGGTCTGCGATACGTCGATCGAATAATTGTACAAAGCATTGTCAAAGTCTTGAAGTAAAGATTTATTTAAAAAATAATATGAAAAAACTGAAAATACCAATGTTGTTGTGCCAAAAATAAAAACGAATAATAAAACTAAACGCAGTCTCAGCGAAAGACTACTTGTTGCTGTCTTTAAGTACATAGCCCACGCCGACAACTGTTTGAATCAATTTTTTTGAAAACGGTGAATCAACTTTCTTACGGAGTAAATTAATATAAACATCTATGACATTGCTTTCTGAATCGAAATCAATATCCCAAACATGTTCAGCGATCGATGTTCGGCCCAACGGACGTTCCGGGTTCCGCATGAAATATTCAAGCAGTGAAAATTCTTTGCTGGTTAAAGTTATTTCCTGTTGATTCCGTAAAACTTTACGTTGGACTAAATCGATTTCAAGTTCAGAATATTTTAAAACAGAACTGGTCGAATTTTTATTTGAATTTCTTCGAAGCAAAGCCCGCACACGAGCCAAAAGTTCATCAAAAGCAAAGGGCTTTGTTAAATAATCATCGGCTCCCGCATCAAGTCCGTTGACTTTATCTTTTGTGGACGACAATGCGGTCAACATTAAAATGGGTCCAGAAAAACCATCACGGCGTAAATGTCTGGCGGTGTCGATACCACTTTGACCGGGCAGCATAATATCTAAAATAATTAAATCGTATTCTGAGCTTGCGACAAATGATTCAGCAGATGGCCCGCTTTCGGCAATGTCGGCGGAGTAACCAACTTCGCTGAAGCCTTTTTTTAAGAACTGAGAAGTTTTTATTTGGTCTTCGACGATCAAAATACGCATAGTAGAGTTACACATCCTGTAAACGTTGTTTACAACATCTTAGTTTTATAAAAATCAGTGTCAACGCAGATTCATTGTGTTAACCTTTTTCTTATGAAGACAATTCAATTAACTCAGACTGTGCAAAAGGGCGGCTGTGCGGCCAAAGTGGCAGCCAGCGAGCTCAAAAAAATACTGAACGCCGTTACATTTCCAAAATCTCATGCCGAGCTGATCGTTGATGGGTCATTGATGGATGACGCCGGTATTTATCAGGTCAACAAAGATTTAGCATTAGTTCAGACTCTTGATTTCTTTACTCCCATTGTTGATTCACCCTATGAGTTCGGTCAAATTGCTGCAGCCAATGCATTAAGTGACGTTTATGCAATGGGCGGAATTCCAAAAACAACGATGGCCATATTAGCTTTTCCTCTTGTTCAATTATCATCTGAAATTATATCAGCCGTTATGCAAGGTGCCTGCGATAAAATTGCAGAATCCGGCGCGTGTTTAGTTGGTGGACACTCGATCGATGATGATACATTAAAATTTGGATTGTCTGTAACGGGATATGTTCACCCAGAGCAGATTTGGACGAACGCAAAATCTAAAGTCGGCGATGATTTAATTTTAATAAAGCCCATCGGTACGGGCACAGCAACAGCGGCGCTGAAACGACAAATCGTCGCAGAATCAGACATTTCTGAAGTCTTAAAAAGCATGTCGCAATTAAATATGATTTTTGACTTAATTTCAGTTGATGATCAAAAATACATTCATGCAGCGACGGATTTAACGGGCTTTGGTTTATCTGGACACGCTATGCAAATGGCCAAAGCAAGCAATGTATCGATGAGTTTTCAATTTTCAAAAATCCCCTTATTTGCAAAAACACTTGAATTTTTACAATCTGGAATGACAACCAAGGCTCACCGAACCAACCGAGAATACGCGATGAACGACATTGATATTTCTGTGCTTTCAGAAACAGAAGCCTTGGTTATTTTTGATCCGCAGACCAGCGGTGGGTTATTTTTATCGGTAAATCCATCGCAATCAAAAAATATTTTAACCAAACTCAAAAAACGTTTTGGATCTGCGGCAATCATTGGACAGGTTCATCCAACAGCACAGAAAAGGTTAATATTCAAAAAATGAAATTAACGACAGATATTGATTATAAAAATATTTTAATTGATCAAAAAACTGTCATTGACGTCCGTGCACCCATCGAATTTGAACAAGGCACTGTGCCAGGCGCAATCAATTTGCCGATTCTGAACAATGCAGAACGTGAAATCATCGGCACAACATACAAAGAACAAGGCAATGAATCCGCCGTTCAATTAGGGCATCAGATTGTTAGTGGTCCCAACAAAGAAAATAAAATTCAAGCCTGGATTTCTGCAGTTAAAAATAATCCAAATATCCTAATGACATGTTTCCGAGGTGGTCAGCGCAGTCAAATTTCCCAAGGCTGGTTGAAAGAGGCCGGTTACGAAATCCCGCGATTCGAAAAAGGTTACAAAGATTTCAGACAATGGTCGATCGATCAAATTAAAAATTACAGTCTTCAACAAAAATGCCGAATACTGTCAGGAACCACGGGCAGTGGAAAAACTAAATTATTAAAGCAATTAAAAAACAAATATCCTGTCGTTGACCTTGAGGGTCTTGCCAATCACAAAGGATCTGCCTTCGGCAAAGAACTGACTGACCAGCCATCCCAAGCAGATTTCGAAAACCGACTGTTGCAGGACATTTTGATTCAACAAAATCAATTTGCTCAAAATATTTTATTCGAAGACGAAAGCCGTATGATCGGAAAACGACAACTGAGCGAAGAATTTTTTGCCATGCTCAGGCAAAGTTCAATCATATTAATGCAAATTCCGATCGAACGTCGAATCGATAACATTTTTGAAGATTACGTCACAAATACAAATATTATTTTAGGCACTGCTCAGGAAGCATTACAGCAATTTGATAAATACATCGAAAACACCAAACAAATTTCAAAACGATTGGGCGGATTGCGTGCTGATGAAATTATTTCTGATATAACAATCGCTAAAAATGATTTTGCAAACAGCAAAACTCTTGAAAAAAATAAAACTTGGATCGAAAAATTATTGGTCTGGTATTATGATCCACTTTATTTGCGAAGTCTTGATTTGCGTCAGCCCAGAATCGAATTTCAGGGTCTTGAAACAGATATAATTGATTATTTAACAAAATAATTATTTTTAAATGCAAATTTAATTTGAGGCCAAAATAAATTTAAGATGGCGATACTTGTGAATACAAATGCCACTGCGGTCATGGCAGTTAATTTTTCTTGAAACAAAAAATAAGCCATGATTGTTGCCAGGACTGGTTCTATTAATTTTCCGCATGTCATGACCGCTAAATTCATATGACTCATGATATGTGTAAATAAAAAATGGCCCAACAGAGTTGGGATCAGAACCAATCCTAAAACTGAAACCCAGGAAATTTGTGAATAATCGCCAATCAGTTCTGATTTTGTAAATACTGATGCAATCAGGAATAAAATCGCACAGACTGCATATTGAAGGCAGGCAAAATTTAAATTCGAAATATTCATTCGGGCTTTTTTACCTGTGATTAAATAAATTGCATAAAATATAGCAGTGACCAGGGCAGATAAGTTGCCCAGACTATTTTCACTTGAAAATTTTAATTGATCTTGAACTAGCAAATAAATCCCAATAAAGGCGATAAAAAATGAAGTCCACATCCTGAGTGTGATCTTTTCTTTGAAAGCGTAAATATTGAAAACGGCTGTCCAAATTGGGTTTGTCGCAAACAGGATCATCATCAATGACACCAACGTGTGTTTGGCCGCATATTTATAGGTCCATAAATGTAAAAAGAAAAAAAATCCCGACGCAATTATCCAGCGCATGCTTTTGCTATTTTGGAGAAGTTTTTGCCTCTTATAGACCAATTGGTAGGTTATTAAAATTAAGGCTGCAATGCTTAAACGCCAAAATCCCAGGACCTCGGCAGGCATTTGGTTCAACTTAGCCCAACTCGATGCGGTCGACAGGCAAATCAGAGCGAAAAAATAAATTAATAGGTGCGGCATGTTATGTGTTTGAATTCCTTCCAAATTCGATCATGATTTTATTTTAACTAAAAAACAATAACCAAACGGAGAATACATGAAAAGTTTATTATTAGTGATCGTGGCTGCAACATTTGCATTAGTTGGATGTAACAAAGCAGATTTAAAATCTGACAAAGGACAAGCTTCATATGCAATCGGTCAGCAAATTGGAAAAAACTTAAAAGCACAAAGCATTGATATTGACCCTGCGACACTTGCGGCATCATTAAAAGACGCAGCGACTGGTAAATCTGAAATGAAAGACGAAGAAATTCAAAAAGCAATGATGAAATTACAAGAAGGCGCTCAGAAAAAACAAGCTGAAGAAGGCGAAACAAACAAAAAAAAATCAGCTGAATTTTTGGAAAAAAACAAAACAGCAGCTGGCGTTAAAGTAACTGCTTCTGGTCTTCAGTATATCGAAACAACTGTTGGTACTGGCGCAATTCCTAAAAAAGAAGACACTGTAAAATGTCATTACACAGGAACATTAATTGATGGAACTAAATTTGATTCATCTGTTGATCGTGGACAGCCTGCTGAATTTCCAGTTGGCGGCGTAATTCCAGGTTGGACTGAAGCTTTACAAATGATGAAGGTTGGTTCTAAGTATCAATTATTCATACCACCTGAATTGGGTTACGGAGCATCTGGTCGTCCTGGAATTCCTGCAAACTCGGCTTTAGTTTTCGAAGTTGAATTACTTGAAATCGTAAAGCCTGG
>JANPOT010000008.1:0-85798 GCA_031428135.1 Pseudobdellovibrionaceae bacterium | reverse complement strand
CCCACCCACTTTTGCCCAGGACTAGCCCTGTGGCCAATATTTCGAAAAAAATCGCGTATAAAATTGAATGTGAACTAACCCTTTGATTTGATGAAACTGTCAGAATGATATGAAAGCCGCCATGGATTGGCGACTTAAGACAAAACAGGTTTGGCAAAAAAACCAAACACCCCAAAGTAAGCAGGAGGCGAACATGGGCACAGTTTTAGAAAAATTTTCTGAGCACTCGAAAATCGACAAAGAGGTCATCGAGACTGAATTGTTCGCTGCATTCAGAGCCCTGGAGGTTGACCCCAACACGATGACGATCGAAGAGCTGCGCGAATCGTTGTTGTTGTATTTGGACGAAGTATTTTATGGAATTTCTCCAGATCGCGTTCAATAATTTTTATTTTTTTGTAAATTCTTTTTGAAAATCCTGCAATGTCGCCCTGGTGCGCTTATACTTATCAGGTGCGCTTTCAACAAATTTCAACATTTCTTCGGTCAACGTCAGCGCCTCTGTTTTTTTATCAAGTGCTTTGAATATTTTAATTTTAACAATGCTCAGCTGCGGAACATTTCCTTCTTGATATGTCAGCGCTTCATTAATTTTTTTCAAAGCTTCTTCGTGGCGCTTTTGTTTGAATAAAAAACTGGCGTAGCGCTGATGATAGACGTAGGTTTTTGGATATTTTTCCACTAATTGCTGAATTAATTTTTCAGCCTCTGGGAAGTTTTCGGCCTGATTTAAATATCCGATCGCGCTGATCATTTGGCCGGGAAAATTCACATCGTATTTTTTTGATAAAATATTTTCCGCGATTTTCTGCAGCGTGATTTTTTTATCTTCAGATTTATTTAAAAAATCCTCCGTACGCCGGCGCATATCCAAGGCCTCGGGCAATTCAAACCCCGCCAAATCACCAATTGTTGATTCCGTAAAAATTTGATTTATGTTTTTGTCGGCGATAATTTGATTCAATTCAGATTTTATTTTTTCTGCAATTAAAATTTGAGCTGGGTCTTTTTTAAGGTCTTTGTTTTCTAAAAAATCCAACTGCCAACGTAGCTTGTCTATTTTTGAAGGCGTTTCATTAATCGCCCTATCTAGACCAAGTACATAGGCCGTCTTCGCAAGATCGTCATTGTCTTTATTGTCTGACAAAAAATTAATTTCGCAGTTTAGTTTTTGCTTTTGGCTATTTTCATCTTTTAATAATGCAAAATATTTAGCTGCACTTTGCCAATCCATTTTTCCGAAATAAATTTTTGCTAATTTTTCAATCGATTTAATATCACCCGAGTCGGCTTTAATTTTTAACTGATCAATCGATTCGCTATTTTTTGACTCCGCAGCCAACTCCTTAGAAAATGTTGCTGCCGACTGATAATCCAGCCATCGATAAATTTCTTGGCCGGAAGTGTTTAATAACACCAATGTAGGAATGGCTTTAACTGAAAACTGGTCGCTGATTTTTTCGTTTTCTATCAGATCAATATTAATTTTTTGAACGTTCAATTTAGAAAAAATATTTTTAATATTTTTCTGCGTATAGACTTCAGAGGCCATTCGAATACACGCTGGGCACCACGGTGCTGAAAAAATGAGAAGCGTGGGTTTTTTTGAATTTGTATATTTATTGATTGCCGCAGGCGTTGGCTTGTTTTTAGTTTCATTTTTAATTTCTGAATCCTTTGCCAGCTGAACGGATTTTTCGTGCTGTTCACAAACTGTTTTGGCATCGTCGCAGACAAAAAATTTTAAGTTTGCTGTTTTCGCATTTAACGGAGCCACATAAACCAGCTGCTGTTCTGTTTTTGTTTTCGGACGGCCGATCGCTTTTGAATGATCATAGGTTGCCGAGGCGGGCGCCTTGTCATTGATATGAAAGCCTTTTTTAGGCGTAATTTGGATTGTGTTCATTTCAGTTTTTATATCGATTTGATCCTGAGTGATCCCTGCAAAAATAATTTGAACCGAAAGTGTTAGTGCAATTAAAATAATAGTCTTCATAAAACCCCCAGGACATCTTACCAGAATAATCTGACAAAAAGAAAGGGGGCTTTGGGCCCCCTTTGGAAATCATTTAATTTTTTATTTCAAATTACTGTTTTTCAACGGCGACTTGAATAAATGTTTCCATGCCTTCAGCGAACTTAACAGTTGCCTTGTGCGTTCCTAAAACCTTAATCGGTTCAGCCAAAACGATATCTTTGCGATCTACAGAAAAACCCAGTTTTTCTAAGGCCTTTGAAATATCAGTTGTTGTAACTGTTCCAAATAATTTTTCATTGTCGCCAGCGTTTAATTTAAACGAAACTGTTGTGCCTTTGATTTTATCTAAAACGGCTTGGCGTTCTGCCATTGCTTTTTTCTTTTTAGATTCGCCAACGCGCTTTAAATGATTCCATTCAGAAACACGTTTTTCAGTTGCTTCAACAGCCAATGCTCTTGGGAATAATAAATTTCTTGCAAATCCTGCAGAAACAGTAACAAGGTCTCCGATTTTTCCTAAATCTTTAACGTCTTTTTGTAAAATAACTTTCATTTTATTTTCCTTACTTTAGCCTTTGGCTAAGTTTTTTCTTAACATTTTTCGAAAGTCGACCCAGTAATCCAACAGGCCAACAAGGCCGATGGCTGGCGCCAACCACACAAAGATCAAAACATAAATCAGGCTTTTATTAAACATGCCCACGCGGTAAAAGCGCGTTAAATATTCAAACACAGTGATCCCCTGCAGAAAAAAAGCAACGCCTGTGAATATGGAAATATTAATGGCTATTGTTTTTACGGTCTCTGGGTTTACTGCTGTTGTGAATAATTCGATCTTCAACAAACAAAATAAAAAACCCACCAACGCCAACCAAATAAACTGGTCAGGCAATCTGAACTCCAACCATTTAAGGCTTGAAATTATTTTTTCTCGTTTAAATTGAAATAGCTGAAAAATTTTTGATTCGAAAATTAGTCCTACGGCCAACGAACAAATGAGTGTCGCTATGAGCGCACCGGGCATGTATGTAATTAATTTTTCGATCGAAATTTTTTCATTAGGATTTATTTGGTTCATTGTATTTAAAATCGGCGTCGTCATTTGTTCAGCTAAATTGATTTTTAGCGAACTTTCGGCCAATAATAAATAACTGATGACGGCAAACAGTGTCCCCATTGATACAGCAAACAAACTTGTTTTTTTCCAAGAAACTCCTCGTTTTTCCAATTCACTGTAACAGCCCAAAGTCGTCCAGACGGCCCCTACATAAATTGCACCAAGAGTCAGTTGTCCCAAAAACAAAATGGCCGTAATCAACGCGCCAACGCTCCAAAATAAAATAGGATTCGCTTTTGCAGACAGCGCACGTAAAAACGGAGCTCCCATAAAAGAAAACAAAACCGACACAACAACTGTCGTGCAGGCTAAAATTAATATTTTTTTATTTTGCAGCGAAATTGAATTATTCATTTTTTAGCTCTGAATTATTTCAAAAAGATTTCTCTTTTTAAAATTAATCGTCGTCGCGATCCATGCGCGCTTGCTGAGCGGCTTGACGGCGTAATAATGATTTTGCTTCGCGCTCTTTTTCACGCTGAGCAGATTCTGCTAAACCTTTTTTAAACGATTCAACGTGTTTAGACATTGGCTCTCTTTCGTCTAAAGCTGTATGCATGAAGCGCAATACGCGATCATTAATACGCATTGTACGTTCAAGCTCCATGATGGCTTGTGGCTGAACTTCGTAAACAGCATGAAAATAAACTGCTTTTTTCAGTTTACCAATTTGCGTTGCTAAAGTGCGTTTGCCCCAAGTTTCAACGGCTTGAATGCTGCCCTTGAATGTTGTGATTGTTTCTTTGTTTTTTGTGAACAACGCTTTTTGTTGTTCTGCAGTTGCATCTGGGTGCATCAGAATGACGACTTCGTACGGACGTTTAGATTCGGTCGCTTTGACCATAATTAATCCCTTCGGTTAAAGCTTGAACCACCATTGGCCAAGCAAGGACGACTTTGTAGGGCCGGCATTTAGCCAATCCTGATTTTTTCATTTTTAAAAATTGATTAAAAATGTCTTACTGATGTAACAGCTTTTACTGGCGGGGACAAGGCTTGATCTGCAGCTCATTATAGTTTTAAATACTATTCATGAACTTAGCCTTAACCGTTTTAGATGGCCCCCTTAAAGGAAAACTGATTTCTCTTAAAAAAAATTTCGTTTTAAGCGCATCTTATTTTTCTGATGAAGAAATGGGCAAGAATCACGCTGAAGTTTCTTTAGATCAAAATATGTCTTGGAATATCAGCGGCTTAGAATCAAACAAGATACGAATTGGTTCGGGCGAATCCGATCAAATTTCATTGATTTTGGGGCTGATTTTTCATTTGGGCCAAACCGGCTTTAAGGTTATAGAAAAACCACAGCCAAAATTTGAAGGCTGGGAAGAGGGCCTGACCGACTGGATGGGTGCGCAATCTTGGGGTCAAAAGCAGACTGATTTTTTCTTTTATTTGTATCCGGTGCGCATGACAATTTTATCGGGCCCACAAGCAGATGAATTTTTTACGATCAGTTACGGCCCCCGCGTAATGGGATTTAACAATTTCGACTTAAATATCAAAGACCCATCGCTTCCTAAAAATATCGTTCGATTTTACCAAATCGGCGAATCGGCATATATCGAAAATTTGTTGGGTGGCCAAACATCTGATAAAGTTCTTGTGAATAAAAACCGATTCGATCACCATGCTATTTCGGACGGGGACCATTTGCAATTTGGTGCGCATTTGATTGAGTTTACAATTTTGCGATAATTTTAAGGTTTAAATGAAAAATGAATTAATTGAAAAACAAACTGGGTATTACAAGGCTTTCGACGGAACGCCCATTTATTATGAAACACGCGGCACTGGTCAGCCCATCGTTTTTATTTATGGTATCGCGTGCCTAATGAATCATTGGCATCATCAGGTTGAATATTTTTCAAAAACCCACAAGGTTATTTTGTTTGATATTCGTGGGCACCACAAAAGTGTTCCTGTCGGCAATATTGAAAATATGAAATTTGAACATTTAGCTTTTGATTTACAAGGCCTATTAAAACACCTGGGCCATTCTTCGGCACATATCGTTGGTCACAGTTTTGGCGCACCCTATGTTTTAAAGTCCTATGAACAATTCCCTGAAATTTTTAATTCTTTAGTTTTAATCAATGGCTTCGCAAGAAATCCGTTGAAAAAATTATTCGGATTTGAATTCGTTGAACCGCTTTATCATTTTTTAAAATCACAGCACCAAAAATCACCGGACCTGTGGACTGCATTGTGGAAAACGATGATTGATAATCCGTTGGCTTTTCAGTTGGCTGCAATGGCTGGTGGTTTTAATATAAAATTAACTCAATTCAAAGACATTGAAATGTACGGGCGCGGTGTTTCACGGCTCGAGTTGCCATTGTTTTTTGAACTGTTTGGAGAAATGTTAAAATTTGATGGCACTCCAATTTTATCATCCATTGAAAAACCAACGATGATTATTGCTGGCGAAAAAGATTTTTTAACGCCGCCTAAGTTTCAAAATGAAATGGCCAATCAAATTTCGAATGCTGTTTTTTGGCAGGTACCCTATGGATCGCATTGCTGCCAATTGGACTTCCCTGAGTTCGTCAATTTAAAACTCAAGGAATTTTTTGATTCTGTTATAAAATAATTTTAACGGATAGCGGCTTTTGTAATTGACCAACCATTTTTTTCAACAGAGGCGTCAGCTTTAAAAATAATTTTTGCCGATGACCCCGTGATTGGTAGCGAAAATGATTCGTCGTTTTGTCCGCTGATGACTTGAACCAATACGCCTTTTGAATCAAAAATTTGTACAGTGTCGTAATTGGTTTCCGTATCAAATTTTTCAAAATAGAGAGCGAATTCTTTGGTGCCCGCGGCCATCTGAATGTCGTGTGTTTCATATGTGCTTTTGACATAAGGTGATGCCGACGCATAATTCAAAGACGTAGTTGGCCAGTTCATTGGGTCGTTCACATCCATCGCCGGCGCTGTATTTGTCAGTGCAGCATAAGCATCAACCATTGCGCCAGTGCGTGTTTTTCCACGAAGTCCTGCAATGGGCCGCGCTGTTACCAATAATCGTTGTTTAATTTCTGCAGCATTTAATTGTGGTTCATTCGACCACAACAGTGCCGCAACGCCAGAAACGTGCGGTGTTGCCATCGAAGTTCCTGACCATGAATCGTATTTTCCACCAGTTGATGAATAAACATTCACGCCGGGCGCGCCTATATGAACTGTTTTTTTGCCGTAATTTGAAAAGCTCGCGATCGAACCCTTGTTATCATGAGCGGCTACGGAAATAATGTTGTCGATCAAATACCCCGCTGGGTATGACGGATTTGAATCGTTGTTATTTGAATCATTTCCAGCTGCTGCAATAAATATTGCGCCAGCAGCTTCAGATCGCTTAATCGAATCAAATAAAGTTTGCGAAAATGCTCCGCCGCCCCAAGAATTACTTAAGACCTTGGCACCCATTTTTGTTGCGTAATCAATCGCTTTGATTGCGTTTTCCAATGTACCAGATCCATTTTTATCTAAGAATTTAACGGCCATGATGCTGACGTCCCAGTTTACACCAACGATGCCTTTACCATCATTGCCTTTGGCACCGATGGTTCCCGAACAGTGTGATCCGTGGCCTTGGTCATCCATCGCATCGCCCAATCCTGTAACTGCGTTGTACCCATAAATATCATCGACAACGCCATTGCCATCGTCATCAACGCCTTTTTTACCATTTAACTCAGTTAAGTTCTTCCACATATTTGCTTTTAAATCGGGGTGATTGTTGTCAACGCCAGTATCAATAACTGCAACGATCATTTTTTTTGAACCCGTTTGAATATCCCAGGCTTTTTCAATATTAATATCAGTGCCGTTTTTACCAACGACACCCGCTGAATCTTTTTGACCGAAATTTTTCAAACCCCACAACTGTTCCATCATCGGGTCGTTTGACGATTTGTTGATGCGATAAATATAATTGGGCTCGACAATGTCGACCAAATCATTTTGGGCCAATGTTTTTAAAACTGATTTTTCTGTTTCAAACACGGGGCGCTGAATCACAACTATGTTTTGTGATGGTATTGTTGATTTGATAAACGCGCCAAGGTCTTGTGATAAAGCGCGCACAGATTTTGTCTGCATTTGGTTTTGTTTTAATCGAACAACGTATTCACCTGGTACAGATTCGATTTTTGGCACCGCCATAATGGTCAGCGAAGAAAACAATATTGTTGAAAAAATTAATTTTTTATTTGGGTGCATGTTGATTATCCTTCCGTAGATAATTTTATTTTTGATCGCTCAAAAATATTAACATGCCGAAATTGGGTGCACATTTTTTTTAATGGTTTCAAGTTGAAACTGGACAATATTCAGATCTAGTCTTGGTGACTAACTGCCGGTTTTTTTATTGGCGTCAGCGTCTGGCGTGGCTTCAAAATCAAACGCCATTTGTTGCGACATCGATTTTAATGAAACAATTTTTTGAGGATTATCTTGAATAATTTTTTTCTCTGACGGAGTCATTACATCTGCGCCATATGCAGATTTGATCAAATGTTTAATAAAAGCTTCTTGTGCGGATGTCGCAGAATTTGGATTGAAGCCCATATCCTTCATTAATTCGCCCATTTTTTTCATAAACACTCCTATTGTGACGTATCGTCAGTTTCACGAGGAATATATAGATGAAAGTCGTGTATGTTTTCATGTGGCGAATCAAGATGTGTCTGAATCTGAGACGTTTGATGCGAAAAATCATGGTTAATAATGACCGTGCGCGTGGATTTGATTTTTAAGATAAGTTTTTGTTATAGAGCCTCAATTGCTCAGCCTACTATTTTTAGTAGATGGAACTACTAAAACTGATCAACGCGGTTTAAAATAAATGTGCCGATTGTTTTTGTTGTTCCGTTGGGGAGATGTTCGTACACATAGCCCGCCAAACGACGAGATTCTTGAACAGAGTAAAATTGAATGCGGCGATTGCCCAATGAATGTATGGCGCCTGAAAATCCCGACGGACTATACCCGAGGCCTTGCGACGTGAATTCGCTTTCGGACTCGTTTTGATCTTTTCTGAAGGTTATTCGACCCCTTATTCGATCTTGATTTTTTTCATTTTTAATTGGCCTTAAGCTAACGCTTAATAAAGCATGTTGCTTGTTGTCGATATCGATAACCCAGCCTTTATAGACTCCTAAATATTTTTCAGAATCTTTAAAACTGGTTTCTGGCGCGCCCTTTAAATAAGTATCCAAATCTTTGAGTTCAATTTTTTTTAAATTCCGTCGGATTTCTGAATCGCTTCGGCTGTTGACCAAAAGCCATTCGCTTGATTTGTATTTTGCGATCTGTGAATTTGATTTATCCACCGCTTTCTCTTCGGCTGCGGTGATTTGATTCGCTGTTAGCTTGGGCGGACTTATGTTGTCCATTGTTTTGATTGGTTCTGCACCAATCGCACATTGCAATTTACCTGCTGATAAATCTTTTTCTTTGTCGGCTGATAAATGTAGGCTGAGGTCGGCCAAAAATATTGTCATGATTTTCGATAGTACTTCGTCGGCTTTTTTTAAATCAGTGCTGTCCAGCAAGTCTTGAAATTTTTTTTTCAGCGCCGCAATTTCGCCTTCAGATTTTTCAGTCGACGCAGAATCGCTGCGCATTTTAATATATTCCTTGGATTCCATAATCGTTTTTTCGCCGTAGCTGCGCCCAAAAACAAAGGCGACAACCAGGCCACACAGAACAAAAAATATTTTTAGAAAATCTGCCATGACTAAATCGTACTGAAACATTCAAATAGCGGCAACGAATTAGGGCTACTGTTGTCAATTTTTTTTACACCCCCGCGTTTGCCATTTTCTCTGAGTTTAATTTGGAATTCAAATTCTCAAAACGAGACAGTTGGCACGGCTTGCATGTTCAAATGTAGGATTAAAGATTAATAAGGAGATTTTATGAAAAAAATGAGTTTTTTACCAGCTGTTTTAGCTTCATTGATTGGGTTTTCGGCCGATGCTAAAAAAACTGTTTGTTCGATAACAATCAACTCATCTGATGAAATTGTTGCCTTTAAAAATTCTTTGTCGCCCAAAGAATTTGATTTTATAGAGCTGACAAATAAAAATGACGGGGACTGGTTTAACTCTTCGTGCCGATCAAAAATTCAATGTGATGTGCTTTTGGTGTCGGGTCATTTTGGCGGTACGTTTTTTGGTGAAAGTGGATTTGCTTTGTCGATGAAAGAGCTTGAGGAGGCCAGCTGTAAATCTGATTGCTCTGGGATTTTAAAAAAACCTAAAGAAGTTTATTTATTTGGCTGTAATACATTGGCCGGAAAAAACACGGATCACCGAACGCCTGAGCAATATGTGCAAATACTTTTAAATGATGGATTCAGCCCGGCCGCCGCGCAACAGGTGGCTGCCTTCAGATACAGTCCCATCGGCAGCACATTTTCAAACCGCATGGCACATGTGTTTAACAAAACGCCGCGCATTTATGGGTTCAATAGTGTGTCCCCACTTGGAAAATACACCGGGCCACTGGCTAAAAAGTATTTAAGCACTGTGGCCGAAAAATTTTCAAATCTGTTGGACGACAACTCCACAGCGAACAACACGGCTTTGTTGAAAATATTTTCCGGAACATCAATAGTTCAAGAAAAAGGGAAGGGACTGGAATCAGATGAAATGTCGCCAGTTTGTTATTTATCAACAGATAATACATCAAGTTCCCGGGCTGAAAAATTAATGTGGATTGCTGACGCTTTTGAACGTTCTGCAAATTTGGAAAACGTGGTTTACGTCGCTGATTTTTTAAAAAATGAAGCGTGGAATAAAAAGTGGAACAACCAAGAAAAAGAAATCCTTCGTCGAATTACCGAAAATAGCGCATTAAAAGAACAGCTTGATCTTGTTTTAAATTCTGAAAAAGGTTGGCTACGCAGAACACAAGCAGAGGTTTTGCAGCTGTTTAAGGCCATTGGTTGGTTCACTGAGAGCGATTACAATTCCAAAATCACACAAATTTTAAATTTAAACAAAATCGATTTTTCGTATGACGATATGATTTTTGTTTGTACCATGAAGATCCAGGCAAATTTAAATTTATCAGATTTAAAAAATGTAGACTGGAAAAATCAAAATTTTAAATACGCCATCAGCTGTTTGAATTCAAAAAACCCAACAATTTGGAACAAGTTAAATGAAAATTAATGGCTTAAAAAACTAAGCCATGTCTCCGCCGGCGGCAGCTTCTTTTTTTGTGAATGAGGCGCGTAAATATTCGCGATTCATTTTTGCAATGTTAATTAACGAAATTTCTTTGGGACATGATGCTGAACAAGTTCCTGTGCTGGTGCAAGCGCCGAACTGTTCCGCGTCCATTTGCGCAACCATATCCAGTGCGCGTTGATCTTTTTCAACTGCGCCCTGTGGTAATAATGCCAAATGTGTAATTTTTGCTGAAGTAAACAATGCCGCAGATGCGTTTTTACAAGACGCCACACAGGCTCCGCAACCAATACAAGCTGCTGACATAAATGCTTCATCTGCGTCGTATTTTGGAATAGGCACTGCATTCGCGTCTGGCGCTCCGCCAGTGTTTGCTGAAATATATCCGCCCGATTTAATAATCCGATCAAACGCAGATCTGTCGACCATTAAATCTTTGATAATCGGAAATGCGTTGGCTCGCCATGGTTCCATCGTCACTGTTTGTCCGTCTGAAAAATGTCGCATGTGCAATTGGCAGACTGTTGTGCCTTTTTGCGGGCCGTGTGCGTTGCCATCGATCATGAACCCACAGCTGCCGCAAATTCCTTCGCGACAATCGTGGTCAAAAGCGATTGTTTCTTCGTTTTTTTTCACAAGTGATTCGTTAACAACATCAATCATTTCTAAAAACGAAGCGTCGGGTGAAACATTTGGGGCATCGTACGTTTTAAATTCACCAGCTGATTGGTTGTTTTTTTGACGCCAAATTTTTAATTTTAAATTTAAAGTTTTTTTATTTTCCATATCAACCTCTACTTGTACGATCTTGTGGCTAATTTAACGTTATCAAATTTTAAATCCTCTGTGTGTCTGGTTTGTGCGGTTTTTGAATCGCCATTCCATTCCCAAGCGGCCACATGACAAAATTTTTCATCATCCCGTTTTGCTTCGCCGTTGTCTTGGTGCTCTTCGCGGAAATGTCCACCGCAAGACTCTTCGCGCGTTAAAGCGTCCCGGCACATGAGCTCACCGAGCTCAATAAAATCGGCAACGCGCCCTGCTTTTTCAAGCTCGGTATTCACGCTGTTGGAATCGCCCGGAATAATAATATTATTTTTAAATTCTTCGCGTAATTTTTGAATTTTTGAAATAGCTTCTGTTAGCCCAGCCTTGTCGCGCGACATTCCGCATTTATCCCACATAACTCGACCAAGCTCTTTGTGCATGCTTTCAACTGTGCGCGAACCTTTTGTGTTCATCATTTTATCAATGTCAGTCTTTACTTCGTTTGTTGCAAATTTAAATGCGTCGTGTGTTGTTTCAACTTTTTCTAATTTTGTTCCTGCTAAATAATTTCCGATTGTATATGGTAAAACAAAGTATCCGTCAGCTAGGCCTTGCATTAATGCTGATGCGCCCAGGCGGTTTGCGCCGTGGTCTGAAAAATTTGCTTCGCCCGCTACAAATAATCCGGGAATCGTTGATTCTAAATTATAATCCACCCACAAGCCGCCCATTGTATAATGGGGCGCTGGGAAAATTTTCATCGGCTGCTTGTATGGATCTTCGCCAGTAATTTTATCATACATTTGAAATAAGTTTCCGTAGCGTTCAGAAATTTTATCTTGGCCCAATCGCTGAATACTGTCGCGGAAATCCAAGAACACTGCGGTTTCGCCACCATTCACGCCGTAACCTTCGTCAACGCGAAATTTTGCTTGTCTTGATGCCACGTCACGCGGTGCTAAATTTCCAAAACTTGGGTAAATTCTCTCTAAAAAATAATCGCGCTCTGAATCAGGAATTTCTGCCGACGGGCGCTTATCGCCCTTTTTTGCAGACACCCAAATGCGGCCGTCATTTCGAAGTGATTCTGACATTAATGTTAATTTAGACTGGTTTTCTCCGTGAACAGGGATGCACGTAGGATGAATTTGTGTATAGCACGGGTTTGCAAAGAACGCTCCTTTTTTATGAGCGCGCCAAGTCGCCGTTACAGCGCAAGCCATCGCATTCGTCGAAAGATAAAACACATTCGAATAACCACCACTTGCTAAAATCACAGCGTCTGCCACATGTGATTCAAGCTCTCCAGTTAACAGGTTGCGAACAATAATTCCACGCGCTTTGCCGTCGATGACAACGAGGTCTAACATTTCTCGGCGCGTGTATAAATCAACTGTGCCCGCGTCGGCCTGTCTCATCATTCCCGAGTAGGCTCCTAATAATAATTGCTGACCTGTTTGTCCCCGGGCATAAAATGTTCTTGAAACTTGTGCTCCGCCGAACGAGCGATTTGAAAGTAGGCCGCCATATTCGCGAGCGAGTGGAACGCCTTGCGCGACAGCTTGGTCAATAATATTCACAGATACTTCGGCCAAACGGTGAACGTTTGCTTCGCGGGCGCGAAAATCGCCGCCCTTGACAGTGTCGTAAAAAAGTCTTTGGACCGAATCGCCATCATTTTGATAATTTTTTGCTGCGTTAATTCCACCCTGTGCTGCGACCGAGTGCGCCCTGCGCGGTGATTCGTGAACACAAAAAGATTTTACTTTGTATCCCATTTCGCCCATCGCAGCTGCGGCCGACGCGCCAGCCAAGCCGGTACCAACAACGATCACCGTGTGTTTTCGTTTGTTTGCGGGGTTCACAAGTTTCATATTGAATTTGTGATTCGTCCACTTTGAACTGATATCACCTGAAGGAATTTTGCTATCAAGTTTATTCGTCATATATTCAACCTTTTAATTATTTGTTAAAACTATTTATGGATTAAAAAAACGTACAGCGGTTGTGACAAGAATCCGCCGACAACAATAGCCGCGTACAACCACGCAATTTTCTTCAAAGATTTCTGCATTTTGCGTTCTAAAATTCCAAATGACTGAAAAATTGAATGTGCGCCGTGCGATAAATGAAACATCAATAAAATTAATGAAACAAAATACCAAGCCACATATCCTGGTTGCTGAAACACCTCTAAAACTAATTTATGAATATCGCGCATTTCAACACCGTTGACGTTTGTGGTGTATTCTGTTCCATATTTAAATGTTATTAAGTGCAAAATGATAAACGCCAAAACAATTGATCCCTGGATGGCCATCGTTTTGGAAGCAAGTGATGCGCCCTTTGGTCCGTTGGGCGTGATCGCGTATCGGGATTGTCTGGATTTGCGATTTTGAATCGTCAGAGTGATCGCTGTAAACACGTGAACAACTAACGAAAAGACCAAAACGCTTTCTGCAACATATAAAAGCGGCTTATTCGACACAATTGCGTGTCCGTAAGCGTTGTATAAATCGGCACCAACAAATATCAGCATATTGCCTATCATATGGGTTAAAACAAATCCCAACCACACAAGACCCGTTAAACCCATGATATATTTTCGGCCAACAGTTGATTTTAAAAAATCGAACATATTTTTTCCTTTATCTATTTATTTTTATAATCTAAATTAATATTTTTTTAAGCGAGGTTCAAATGAAAATATTCGTTTGTCTAAAACAAGTCCCGGACACCGAAACAAAAATTAAAATTTTACCAGACCAATCGGGGATTGATCCCGCTGGCATCAAATGGGTGATGAATCCCTATGACGAACACGCCGTCGAAGAAGCCGTTAAATTCCGAGAAAAAAATCCATCTGCCCAGGTTTGGGCTATTTCAATGGGCCCGAAGGCTCGCGTTGTTGAGTCTTTGCGAACTGCATTGGCAATGGGAGCGGACGAGGCAATTGTGATTAACTCTGTGGAAAACGCTGATGCTTTAACGACAGCACGGGCTTTGTCATCTGTCATTAATTCTGAATCTGGAGCCCATTTAATTTTTGCCGGAAAACTGTCGATCGACAGCAACCAGTCCTCTGTGCCACAGATGGTCGCGGAATTTTTAAACATTCCGCACACATCGGTTGTTTCAAAATTTGAGGCTCATTCAGAAAATATAAACGTTGAAAGAGACTCTGACGGCGGAGCCAAAGAAATCGTCCAGATGCTGACACCAGCTTTAATTGCCGCGAACAAAGGCTTGAATATGCCGCGCTATGCAAGCTTGCCTGGAATTATGAAGGCTAAGAAAAAAGTTATCAAAGAAATCGAATTTTCTTCATTGGGCATTTCGCCGACAGAGCAAAAAATTAAATACAGCAGCTATGCCTTGCCCCAAGAAAAGGCTGCTGTGAAATTATTGACGGGTGATTCGTCTGCACAAGCGACCGAACTCATGAAACTTTTACGTGACGAAGCAAAGGTGTTATAATTATGGCAAAAATTTTAGTCTTTTCTGAATTTCAAAATAATAATTTAAAACGCAGTTCGCAAGAGCTTCTGCAGTTCGCAAAAAAATCAGGTGCTGAATCTGTCATTGGTTTTTCTTTGGGCTCTCAGGCTGGGACATCTGCAATTCAAATGGCACATCATGGCGCTACTGAAATTCATATTTCAAAATCGCCAGATTTTGATGCTTATAATCCAGAATTATTTGCTACAGCTGTTTCCGAAGCAATTCAAAAAACAGGTGCTACAATAATTTTGGCATCTGTCAGCGCATTGGCCAAAGATTTATTTCCCCGCATAGCTGCAAAATTGTTATGCGGCATTGTTTCTGATGGTGTTGAAATTCAAATTTCCGGTAACGATGTCACAGTTAAAAAGCCGTTGTATGCTGGGAAATGTTTTGCAACAGCTGTTTTTGAAAATTCAAATGTAAAAATCGTTTTGATGCGAGCAAATCAAATGCCCGTTGAGCCTGCTGATTCAGCAAATTCTGCGGAAATCACTGAGCATCAGTTTACAAAACCAAACCTAAAAACAATCATCAAAGAAATCGTCAAAGGCACCTCAGAAAAGCTTGATCTAACAGAGGCAAATATAATTATTTCTGGTGGCCGCGGACTCAAAGAAGCTGGTAATTTCAAAATGCTTCATGATTTGGCGGACGTTTTAGGCGCTACTGTTGGGGCTACTCGGGCTGTTGTTGATGCGGGCTGGGTTTCTCATTCGATGCAAGTCGGCCAAACGGGTAAAACAGTTGCTCCATCATTGTACATTGCCGTTGGATTATCTGGCGCAATTCAACATTTGGCGGGCATGAGCGGATCAAAAGTCATTGTTGCAATTAATAATGATCCAAGTGCGGCTATTTTTCAAAAAGCGACTTACGGAATTGTGGGCGATGCGTTTGAAATTATTCCCAAGCTGACCGAGGAATTTAAAAAAGCAATGCATGGTTAATTCGTGAATAAAATTCGCGGAATTTTTTTAGGTTCAATAATTTGGGTTATTTACAAAATAATTTCTTCGACCTGGAAAATTTCAATTTACGAGCATCCGGAAATGAAGGATTGTCTTCTTAAAAAAATACCCTTTGTCTTGGCCCATTTTCATGGGGATGAGCTCGTATTGCTATCTCAAATTCGCAAATACAAAACCGCAACCATCACGTCCACCAGCAAAGACGGTGAAATTATGACAGCGGCTGTTTGGTTTGCTGGCGGCAAAACAGTTCGTGGATCCTCAACTCGTGGTGGCGCTTCTGCCTTAAAGGGCTTAATTCGTTTGTCGAAATTAGGGCACAATAGTAGTTTGGCCGTTGATGGTCCCAAGGGGCCCATCTTCGAAATTAAGCCTGGTATTTTTGAAATATCCAGATTGTTAAAGGCTCCGATTTTTTCTGGCGGTGTTGCCGTTGATCGCGCTTGGCATTTTCCGAAATCATGGAACAAAACTTTTTTACCTAAACCATTTTCAAATGTAAAAATTTATTGGAATGGTCCCGCAATGACGGTTGATAAGACCATGGATCCCAGAGATCCCGCATTAGCAAAAACACTTCAAAATCAGCTTTTTGATGCGCGTAGGCAATCGGCCAATTTAATTGCGACATAGCCTGCGCGGTCTTAGCATAATCAGATAGTCAATTAAAACACGGAGAGACAACATGAAACGGATTTTATTAGTTTGTTTTTTATTCCTGACAACAACGGCAGTTGCACAAAAAGAATCAGAAATCGTTGCCACGGTCGGAGCAAAAAAAATTACTTTGGGTGAATTTAATAAAAAATACAAAGATGTCGTCGGCCAGGTGTTGTCGAGTCCTCCAAGTAAAAAGATTTTTTTAGAAGACCTTATTAAATATGAAATGGGCTTACAAGAGGCGAAAAAACGTGGCCTCGAAAAAGACGCAATTGTCCAAGATCAAATGAACCAGGCTATGTACAAGGGTTTGTTAGAAAAAGAGCTGGGACAAAAGGTTCAGGATAGCAAGGTTTCTGACGAAGAAATGAAGGCTTGGTATTCAAAAAATCCTCAGATTCGCGTATCTACAATCTTAGTCGAAGTAAAGCCTGGGGCAACCGATGCTCAGCGAGCCGAAGCTAAAAAACGTGCTACTGAAATTTTAAATGAAGTTAAATCTTCGAAGCGTCCCTTCGAAGAGCTTGTGCGCCTTTATTCCGACGACACAACGACAAAAAACTTGGGCGGTGACGTTGGTTGGCAATCGCGCATTACTTTGAATTCAGCTTATTATTTAGCTGCAAATAGCTTAAAAATAAATGATGTCACAACTGAGCTTGTTGAGGTTGCGTTTGGTTTTCACATTATAAAGCTGACGGGTCGCAGAACATTCGAAGAGGCGCCAAAGCGCGAAATACGCATGGCTGTTTTTGATGAAAAAAGACGGGTTTTGTTTGATCAATTTTTTGATCGCTTAAAAAAGAGTTATCCGGTTAATGTTAATTCAAAATTGGTTGAATAAATTTTTTAAGATTTTGTTCAAAAATCAAAGCCTCGCAATCGCGGGGCTTTTTTGCTTTGTGTTTTTTATATCCTCATGTGATTTGTTTTCACGTCGTATTTTTTCTAAGGTTGTTGTTCGAGTTCAATACCAGGACAAAGGGCAAAATTTAAGTTTGCAAAGTTTTTCAAAAATTTTGGCGGGGAAATTAAAAAATTTAGACCCCTTGTCTGCAAAGGACCCCGTCATTGTTAAAAAATTCAAGGATCAAATTTTATCTGATTTCATTGTCGATAGCCTGATTGAGTTTTGGTTTGTTGAATCAAAATTGTCGTTGGATTCTGCCACCCTTGAGCAGCAGTCTGCCGCCGTTGTAAAAAAATACCCCAGCGATTCCGCATTCAGGATGGCCTTGGCGGCCGAAGATATTTCTTATGATGATTGGCTGTCGGGTTTGCGAAAATCACATAAGCGACAACTTCTGTTTGCAGAGCTGCAAAAAAAAATTGACCCGGTTTCTGAAATGGATATTAAAAATTATTTCGAATCAAATAAGGATAAATTTTTGCTCAAAGAATCTGTTTTGGTTAAAAGCTTGCTGCTGAGTGACGAAGGTCAGGCGGATGTTATCAAAAAATTATCAAAAAAAATCTCTTTTGAAAAATTGATCCAAGATTACTCTGTGGAAAGGCCCAAGCCTGCGGATGGCTTGTATGCTTGGGTCGAACGCGATTCGTCGGCTGAATTAGAAATTTTATTTACGAATAAAAAAAACGAGCTTATTGGACCCGTTAAAATGGCGGAAGGTCTTCGTTTATTTAAGGTTGTGCAACGCAAGGCGGCCAGGCAACGTTCTCTAGCAGGCGCTGCTGCACAAATAAAAAACGAAATTCTTTCGTTGCGGGAAACTGCACGATTTTCAGCTTGGCTTGATACGCAAATCAAGAGATATACAGTATACAAAAACACAGCCGCACTGGATGCGATTTCTGTTGAAACACGTGAGGATTAATTCATGAAATTACTTTTAATTATTATCATAACAACAGCTGCGCAGATTTCGCTGGCCAAAGAGTCTGTCGACAAGGTCATTGCAATCGTAAACTCTGAGCCAATTTTACAATCTGAACTTAAGGCGATGCCCGCAAGATCCAAAAAAGAGGGTGGTCTTGATGACGCACTCATGCTGGATGAAAAATTGGATACTCTCCGCACGGATTCAAAAGTTCAGCTTGAATATTTGATTCGTGAAAAATTGGTTGAATCAGAAGTGAAGCGATTAAATTTAACCTTATCAGATGATCGAATTAATTCCGAAATGTTAACTCTTGCAAAGCGAAATCAACTTTCAAAGACCCAGCTTGAGTCTTCATTAAAAAAACAGGGCTATACGCCGGTTGAATACAAAGCTGTTTTAAAGGCCAAGCTCGAACGACAATCGTTTTTTGACGCCGAAGTCATATCAAAGCTCAGAATCACCGATGAAGATGCTTACAGCGAATTTCGTGCGCAGTTTCCAAAATACAAGCCTGTCGTCAATGAATTTTCTATTGCGCAGATTTACTTTAATCCAAAGAAAGGCAGCGGCAAAGAAGCTCTCGCTCGCGCCGAAGAGGTCCTTAACAAATTAACGGCGGGCGAATCATTTGAAGCTTTGGCTAATAAATTTAATGAAGATCCGCGCGCAAACAAAGACGGCGCCCTGGGCAGCTTTAAATCTGGTGAATTTTTGCCGGAAATTGAAACAGCCGTCGGAGCCCTCGAGAAAAATAAATTTTCTAAAATCGTGCAGTCGAAAATTGGTTTTCATATTGTTAAGGTCTTAGATAAAAAAAGCACGCAGGACCCACAGTTTTTGCGCATCAAAGAACAAATCAAAGCCGTACTTGTTGAGAAAAATTTTAAGCGCCAATTAAAAAATTGGTTTGAATCTAAAAAACAAGATGCCTACATCAAAATCAATTAAAAAAAATTCGGCGTATAAAAAAATTGCCATTACGTGCGGCGACGATGACGGCATTGGGCTTGAGGTCACAACGAAGGCCCTTGGCAAGCTGGGCCCACAAAAAAACTGTGCATTTTTTTTATTCCGTTCTGCAAATATAAATAAAAAACAGGGGAATTATTTAAGCCTGATAGATAAGAAGTTTGGTCGGTTTACTTTTTACAGCATTGAATCGGCGCTGGTATTTTTTGATATATTAAAAAAAACAGGGTCCTTAGATTCTGGTTTTATTTTTGATCTTGCTTTAAAAACGTGTCCTGCCGAATGGGTTATTGCTGCGACACATTTGTGTAAACATCAAATTTTTAATTCAATGGTCAATGGCCCTATTTCAAAAACTGGCATTAAGAAATCTGGGTACCCATTTGTCGGCCACACGGGGATTTTCCGCGATGTGTTTCCTAAAAATAATTTATTCATGGGTTTTGTCGGTGCTGATTTTAGTATTATGCTGGCCACTGATCACCAGCCAGTTTCAACGGTTGAAAAAACTTTGTCGAATAAAAAATACTTGTCTGCTGTTTTTCGCGGGGCCAAGGAATTTTCAAATATTTTTAAATCAAAAAAGCCCTTTGCGCTTTTAGGTTTAAATCCACACGCCGGAGAAAAAGGAATACTTGGCTCTTTTGAAAAAAAATTTCTTACTGATCCTGTTTCACCAGACGCAGCTTTTTTGAAAAAAAATTGGCCCAAACACAAATTCTTTTTATCGATGTATCATGATCAAGGCCTGATTCCATTTAAAATGCACCATGGTCAGGATTCTGGTGTCCACATCACAATCGGGCTGCCGTTTATCAGAACCAGCGTTGATCATGGAACCGCAAACGATATTTTTAATTTAAACAAAGCAAATCCTGCATCAATGATTGATGCGATCAGATTAAATATAAAACTTTTAAATGGGGAAAAAATATGATAATGAATCCAGTTATTTTTCGCGAATACGATATTCGTGGTGTTTACAACAAGGACTTTAACGATGAATTCGCTTATCACTTGGGTCGCGCCTATTATGCATATGCCAGTCAAAAATTAAATAAAAAAAATCTGCGATTATCGCTTGGGCATGATGCTCGCACTTCGTGTACGTCATTGATTGAAAACTTAAAGCGTGGGTTCGTTGAATCTGGCGGCGATGTCATTTTATTGGGGCTTGTGACTTCGCCTATCAGCTATTTTTCGATGTTCCAGTGCGATCTGGACGGTGGAATCATGGTCACCGGCAGCCACAATCCGCCCGAATATAACGGCTTTAAAATTTCGCTTGGCAAAACCACAATTTTTGGCGAAGAAATTTTAAAATTAAAAACAATTATTGAAAACAAATCATATGTCGTAAATTCAGGTGGCAGCTCGAAGCCTTATGATATTTTTCCTGAATATTTAGCCCGCTATAAAGCTGAATTCGGACAAATCAAGCCCATCAAAGTCGTGCTTGATTGTGGGAACGGCGCGGGCGGTGTTATTGTTCGAAAACTTTTTAATACAATGGGGCTTGATCCAGTAATTTTATTTGAAAAACCTGATGGAAATTTTCCGAATCATCATCCCGACCCAACAGTCGAAGAAAACTTAGTTGATTTAAGAAATAAAGTTTTAGAAACAGGGGCCGTGGTTGGCATCGGCTTTGACGGCGATGCAGATCGCATCGGAATTGTTGATCACACAGGAAAAATGATTTACGGCGATGAATTGATGACTTTATTTTCGCGATCGATTTTGGCTACGAACAAGGGCGCAAAAATTGTGGGTGACGTGAAATGTTCTGATCGTATGTACGCAGATATTGAAAAAAATGGCGGTGTACCTGTGCTATGGAAAACGGGCCACAGTCTGGTCAAAGAAAAAATTAAGGTTGAAAAATCACCTTTCGGCGGCGAAATGTCGGGCCATATATTTTTTGCAGACAGAAATTACGGGTATGATGACGCACCTTATGCGGGATTAAGACTTTGTGAAATTATCGCAAATTCCGGAAAAAATATTCAGGAATTGTTGGCCGAACTTCCTTCTGCATTCAATACCCCAGAAATTCGCATCGACACAACTGAAGAAAAAAAGATTTTAATCGTTGAAAAAGTCAAAGAGGCTTTTTTGAAACCAAGCGACGACTACAAAGTGAATTTAATCGATGGAATCCGCATCAGCTTCAATAGCAAAAATTTAAATGGCTGGGCGCTTGCCAGGTCGTCAAACACCCAGCCGGTGCTGGTTGTGCGATTTGAATCATCGACACAGTCTGGATTGGACCAAATTCAAAAATCCGTGATGGATGTCGTGAATAAATATTTGTAGATTTTGAATAATAAAAAACCCGATATCGCTATCGGGTTTTTTTGTTTTTAAATTTAAAGTAAAATTTAGAAACCGAAAGAAGCCGCTGGTAACTTGATGAAAGCAACCAAGAACGCCAAGATAACTAATGATTCAATTAACGCCAATGATAAAATCAGTGGAGTAAATAGTTTATCAGAAGCAGCTGGGTTACGAGCCATTCCTTCTAATGCTGCAGCTGCAGCTTTACCTTGAGCTGAAGTTCCGCCGTAAACAGCTAAACCGATTGCGATTGCTGAACCAATAGCTACTAAGCCGCTGTTACCGTTGGCTGCGCCGTCATTAGCAAAAGCTAAAACAGAAGCTAAAGTTGTTGCTGCAAATAAAATTGCTTTTTTCATTGTGATCTCCTTTTTGAGATGTTTGTTTTACGAATTTTTTTCGCAAAATTGTTGTTAATGATGATCGTCGGCTGTCGCAAGAGCCACGTAGACCATTGATAATAAAGTAAATACGAACGCCTGAATGGTGCAAACCAATAATCCCATTAAATAAAATGGAATCGCCGGACCAACAGGAAACAAATCTAAAAATACTGATAACACTGTGTGGTCACCTGTCATGACGTTTGCTAAGCGCAAACCCAGCGTCAATGGGCGAATGAAATGTGAAATTAATTCGATAATTAACATCAGCGGAGCAAGCCACAAAACCGGGCCCAAGAAATGTTTTAAATATCCCAGTCCGCCGTTTTTTAAACCAACAACGTTATAGGCTAAAAACGAAAATACACCGAATGCAAATGTTGTATTAAAATTTTCAGTCGCGGGAGTCATGCCCGGAATAATTCCAACCAAGTTATTAAATAAAATA
The DNA here is from genome assembly GCA_031428135.1 of Pseudobdellovibrionaceae bacterium. Lineage (GTDB taxonomy): Bacteria > Bdellovibrionota > Bdellovibrionia > Bdellovibrionales > Bdellovibrionaceae > Pseudobdellovibrio. Next base: position 63,623 of record JANPOT010000008.1, on the reverse strand, counting down.
TATGTAAAAATTGCTGCGAAATACGGGGCGAAAGCGCGACCATGGTGACCTATCACTTGATCCGCAAGTCCACCGATGTATTCTGTGAAAAATTCAAAAATACCCCGAACTGAAAATTGACTTGTCGGAACGATTGCGACTTCGCCAGTGCCCAGTGATGCTTTCGCATAAACACCGATTAAAATTAAAATAAACGATACGATGGCCAGGGTTGCGACATGTGTATAGTGATGTCCAATTCCAGGAATTAATTGCGTCCAGTTAAAGTGCATGATTTCTCCTTTGTTCATAAAGAACAATGCCTACAATACTTATTAAAAAAAACAGCATGGAAACGAAAATACCAACTGGGTTTATCCAAGTTTGTTTCGACATCAACCATATGCAATAAGCAATCAGTGGGTACTTAAATATAATAATCAAAAGCCCCAGGGCAATAGATTTTTTCAAAAAGACGACCCGCCAGAAATAATAGAGACCCGTCATATTTAGAATCATTAAAATAGAGGTCAAAAAACAAGATATTGCTGCATTTTGATTCAAAAAAACCAACAGAATCGCAGAAAAAATAAAGCTTACTGTTAAGTTTAATATTGCAATTTTTTTAATCATTTTTTTCGGCTTTTTTGAGCTTCAGCATGAGGCTTGTAAACCACAAAATAAACGCACCAACAATCAGTGCTGCTTTCACATATTCCGGCGCGCCCTGGGCTTTAACCAGCCATTCGCCAGCGTATATAGCGGCAATTATTAATCCGACCAATTCAATCCCAATTGCAGCAAATACAATATATTTATTTTTTTTCATTATTTACGCACACCTTTTGAAAAGGGTTTGTTGATTTGTTTTTCTTTTAATTTTTTTATTCGTAATTCTAAATAACTTTTATCTGGTATTCGATCTGAATTTTTTTCTAGATATTCAATCCCTGATTTATAGTCTTTTTTTTCTTCATGAATGGCGCTGACGGCCGTAAATAAATTTTCGGCCCAAAAATAGGTTGGATTTTTTTCTAAAATTTGTTCGTAAACTCGCAATGCCTCGTCGTATTTTTTTTGGTTTTGCAATATTTGTGCACTCAACTTAAAAAATTGCAGTGGGTCATCTGGTTTATTTTTAAGGCTGATGTCGATATAATCCAGGGCAGCCTGATTGCTGCCAGTCAGGCGCAAGCATTGTGCGATTTTGAAACGAACAGCTTCTTTTTTATTTGGATCTTTCAGCAGGGGCTCTAAAATTAAAAATTCATTCAGTGCTTCATTGTAATTTTGTAAATGATCAAAATAAATTTCCGCAATGGCTTCCTCTGACAGAATTCTCATTTTCGAATCTTCTGATTGCAAAACAATAACTCTAAGAATACTCAGGGCTTTTTCGTAATCGTGAATCTCAAAACGCAAAAGCCTTGCGGCTTCGAACAAGGCTTTTGTTTTTTGAATATTATTTTTTTCTAGCTCCGCCGAAGATTCTAAAAGCTCGACGGCGTCTTTGAATTCATTTTGATTAATTTTTTCGTAGGCAGCAGAATATAGTTTTTCAGATCTTGACTGACATGAAAAAATAAATGCTACTGGCAAAATAACAAGCGCCGTTAAAAAATTCTTAAAAATCATTTTTTAATGGACGCCCTCGCTGATGATTTCGCCGGCTTTTTCTTCATCATCAACTACAGCAAGGCTTGTTACGAATTCTTGTTTTTCATCCAGGTTAATTAAGCGCACACCCTGCGTGTTTCGGCCCAAGACTGAAATATCTGAAATTTTCATTCGGATAACTTGACCCTGATCTGTTGATAAAATTAATTCCTGCGATGGCTTTACGCGTGTTGTGCCAACAACATTTCCTACCTTGTCGGTTGTTTTCTGAGTAATAATTCCGACTCCGCCGCGACTTTGTACGCGGTATTCGCCAGTTTCGGAACGCTTTCCGTAACCCTTGGCTGTAACCATTAAAATTGTGTCTGTCGTATTTTTTTCTAAAATTAACATACCGATAACGCTGTCTTCTTTTGAAAGCGTTATTCCTTTAACTCCACGAGCGGACCGGCCCATGCCGCGCACATCGTCTTCGTTAAAGCGGATCGACATACCTTCTTTGGTTGCGATAAATACATCGCAAGTTCCATCGGAGATTTTTGCAGCTACAACTTGATCGTCCAGATCTGTCGTTAATGCAATAATGCCTGCTTGGCGTGGATTTGAAAATGCGTCCAGCGAAGTTTTTTTAATAATTCCTTTTTCGGTCAACATAACAACGTATTTGTTTTCAGAAAATTCATTCACTGGTAAAATTGCGCGAACTTTTTCGTCCGCCGCTAATTGAACAACATTCGCAATAGCTTTGCCTTTTGATGTTCGGCTGCCTAGTGGTAACTTGTGAACTTTGCACCAGTGAACTTTGCCCTTGTCGGTTAAAACCAACAACATCGTTTTTGTTGAAGCTGTAAATAAATCTGTAACGTAATCTTCTTCGCGCGTTTCCATACCCTTAAGGCCTTTGCCGCCACGTTTTTGAACGCGATACTCTTCGGTCGACATACGTTTGATGTAGCCCGTATTTGTAACGGTCACGACCATTGGTTCATCAGCGATCAGATCTTCGTCTTCAATATCGGTTGTGTCGCCGGTAATTTCAGTGCGGCGCGGATTTGAATATCGTTTTTTAATGTCTTCAAGTTCTGTGACAATAATTTTATAAATTTCTTTAACATCGGCCAAAACAAAACGAAGCCATTCAATTTGTTTTGTTAATTCATTTAATTCATCGACGATTTTTTGGATTTCTAAACCTGTTAAGCGTTGCAAACGCATTTCTAAAATTGCGATCGCTTGGCGTTCACTGAATGCAAATTTTGCTATTAATGCTTCGCGAGCACTTGCAGCTTCTTTAGAAGCCTTAATCGTAGCAATAACGGCGTCAATTTGATCTAACGCTTTTTTTAAGCCTTCTAAAATATGAGCGCGTTCTTGTGCTTTTTTAAGTTCAAAAATACAACGCTTTGTAACAACGTCGCGTCTGTGATCTACAAAGGCTTCCAACATTTTTTTAAGGTCAAATACGACGGGCTGACTTTTTGCATCCAGCGCCAACATAATAATACCAAAACTGACTTGTAATTGTGTGTGTTTATAAAGGCGATTTAAAATGACCGATGCGTTTTCGCCGCGCTTTAAAATAATAACGGCGCGCATGCCTTCGCGTGATGATTCATCACGGATGTCAGAAATTCCTTCGACAGTTTTTTCTTTAACTAAATCTGCGATCGTTTCAATAAGTTTTGCTTTGTTAACCTGGTACGGAAGCTCTGTGATAATTATTTCTTCGTGATCTTTTTTAGTTTCAATTTCAACGCGGGCTTTGATTGTTAAAATTCCGCGGCCTTTTTTATAAGCCTGTAATATGCCTGATCGTCCTGCGATTTGTCCTGCTGTCGGAAAATCTGGCCCTGGAATACGTTCAATTAAATCATCGATTGAACAATCCGGATTATTCATTAAATGAATTGTGCCATCAATCACTTCGCCCAAATTGTGTGGAGGAATGTTTGTCGCCATACCCACGGCGATTCCAGATGAACCGTTGACTAATAAATTGGGAAATTTTGCTGGTAATACCAATGGGATTTCCAGCGAGTCATCGTAGTTTGGGCCAAACGGAACGGTTTCTTTTTCAATATCTGCCAGTAATTCTTCAGCAAGCCTTGTCATGCGGACTTCAGTATAACGTGACGCTGCGGCCGAATCGCCGTCGATCGAACCGAAATTTCCCTGACCATCAATCAATGGATATCGTAGCGAAAAATCCTGCGCCATTCGGACCATTGTTTCATAAACAGCACTGTCGCCGTGCGGATGGTATTTACCGATCACATCACCGACAACACGGGCCGATTTTTTATACGGTTTATCGTGTGTGTTAGATAATTCATGCTGTGCAAATAAAACGCGTCTGTGAACTGGCTTTAATCCGTCGCGGACGTCTGGTAATGCGCGGCCCACGATGACAGACATCGAATATTGCAAATACGCTTCGCGCATTTCTTTGTTGATGTCGATGTTTGTTACGCCTTTTTCATTATTTTCAAAACTCATATATCACCTAAATTATTTCTTAAAAATTAATTATTAAATTCTGCGTCCAATTTTAAATTTATACGTCCAGCGCGCGAACCGAAAGCGCGTTGTCTTGAATAAATTTTCTGCGTGGCTCGACCTGTTCGCCCATTAAAACGCTGAACGTTTCATCGGCGGCAACAGCATCGTCAATTGTTACGCGCAATAAATGACGATTTAATGGATTTAAAGTTGTGTCCCACAATTGATCGGGATTCATTTCGCCCAGACCCTTGTATCGCTGAATATAAATGCCCTTTTTCGTGTTTTCCATCGTTTGCGTGTAAAATTCTAAATAATTTTCAAACGAAGTTTCCTGGCCATTTCGAACAGTCGTTAATGGTAACAGCGAAATCGATTGCATTGATTTCCAAACAGATCTGATTTCAATAATTTCAGATGCATTTAATATGTCTGAATTTAATGTTGTGATTTTTCTGTCTGCGTAGCGTGTCGTGTTGACTGTGGCTTCAATTTTTCCATTTTCATTTGTGACAGCAAATTCAATTTCAGTAATCCCTAATGTGGGTTGTGAAAATATACATGCCTTAAGGTCCGCCAACATAGATTTTAATTTTGTTTCGTCTTTTAAAACAGTTTCAAGGTCTGAAACCTTGCTGATCAGATAATACAGAACTTCAGTGTCATATTTTCGTGAAGAAACTTTTAAAATCGTATGGAACCGCTGGATATTTAAAATAAATTGTCGCATATCTGCAGTTTCGACTTTTTTATTTTTAATTTCAAAGCTGTCTAAGCCTGAGCTTAATAAATATTCGGTTAACGCAGATTCGTCTTTCAAATATGTTTCTGATTGGCCCTTTTTGGCGCGGTATAACGGCGGCTGTGCAATATAAATATAGCCCTTTTCTAATACGACCGGCATTTGACGATAAAAGAACGTCAACAATAAAGTTCTGATGTGTGATCCATCGACGTCGGCATCGGTCATAATAATAATTTTATGATAGCGAACCTTGTCTGCGCTGACATTTTCTACACCAATACCGGTACCTAATGCCGAAATCATCATTCGGATCTCGTCATTCGATAACATTTTATCAAAACGTGCTTTTTCAACGTTTAAAATTTTACCTTTCAGCGGTAAAATGGCTTGAACCTTTCGGTCTCTGGCCATTTTTGCTGATCCGCCGGCTGAGTCTCCCTCGACCAAATACAGTTCACATTTTGCCGGGTCACGTTCTTGGCAATCGGCCATTTTTCCTGGCAACGAACCACTATCAAGTGCTGTTTTTCTTCGTGTTAAATCACGTGCTTTTCGAGCGGCGTCACGGGCGCGTGCAGATTCAACACATTTTGTAATAATTGTTTTTGCTGGATTCGGGTTTCTATCAAACCAATCAGATAATTTATCATTCACTAATGATTCAACGATACCTTTAACTTCGGCATTGCCCAGTTTTGTTTTTGTTTGGCCTTCAAACAAAGGTTCGCGGACTTTAACTGAAATAATTGCGGCCAATCCTTCGCGGATATCTTCGCCTTCAAGTGATTCTTTAAAATCTTTTAATAAGTTTTTTTGTGCAGCATACGTGTTTGTTGACCTGGTCAGTGCTCCGCGGAAACCAATTAAATGTGTGCCGCCTTCATGTGTATTGATATTATTTGCATAACAATAAATTGATTCAGAATATGAATCATTCCACTGCATTGCAATTTCGACCTCAACCTGATCGCGTTCACCTTTAAAATAAACAACGTCAGAATGAATTGGTTTTTTTGATTCATTTAAATATGCAACGAATTCTGCAATACCTTTTGTATATTGAAAATCGACTTTTTTGCCATTGCGTTCATCTGATAAACAAATGTGTAATCCAGCATTTAAAAATGCCGTTTCGCGAAAGCGTGTTGATAATGTATTAAAATCGAAAGCCATGCCTTCTTCTTTGAAAATTTCAAGATCTGGTTTAAATGTAACAATTGTACCAGATCGATCGGTGGGACCAATTTTTTCAACGGGACCTTGTGGGTCACCCTTCATGTAAACTTGACGATGGAGTGTTCCGTTTTTATGTGATTCAACCTGGCAACGCGATGATAACGCATTCGTAACAGAGGCTCCTACGCCGTGCAATCCTCCAGAAACTTTGTAAGCGCTTCCTTCAAATTTTCCACCTGCGTGCAAAACTGTGTAAACGACTTCCATCGCGTCTTTGCCGGATCTGTGGGGCCCAACGGGTACGCCGCGACCATTATCATCAACACGTAATGATCCGTCTGCTGTAATTGTGATGTAAATGTTTTTACAATATCCTGCCAAATGTTCATCGACGGCGTTATCTACAATTTCGTAAACCAAATGATGGTAGCCACGAATTGTCGTGTCACCAATGTACATTCCTGGACGTTTTCTAACGGCCTCTAAGCCTTCTAAAACCTGAATCGAATCAGCACCATAATCAACCGTTACATCAACGTTTGTATTCATTGAATTTGTATCAGACATGTGAACTTCCTTTTTCGTCTTTTAAAATTTTATTCGCAAATTTTTCCTTCGCGGACTTTAAAGATTTGGCTTTGTTCCATGTTTAATTTTTTTAACACTTCAACATCAGTCGTTGTTAAAAACGTCTGTGTTTGAATTTCATTCAGTGTTAAAATTAATGCTGCCTGCTTAACTTGGTCGAGCTCTGACAACACATCATCTAAAAGCAAAATCGGATATAATCCGTGGACCTTTTGATGATACACGATCTGAGCCATTTTAAAAGCTAATATGATGGATCTTTGTTGTCCCTGAGAACAGTAAAATCGCGAGTCATTTCGGTTATATAGAAAAATGACATCGTGCTTCTGTGGGCCCACTAAAGTGATACCACTTGAAAGCTCCGCAGGCGCCAATTCTTGGGATCTTTTAGATAAAATATTATGAATGAATTCTAGGCTGTTTTCAGTTATTTTTTGATCTGAAATAATATATTCAAAATTAAATTCTGCTGCATTTTTTTGATCTATTTTTTTTAAATAAATTTCTACGTCATTTTTTATTTCATTCAGTGAATTTATTCTTAAGCAAGTGAGTTCTGTTGCTAATTTAAAATAACTTGGATTAATGCTTTCGAGAGTCTGCAACGTCATTTCCCTTGATACTTTTTCGTCGCGGTAATCTTTCAAAATTTTATTTCTTGTGCGAAGTGCTTTTTTAAAATCTGAAATGATGTTTGCACCATTTTTATAAATACTGCAAATAACGTCATCAATTAGTTGACGTCGCTCATCTGAACTTTCTTTAATAATACTTAAGCTTTCTGGTGAAAATAAAACGGCTGCAGGTAAATATTTTTCTAATTGAGTTGTACGTTTACCATTTAATAAAATTTCTTTTTTAGATTCTGATATTAACATCTGGATTTTATAATCCAGGTCATTATTGTGGATAAAGGTGTTTAAAACTGACTGAGTCTGTCCAAAACGAATTAATGTGCTGTTTGTACCATATCTGAATGAGTCACCGTGCAAAAGTAAATGAACGGATTCTAAAAAATTTGTTTTTCCTTGGCCGTTATCACCAATAAAAATATTTAATCGATTTGAAAGATCTAATGAACATTCTTCGATATTTCTATAATTTTTTAAAAATAAAGAAGATAATTTCATCAAATACGCATTGGCATTACAACATTGATGTAATTATCTTTACCGTGCGCTTTAACGACTCCTGGTGAAACCTGATCATTTAATTCGATTTGAACTTTATCTTGTTCAATATTTTTCAAAACATCTTCGATATATCTGGCGTTAAATCCAATTTTAATGTCTGGACCTTTGTAATCAATATCAATTTCTTCTTTAGCATCGCCGAGCTCTGGGTTATTTGATGTAATTTCTAATTTATCAATGGTGAATGACATTAAAATTGCTTTTGATTTCTGGTTTGCAAATAACGAAACACGTTTTAATGATGATAAAATATGTTCGCGCGATATCACTGCTTTGTGATTTAATTTTTGTGGAATAAACTGTTGATAATTCGGGTACTTTCCTTCAATTAAACGTATCATTAAAATACACGATCCAGATTTTAAAATAAATTGTGACCCTTCGACTGCTAAATAAACATCGCTGACAGAAGATTCAATTAATTTTTTAATTTCAAATAAACCTTTTTTAGGTATGATAACGCCGATTTTTTCATTAAATGTGAGTGTTGTGAATGACTTTTTAATTAAACTTAATCTATGGCCATCGGTTGCCACCATCGTGATATTATTTTTATCTACGGATTCAAAATAGACACCGTTCAAATGATATCTGGTTTCATCATTTGAAACGCTATAAATTGTTTTATCGATCATTTGTTTAAATTCAGTGGCATCTATTTTAGAAAAATTTTCTGAATTGTAAGTTGGGAAAACAGGATACTCTTCAAAAGGAACACCGACAATTTTAGATAAAAATTTTCCCTGCTTTATTTCTAGCCAGTTGTTTTCTTTTTTTATCAGTTGGGCTGGTCCATCAAACAATTCTTTGGTAATTTCAAAAAGGCTCTTTGCGCTGACAGCGACCTTTCCTGGCTCTTTTATTTGTGCCGGGCATGAATCTGTTAAGCTGACCTCTAAGTCTGTTGCGTAGGCCTTCAGTGAGCTCTCAGAGGCTTCTAGTAAAACGTTAACAAGAACTGGCATTGTATTTCTTTTTTCTACAATGTTTTGCGTTCTTGCAATTAAATTTAACAAATCTTTTTTTTGTATTTCTATTTTCATAACAACAACCTTTTTACTAAAATGGAGACACCTTTATTACTATTATTATATATATAAATATATAGTAGTCGTAGTAGGGGCGTTGATACTGAGTACAACTCTTTAAATTATTGATTCTTATACCTTTTATCTGTGGATAACTCAACTTGATAACATCGCTCAAAATTCGTAATTTTGTGCAAAACTACAATCCACAAAATTATAAAACAGTTACCGACACAGTTATCCACAATCCACAATTACACACCTGTGATATTGTGGATTTTAGTTATTAAGTCATCGATATCATTCTTATATTGAGCATCTTTAGCCTGTGTACTCTCGACTTTTTCTAAAGAATTTATGACCGTTGTGTGATCACGCCCGCCGAAAGCTGCACCAATATCGACCAGTGATTTATCTAAAAACTTTTTGATTAAATACATCGCAATTTGTCGTGGTACCACAATAGGCTTTGCGCGGCTGGATGATTTTAAATCTAAAATTCTTATTTTATAATACTCAGAAACAACTTTTTGTATTTCTTCGATGGTAATCGTTACAGTGTTTTCATGATGGGCTAAAACTTTTTTTGAAAGTTCTAAATTAATTGATAAACCTTGAAGCTCAGAAAACATTTTTATTTTTTTTAAATTTCCTTCCAGCTCACGAATTGATTTTTTAGAAATTCGCGCGATGTAATGAATGGCATCTTCCGGTATTCGGACCTGCGACTTTTCTGATTTATACCTTAAAATGGCTATTCGAGTTTCTAAATCTGGCATTTGGATATCCACACTTAAACCACGCTCTAAACGTGTTCGAGACCGGTCTTCAAGACCGATGTCTTTCGGCTGTCGGTCACTCGCTAAAATAATTTGCTTTTTCTTTTCAATAAATGAATTAATCATATGAAAAAATTCTTCCTGAACAGCCTCGCCGCGGCCAATGTACTGTACGTCATCAACAACTAAAACATCAGAGTTTTCACGATATTTTTGGCGAAATTTATCCATTTCATGCCTACGCATCGCTGATATGCATTCGTTCAGAAATCGTTCTGCACTGATATAAGTAATGCGCAAATGCGGAAATTTTTCACGAATATGGTTTCCGGCCGCATTTAATAAATGTGTTTTTCCCATTCCCGAAGGTCCATAAATGAACAGTGGATTATAATCTTGTTCACCAGGATTTTGGGCCACATTATAAGTCGCTGCGTGGGCAAATTCAGAATTTTTACCAACGACAAACGTTGAAAAAGTTAAATGACTATTCATATTTTCATTCGCCAAATGCCCATCAATATTAATCTGTGGGCGCAAGGGCTGCACAGCAGCTTGAAAAAGTTGATCTGCATTTTGTAAAACATCTTGTAATGACGTGTTATAATCTTGAGTTACTTTTTCTGTGATCACAAAATGAACTTCAATATCAGAACTATATATAGTCTTGAGCTCTGTGTGGATTTGCTCTTTTAAGTTTTCATTAACATAATATAAGAAAAATCGATTTGGCACACCCAGGGTCAAAGCCAGACCTGTTGCAGTTTTTTCGAAACCAATCAAATCAATAGGGTCTAGGTAAGTTTCAAACAGCCTGTTTGATCCAAACTTCGTTTTCATAGATGATTTTATTTGCGACCAATCTGTATCAGTAAAAGATGATGAATCTATTTGCACGAATCCCCCCTCAGGAATTTTGTTTGGTCATAACAACCTAGATCAGAGTTTTCAACAGTTGACCGTAATGCCGCAATGTGCTTTATATTGTTTTCTCTTAATAAACGCATGCGTAGATTAATTGCAACACGATAATAAATTTAATTTTAAACTGATCCGTAAATGGTCCCTGCTAAGGAGATATTATGAGCAAAAGAACGTACCAACCAAGTAAGCGCCGCAGAGCTAAAACATGTGGCTTCAGAGCGCGAATGAAAACACCAGGCGGCCGCAAAGTTTTGTCTAAACGCAGAGCAAAAGGTCGTAAAAACTTAGCAGCCAAAGCAACAGGAAAATAAACCAGATTCTTCCTCTCAAAAGGTCGTCAGAATTTTTAGCGCTCAGTCAAAGTGGTCAAAAACTTCGCCCTGTTAAATGGCTGGTTGTTATCACTGCCGAGTCTGAAGACGGCCTGACCTATTTCGGAACAACAGTTTCTCGAAAGGTCGGCCCTGCTGTTGTTAGGAATAAACTTAAAAGATGGGTGCGTCACTGTGTGCGATCAGGTTTGTGGCCAAAAAAACTTATCTCCAAGAAAAGCGTCTGCATATTCAGACCGCAACCAGATAATTTTTACAAAAACTTGGAATTTAAAAAATTTAAAGAAATCCTTGAAAACATTTAAAGCCTCTATTTTTTTTATACGATTTTATCAACTGGTTTTAAGCCCCTATTTTGGCGGTCGCTGCAAATATTACCCAAGCTGTTCAAATTATGCGATCGAAAGCTTTGAAAATTTTGGATTTTTGACCGCGTTCATAATGACGTCCAGACGACTGGGCTCGTGCCACCCATTTTCTAAAAATAAAAATTATTACGATCCCGTGCCACTTGGCTCGAAAGGCATTTAATGAATAAAGAAACAGAATCTCCGTTTGGAAATCCGCGATTTTTAGCTGCCCTGGCGATCACATTTTTATCGCTGTGGGGCTGGCAGTATTACATGAATCAAAAATATCCCCCGCAAAAAATTAAAACTGCCGAAGTCGCGGCTCCCGTAGCCACCACTGAAGCGCAAGAAAAAACAACGCAGGCCGCCCAACCGGCTGCGCAGCCAACCGCGGCCGCGGCACAAATTGCTTATGAAAACGAACATGTTTCATTTTCAGTTTCTTCAAGCGGCCTGGGTTTCGGTCAATTTACCGTTAAAGATTATAAAGATCGTTCTGGGAATTTTATTAAATATGAATCAGCGACTCCGTTGTTTGCTGTTTATTATAAAAATCAACCGGTTCAGTTTAATTTAGTTAAAAAATCTGACACAGAGTTTTTTGGCGAAGGCATGGTTGACGGCAAAAAAATTACGCGCACCTTGATTTATAATTCAGACACAAAAGCGATTCAATCAGAAATTAATTTTGAGCCCGGCATCGAAGCGTTGCAAATAAAAATAGAACAAAAAAAAGAAACGCCCCAAAGCTCGAATTTTTTAATGCCCTCATTCGAAAATCAGGACTTCGTTTTCATAGTCGACGGAAAAACGCAGTCTGAATCAATATCTGCAATCAGATCTGGCGAAGGGATATTAAAAACAGCTGCAGGCGTTGAAATGGCTGGAATAACAACCCAATACTTTGCGGCGGCATTTTTAAATAAATCAGATTTTTTACCTGCTGTAACAAAAAAAGTTGAAGGCGAAAACGCTGCGCTGATGATTGATTATGACTTAAAAAATGTGACATCAACAAAAATAAATCAAACGTTTTATATTGGTGCTAAAAAAACCGAAACACTTGTAGCAATTGATAAAAAATTTGAAGAGCTTTTAAACTACGGCATGTTCGGATTCATTTCAAAACCACTTTTAACGTTATTGAAGCTTATGCACGATTTGCTTGGCAACTGGGGCTTGGCGATCATTGGAATGACAATCATCGTTCGCGCAATTTTATTGCCATTCAATGTTATTTCTTTCAGATCAGCCCAAGCTATGCAGAAAATAAAACCGCAAATGGACGCGGTTCGTGAAAAATTTAAAAATGATCCCATGCGATTAAATAAAGAAACTATGGCATTAATGAAAGAACAAAAAGCAAATCCAATCAGCGGTTGTTTGCCAATGTTATTACAAATTCCAATTTTCTTTGCGTTGTGGAAGGCGATCAGTTCGAGCGTTGAGTTGTACCAACAGCCATTTTTCGGCTGGATCACAGATTTAAGCAGCCATGACACTTATTTTATTTTACCAATACTTATGGGTATAACAATGTACCTACAGCAGAAGTTAACGCCCTCAACAATGGATCCTATGCAGGCAAAAATTTTGGCGTTCATGCCGATTATTTTTTCTTTGTTCATGATCACATTGCCAAGCGGTTTGACGCTTTATAATTTTATCAGCGCCCTTTTTGGCGTTGTTCAACAGTATTTTTTATTAAAACAAACAAAAACTGCAGCTTTAAAGCCTGCGTAAGCCGTTGGGGGAAATCATGGGATTATTTAGTAAAATTTTTGGTGGAAAAAAATCTGACCTAGACTCTGTTGTTGAAGAAACAATTACAGGAATACTTGAAAAGGGCGGCTTTGATTTGTCATACAATTTAGATATTGTTAAAAAAGACGAAATCACTGAAATCAAAATTGATTTTTCTGGCGGCGACGAAGCGTTGCTCATTGATTTTAAGGGCCAATTGCTTGACGCAATTCAGTTAATTATCAAGCGCGTAACTCAACACAATTTCACGGATATTCAAACGAATGTGATTGTTGATTGCGGTGGTTTTCGCGAGCAGTCCGAAGCGGCTTTGATCGAGCGCGCAGAACATTTGAAAAATTTAGCTCTAGAAAACGGGAAATCAGTTTATTACAGAGCCCTTCCGCCGCGTGAACGCAAGGTTGTTCACCAGTATTTGGCGCTTGACGGTCGCGTGAAGAGCCGATCTTTGGGCGATGGACTGTATAAAAAAATTAAAATTTTCCCTACAAAAAATCAAGCGACAGAGCAGTCTGAAGTAAATCCTGAAGAAAATTAAAATAAAATTTAATGGATGCCACAAATAAAGACGAACAAACGATCTGCGCCTTGGCCACAGCTGCGGGCTCTGGCGCGATTTCGGTCGTTCGCATCAGTGGGCCACGCGCGCTTGAGATTACTTTAGCGGCGTGTCCAGGTTTAAGTGCAAAAAAAATAGAATCACACCGGGCCTATTTAACAAAATTCAAAAATAATTTATCTGAAAATATTGACGAAGTTTTGGTTACATATTTCGCAAATCAAAAATCGTACACGGGAGAATCGTCCGTCGAAATGAGTTGCCATGGCAACCCGCTGATCGTTGAAAAAATATTAAATAGGCTTTATCAGCTGGGCGCAAGATCTGCCGTTCCGGGCGAATTTACTTACCGTGCATTTATGAATGACAAAATTGATTTGGTACAAGCCGAAGCCGTTTTGTCTGTTATCGGCGCGCAATCTGACAGCTCGCTCAAGGTTTCGCTGCGTCAGCTTGAGGGACAAACATCAAAACAATTTTTAAATATTGAATCTGAACTAACCTGGTGTTTAGCGCACATCGAGGCTTCGATTGATTTTTCAACAGAAGGTCTGGATGTTGTTGATGGCCGAATTTTAATTGAAAAAATTAAAACGATTCTTGATCAAATTGAAAAAATGGTTGCTGGATATCAATCGGGTAAAATTTTAAAAGATGGTTTAAAAATTGTTTTTATGGGTTTGCCAAACGTCGGCAAATCAAGCCTGATGAATCAGGTTGTTGAAAAAGACAAAGCCATCGTCACCAGTGTTGCTGGAACCACGCGTGATGTTATTGAGTCTGCAACGATTTTTAACGGATTGAAGTTTATCGTTAGTGATACGGCGGGAATTCGCGAAACGAATGATATCGTTGAAAAAATTGGAGTCGAAAAAAGTTTGCTCGAGTCAGCCTCGGCTGACCTGTCGATTTATGTTTTTGAAGCGTCTGTCGGGCTAACACCTAAAGACGAAGGCCTAATCCGGACACTTTCAAATCAAAAAATTCTATTCGTTGCCAACAAATCAGACTGTGTTGATTCTGCGGCCCAATCCGACTTGGCCCAGGTGACTGCAAAAAAATTACAAGGCTATGCGCCAACCATTGGTGCCACAGACGAAAAAAGCATTCTTTTCGTATCAGCGCTTGATCCTGCATGCAGAAATCAACTATTACTACGAGCTACTCAGGAATTTAAAAATTTAGATTTTTTAAATGAATCGATCATATCAAGCGCCAGACAATTTGAAATGTCTGAAAGCGCAGCGCGGGCTATTAGGCAGGTTATTTGCGAACTTGAACAAATGACAGGCTCAGAATTTGTTGCTCAAACATTAAAGAGCGCGCTGTTATCGATTCAAAAAATATTGGGGCACAGCTTTGATGATCAAATTATGGACCGCATATTTAAAGAATTCTGTCTTGGGAAATAACCAAGGGCTACGTGCATGTTAAAATTAAACATTGATGTTATTGTTGTTGGAGCTGGACATGCGGGAATTGAAGCTTGTTTGGCTTCTTCGCGCCTTGGCGTAAACACGCTTTTGATCACGACAAATTTAGATCGCATTGGATATATGTCATGCAACCCATCAATTGGAGGGCTCGCCAAGGGACATATGGTTCGAGAAATAGATGTCCTTGGCGGACAAATGGGGCGGGCCGCGGACGTCACCTGTATTCAGTTTAAAAGATTAAATTCAAGCAAGGGTCCGGCTGTTCGAGGAACGCGAACACAAAACGATAAACACCTGTATTCTGATTTTCAAAAATCCGCCATTGAAAATCAAAAAAATCTTTCTGTGATTCAGGGCGAGGTTAAAAAATTAATTTTAATCAACAAAGAATGTTTGGGCGTCGTACTGCATGACGGTTCAGAAATTTTTTCAAAAAAGGTCATCATAACAACTGGTACATTCATGAATGGCGTTATGCATGTAGGGCTTGAGCAAACGGCCGGTGGTCGCGTTGGTGATGCCGCGAGTGTTGGGATTTCAGATCAGCTGGCTGATGAGGGCTTTGTCGTTCGCAGGTTAAAAACTGGAACCCCCGCGCGCCTGCACAAGGACAGTATTGACTGGAGCAAAACTACGCCGCAGGGCGGAGATGAAAAATTCTATCCATTCAGCTTTACATCAGAGCGTAAATTTTATTTGCCGCAAATTTTATGCTACCTATCGTACACTTCTGAAAAAACGCACGATATTATACGAGCTAATCTTGATAAGTCTCCAATGTATTGCGGTGTGATTGAAGGCGCGGGCCCCAGGTATTGCCCGAGTATCGAAGATAAAATCACTCGGTTCGCGGATAAAGTTGCGCATCAGACATTTCTTGAGCCCGAGGGTTTGACGAGCGATTTGATTTACTTGCAGGGCATATCAACGTCTCTTCCTCAGAATGTTCAAGATCAATTTTTAAAAACAATTCCTGGGCTTGAAAATGTTAAAGTTGTTCGTTACGGCTATGCCGTCGAATATGATTTCATTGAGCCCACTCAAATTCATCACCGACTTGAAACGCGTCCAATCAAAAATTTATTTTTGGCTGGGCAAATCAACGGAACCAGTGGCTACGAAGAGGCGGCAGCTCAAGGCTTTATTGCTGGCGTTAATGCCGCACATAGCGTTTTAGAGCGCCCAGAATTTATCTTAGGTCGTGACCAGGCTTATGCCGGGGTGTTGATTGACGACCTTGTGACAAAGGGCACGCGCGAACCCTATCGCATGTTTACATCACGCGCCGAACACCGATTGGTTCTTCGCGAAGACAATACAATTGACCGTTTGTCTGAAATATCGAGAGCCTTAGGAATTGTTCCCGAAAAGCAATTGGACCGCCTGCGTGTTATCCGTGAAAATCGAGAAAATCTGCACGCAAGCCTAAGACAAAAAATTATTTATCCAAAGTCAGAAGTTAATGAGATGATTGTTTCCATGGGTAGCACGGCGTTACTTAAGCCCGCGACAGCCGAAGAATTTTTGCGCCGCCCCGAAATTTGTTTTTCAAACTTAAGGTCAGTTGGGCTTGAATATATTGATGATGAAACCGTGACCGAGGCTGTTGAAATCCAGGTTAAGTATTCAGGCTATATTAAGCGCCAATACGAAATTATTGAACAAAGTAAAAAAATGGAAAATTCTGAAATTCCCGAAACGACGCAATATCCCTTGATCAAAGGCCTATCGAATGAAGAAATTGATAAGCTCAGTTTAGTTAAGCCGCGTACTTTGGGACAGGCTGCGCGCATCAGCGGAGTAAATCCTTCGGCGATCCAAGCAATTATGGTATACTTAAAGGGCTATAATAAAAACGTACGGGATTTAAATTTTGAAAAACACAAAACTCCAACAACCTAATTCGGAAACCGCAGACTCTGTTTCGGCGCCCGTGATCCAATGGCGAATCGACAATTGGTTTAAACACATCTCTTCCGACCAACGAAAAAGATTGAAGTTATACCACGCTGAGCTCTGCAAATTTAATAAAATTCTCAATTTAGTTTCACCAAAATCATTATTTATTTCTGACGCAGTACACTTCGCTGACGCAATGCTTTCGGCCGAAATTGTTATTGAAAAATTAAACAAAAACAATATCTTATATGACATAGGAAGCGGTAATGGTTTTCCTGGCTTGGTGTATTCCGCCCTCGATCCATCGTTGAAAATTACGCTTGTCGATACCGACCAACGCAAATGTGAGTTCTTAAAACACACGATCAGTCTGCTTGGCTTAGTGAACGCATCGGTTTTAAATTTGGCCGTCGAAAAGCTGCCCGAGGGCTCTGTTCATCAGGCGGTTGCGCGTGGTTTCGCGCCGTTACCGCGGGCTATGTTGATCATGAGAAAAACCGTTTCTGTTGGCGGAGTGATGTTTCATTTAAAGTCCGAAGAGTGGAGCCAAGAGGTTTCGCAGGTTCCGTCGCAGCTTTGTTCGGTGTGGCAACCAACGCTGATTGGGCAATACGATTTACCATCGCTGGCTCACAAAATGTATATAGTTCGGGCCGATAAAATATCCTAATTAATCTATTTGTTTTTTGATAGTTCTGCGGCTGATTCGCCGTCTGTTGTTCCACGTGGAACAGTTTTAGTATCCGACTTGCCTTTTCCGGGCTCTGGTTTTTTGCCCCAGCCGAGCTTTTCTTTTTGTAGCTTCAGACGTATGCGATAATCATCAATCTCTGCCTGATCTGGCCATGGCCTCCCTCCGGCAGCCAAGCTTTCCAAGTACCGCGATCTGGCCTCATTTTTTCTAATTTCGACAGCGATTTGAAAATATTTAAGCTGTTGTCGGTAGCCGTCAATATTATTGCCAGACTCGAAAACTCGTTTTTTAGCATTTTTGATTTGCCCCGTCTGCGGAATAACCTTTTCTAATTCAATAGTGACCTTGGCATATTGAGATTCTTCGGCGGCTAAATTTTTTTCAGCAATTTCTTGTTCGTTCTTCAGGTCTAAATAAATTGTGTCCGACAATTCGGGATTTGGATCGCGCTTATTGCATGACAACAGGGCTAAGGAGCCCAAAAGCATAAATAATAGTGTAATTGTCGCTTTTTTCATATGTTCCACGTAGAACATCGGGTTATTTTTGTTAAAACTGAAACTATTTTGTTGAATAAAAAAAATCTGATCGCCATTATGTTCACAACTTGTTTAAGGGGAATAAATGACAAAAGTAATTTGTATAGCGAATCAAAAGGGCGGCGTCGGCAAAACCACGACAACCGTTAATTTGTCGTCTGCTTTGGCGCAGTTGGGTAAAAAAGTATTAGTTGTTGATATGGATCCACAGGGAAACGCATCAAGCGGCCTTGGAATTAAAAAACATGAAACAGCAGACAAGAATATCTATCATGTATTAATCGGCGAAAGCACATTGCAAGAAGTTGTTTTTCAGACAAGCCAGCCGAATTTGTGGATAGCAACATCAAATCCAGACCTCGTGGGCGCTGAAATCGAGCTTGTGGATATGCCACAGCGTGAATATCGCCTTAAGGCTGCGATAGCATCGGCATCAAACCTGTATGACTACGTGTTAATTGACTGCCCACCATCGCTGGGGCTATTGACACTGAACTCTTTGGCTGCAGCAAATAGCTTTCTAGTGCCATTGCAATGTGAATATTATGCCCTTGAGGGATTGAGCCAGCTTTTGAACACCGCGGGCCTAGTCAAAAAAAGCATAAATCCAAATTTACATATCGAAGGAATACTTCTGACAATGTTTGACAAGAGAAACAACCTGAGTCACCAGGTCGTTGATGAAATTAAAACGCACTTTAAAGACAAAGTATTCTCTGTGATTATCCCGCGCAACGTCCGATTAAGCGAAGCTCCGAGCCATGGCGTATCTATATTTGGGTATGATCCACGTTCGATTGGCGCACTTATGTACCTAGAGCTTGGAAAAGAAATCGCTGCCAGGGGCAATGCCACACAGGCCAAAGAACAAAACAAAACAAAAGACATTGGGCTATAATATATGGAAATTAATACAGAAAACACAAACAAAAAACGTCTTGGTCGCGGTCTTGGTTCGTTGTTGGGTGCGGCCGCTGAGCCAGCGCTAACAACACAACAACAGGCTGCGGTGGCTGTCCAGGCCCAGGCGCCGGTGGATAACCAAAGCCGAATCTGGAGTATTGCGGTCGATAAATTGGTGCCAGGCATATACCAACCTCGTAAAAAATTCGAAAAAACATCTTTAGAAGAGCTTGCACAATCAATTCGTGAAAACGGGATATTACAGCCAATCACTGTGCGTAAGCGCGCATCTGGCGGATTTGAAATCATCGCTGGTGAGCGCCGCTGGAGAGCTGCGCAGATTGCTGGCCTTCACGAGGTATCGGCGATCATTAAAGATTATTCTGATCGCGAAGCATTGCAGCTGGCGCTGATTGAAAATATTCAGCGCGAAGACCTTGATGCCGTAGAAGAGGCCGAAAGTTACCAGCGGCTAATGCAAGAATTTGGATATTCTCAGTCACAGGTCGCGGAAAAAGTAGGAAAAGAGCGTTCAACAGTCGCAAACTCAATTCGCTTAATTGGTTTGCCCAATGAAATCAAGGACATGATTTCTGAAAAAAAAATCAGCGTCGGTCACGCAAAAGCACTGCTGGCGGCTGAAAACAAAACCGAACAAATTAAATTAGCAAAGATATGCATCGAAAAAAATATTTCAGTCCGCGCACTTGAGGCGATGATGCGACCAGCTGCACGAGCCAGTGCGCAGAGCAATGCCGCGATGGGCCCAGGAACTAACGACACAGACCTATCGCAGCGGCTTGCTAAAGAGCTTGCGGAACAGCTGCAGAAAACGCTGGGAACAAAGGTCTTTATCAATTACAAATCTGGCAAGGGTGATTTAACGATTCATTTTTATAGCGACGAGCAGTTGAATTCCATTTATGAAAAGATAAACTCATGACTGAGGATTTGATTATAGCAGCACTTGTTGAAACGGGCTGCTCGTTTGAGGGCAGAATGTCTTTTAGCGGCGCGGCAAAAATTTCTGGCCAGTTTGTTGGCGAAATTTTTACAAGAGACGAGCTCATTATATCAGAAACGGGCAACGTTAAAGCTGAAATTGAGGCGGGCATTGTTTTGCTTAAGGGAACCTTTGAGGGAAATATAGTTGCGCACAAAAAAGTGACCATGATCCCCCCAGCTAAATTTCGTGGCACCGTAACAACGCCAAGCCTGAAAATTGAAGAAGGTGTTGTTTTTGAGGGCGCATCATTTGTGCCTAAAAACTAAACCAAAAGGCAACTGTTAATTCTAAGTGTTGACCACGAAAATATTAAAATGTTATTTCAAGTGTCTGAAATATTCTTATTCATTTTTCGAAGGGCAACTTCATGGAAATACTTTTGCAGCTCGGCGCAAATAAAACTGCTTTTATTCAATTTTTTTTATTCGTCATTTCTATCGGCTTTTTAACTCTATATGTGTATGGCCCATTTTTTAAGGCCTACGACGAGCGACTCAAAAGAACCAAGGGCGCCGATGCCGTAGCCAAAGACGCTGCTGACGAGGCAAAAAACCTAAACCTGATTTTTCAATCCAAAGCCCGTGAAACAAATGAAAAAATAAAAAATATTTTTGAAGCTAAAAAAACTGAGGCCACACAAATGTCAAACGACGTGCTGGCGGCGGCAAAAACAGTCGCAGAAAAAAATACACAGACAGCGCGCCAAGAAATTGAAGAGCAAAAAAAATCTGCCCAAGCACAAATTCAAACACTGGCCACAGAAATTTCCACACAACTTAAGCAGAAATTCGAAGGTGGATTATAATGAAAATAATTTTCGCAATATTCGTATTGTTTGGATCAAGCTTAGTTTTTGCAAGCGCCGCTGAGCACGCGGGCGCAGATGGCGGAATTCCTTTCGGAAAAATTGGAATCCAAGCGCTGAACTTGGGGATATTGTTAGCCGCACTTATTTATTTCGTTAGAAAATCAATCATTGCTGTTTTTGCACAGCGCCAAGCCAGTTTTAACGAGCAATCAGTAAAAACTGCGGCAGCATTAAAATTAGCCGAAGCGGAGCTGAAAGATATTAAAAACAAATTATCTACGCTTGAAGGCTCTGAGGCAGATTCTTTGAAAAACGCACACGTTCAGGCTGAAAAAATTAAAAATCAAATGGTTCAAGACGCGGGAACACGGGCAGAGAAATTAAAAAACGACGTTACATTAATTATTAATGCCGAAGTCTATAAGGCTAAAAACGAAATTAGAGCCGAGATCATTGAAAAATCAATTGCCTCTGCAAAAGAGAGCGTTCGATCGTCTTCGCAGGCTATCACACAAGAATCTGAAAAAGGATTTATATCAGATTTAGGACAGGTTAAATCATGAAAGATATGGTTATAGATAAGTACGCAAAAGCATTTTTCGATGTGACTTATGAAAAGGGAATTGCTGGCGAATGCGCAGCACAGATTTCAGAAATTTCAAAAGCATTTACATCTGACATCGTCGGGTTTTTTAAAAACCCATTTAATTCGACTGAAAACAAGCTTTCGGTTGCAAAGTCTGCAATCGAAGGAAAGTGTTCCGTTGAGACCTATAATTTTATCTGCACTCTCGTTGAAAAAAATCGAATCAGCGCTTTACAAGAGATTTCAAAAGAAGTTGCCGCAATGGTTTTGTCGGCAGCGGGAATTACAAAAGGAAAATTATTTTCAGCGATCGAAGTGTCGCCGGAATTTTTAAAACAAGTCGAAGCCGCGGCGTCGACCGCGCTGAACAAAAAAGTTGAATTATCGTTTGAAAAAGACGCCACATTAATCGCCGGATATAAGGTCCAAGTTGGCGGCTGGACTCTTGATGATTCTGCCGAAGCTCATTTACGAATATTAAAAGACGAACTTATGAAGAAGGGACTATAAATCATGGAAGCACAAATCAGGGCCGATGAAATCGGACGAGTTCTTAAGGAACAGATTTCAAAGTATAATAAAAATGTTGAGGTTGCAGAAACGGGAAGCGTGCTTTCTGTGGGTGACGGAGTTGCCAGGGTTTATGGTTTAGAAAATGTGATGGCAGGGGAAATGGTTGAATTTTCTTCAGGCGTTCAGGGCATGGCATTAAACTTAGAATCATCGCAAGTTGGTGTTGTTGTTTTCGGCGAAGACAGACAAATTAAAGAAGGCGATGTTGTTAAGAGAACAAAAAAAATCGTTTCTGTTCCAGTTGGCGAAGCGCTTTTAGGTCGCGTAGTCAACGCATTGGGCGAGCCCATTGATGGCAAGGGCCCAATCAATACACCACACAGTCGTGTTGTTGAAATGAAAGCTCCCGGAATTGTATACAGAAAATCAGTCAGCGAGCCTATGCAAACGGGATTAAAAGCGATCGACGCATTAGTTCCAATTGGCCGTGGTCAGCGTGAGTTAATCATTGGTGACCGACAAACTGGTAAAACAGCAATCGGTATCGATACTATTATTAATCAAAAGGGCCAAAACGTTCATTGTTTTTATGTGGCAATTGGCCAAAAACAATCGACAGTTTCTTTGGTGGTTGAAAAATTACGTCAATCAGGCGCAATGGAATACACAACAGTTATTTCTGCGGGCGCTGCAGACCCTGCACCAATGCAGTTTTTAGCGGCGTACTCTGGAACAGCAATGGCTGAATATTTCCGTGACAGCGGAAAACACGCATTAATTATTTACGATGACTTAACAAAGCAAGCGCAAGCTTACCGCCAAATGTCATTATTGCTTCGTCGTCCCCCGGGCCGCGAAGCTTATCCAGGCGATGTTTTCTTTATTCACAGCCGCTTGTTGGAGCGCGCTGCAAAGCTATCTGATGACAAAGGTTCGGGTTCGTTAACTGCATTGCCGGTTATTGAAACTCAGGCTGGCGATATTTCAGCGTATATTCCTACGAATGTGATTTCTATCACAGACGGACAAATTTTCTTGGAATCTGATTTGTTTTACAAAGGCGTTCGTCCCGCAATTTCAATTGGTAAATCAGTTTCTCGCGTTGGTGGATCGGCACAGATTAAGGCCATGAAACAGGTAGCAGGATCTATTAAATTAGAACTTGCGCAGTTCCGTGCCTTAGAAGCCTTCGCAGCCTTTGCATCAGATTTAGATAAAGCGTCGCAACAGCAATTGGCTCGCGGTCGTCGCTTAGTTGAAGTTTTAAAACAAGGTCAATATCAACCTGCAAAAGTTGAAGACCAAGTTGTTATGATTTTTGCGGCGACAAATGGTTATACGGATTCAATTCCTGAAACAGACGTGAATCGCTACGAAAAAGAAATGCTTCAATTTGTTAAACAGAAGTACACAAGCTTATTGTCGACAATTGCTGACAAAAAACAAGTGTCTGATGAGGCCAAAAAAGAATTAACGGCGGCTTTGGTTGAATTTAAATCGATTTTTCAGGCCTCTAAATAATTTAGGCCTATAGGAAAATAAAACGTGGCTAATTTAAAAGACATACGTTTACGAATTGAATCGACAAAGAATACTCAGCAAATCACGAAAGCGATGAAGCTGGTTTCTGCGGCGAAACTGCGTAAAGCGCAAAACAACATTACGAATATGCGCCCCTACGCAATGACTTTAAAACAAGTTATTGCCGACATCGCAGCGACGCAAAAAGTATCGCACCCGTTGATGACAAAAAAACAAAACATAAAATCTGTTTTGCTGGTTGTGTTAACTTCGGATCGTGGACTTTGCGGCGGATTTAATTCGAACATTAATAAATTTGCAGACCGCTATATCATTGAAAATAAAAATGCATTTGAAAAAATTGATTTCGTTTTCATCGGTAAGCGCGGAGCAGATTTTTTCTTGCGAAAGAATATCAAGGGCATCGAATCATTTACTAAGCTTGAAAAAGAAATTTCTTATGGCTTGGCTAAATCAATTGCAGAAAAATTAATTTCATATTTTGAAGCTGGAACGTTTGATGAAATTCGCATGGTTTATAATGAGTTTAAATCAGCCATTTCACAAAAAGTTGTCTGCGAAACGCTGCTGCCTGTTGAAATCGAAGGATCTTCGTTCGGCGGCGAAAACGTCGGGCATAAATTCGCAGCGGATATGATTTTTGATCCAGCGCCAGAAGTAATCATTGAAGATTTATTAAAGAAAAATTTTAATTTACAGGTTTACCGCGCAATGTGTGAATCAGTTGCGTCTGAACACGGCGCAAGGATGACGGCGATGGAAAACTCATCGAACAATGCCCGCGATATGATTAACAAGCTGACCTTAAATTACAACAAAGCACGACAAGAAAAAATTACGACGGAATTAACTGAAATTGTTTCCGGCGCTGAATCATTAAAATAATTAATTTTTAAAAAAACTGAAGAGGTATAAAATGGCTAACGGAAAAGTAAAACAAATATTGGGACCTGTTGTTGACGTTGAATTTGACGCAAACTCGATGCCCGCAATTTACACCGCGCTTCGCGTGACAAATAAATCTATTTCAGAAACAGAGTACAATCTGGTTCTTGAAGTTGCGCAGCATTTGGGCGACGGAGTTGTGCGTACAATTTCTATGGATTCTACGGAAGGTCTTGTTCGTGGCGCTTCAGTCAAAGACACCGGCAATATGATCACTGCACCAGTCGGCCGCGGAGCCCTGGGCCGAATTGTGAACGTGATTGGCGAGCCCATTGATGAAATGGGACCTGTTGATTCAAAAGAACAATGGCCAATTCACAGAGCAGCACCTAAATTTGAAGACCAAGCTACTTCGGCCGAAATGTTGATGACTGGAATTAAAGTCGTAGACCTTTTAGCACCGTATGTAAAAGGTGGAAAAATTGGTTTATTTGGCGGTGCGGGCGTTGGAAAAACAGTTTTAATTCAAGAATTAATTCGTAATATTGCAACTGAACACGGTGGCTTTTCTGTGTTTGCTGGTGTTGGCGAAAGAACTCGCGAAGGTAACGATTTGTGGCATGAAATGAAAGACTCTGGAGTTATCGCAAAAACTGCGTTGGTGTTCGGTCAAATGAATGAACCGCCAGGAGCGCGTGCGCGCGTTGCCTTAACGGGCTTAACAATGGCGGAATATTTCCGTGACGTCGAAAAACAAGACGTTTTATTTTTCGTTGATAATATTTTCCGATTTACACAAGCCGGCGCAGAAGTTTCTGCCCTTCTTGGTCGTATTCCATCAGCCGTTGGTTACCAACCAACTTTGGCAACAGAAATGGGCGTCATGCAGGAACGCATTACTTCCACAAAATCAGGATCAATCACATCTGTTCAGGCTGTTTACGTTCCTGCGGATGACTATACGGATCCAGCTCCTGCGACAACATTTACACACTTGGACGCAACAACAAATTTAGATCGTGATATTGCCGCCCTTGGAATTTTCCCAGCAGTTCATCCGTTGACTTCAACGTCACGTATTTTGGACCCACAAGTTGTTGGTGATTTACATTATAAAACAGCACGTGATGTTCAAATTTTATTACAACGCTACAAAGAGCTTCAGGATATTATTGCGATTTTGGGTATGGATGAATTATCAGAAGACGATAAATTAGTCGTTACCCGCTCTCGTAAAATCCAGCGTTTCTTATCGCAACCATTTTTCGTTGCTGAACAGTTCACGGGCTTAACAGGTAAATACGTCGACATCAAAGACACCATCAAAGGCTTCCGCGAAATTTTAGACGGAAAACACGATTCACTTCCTGAACAAGCATTTTACTTGGTTGGAACAATCGAAGACGCCGTTGATAAAGCTAAAAAATTACAGGCAACGTAAATGAAATTAAATCTATTAACTCCAGAAAGAAAAGCAGTCTTTGACACAGAAATTACTTCTGTGACGATCCCTGCGTATTCTGGCGAAATGACGATCATGGATGGCCATTCGCCGATGATTACAACATTGGGCACGGGTTTGATTAAATATAAAGTTTCTGGCCAAGACGGTACTCAAAAAGCAATGATCAGCTGGGGCTACTGCGAAGTTGTTCCTGGTGCCGTGAATGTTTTAGCTGAATTTATGCAAACTAAAGATGAGGTCGTTGTTGATACAGCTAAAAAACAAATCGCTGATGCCGAGCAAAAACTGACCAAACAAAATCTGAATGACGATGATTTTGAAAATACATTAAATGATATTCAAAAAGCTCGTGCAGGTTTACAGCTTTTAAACTAATGCGATCTGGTTATATTTGGATTCAAACATCAAGACCAAAGTTCAACAGACTTTGGTCTTTTTTTTAACAAGACTTTCAATTTAAAAAAACAGTTTATACAATGAAGGAATGAATAATTTTTTAATTATCACCAGTCTTTTTTTATTTTCTCATTTTTGTATTGCACAAGATTATTCAGACCCCGTCTCTGAGGGCGAAATCGTTGTCGAAAAACCAACAGATCTATCGCAAAATTACCGGGATCGTCGCGGCAGATGCGGCATTTTATTTTCTGTGAACTATGAAAAGTTTACTCCAAATAATTATGTATCCATATTTCAAAATAAAAACTTTGAACAACTCTCTGGCGAGGGCGCAATGCCCCTGGTCAGTGGCGAGCTGGGTGCAAAATTTAATTTTGTTATGGGCTCAATCAGCGCATCAGCCAGTTATGGCCAGTCAATTTTTTCAAACGAATCACAGGATGTTTATCATATGCAGGCCGATATCACAAAGCTGAATCTTGGTTTTGCATTTGATAATCTGACCACAGAGCCCTGGGTTGTTCCGTATGGACAGGTCGGCATACACCAAATTACATGGGAAGAAGAAAGCTACGATTCATCAAATAATTTAATTTCGCAGTCCGTAAAAACGCCGTGGACAATGAATTACAAAGCGGGATTGCTGTTGCAATTAAATTGGCTTGAAAATTCGATTGATCCAAATACACACACCAACGGTTTAAGTTCGTCGGGCCTACAGAATACGTTTATAGACATTTTTTACCAAGGCTACGCAGAAACCGATGTGGTGACGGAAAATCAATACGGCAAAAAACCCATTGATTTCAAAAGCAATAATTACGGCGTTGGATTAAAGCTGGAATTTTAAAGAATGAAAAAATTTTTAATTGGGTTTGCTTTATTTTTTATTGTGGAGTCGGTTCTTGCCGGTGACGCGCCCAGCTGCGAACCCATAAATTCAATAACAGCTCCGCAAAATATTGAAATGACATTAAAAACGTTGGGATCAGCATTTACGGTGGTCGAAATAACCGACTCGAACGATCCAAAGCTAAAAATAAAACCTGCGCAGCTGAAGCGAAGCACGGGTGAACAAATTAATTTAATTGCAGGAACAACAATTAAACCAGGCGACACAATTACGACCGGCAAAAACCAAACGGTCAGCTTAAAGCTTTTTATGCCAACAGCTCAGGAATATAAAATTTTCCCGAACTCGGAAATGATAATTAACAGTTTTTCAGAAGTGCCTGGAAAAAGTTTGGTGAATATTCGCGCTGGGCGCGTGGAACTCAGCGGCGAACATCGAAAATCGGACGCGGAAGATTCACAAAACGACAGCTCACACATTGGAACACCGCTGTGTGAAACAACAGCGATTGGAACAAAATATTCTGTTGATTTAAACGATGCCATCGCCGAAGCCAGTGGATCAGATATTCAAACGGAAACATATGGCGTGCAAAAAGGCGAGATTAAAATTAAATTACGACGCGCAAATAAATTTACAAAATTAAATATAAAATCGAAACGTAAAGACTTTAAAGTTTCAAAAAATGGAGTTTTTAAATTAAAAGCAGGCCAAAAAGCCCGCCTGAAGGTAAATCGAAAAACCAAAGTTGCCGACATCGAAGTTATCGAACCGTAGCAGGTCTGATAAAAAATTAAACCAGGCTTAATAAATAATTTAGCTCTTCATAAACCTTGGACCAAGTAATCACATTCATTCGAACATTTAATCGTTGATCGGGCGTCAGAGAATATTTTTTATTTTCGCGCATCGATAATTGAATCGCTTTTTCGGGGCTTAGCTTTGTTTGATTTGTGAATATCAGAGAAATATTTTTTAAACCGGCGCTGATATCACGAACACCTAAATTTTTACATTGCCGGCGAATCAGCATAAGCCCCATAAGGTTCACAACGGGCTCTGGTAATTCGCCAAATTGGTCTTTGAGCTCTGTTTCAATTGTGTCTAAATCATCTTGCGATTTAATATCTGCTAATGCTTTGTAATAACTCAGGCGCATTCGAATGTCGGGAATATATTTATCGGGAATCAATGCCGGAATTTTTAAATTTACTTCGGGGTCTAATTCAAAATCTGTTAAAATTTCACCCTTGGCTTCGGCCAAGGTTTCATTCAACAAATCCATATACATTTCATAGCCCACGCTGTTGACGTGTCCTGACTGATCGTCACCCAAAATGTTTCCGGCTCCGCGAAGTTCTAAATCATATTGAGCTATTTTAATTCCGGAACCCAGCGCAGAATTATCTTGGATAATTTTTAAACGTTCTTGTGCGATTTTTTCAATTTTTCGATCTTTGGGCATTAATAAATAACAGTAAGCGCGCGCTTTGCTGCGCCCAACACGACCACGCAGTTGATACAATTGGGATAATCCAAACATGTGCGCTTGATCAATGAACATGGTGTTTGCGCGCGGCACGTCCATGCCGGATTCAACAATTGCTGTGCAAATTAAAATATCTATTTCGTGGGCGAAAAATGCCAGCATTGCTGTTTCAAGTTCGTCCTCTGCCATTTGTCCGTGTGCAACTTTAATTCTGGCATCGGGCATAATTTGTCTGATTTCATCGGCGATTCCATAAATGGTTTGTACGCGGTTATGAATAAAATAAATTTGTCCACCACGAGCGATTTCAGAATTCATAGCTTTTCGAATCATTTCCGAATCAAATTTTGAAACAAAAGTACGCGTGGGCAATCTGTCGACAGGCGCTGTATTAATAATTGATAAATCGCGTACGCCAGTAAAACTCATATTGAGTGTTCGCGGAATTGGCGTCGCAGACAATGTTAACGTGTCGACGTTAATTTTAAATTTTTTTATTTTTTCTTTGTGTGTAACGCCAAATTTTTGTTCTTCGTCAATAATTAATAAACCCAAATCTTTAAATGCGACATCTTTACTAAGAAGTCGGTGAGTTCCGATTAAAATATCAACTTTACCGTCTTTGAGTTCAGCCAATGTTTTTTTCTGGTCAGCGGCCGAAACAAATCTGTTTAATGATCGGATTTCTATTTTAGATTCATCAGTTTGAAACGATGAAAAGCGTTTTTTAAATGTTTCTAAATGTTGAAATGTTAAAACAGTTGTTGGCGCAAGTACTGCGACCTGCTTTTTATTTTGAACGGCCTGAAACGCAGCTCTCATAGAAACTTCGGTCTTTCCAAATCCCACATCGCCGCACACAAGTCGGTCCATTGGTTTATCAGAAGCAAAATCTTTTTGTATTTCGTTAATGGCTCGCATTTGATCATTAGTTTCTGTGAAGGGAAAATCGCGTTCAAATTTTCCATAACTTATTTCGTCAAAAACAAAAGCATCTCGTTTGATTTCAGATCTGGCCGCATACAGCTTTAATAATTCAGCAGCAATGTCACGCAGATGGCCCTTGACCTTGATGATCGTTTTTTCCCATCCCGTGCCACCCAACTTATCAAGAATTGTTGTTTGTGAAGCGCCAGAAAATTTTTGTAGCTGTCCAACGCGGTAAACTGGTAAATATAATTTATCTTTGTCTTTGTAGGCGACTTGAATAAATTCAGCTTCAACGCCGCCGACGGCCATTATTTTTAAACCCTCATAGACGCCGATGCCATGCTTAACGTGCACGATCAGATCTTGTAATTTAAGGTCGCCAAAACTTAAGCGCTTTGCATTTTTCGAAAACTCTTCATAACTGGATTCAGTTTTGGCACGCTGTTTCCGACCAAAAAAATCATCATCGCGAAGAAAAATTATTTTCTCTTCAGCAAGCAATAGGGTTTCTTCGATTCTGCGTGGGATGATAATAATTTTTTGGTTTTTAGTGCCCATTGAGTTGAGCCAATAGTTCCAGGCGAAATCTTTTTCCAAGGCCACGGCATATTCAAATTCAAGGCGTTCTAAAATATTTTTCAATCGGTCAATTTGAGTTTGGTTTTTAATTGAAATAAATATTTTATAACCGTCGAGTAACCAGGTCTTTATTTTTGGTCCGGCGACATCGAACCATTCGGCTGACGCCGGAGTTTTATGAATTGCAAGCTGACTGAATTCAATCAAGTTTTGTGATCGATATTCAATACGCTCTTCATTTGCGGACTCTGAATTCAGAAACGACAGGTTTGAATATTGAATATGCACCGAATCTGGTGGCCATTTGAAATTTTCATAGTCTTCGTATAAACTGTCCACGGGCGGTTTAAATATTGAAGTTTCACAAGTTTTAAAGTCGCGTAAATTTTCTTGATAAAATTCATCGGCAGCTCTGGAAATTTCTGCAGGGTCCAATTTATAAATATTTAAACCTGTTGAAAAATGCTCAAGCGGATTTTGGAGTTTGTCAAAACACAGTGGCAATAGAAATTCAGACCCCGGAAAATAATTTTTGAGCGTCAGCGACCTTAAGCATTCGTCACGCTCTGCGTGATCTATTTTGCGGCCCTGCAGTTGCGCGCGAAATTTTTCAACTACGGACTCTAGGTTTTCATCTGACAAATGGTATTCGTAAACGGGCGCTAAATTTAAGGCCGCAGGAACCGCTGAATTTAAAAGACTTAACTGCGAATTTATAGAAAAAAATTTCAATGATTCAATTGTGTCGCCAAACAGTTCAATACGAAGGGGTTGTTCTTCGGCAACAGAAAAAATATCAACGATGCCTCCGCGAATACTGAACTGTCCGCGATCTTCAACGACGGGTGCAGATTGGTATCCATGGCCGACAAAATATGCCGCCAAGTTTGCGGGCAAATCATCACCGATTTTAAATTGCTTGCAGCGCTGGTGAAATTTAAAAAACGGAATTGTTTTTTGTAGCAAGGCTTGAACTGGGGCAATAAAAATATGCCGAGAAGTTGGCCTTGCGGCCCAATATAAAAACTGACTTCGATCCCATGAACTTGTCGGCGCAGGGTACAGTCCCGAGTACGGCGCCACATCAAAGGCCCTTAAAATTAAACATTTAAAATCTGCACTAAAAAATTGCAAATTATTTTTTAGCGATTCCGCATCGTCTAAACTGGGCACCACAATTAAATTTGGTAAAGCATTAAAAACACTGGGGTTATTTTGTGACAAAAGCAGTGAAATTGCTGAAACTGATTGGCAACCAGTAATATTTATTAAACTTTTGTTTTTAAGCAGCGCACGCTCTAAAAAATCACTGATTCTTAATTGTGCTGTGTTTGTGTTTTGTTTTTTCAAGATGGGTTATGTTGCCAAAAATTAATAAGTCAGTCAAAGTAAGTCATACAAATTAACAAAAGATTCTGACGAAATAGAATCAAAAATATCGAAGGAGAAATTATGCCTTTGGGTGGAGTGATTTTCATCACGTTATTCATTGCTGTGTTCGGAGTGATTCTGATTTACTTGGCGCGCGCTATCGGCGGCGTGGCAAAACGAACAAGCGCTGCTAAAATGGAAATTTACGAATGTGGTATTGAAGAAATTGAAAAAAAGGATACGAAAGTATCGGTTAAGTTCTATCTGACGGCCATTTTGTTTATACTTTTTGATATAGAAATTATTTTTATGTACCCATGGGCAGTTAACTTTCGTGATTTTATAGCAACCGGATCTGGTGTTGCCGTATTTTCATCAATGATGGTTTTTTTAGCCATATTTATTTACGGTTTATGGTGGGAAATTAAATCTAAAGCCTTGGAGTGGGACTAATTATGACATCAATGGGTACTACCGGTTTTGAAATCACAGTCAATATTGTCAAAACACTTTTAGTTTTTTTAATGATGGTACAAGCCGTACCAATATTAGTTTGGCTTGAGCGCAGGGGATCTGCATTTATCCAAAACAGATTTGGCCCAAACCGCGTTGGCCCGCTTGGCCTGGTTCAATTGCTGGCAGATGCGGTCAAGTTTTTACACAAAGAAGATTTTGTTCCGGATAAAGCGAACAGATTTTTATTTTATGCAGCGCCAGTGTTCGCGCTGATTCCCGCATCTGTGGCTTATATGGCAATTCCGATGTCTGTCCCATTAATTTTGGGCGAATCAAAATTTTTAATTCAGGGTTTTGATATCAACGTTGGAATAGTTTTCATTTTGGGAATTTCATCACTGGCGGCTTACACGATATTAATGGCTGGTTGGGGATCGGGAAGTAAATTTTCTTTAATGGGCGCTATGCGAGCGTCTGCACAAATTATTTCCTATGAGTTGGCGCTGGGATTGTCGATTGTCGGCGTCATTATGACTTACGGAAGTTTTAATTTAACTGAAATGATTAATGCTCAAATGGGTGCATTAAGTTTTTCCGGATTTGGCTATGGGACAACAATTCCTTGGTTGCCGAATTGGGGAATTTTTTATCAACCCATTGGAGCAATTATATTTTTTGCCGCAGCGTTTGCCGAATCAAATCGGTTGCCGTTTGACTTGGCTGAAGGCGAAGCAGAATTGGTCGCAGGCTTTCACACAGAATACGGCGGCTTTAAAATGTTGATGTTCTTCATCGGTGAATACGGTCACATGATGATTGCATCGGGCCTGTTGGCTACGTTTTATTTTGGTGGTTATTTAATTCCCGGAATCACGCCCGACGAAGTTTACCAATTTGGACTGGCTACGTTTGGTTCGGAAACAGCAGCGCACATATTTAATTCTGTGGCGCACTTTTTAATGTACAATGTAAAATTCGCATTATTTTTGTGGATTTTTATACATGTCAGATGGACATTGCCTCGATTTAGATACGATCAATTAATGGATTTGGG
This sequence comes from Pseudobdellovibrionaceae bacterium, assembly GCA_031428135.1. Taxonomy (GTDB): domain Bacteria; phylum Bdellovibrionota; class Bdellovibrionia; order Bdellovibrionales; family Bdellovibrionaceae; genus Pseudobdellovibrio. The sequence continues at coordinate 30,683 of JANPOT010000008.1, read as the reverse complement.
CTGGAAAACAATGCTGCCGTGGGCGCTTGGAAATACAATTGTAACTTCGATTGTTATTTTTTGTGCTGCGTATTTCAAGTTTTAGGACTCAGTTTTAAATTTTGCCAAGGGAGATAGGTTTATGTCGGTCGACGCAATGTTATTTTGGTTTTTATCAATTGTTGTTTTAGGGTTTGGGTTATCGGTGATATTAATGACGAACCCAATTTATTCAGCCCTCTGTTTGGCAATGACGATGGTTGGTGTATCGGCGGTTTTCGTGATGCTTGACGCGTATTTTTTAGCTGGCGTTCAGTTGATTGTATACGCTGGCGCCGTGATGGTTTTATTCGTTATGGTATTAATGTTATTTGACTTAAAACATGAACTGCAGGCTTTCAGCCGCGGAAAAATAACTGGAGCAATTAAAATTGCATGCGTTGGTATTTTGGCCGGATTAGTTGTTGGCGCAGTAACAATCGGAAAAAATTTGGCCGTTGCCAAGGACGCGGTTGAAAGCTCAACGGTCGCTGTTGATACAACAAAAGTTTTGTCGCAAAATTTATTTTTAAAAAACATTTTTGGATTTGAAGCCCTGGGTGTTTTGTTATTGGTTATTGCCGTAGGCACAGTCGCATTATCGCGAAGCAAGGGTGGAACACATGCCAGAGATTAAATTTTTAAATCAAATCGGACTTGAACACTATTTAGTATTATCTGCAGTGCTATTTTCGCTGGGAATGGCTGGCGTTTTGTTGCGTCGGAACCTGATCGTTCTGCTGATGTCGATCGAGCTTATGTTGAATGCGATCAATATCAGTTTTGTGGCCTTTTCGAAATTTAACAACAATCCCGAAGGTCAGGTTATGGTGTTTTTTGTTATGACAATCGCCGCCGCAGAAGCCGCGGTGGGATTGGCGTTGGCAGTTTCGGTATTTAAAAGGTTCAAAGAAGTAAACATCCGATTTTTTGAACACCTTAAAGGTTAGGAATTAAAAATGAATCATGAAGTTTTAATTGCGATATTATTATTAAGCCCGGTTGTTGGGTTTTTACTTAACGGCCTGCGATTTAGATCAACAAATTATATTTTAGCGGGCTCAATTGCAACGGGCGCAGTATTTATATCATTTATTTGTTCTGTGCTTCTGTTTTTAGACCTCGTAGGGATGCCTGCGACAGATCGCGCGATCCATGCAAATTTTTTCACTTGGATCGCTGTTGATAATTTAAAAATCAACGCGGGCTTTGTTGTCGATCAAATCAGTTCAATTATGATATTAATTATCACGGGCGTGGGTTCGTTGATTCATTTATTTTCAATTGGATATATGCACCACGACAAGGGCGTCACAAAATATTTTGCGTATTTAAATTTATTTATTTTTAACATGTTGATTTTGGTTTTGGGAGATTCATTGTTAACAATGTTTGTTGGCTGGGAAGGCGTTGGTCTTTGCAGTTATTTGTTAATCGGTTTTTGGTTCAGCGATTCAGCCAAGGCTGCGGCGGGCATGAAAGCATTTATCACAAACCGAATTGGTGATGCGGCATTTATTATTGGAATGTTCATTTTATTTATGACTTTTGGAACACTGAACATGCACGAGCTTAATATGCTTGCGCCAACAGTGGTTGAAGCCAGTTGGCTGGGCGCTGTTACGCTGGGAACGTTGATGTTATTTATTGGCGCAACAGGAAAATCTGCACAAATACCTTTATATGTTTGGTTACCAGATGCGATGGCTGGTCCAACACCAGTGTCGGCGCTGATTCATGCTGCGACAATGGTCACCGCTGGCGTTTATATGATCATCAGACTTAATCCATTGTTCATTGCTGCGCCAAACACGATGATGGTGATTGCAACGATTGGTGCTGCGACTGCGGTTATGGCGGCGATCATCGGACTTACACAATACGATATTAAAAAAGTTTTAGCTTACTCAACGGTTTCTCAATTGGGATACATGTTCTTGGCCGTCGGTGTCGGCGCATTTGGCGCGGGCATGATGCATTTAATGACGCACGCATTTTTTAAAGCGCTTATGTTTTTGGGGTCAGGCTCTGTGATTCATGGAATGGCTGATGAGCAAGACATTCGAAAAATGGGTGGGCTTAAAAAATATATGCCGGTCACACATTTTACTTTTTTAATGGGGTGGCTTGCAATTATTGGTTTCCCATTATTTTCTGGATTCTTTTCAAAAGATGAAATTTTGTGGAATGCATTTTCATCACCACGTGGCCACGTGGGTTTTTGGATAGCAGGAGTTGTGGGCGCAGTATTAACAGCATTTTATATGACGCGGTTAATGGCAATGACCTTTTGGGGAAAATCACGCGTAGATAAAAATGTTCACCCGCACGAAAGTGGCGCTTTGATGATAATTCCACTGATTGTTTTGGCTATATTGTCTGTTATCGGCGGCTTTGTTGGCGTACCTCATGTTATTGGACAATATTTGGGACATATTCCAAATTTTTGGGAACAGTGGCTTGCGCCAGTGATTCGCGCGATTCCTGCAACAGAATTCTCTGCTGATCATAGCGGAAACCACGAAGCACTCGAATGGATCCTGATGGGCGCTTCTGTTTCGTTAGTGATGATTTCTGCTTTGACAGCATTTATGCTTTATATTGTTAAGCCAGGGTCGACTGAAAAAATAAAAAAATTATTTGGGCCCATTTATAATTTTATAAACAATAAATATTTTGTTGATGAATTTTATTTTGCAGCGATTATCAATCCGCTGATCGCACAAAGTAAAAACTTATGGTTTTACATCGACGTTCATTTTATTGATAAAATGACTCATTGGACGTCTGACGTTACGTTGGGCGCCGGCAAAATGGCTAAATCTTTTCAAACAGGAAACATGCAGCAGTATGCAATGTACGTCGGTATTGGCGTAGTTGTTGTGATGTCGTTTGTTTTAATGAGGTAATTATGATGTTAAGTACTTTGATTTTTTTACCAATCGTATTTTCCTTGATTTTGGCCGCTTGGCCTCAAAAATCGACCTTGCGACAACTGGCTTTGGGGTTTTCAGTTTTACAATTTGCAGCGTCAGCTCTGATGTTAAAAGATTTTGATTCTGGTTTTTCGGGCCTACAATTTGTTGAAAAGTTTTCTTGGATTGAGCGTTTCGGCATTTCTTATTTTGTAGGTATTGACGGAATTTCTGTGATGCTTGTCATGATGACCACATTTTTAATGCCGATTATGATTTTGGCGTCATGGAAATCAATCGATGAAAAAATCAAAGGCTTTCATATTGCTCTTTTTATTCTGCAATCAGCAATGCTGGGTTCATTTTTAGCAGTTGATGCAATTTTATTTTATGTGTTCTGGGAAATGTCATTAGTGCCCATGTATTTTATTGTTGGCGTTTGGGGTGGTGCACGTCGCATTTATGCCACGTTGAAATTTTTTATTTATACAATGGCTGGTTCGGTGTTAATGCTGCTGGCGATTATTTTTATGATGCGACTGACACCAGAAGTCACTGGCGGAAACATCAGCGCAAGTCTTTTAGATTTTTATAAATTAAAAATACCCTTTGTCGCTGGTGAATTTTTCACAGCACAAACAGTTTTGTTTTTCGCTTTTGCTTTAGCTTTTGCAATCAAAGTTCCGCTGTTTCCACTTCACACATGGCTGCCAGATGCACACGTTGAAGCGCCGACACCAGGCTCAGTTGTACTGGCTGGTGTGATGTTAAAAATGGGTACGTATTGTTATTTGCGCTGGGTATTGCCGTTATTTCCAGAAGCTAGCGCGCATTACGCATGGTTATTTATAGCACTGGGTGTGATCGGAATTATTTATGGAGCCCTGGTTGCGATGATTCAGCCAGATGTTAAAAAATTAGTCGCCTATTCTTCGGTTTCGCACATGGGATATATTATTGTTGGATTGTTCGTGATGAACGTTTTCGGCGTCACGGGTTCATTATATCAAATGTTAAATCATGGAATATCAACGGGGGCGTTGTTTTTATTGATTGGAATGATTTATGAACGCACACACAGCCGTGAAATTATAAAATACGGCGGCCTGGCCAAAGCCATGCCGTGGTTTACAATTATTTTTGTTATCGTAACGATGTCATCAATCGCCGTTCCGATGACAAATGGTTTTATTGGTGAATTTTTAATTTTATTAGGTGCATTTAAATACAATGTTTGGGTTGCAGCTGTTTCTGTAACCGGAGTTGTTCTGGGCGCTGCATACATGTTGTGGATGGTTAAGAAAATTTTCTTTGGTCCCGCTGGTGAAATTGTTTTGGCATCTGAACACGACAAAGAGCACGCTCTTCAAGATTTAAACCTGCGTGAGTTTGCGGTTCTGATTCCAATGGTTATTTTAATTTTTTGGATGGGATTATTCCCGAATCATTTCATGGATTATTCGAAAAAAAGCATCGAACATTTAATTTTAAATCAACAAAACTATTCACTCGAGGTACGAACACATGAATAACGTCGTTGGTCTTTCAGACATTTTATTAGTATCGCCACTTATCGCCCTGTTTTTATTTAGCTTAATTCCCTTAACAAGCAAAGTATTGGCTGGAAACAAAGAGCAAAATCCTGCATCAACATTAATTATCGCATTGATTGGCTTGGCTGTTGCTGGCGGACTTTTGTTCGTTTTTGGCGGCGCAGACCAGACCGCATTTAATGGACAATTATTATTTGACGGCCTGACAAAATGGGCTGGCATGATTGCATTAATCGCCGCAGCTGGTGGTTTGATCATGATGTATGAGAATCCATCGACAAACGGAAAACAGTTTTCCGAATTGATTTTTTTAACGATGAATTCTATATTGGGAATGCTGATTTTGGTTTCCGCAGTTAATTTATTAACTTTATTTATCGGATTAGAATTAATGTCATTGTCGCTTTATTTAATGATTGCGATGTCGAACGAACAAAAAATTTCAAAAGAAGCAGCCATTAAATACTTCGTATTGGGATCTTTTGCATCGGCCATATTTTTATATGGAATTTCCTTCATATTTGGATCGGCCAACACAGTTAATATTGTGGATTTAATGGCAAATGCAGCGACATTGGTAAAAACGAACAAAATATTTTTATTCGGAATTTCGTTTGTGACCATTGGTTTTTGTTTCAAAGTTTCCATTGCTCCGTTTCATGCGTGGACCCCAGACGTCTACCAGGGTGCGCCAACACCGGTCACATCATTCATGGCAACCGCAATTAAAACAGTTTCGTTTGCAGCTTTTTTGCGGGTGATGGCGACGCAAACATTAAACGGTTCGCAAAATTTATTTGATGTTTTACAGTGGTTGGCCGTCATCACGATGACTGTCGGCAACGTTGCAGCATTAGTGCAAACAAATTTTAAAAGAACGTTGGCGTATTCGTCAGTTTCGCATTCGGGATATATTTTAGTCGGATTAATTACAGCTGGAATCAGTCAAAATTCAGCCTACAGCGCCGCCAGCATTATATTTTATTTATTAACATATTCTGTAATGACAATGGGTGCGTTTGCAATTTTAAGTATGATCGAAAAATCTGAAAACCATTTTTTAACGAATGATAATTTTTCAGGATTTGGAAAAAATCAGCCGCTGTTGGCATTTTGTTTAACAATATTTTTATTATCGTTAGCGGGCCTGCCGCCATTGCTGGGTTTTTTCGGCAAACTGTATTTATTTAGTGCCGCCGTGAACGAAGGCTTGATGTGGTTAGCGCTGTGGGGCGTGATTAATTCTGTTATCAGCGTGTTTTATTATCTGCGTCCGATTGTCATGATGTACATGAAAGACGGCGATGCAGACGTTGCTGATCGCCCACAACAGGCAACGACGGTGTTGGTCGTTGTATCAGCATTATTTATTTTATTGATGGGATTATTTTCAGGGCCGTTGTTTACTTTGTTTGAAAAGAGCTTGGGTTAGCAAAAACTCTAAAGTTCTTCCTGATTCCGATATTTCCAAACCAACATGAGTAATCCAAAAACCGTAAAGGCGATGGAAGCGGCCAGGCCGTAACCATAGCCTTCATCGGGTGATAATGAATAATTAATTCCGAAATACAAAACCAAAGTTTTACCAACCAGCGTGGGCATTAAAAATGATTTGATGAAATCTTTTAATGTCTTTTTTGCGTTTTGATCAGCAGTGTTTGAATTTAATTTTTTATCCATGTTAGACATTTATAAATGCTCTCTGAGGGCACTGATTCCGGATTTAAAACCAATCCATACAATTTTTTCTAAAATTTTTGGGTTTAATGAAAAGTGATCGGCAAAAAACATTTCATGATTTTCAGGTCGCGGAGCAATGTAAATATAGTCGACCTTTGGATCGTGGCCAGTTTTGTCTTTCACAGCTTTTAAAATTTTATTTTTTAAAGCCACTGATAAATTTTCTTCGTCTGCAATTTTTGATAATGCTTGGTAAACATCAGTTTTTTGTTTTTGATATTGAATGTGGCGCGCGACTTTTTGTTCCAGGACCTGATACAATGCCTGGTTAATAATTGCGGGCATGCCGTATTTATGAAGAGATCCGATTTCAGGCGAAAAATGATAAGGCTGCATTGAATACGAGGCGATAATTAAATCTGCACCGTGATCAGCCGCAACATGTGTGCTGAGGGTATCGCGGATTTCTCCGTCGTAATGATAAATGTCTGTGCCATCTGGTTTTTTAATTGGATAGGGGGCAAAAAGCGGAGGAAGCGATACGGACGCGGCGACGGCTTCTGAAATTTTTGTGTATCCAATGTGCCTGGTTGTTTCGTTTTTAGAGCTTTCTAAATAGGGACCAAAAATAGTTTTTCTGGAATGATTCAATTGTGTTGAAATAATGTAAAGTTCTGTGCCCAGACGCTGGAATTCGTTTTCGTCCAGAATATATTTCCTGAGGTATCGTTCGATTCCGTTCGCATTAAATAAGCCGTTTAATTTGAAGCCTTTTTTTAAGAGAGCTTCAAGCCCGCCGGCAAAGATTGATTTTTCTAATAAAGTTTCAGGTATAAAACTTAAAATTCTGCGGCCATTGACGTTAAATACGTGACGATAACCAATGGGTTTAAGTCGATCTGATTCATTAATTTTGTAATACGGATCAGTGCCGACGCCGACTTGGAACGCTGTGATTAATGATTCCAAGCTGCGACCCGAAGCCAATACTGAACTGACAAATGCGCCAGCGCTTGAGCCAACATATAATTCAATTAAAGGTGATTTTTTATCAGTTGAATTTGATTTTCGCAGCTGAACGATTTCACGGCTGCCGCCTGAAAACTTAAAACCTTTTTCTTGAAGAGCCAAACAAACGCCAATATGATAAGCAGCTGCTTTGATGCCTCCGCCGCTTAATACCAATCCGATTTTCTTCTTTTTGTGGATATCCATGTTAATAAGTCCGCTATTTCCTATTCTTTTGAATGAATACCCGTAATAAATCATTAGATTTGTGGATAAGCAAGCCCAAGGTCTGGCGACTATCCAGGCCTTAAATCCGTGTTTGACAAGGTCGCCAGGCCTGCATAGGCTTGAGTAGTCGAGGAGATATTACGTATGTGGTTGCCGTTAGCTGAATACTCATTAAAAAACAAAGTGAGCATTTCAACTTTACGAAGAAAGATAAAGGCATCCGACATTCAGTACCGCTTAGACGACGGAAAATATTTGATTTTAGATTCCGAAACTGCAAGTTCTCAAGAAACCCATCGCCCCTCCCTAAGTCGCGAAACTGTTTCTTTGGAAAAAAATCAAACACCGACAGCTGCTGTTGAAACAGAACCAAAATCTGTTTTAGCAGCAGCAACAGAATCTGGCGAATCAGTCATCACTGCCGCCAATCGTTTACTAACAGATTTAAAAAAAGCCTACACACAGGTTTTACAAGACAAAGAAGTCCAAATCCTGACGCTCAAAGAAGATATTTCTGATCTAAAAACTTTGATCAAAGTTTTAGAATCTGAAAATGATCGATTAAGAAACCAATAAATGCTAAAAAAACAAAAGGGCTTGGTGTAAAAACCAGGCCTTTTGTTTTTGTAATCTAAATTTTAAAACTAAGCTGCAATATTTTTGGCAGCTGATTTTTTCTGTTGTTGTTTTTGTGCAGATGTTTTCTTGTTTGCGAAACGATCTGTTTTGTCAAAAGCCACAGCAAAAACTTCGTCTAAATTTTCAACCATAATAAAATTCATACGCTCTTTAAAAACAACTGGGATGTCTTCTAAATCTTTAGCGCAGGCCAAAGGAATAATCACAGTTGTGATACCCAAATTTAATGCGGCCAAACATTTTTCGCGAATTCCACCGACCGGTAAAACGCGACCCTGAAGCGTCACTTCGCCAGTCATCGCAATATCATTTCTGACAGGCGTGCCAGTTAATAAACTGACCAGTGCTGTTGTTAAAGTGATACCTGCTGATGGACCATCTTTCGGAATAGCGCCTGCTGGTAAATGAACGTGAATATCAAATTTTTCAAACATGTCTTGGTCAATGCCAAGCTCTTCTTGATGAGCCTTTGCATACGACATTGCTGCGTGTGCAGATTCTTTCATGACGTCGCCCAACTGGCCAGTTAACATCAATGAACCTTTGCCCTTCATTTTTAATGCTTCGATCAATAAAACTTCGCCACCAGCTTGTGTCCATGCCAACCCTTGAACTACACCCACACAGGCCTCAAGTTGTTTGTCTTCGCGCATGAATCTGACGGGGCCTAATAATTCAGGTACAGTTTTTTCTGTGATCTGAACAAAGTTAGCTTCTTCTAAAACAACTTTTTTTGCAACTTTTCTGCAAATTGAACCGACTTCGCGCTCTAAATTTCTAAGTCCGGCTTCGCGAGTATAGCCACCGATCAGAAATTTAATGCCTTCGTCAGTAAACGAAATATTTTCGTTTGTGATTCCGTTGGCTTCGATTTGTCTGTTGATTAAATGTTTTTTAGTAATTAATAATTTATCATTTTCTGTGTAGCCTGGAATGTAAATCATTTCCATACGATCACGCAGTGGTGCTGGAATATTTTCAACAACATTGGCTGTCGCAATAAATAAAACTTTTGATAAATCGAAATCCACATTTAAATAGTTATCGCGGAATGATGCATTTTGTTCTGGATCCAAAACTTCCAGCATCGCAGAACCCGGATCGCCGCGCTGGTCAGAAGCCATTTTATCAATTTCATCCAGTACAATAACGGGGTTATTGGTTTTACATTGGCGTAAGGCCTGAATAATTTTTCCGGGCATTGCGCCGACATACGTACGACGGTGACCACGAATTTCAGCTTCGTCTTTGACTCCGCCCAAAGCAACGCGGAAATATTCGCGACCCATGGCTTTAGCAATCGATTTTCCAAGTGAAGTTTTACCAACGCCTGGTGGACCACTGAAACATAAAATAGGACCCTTAATTGTTGCCTTTAATTTTCTGACAGCTAAAAATTCTAAAATGCGATCTTTGGCTTTGTGTAATTCATAATGATCATCGTCTAAAATTTCTTTTGAACGTTTTAAGTCATGCATATCATCTGTTGATTTATTCCAAGGCAGATCAACCATCAAATCTAAATATGTACGGACCATTGTCGCTTCACTCGCGTCGGGGTGCATGCGCTCAAGTCTGGACATTTGTTTCATTGCTTCAGTTAAAACGGCTTCTGGCATTCCAGAATTTGTAATTTTATTTTTTAATTCATCCATCTCTTCAGATTTAGAATCGGCATTTTCGCCAAGCTCTGATTTAATAGCCTTCATTTGTTCGCGCAAAAAACTTTCGCGTTGATTTTTTTGTTCATCGCCGCGACCCGTGCCGCGAATTTTTGCTTGAGCTTGTAAAACCTCAAGTTCGGCAGATAAAATTTGGTTCACTAAAGATAAACGATCAATTGGATTTCTGGTCTCTAAAACTTTTTGAGCTTCAGCGACTTTAATTCCTAAATTGCTTGCGATTAAATCTGCCACGCGACCTGCGTCAGTGACGTCATCTAAAACTAATAAAATATCTGGTGATAGAGCTTTGCCAAACGCTATCATTTTTTCGATAGAGTCTTTGGCTAAACGAATTTGCGCTTCGATTTCAGCAGGGCTTTGTGATGGAGTTATATCAGTTAATTTATCAACAGAAACTTCAAAGCATCCATTTGTTTTTACAAACGAAGTGATTTCAGCCTTGGCTTCACCTTGAATTAAAATTTTAACACGACCATCAGAAAGTTTTCGCATGCGCATAATTTTTGCGACAGTTCCGACTTTGTAAATAGTTTCGGCCGTTGGATTTTCTTCAGAAATATCTTTTTGCGAGGCTAAAAAAATCAAACGATTTTTTGCCAAAGCATCTTCGACAGATTTGATCGAAGCTTCGCGCCCTACGAAAAGCGGAATGATCATATATGGGAACACGACGATATCGCGAACGGGTAACATCGGAAGTGTTTGTGGAATTTCAACTGGTTGATTATCATTTGCCATTATGTGCTCCTGTTTCTTACAAAACTATTCGGAGCAATCAGAGATTCCTTAAACGCTATAAGGTCCGGATTTTCATTTTTAATTGAAAAATAAGACTGACGTCCATGTCAGAAACAATTTGTTATTGAGTCATTTGATTGGTCTGAGAGTTGGAATCTTCAAGGTCTTCCATACATGCGATACATAATGCAGCCATTGGTCTGGCCATTAAGCGTTTCACGCCAATGATTTCGCCGCAACCTTCACAGTCGCCGTATGTGCCAGCAGTGAATTTTGATAAAGTTTTTTCGATCACCAGCAATGATTTGCGTTCGCGTTCGTGCAGATGAATAGAAACATTGTTTTGTAATTCTTGCGCGGTCTGATCAGCTTCGTCTGAAAATTTTGAAAATTGTGATTGGTCTGTTTTAAATTCAGAATCACGATTCAAAATTTCACTTTTTTGCGTCAGAAGTGATTGCCTGATCAGTTCAAAATTCGTTGCTGTAGTAATTTCCTGCGCGGTCGTCATAGATTTCTTTTCGGTTTTTTTCATTTATTTCCCCCCTGATATTCTTGTGGTTAACAAGTTTATCGAAACTTAGAAAGTTGTCCGAAACTTTCGGGAATAATTAACCGCAACCGAATCAGTGTCATCAAAAAAACTTTTTGTTTCGTGTTGAATCATTCGACAAAAAAATTTGATGATTAAATTAACAATTTATTTTTGCTATGCGCTTTTGTAAGCAGTTTTTTTTGCTGACGCTTCGCGAATTTCAGCTCCTTCGATGCTATACCTGGTCCAAGGTATGGCCATCAGTCGTTCAGTTTCGATAGCCTCATCAGTTTCTTCGCAGAAGCCGTAAGTTCCTTGTTCCATGCGGGAAAGCGCGGACTCAATTTCAATCAATTGAAATTTCATCCGACTTTGTGTTGTTAAAAATTGGTGCTCTTCTTGATGAGCCAAAGCTAAATCACTTTCGTCACCGTGGGATTTGTCCACAAGAATAAATGCATTTTTTGCACTTTGTATTTGATTCAATAGGTCAGCCTTAAAAGTTAACAATTTTTGTCTGCAGGCTTCGATTATTTTCTTTGTCACCACTTTTACCCCCAGTGCGATACTGAAAGCTGTTTGCTTTCTTGGAAGCTATGACATCAGAAGCTAGTTGGGTGGTTAATAGATAGGCCAAATTAACAAATTATTTTTAATATTTTTTAATAGTGCCCTGATCGACGGTCATGATCGTTAAATCACGTTCAATTTCTTTGGTGTTGTTCATGCGTATTTCGCCGTAGGCGCCATTTCGGCGACCCAGTATCCTGAGCTGGGCTGCCAGCGTGTCGCGGCCTGTCGCGCCAAAGCTGAGCAACTCACGAACGATTTTTGCCGATTCGTAGGCCTGGGCCTCAAGCAACTGAGGCTCTTCCTGGTTCATCGCAAAATATTTTTTATAAAAATCAGAATTTGAATTTTCAGCCGAAGTGGTTTCTGTGTCGACGAAAAATAAATGCTGGTTATGCGCTCCTGCGCGCCGAACCAGATCTGGCGTGTTCCATAAATTAGTTCCCAAATAAGTTAAATTTTGAACGTCATTGGATTTTAAAAAAGCCATCGCTTGGCCCAGGGCCTTGCCGCTGTCGGGAATAAAAATAGCCTCGAAATCAACAATTGGATCTAATATATTTTCCTTGGCTTCGTTTTCGCGTGAATTTTTTTTCACACCATCAGCCAATTTTTTAGATTTTTTATTTTTAAGCTCTTTAAGTCGCGCTCGGTATTCTTCGGGGCGATCTTCGTTATAATAAGTTCCAACCATTTTTTGAACATACATATTCAGGTCAGAGCTTTTGGGATCATAAGCCTGTGCTGCAGTGACGGTTCCGCCGCGTGCTAAAACTTGGTCCCAAAATTTATTTGCGAACTCAACGCCATAGGAATCGTTTGGATACAAAATGGCATATTTTTTTAACGATAATTTCTGAAATGAAAATTCCGCCAATCGATCAACTTGCATTTCCGCAGTCACGGCATTTCTGAATGTAAATTCAGAATTTTCAGTTAAGCCAGACTTCTGTGAAAACATAAAAAATGGAACTTGAAAAAATTCTGCGCGTTCAGAAATTACAGTTGCTTCTTTAGCGCCCAGGCCGCCAAAAATTGCAATCACGTGGTCGTCTTTTAATAATTTCTGAACACCGGCAGCCGCCAAAGCCGGGTTCCCTTGTGAATCAAATAAAATCAATGATAATGCGGGCGACGATTCACTCAGGCCAAGCCCTAGTCGCAAAGCAGCCAATGTTCGTTGACCTACGTTTGAATTTTTACCTGTCAGCGGCAAAATCACACCAATTTTTTTTGCATCCACGGAATAATTTTCAGTCGATTTGTCTTTAAGAACGATATCTTTTTTTGGTAAAACAAAAAAATCTGAATTGATTGGCGTTGTTGGCTGCACAGCTTGCTCAACATTGACAACAGGGTCACCCGTGATGGTTTCAGATTTAATTGTTTCACGCGTCGCTCGATCGACAACAGTAACAGTTGATTTTTTTTGTCCAACCTGGCTATATCGAGTTTCGATCATTTTGTTTGTCACACATGAAAACAATGATAAAGAAATAATAAATAAACAAATCAATTTCATATGACCTTACTTTCTGTTTTTCAAAACAGAATCTAATTTTTCTTTGTAGTTTTTAACCAACGGAGTCTCATCATTATAACGATGCAGTTCTTCGATAATTTCTTTTTGTCTTGAATTTATCTTAGCCGGAGTATCAACGATGAGACGCAAAATCATATCGCCAAAACCAATACCACCCAATTTAGGAAAGCCTTTGCCCTTAAGGCGCAAAGCTTGGCCAGAGTGCGTACCGGCAGGAATTTTAATTTGAGTGCGGCCAGCAAGCGTTGGAACCTCAGCGTCCATTCCTAAAATTGCATCAGTGTACGAAATGGGTAAATCCAATAAAACATCGTGCTCTTCGCGCTTAAACAAAAGATGATCCTGAATATTCACAATCACATACAGGTCTCCAGCTGATATTCCGGAAGGTTTGTCGCCTTCGTTAGATAATTTTAAACGCTGGCCCTCTTTGACTCCAGCGGGGACAGTGACTGATAATTTCGCAGCCTCTTCTTTGGCCCCATTCTGTCTCATGAAGCTGACGACTTTTTCTGTGCCTGAAAAAACTTCTTCAAAAGAAATTGTTAATGTGTATCTGAGGTCTGATCCGCGCGCGGCTTGCTGTTGTCGGCCGCGACCTGAACCAAAAGGGTTACCACCGGCGCCGCCCCCAAACAAATCACCAAAAATATCGGCAAATGGATCGCCGCCACCAGAGCTTCGACCACCACCAAAAGGATTGCCACCTGGAGATCCTCGACCAAATGGGTTTGCATCGGCATGACCATATTGATCATAATTTTTTTTCTTATCAGAATCTGACAAAATTTCATAAGCTTCGGTAATTTCTTTAAATTTGTCTTCGGCCTTTTTATTTCCCGGATTTTTATCGGGGTGATATTGCATTGCCAATTTACGATAGGCTTTTTTAATTTCGTCAGCAGTTGCTGATTTTGAAATACCCAATTGTTGATAAAAATCGGTTTTAGCCACGATTAATTTTCAGCCTTTATTTCTGTAGCAACAACAACCTGGCCCATGCGAATAATTTTATCATGCAATTTATAAGGCTTTTTAAAAACGCGTGATACATGTCCTGCGGGAACTGCAGCCGTTGCTTCCGAGCTGATCGCTTCATGATGAAGGGGATTAAATGGCAGCGCCTGACTGGGAACTTCTTGGATGCCGTGCTTTGCCAGGGCATCTTTAAGTTCCTTAGCCGTTAATTCGACTCCGGTTTTAAAGCTTTGCAAAGTTTCGGGTGAAATTTTTATTTCCAAGGCGCGTTCAAAATTATCCATAACTTCCAAAACGTCGCGCGAAATTCTTTCGGCGCCGAATTTTAATAAATCAGAACGTTCTTTGATTGCATTTTTTTTGTAATTTTCAAATTCTGCGCGCAGATATAAATATTCATTTTTCCATTTTGCAGAATCATCAATTGCGGTTTGTAATTCAGATTTTTTTTCAATGGATTCAATGACAGCGCCGTCGTTGTGTTCAGCAGGCTTATTATCTTCAGACATACGTATTCCTTTGTTTTAACAAAGAATATCTTGTGTCTTATTCAGAAAATGTCAATGCGTCATCTACCGATAATTTAATAAAATTAAAACAAGGCGCGGCAGGTGGACACAATGGGTCGTGGTTTAAAAAAATCTGAGAACTTTTCTTGCACGAATTTAATCGAGTCACTATTTAGGTTTGTTTTAACTCTGACAAAACCCAAATAGGCCCTTGAAAAACTGATTTTTATGAGCACTTTTTGATCCAGACTATTGGTATACGTCAACATGTCGCCAAATGGCGGTGGCGGCAAAGTTAATCCAGTTGAAAAACCAAAAGCATAGGATTCTTTTGTGGTCGACTGAAAACCTGGAACGAGTGGCGGATAAAAGCTTTCGCCGCGCAAATGCATTTCAGTATTTTCATTTGCTTGTGAAATCATTGGCCCAGCCTTAAAAACCAGGCCGCCAACAGCAAACGCTGGCAAAATTGAACTTTCAAACTTTTCTCGATTTCTGAAAATCTGTATGAATGCCGATTTTGTGTCTGAATTATAACCCACAGACAAGCCCAAATCATATAATCCGCCCCACTGATGCTTATTGTTGCCGCCTTCAGCTTGAATTTCAGCGGCCAATAAAAATGAAAACTGGTTAGCGCTTGCAACCAATGGCGACTGTGACCATAATTTCAAATCAGTCGCGCGCAGGACAGATTTAATTTTTTCGTCGACGCGAGCAGATATTTTTTTATTTAAATATTTTTCCGGGTTATTTTCATGATCAATGCGTACCATTTCTGTGATTTCATCGCTGGGCTGCTCAGAAAAAGAATCATAAAGCACAGAGTTTTTTAAAACGACAAGGCCCGTTGAAATTAAATCGGTCAAATAAAAAACCCAACGCGATTTTTTCAAACCAGATTCCAACGTGTTTAAAATAACAGATCTCTTTTCAAGAAAATTCGATTGTTCTGTTCCATTCAGCGATTTAAATTGATCTTGCAATTCTTGCGAAATATTTGCGTCAACTACGGCCATCGCAGAAGTTGAAATAAAAATTGAAAATATTAAATAAATAAAAATTTTCATTTGTGGATTATTTTAAAATTTCGCAGCTTTCAAAGCCCATCGTGACCGGCATATCAACCAAAGACACCTTTGATTTTTTGTTGGCCTTCACAATGACTTCGTCCAGCAGTAAACTGTCGCCGATATATCGAGCTGGAGTTTTTAAATTTAAGTCGCGCATTTTTCTTTTAAAATCTGAAAAAATCAAATGTGTGCTCTGTAACATCACTAAATTTTGATTATTTTTAATCGACGTACCCATGGTTGCATCAGCTTCTTCGGTGCCATCATTTGTAAAAACACCCAACTGGTACACGCCCACAGCCTCCGTAGTTCGTGCACACAGCGACATGCTTTGGTTTCCAGGCTTTAAATAATTTGAACATTTATCAGGGGTTGCGGACAAACCAGATTGTAATTCTGTTTGCCAAATCGTCGCCTTGTCGGCTGGCATTAAGCCGCCAGCGCCAATAACATTGACGTCCATTTTACACCGTATTTGGGCTGAAAAGCTGGATACGGCTGACATAATTAGAATTGCAAATAAGATCGATTTTTTCATAAAAGTCTCCTGCTGACAGATATTCATGCAAAGCCCATAACCTGGCTTAAACGAATTAAACAGATTTGACTGTCTAAATGTTTCACAATGTGACGTTTTGGAATGTCAGCGGGGCCTATTTTAAAAACGTGAATTTTTCGAAAATCTGATTACTGATCAGAATGCCCGAATCTGTTAATTGATATGAACCATTATTTAAAACAAGCAGATTTCGTTTTAATAAATCATCTGCAATAGTTTTAATTTCGGCGGAGGAGCCGAATTTTTTTTCAACATCGTTGATTGATAAGCCTTCGCGAATGCGCAAACTGGTGTGGCAAAAATCCGTCATGGCCTGGTGTTTTTCTAAAATTTCAATTTGATGATCTTTGGGTTTGGATTCCCCGGATAAAATTTCTTGTTCGTAAATATTTATATTTGATGCATTCCAAAAGCGTTCGCCCCAGGTCGTATTTTGCGAGTGCGAATGGGCGCTGAGTCCCAGGCCCCAATAAGGTTTGTCTTGCCAATATAATAAATTGTGCTGTGATTCTTTGCCAGGCCTTGCATAATTTGAAATTTCGTAACGCGTGAAATTTTTTGAGGTTAATTTTTGATGTATAATATTAAACATTTCAATTTGGTCGTCTTCGACCGGCCGATTCTTTGATAAAGGATGTCCTTCGGGCACCGTTAAACAATACGGCGAAATATGTGACGACCCTAATTCAACAGCAGTCAAGACATCAGATTCCAATTCGGCCAAAGTTTGCGTCGGCAGCGCGAAAAGCAAATCAAAAGAAAAATTTAATTTATATTTCCGCAACAATTCTAAAGTATCGAAAGTTTGTTTTGCGTTATGTTCGCGGTTCACAGATTTTAATAATCTGTCGTGAAAGGTCTGCGCGCCGACGCTGAAACGATTAACGCCTGCAGCCAAATAAAGATCCAATTTTTGAGAGTCTACTGTGGCAGGATTAATTTCAATGGTGATTTCAGTCTGAGGTCCAGTTGTAAAGCCATGTTTTGAAAGTTCTGAAATAAGGTCTATAATTAACTCAGCAGAAATCAGGCTGGGCGTGCCGCCGCCGAAATAAATTGTCGAAAGATTTTTTCCGGAAAATTTTTCAGCGTAGATATTTTTTTTCAGCGAAATTTCTTTTTTGACAAGCTCAATGTATTTTTGTGGGGGTAAAATTTCATCCTGAACATAAGTTGCAAAATCACAGTATGTGCAGCGCTGCAAACAGTACGGAATATGAATATAAACACCTAATTTTTCAGACACATCACTTTTATAATGAAGGACAGACCATGAAGCAAATTAAATTTGAATTAAAAAACAAACTCAAAGTCATTTTAATTCCCAGTCATAAATCACCTGTTGTCAGCGTACAAATGTGGGTTAAAACGGGCAGCGCAGACGAACCCAAAGGCATGGAAGGCGTTAGCCACTTCATCGAACATTTGGTTTTCAAAGGAACCAGAAAATACCAGGTCGGCGAAATTGCCAGCATTGTCGAAGCTTCTGGCGGAGAGCTGAACGCCTATACATCATTTGATCAAACAGTTTTTTACGTCACAATATCGAAAAATTATTCAAACGTCGCGTTGGACGTGATTTCTGAAATGATGGGCCATCCGACGTTCATTCCCGCTGAAGTCGACAGCGAACGCGAAGTCGTTTGTGAAGAAATTAAAATGGGCCAAGATTCCCCAGGCCGATCGTCGTCGCAATTAATGTTCAAATCAGCATTTAAAAAACATGCCTATGGAATTCCAGTTATCGGATATGAAAAAAATGTTAGATCGTGGCCAACAGCAAAAATTAAGAAATTTTACCAATCCAGATATGTTCCATCAAACATGGTGTTGATAGTTTCTGGCGATTTTGATGCGGCAGAAATGAAAAAAGAAATCATAAAAATGTATTCCGATTTTCAACCGCTCAAACTGCAAAAAATGACGCGCAAAAAAGAACCTGCGCAAAAGAAATCAAGCTTTTCAGTTATGACTAAAAAACTCACTGAATCATATTTTCAATTGGCATTGCCAGCGCCCAACGTTAAACACAAAGACGTCCCCGCAATGGATATTCTGGCGCTGGTCCTGGGTCAGGGCGAAACCAGCAGACTTTATGCCAAACTTCGGCTTGAAAACACTGTGGTCAATTCAATTTCATGCTTTAATTACAACCCGCAGGACGCAGGATTATTTGCTTTCTCTGCAAAATATTCGGATCAAAAGCCAGAAGACATTTTCAACCTCTTATTCACAGAAATAGAAAAAATTAAAAATTTGGGAATTTCTTGGGATGAACTTCGGAAAGCCATACTGAATATTTCTTCAGAGCAATTTTATTCAATTGAAACAGTTGATGGGATTGCTAACAAAATTGGTTCAGCACAGTTTTATTTAAATGATACGAACGCGCATGAAAAATATTTAAAACAAATTCAAAAAATTACACCAAAACAAGTCCAAAAAATCGCCCAGAAATACTTTATTCCTCAAAAATCAAATTACAGTTTAATGGGCCCCGGCACAGACAAAGAAAACCTACTGACTTTAAAGTCAGCCGAAAAAACATGGTTAAATTTAATTAAAAACAAACAAAAAACAAAACCCACTGTTGATAAAAAAATTAAAATTCCAAAAATCGAATTTAAATCTATTAAAAAAACAAAAAAAACGGATATTGAAATATTTAAAACGGCGCGCGGAACAGAGGTATTGTTTTTAAATTCAACTGAAATCCCAACCGTTTCATCAAAAATTATTTTTGGCGGCGGCGGCAGGCTTGAATCCAAATCTCAAATGGGTTTAACAGAAATGTTGAACCGAACGCTCGTGACTCAGACGAAAAATAAATCTGAAAATCAAATTTTAAAATTAATCGAAGATGCCGCCGCAGGAATTTCCGCATTCGGCGGAAAAAACACAACAGGTTTTTCAATGGATTATATGAAGCCATTTGAAAAACAAATTTTAAATTTGTCAGCCGAAATTATTAATGAACCGGTGTTTTTAGATGAAATTTACAATCGTGAACGTTCAGTTTTAGAAAAACAGATCTTAGCCAAACAAGACCAACCGTCATATTTATGCGGTCGTCAATTTAATCAGGCCATATTTGCGGACCATCCAATTTCATTTGACCAAACAGGAACTGCTGAAACCTTAAAAAATATAACAACAAAACATATCAGTGATATTTACAACCAAATTAAATCTGAAAAAAATATGCAGGTCGCTGTCGTCGGTGATTTTAACAGATCTGCATGGATGAACTTAATTACAAATATCGAAAATAATTTTAAAACTTCAGGTCAGCGTTTGCAAAAATTGCCATTTCAAACGCTGAAAGAAAACAAAAATGTTTTCCTTGAAAAAGACAAAGAACAATCGCATGTGATCGTTGGCTGGCAAGCGCTGTCATTGACAGACCCTGAACGTCATACGCTGGAAATAATTCAGGCAGTGATGGCTGGCCAAGGCGGAAGACTTTTCATCGAACTGCGTGATAAAAATTCTTTGGCCTATTCAGTATCGCCCATTAAAATGGAATCTTTAGAATGTGGATATTTTGGTGGATATATTGCCTGTTCGCCTGACAAGGTTGAAAAAGCATTACAGATGTTTCACGAAGAATTTAAAAAAATATCGACAGATTTGATATCCGACGAGGAATTATCCAGAGCTCAAAAATATTTAATCGGACAACACGATATTGGATTACAGCGCAAATCATCGATTTGTAACCTAATCGCATTCGACCATTTTTATGGAAACGACATTCATCAATCGTTGAATATTGCAGGGACTTACGAAAAAATTACGCGTGAATCAGTGCGAGCTTTAGCCGAAAAGATTTTTTCAAAACCCTATGTCACTAGCGTTGTTGGGCGAAAATAGCGTCATTTTTTTGGATTATGATAGTATCATATGATGCTATCCGGCCTTCTTCGTTAAAACCAACGGATCAAAATACTGTGATTTAAATTTCGATCCGGCCAGTTGCATTTTCTCTAGACATTGTGGGACGTAGCCGGTCACATCAAGTTGACCTTTTTTATTTAATTCAAATATATTTGATCTTGAAATAATATCGTGTGACATACCTGTCAGTTCCAAAATTTCTGTGATTTGTCGGTGGCCATTTGTGTGACGACGTAATTGCACAACTAAATCAATAGCACTACTCATTTGAGAGCGAATATATTTCAACGTTATTTCGCCATGACCCAAGGTTATCAATGTTTCCAGCCTCGCCAGACAGTCAATTGCAGAATTTGAATGAACAGTTGTCATCGATCCTTCGTGGCCGGTATTGATTGCCTGTAACATATCAAAAGCCTCGGGTCCGCGACATTCTCCAACCACAATCCGGTCGGGCCGCATACGTAAAGCGTTTGATAAACAATCGCGCGCAGTAAAATCTTGATTTTCTTTTTTAACAGTTAGCATGTGCACCCAATTGGGGTGTTCGGGTCTGAGCTCTTGGGTATCTTCGATGGATACAATTCGTTGGTCAGCTGGAATTGACCTGGCCATCGAATTTAAAAACGAAGTTTTACCAGTCCCCGTGCCACCAGATACAACGATTGTCAGTCTTGACTCAATCGCAGATTTTAAAAAATCCGCAGCCTTGTTGGACATAAAATTGAATTGAACCAAATCGTCAAATGTATAAGATTTTACAGAATGTTTTCTGATCGTCAGCGTCGCTGATTTCGGAGTTAGCGGCGGTAATGTGATATTATATCTGTGGCCTTCGGGCAAAATCCCATCAAAAGAAAATTTTTTAGAATAATCTTTTTTATCGTTCACTAAAATTGAAAAAATCAGATCTTGGAATTCGCGCTCATCTAAAAACTGTGCAGCAGTTTGAACCAACATTCCACGATGCTCGACAAAAACATTATTCCATGAATTCACCATGACTTCCGACATATCATCCGACTGAAGTAATGTTTTAAGTGGTCCGTAATTCAGAATATTTTTATTTTGCATCTGGTTCTATTTTCGACGGAACAGGCGCTGGACTTGAGTCCTGAAATCATATTCCTCAGAGGTAAATTAAACTTATTCACCAAATCTGCCGATAAGTGTATTAATATGAGATTAACAGTATGAGTTTTTTGTTGATGTCGCCAGAACAACATTTTACAGAAGTTTTGCAAGAAGCTTGCAAAAAGCGAAAAATTAAATCGTTTCCGCTGCTGGAGACATATTTAGTTCACCTGTTAAAGCATTACTTGAATTCGAAAAACTTATTCACGCCTTTTCAAAGCGATTCCACAGAAAAGCCACCAGATACTTTAGCTGAAATGTATTTATCAGCTATGAATGCCGAGCCACCAAAAAATCGCGAGATCATGAAAATTTTAGCTGATCGCACTTTGTATTTAAGTGGTTTTTTTGGCGACTCGTTACATAAAAAAACAATCGATATTGATTATTACGCTGATATTGGAAGTGCTGCGTACCAGAATTTAGCAACGTGGACAAAAGAAGACACTGTGGCCGCAATCTATAAAACATTTGCGTCACGATTCTTCGATTATGTCGAAGTTCTAAGCTACATCAGCGAAAAGTCATCCATACAGACTGATCAAAATGTTTTAAGGCTCTATGAGCGATATATAAAAACTGGTTCAGAGCAGGCTCGAGAAAAACTGTCGTCAATGGGCATCACTACGCTGCCAAAAGATCAATTGAAAATTAATAAAGCCTAAGTTAAATTGAGTCGCATGAGCTTAAGTCACATGATTCTTGTTGCGATTATTGTTTTAATTGTTGTGCCACCAGAAAAATTACCCGAAGTTATGCGCACAATCGGAAGCTTATTCAATGATATACGCCGACAAACTTCTGGAGTTTGGGACGATTTAAAAAAAGAGGCTGTCTTTAAGCCCGAAGAAATATTTAAACCAGCAGACTTCACAGTAAAGAACCTTTTGGAAAACAAAACAGAAAATACGAATGACGACAAATCAATTAAATCCTGAACAGGACAATATGACGTTGATAGATCATTTGCGCGAGCTTCGCACCTGTATCGTGCGATCAGGTTATTCTGTGTTCGTGGGAATGTGTTTATGCTGGGGAATCAGCGATCGTATTTTTGAATTGATCAGAAAACCGATTGTTCCGTATTTGCAGGGCGGTGGATTGGTTTTCACAGCGCCTATGGATAAATTCATGGCGCACATTAAAATTTCACTGGTCATGGGAATAATTCTGTCGGCGCCATTTTGGCTGTATCAACTTTGGAAATTTATTTCTCCAGCGCTTTATAAAAGTGAAAAAAAAATGGCCATTGGTTTCGTGACAGCTGGAACAATTCAATTTTTAATTGGCGCCAGCTTTTGTTATTTCATCGTGCTGCCAGCAGCATTTCGATTTTTAATGGAATTCGGTGGGACTGTTGATAAACCGATGATTACAATTTCGCAATATCTGGATTTTTTTTCACAAACAATTATCGTGTTTGGCTTGGCCTTTGAAGTTCCCGTCGTCATCACGTTTTTGGGCCTTATTGGTTTAATTAGCCAAAAATTTTTAAAAGAAAAGCGCAGATACGCAATTGTAATTAATGCCGTTGTTGCTGCAATTGCAACACCGCCAGATTTCATCAGCATGATTTTATTATTGGTGCCGCTTTTAATTATGTACGAAATTTCTGTTTTTTTAGTGGGAATTTTCGAAAAACGAAAAATAGAAAATTTAAACCGAATAAGATAAAGGACAAATTATGATTTACGCAGGTTTTTGGAGACGTTGGGCTGGAGCATTCATTGATGGACTTATTTGCGTATTGCCAGTATGGGCGATGAACCAACTGATGCCATTGCCATATATCGGCGGCTTTGGAGGCATAGTTGTTGGACTTTTTTATATACCTCTATTTTTATCATCACCCCTGCAAGCGACGCCAGGCAAGGCAATCATGGGCACTGCTGTTGTTTATGAAAACGGTGATACCCTGACATTAAAAACTGCAATCATTAGATACCTTGCTGCGGGATTTTCAGCGCTGATTTTTTTTATTGGTTATTTTATGAATTTATTCACGCCGAAACGCCAAACCTTGCACGACATGATTGTAGGCAGCGTTGTCATCATGAAAACACCGCCAGCTGTTAATTATTTTCAAATCTGGTTAAATGAAATTAGAAAATTGGGCGGCGACCAAACAGTCGATCAAAATACATCGTATTCTGCGCCACAGAACGCAACAAGTCCAAGCGCCACAAAGGCGATCGAAGATTTGCATAAATTATTTCAATCGGGCGCAATTACACAATCTGAATATGATTTAAAAAAAGAAGAATTGCTTAAAAAAATATAAATTTAAAACACAAAAGGAGAATTTATGAAAAAATTATTATTGGTTATTTTGGCTACAGTTTTTACAAACACAGCAAACACAGAAGAGGTTGGCGTCAAAGTTGATGCTTCACAAGATACGACTATTTCGATCAAAAAAGGCGCAAATGCGACATTAGCTAAGAAAAAATATTCAATTGTTGAAGGCGAACACGATGTTGTTGGCGACAAGGACGTTATCGCAAAATCTGCTGAAAAAAATTGGAAAACTGAATGTGCTGATTGGAAAAAAGAATTTCGCGCGGACAACAAAGACAATAAAATTATTTCGGTCGTTTGCGGTCGTATGAAATGCGACAAGGTCGGCGTCGAAACAACATGTCAATCGCAAGCTAAATATAAAATGAAAACTTTATCCGAAGAGTAATTTTTAAATTATTTTAAACTACGAATAATTTGATATTTTTTATCGCCAGAATTTATTTTAAAAATAAGTTCTGGCATTTGTTCTGAAGCAGAGCCCATTGAATCTAATCCAGATAATTTGATTTTATTTTCGCCGGGAACAACTGGTATTCGCAGTATCTGAAATGTTTTGGGAAAAATTGACCACTGACGCAAATCTGCACGCTCTGAAGCGACCATCGCAAGCCAAGCAACGGCGCCTAACGCTCCATCTTTTTGTCTAATTTGTGCAGCCAATACTTCTTTGGCGACACGGGCTGCGATTCTGCGAGCAACCAGCGAAGCATAATCATCATTCAGCGTTTGTATCGCCGCACTTTCAACATTATAAACGGATTCGCTTAAATACGTTTGATCATTCAGCTCAGCCTTGAGCTTCTGAGTCACACTGGTGACGGGGATTAAATGCGCGCTGATGCGGTCGCTGGGGCGCTGTTGTTTGCGTGGCCCCCAGCCCTGCACAAAAATCAATATCAGTTCTGTTTTTTGGTTTTCTTTTGATTTTTTAATTTCAATATCGGTGGCCGAAATTTTTTTCGATAGTTTATGATATTCATCAGTTCGTTGTGCTTTCCAACATGTGCGCAGCATGTCTGCAGCAACGGACCTATAATTTGTATCCAAGAAATAGGCGTCTTTGAAATCAATACAGGCATCGTCGTATTTGCGATCAGCTTCCCAAATTAATCCAGATAAATATTTTGAAAACGAATTCAATTCATAATTTTTTTTATTTTCAGAATTCAGTTTAACAAATTTTTGATTCATTTTTCGCACTTCAACAAGAGCATCGTCGAAATTCTGCAATTGAATATAATTTAAGGCCTGCGATACGTTTAAAAATAACTTTTCAAATGTATCACCCTTGTATTGTAACATTTCTTCATTCAGCAAAGTTGCTCCGGCCATGCGTCCGGCCGAATGGTAATCGTTTTGGTCTGCTAATTTTTCTGCTGCAGAAAAAATTTGATTACTTTTTTTATAATCGCCGCAAATTTGCAAGGCCGAACCATAGTCCATCAAATAAACCAACTGATCACCGTCGTTTTTTTGCGACAGTTCCTCTAAATTTTTCAAAGCCAAATCACATTGACCCTGCGCCAAATAATTTCGGGCTGGAGCGACCTTTGATTGATAGGTTGCACAGCCCGATAAAACGATCAGCAGTAAATTTAAATATTTAATCAATGGCTTGATTTTAAAATTATAAACCGATTGATTTTTTCTTGAATGATTTACGAATTTGTTTTTGATTTGTCCAAGTGATTAAATTCGTTTTTAAATTTGTTAAATTTAAAGTTATTTTATAGTAAACTGTTTTGTCTTTTCCGACCTCTTGAACGATTGAATCAATTCGACCATTCACAATATAATCAGTTCCGATTTGGCCGCCGGCAGATTTTTTCGTTTCCCCAGAAACCATGCCGCTGTTTTGATAGTCATATTCATTTGAAACATCGCCACGAGCTTCTTTGTCGACGAAGGCCACTTTACCAGAATTTGTTAATTCAACACGAACCATGTCCATGATGCTTTGTGTGTCGATATGTTCAGACGTTTTATTTTGCAAATTTGTCACCATAAGAATTGGCATTTTACTGGCGGCCGCAATTGATCTGTGCGCAACTAAAGAATTCACCATGTCTTTAACGACAACTTGCATATCTGTTTCTGACCATTGATCATTCATTAAATTTTGCTTCTCAGCGTCTTCGTACTGTCCTTTAACGAATGCCTTGGGTCCACAAGCTGTCATTGAAATTAAAACCGTGATTGTTAATAATAAATTTTTCATTTTTGCTCCTTGGCTATTTGATAGCATTTTGTTGATAACACCAGACTAGCTTAAGTTTCGAATTGAATCAACACAGCGCCAGATTCAACCGAATCACCCTGTTTAACTAGGACCTGTTTTATTTTAACATCACTTGATGCGCGCATTTCGTTTTCCATTTTCATTGCCTCCATGATTAACAGAGGTTTTCCGGATTTGACCTCGTCCCCAGGCTTTACAAAAATTTCAATAATTTTGCCTGGCATACCCGATTTTAATTCTGCAGCGCCACCGATTCCGCCGCCCTTTTTTAATGAAGCATGTAATAACATTTCGTCATTAAAAATTTGAATGGTTCGAAACGAATTTCTGGTAAAAACGGTATATTCGGTATCTTTTCCGACGACATCGATTAAATACGATTTTCCGTTAAATAAAAAACTCACGTACTCTTCGGCGGATTTATAATCATTTTTAGAAATTTCATGGTGAACCCAGTCCTTGCCTTCTTGTTGCAAAGAAACTTTCCAAAACAACTTCTCTTCGTGAACATCGACCTTATATTTTTTATTTTTTATTAAAGCTTCAAAATACATATGATTTCCTTTAAGTTCGCAGTTGAATTTTTCGACCAATTCGGCGCCAATTCGACGCCACATTTAATCTGCGGACATCTTTGGATTTGCGATCTTGATATGCAGTGATCGCAGCAGCAATTAAAAACACTGGGTCATTAATTTCTTTGAACAACTGAGGCTCTAAAACTTCGAAATTTTTTTCGATAAATTGCGTGGTGTAGGTACCGTCTAAAAATGTCGGGTGATTCAATATTGATTTGTGTAAAACAATATTTGTTTTAATTCCAGTTAATACAAATTCCGTCAGCGCACGTTGCATTCGCGCGATCGCTTCTTCGCGATTTTCGCCCCAGGTAATAACCTTAGCAATCATTGGGTCATAATAAATTGGCACTTCATAGCCAGGATACGCGTAAGAATCGATTCTTAAAAACGGTCCCTGCGGGTGTCGGCAGGCGCGAATTCGCCCTGGGTGCGGCTTGTAGGTTATTGGGTCTTCGGCACAAATACGGGCTTCGATCGCGTGGCCTTTTTGTTTAATGTCTTTTTGTTCAAAGCTAAGGGGTTTGCCTTTGGCGACCCAGATTTGCTCTTTGACCAAATCATAACCTGTCACTAATTCCGTGATGGGGTGCTCGACTTGCAACCGAGTATTCATTTCCATAAAGAAAAATTCTTTAGTTTGGTTATCGAAAATAAACTCAATGGTTCCAGCGCCAATATAATTAATTGATTTCGCAGCGCGAACTGCGGTTTCACCTAATTTTTCACGAACATCCTGGGGAACGCTTGGCGAAGGTGATTCTTCGATAATTTTTTGATGACGACGTTGAACAGAACATTCCCGTTCGAACAAATGAACAACATTTCCATGTGTGTCGCCGAAAACTTGAATCTCAATATGTTTTGGATCGTTAATAAATTTTTCAATATAGACCGTGGGGTTGGCAAAATAATTCTGGCCCTCTGAGCGACAAGCCCTAAAGGCACTTTCTATTTCTGATTCATTGCGGACAACGCGCATGCCTTTACCGCCACCGCCAGCCGATGCTTTAATAATAACGGGCAAACCAATTTTTTTTGTAATTGCCAGCGCCTCTTCAACTGATTCTACGCCGCCATCACTGCCGGGCACCAAGGGGACACCGGCTTTTTTCATCAATGCTTTGGCTGATAATTTATCACCCATGGCTTCCATATTTTCAGGGGTGGGGCCGATGAAAGTAATGCCAGCCTCTTTGCAGGCCCGAACAAATATTGCATTTTCTGATAAAAATCCATAGCCAGGGTGAATCGCATCGACACCAGCTTTTTGTGCAACTTCTAAAATTTTTCGGTAATTTAAATAACTCTCTTTTGATGGAGACGGACCAATATGGTAAGCTTCGTCGGCCAAAAACACATGCAAGCTGTCGCGATCGGCGTCGCTAAATACAGCAACCGAGGCGATTCCCAGCTCACGACATGCTCGCGTGATACGAATCGCAATTTCACCGCGATTTGCTATTAATATTTTTTTAAAAGGAGGCTGTATCATTTTTCTATCTCCTTTTTAAAGTGGAATATTGCCATGTTTTTTAGGTGGATTAATGTCACGCTTGTTGCGCAACATTTCAAGCGAATCAATAATTCTTTTTCTGGTCATCGCGGGCTCAATCACTTCGTCTGTGTATCCCAATTCTGCAGACACATAAGGATTACTGAACATTTGCTCATATTCACCAGTTAATTTTGCGCGCTCGGCGGCGGGATCTTTGGCTTTCGAAATAGCTTCGCGCTGAATAATATTTACAGCGCCCTCGGCGCCCATCACGGCAATTTCTGCAGTCGGGTAAGCCAAGTTGACATCAGAACGTAATAATTTTGAACCCATAACAATATATGCTCCGCCGTAAGCTTTACGCGTGATCAATGTGACTTTGGGAACTGTCGCTTCAGCATAAGCATAAAGTAATTTTGCTCCGTGAGTAATAATGCCGTTCCATTCTTGGTCTTTGCCTGGTAAAAATCCAGGAACGTCAACAAACGAAACAATTGGGATGTTAAAGGCGTCACAAAAACGAATAAACCTGGCGGCTTTTCTTGAGGCCTCAATATTCAAACAACCGGCTAAAACCTGAGGCTGATTTGCAACAATACCAACAGGTCTCCCGTTAAATCTGGCAAATCCCACAATAATATTTCCAGCAAAATTTTTGTGAACTTCTAAAAAATAACCCTCATCAACTGATTCTGAAATAATTTCTAACATGTCATATGGTTTTTTTGCGCTGTCAGGAATTATATCATTTATTTTTTCTGTTAAACGATCCGGATTATCAAGGCTGGCCAATGTCAAAGTATCATCCAGATTATTTGTCGGCAAAAAATTCATCAGTTCGCGAATTAACAACAAACAATGTTTATCGTCTTTGGCAGTGAAGTGTGCAACACCAGATTTTTGTGAATGCGTCGATGCGCCACCCAAGTCTTCTTTGGTGACTTCTTCGTGCGTCACGGCCTTGATCACATCGGGACCTGTCACGAACATGTAACTGGTCTTTTCAACCATAAAAACAAAATCTGTGATCGACGGAGAATAAACAGCGCCACCAGCGCACGGCCCCATGATTGCTGTAATTTGTGGAATTACGCCAGACGATAAAACATTTCTGGTAAAAATATCTGCGTAGCCACCTAACGATTCGATGCCTTCTTGAATTCGCGCACCACCAGAATCATTAATTGAAATAAACGGAGCGCCATTTTTCAAAGCTAAATCCATAACTTTACAAATTTTATTCGCCTGTGTGCGCGACATCGAGCCACCAGTCACAGTAAAATCTTGTGATGAAACATAAATTAATTTTCCATTGATGCGGCCGTAACCCGTAATAATACCATCGCCCAATGGTTTGGATTTTTCCATTCCAAAATTCACACACCGGTGGGTGACAAAGCGATCCATTTCAACAAAGCTGCCGGGATCTAATAAAACATCAACGCGCTCGCGCGCTGAAAGTCTTCCGCCCGATTTGTGTTTTGCAATTTTATCTGCGCCACCACCAGCCAAGGCTTGGTCGTTTCGCTTTTCAAGTTCTTCAATTTTTAATTTCATTAAGTCTGTCATTTGTTTTCCGTTCTAAAAAATTAAGGGTACGCGCGACCATATAAACGCGGGAAGGCTCCTGATTCGCGGATATGCGGCAATCCACAAATCCAAGCCACTGCGCGCTCAAGACCCAAACCAAAACCAGAACTTGGTGTGCAGCCGTATCGGCGAACATCTAAATACCATTCAAAATCTTTTTGATCTAAGCCGTGCTCTTTAATTTTTCGAATCAACGTTTCAATATTTTCTTCACGCTGACCGCCACCGATCAATTCGCCGTAACCTTCGGTCGCTAACATATCGCAGCCCATCGCATATCCAGGCTCCTTGGGATCTTCTTTCATATAAAACGCTTTAATTGCCTGTGG
Source organism: Pseudobdellovibrionaceae bacterium (assembly GCA_031428135.1). Taxonomy (GTDB): domain Bacteria; phylum Bdellovibrionota; class Bdellovibrionia; order Bdellovibrionales; family Bdellovibrionaceae; genus Pseudobdellovibrio. The sequence continues at coordinate 886 of JANPOT010000008.1, read as the reverse complement.
GTAATGATGTACGAAAACGGGCTTATCGAATTTTGATGAAACAATTGTTTCATCTGTCGCACCGAAATCATCGCCCAAAATAAATTCTGCATTTTCTTTTTTAATTAATTCAGCGGCCTCATTGTAATGAAGACGTGGAAATTTTCCTTTAATCGGCTCAAGCTTGGTAATATCGCGTTCTAAAATTTTTAACTCATCAGGACGATTTTTTAAAACACGTTGCACGATATATTCTGTGAAGGCTTCGGCCAAATCCATATTGTCGTACATATCGTTAAATGCGACTTCTGGTTCGATCATCCAAAATTCGATCAGATGTCTTCGCGTTTTTGATTTTTCAGCACGAAAAGTTGGTCCGAAACAATAAACTTTGCCGAACGCACGCGCTGTCGCCTCCATATATAACTGACCCGATTGTGATAAATACATTTTTTCATCAAAATATTTTGTTTCAAATAGGTTCGAAGTTCCTTCGCAGGCAGCAGGTGTGAATATTGGCGCATCGGTTAAAGTAAATCCACGTCCGTCAAAAAAATCACGAATTGCCATCGTAATTTCGTGGCGAATTTTTAAAATTGCGTGCTGTCGTTTCGAACGAATCCATAAATGACGATTTTCCATTAAAAAATCTGTGCCATGCTCCTTCGGACTGATCGGATAATTTTCAGACTTTCCCACAATTGTAAAAGTTTGAACGCCAATTTCAAAAACGTTTTCGAGCTTTGGATGCTTACGTACAGAGCCCGTTAACGTTAACGAAGTTTCCTGAGTAATTTCATCAAATTTATTAAATATGTCTTCACCGCACTCTTTGGCGAAAAACACACAGGGCACAATTCCGGTGCCGTCACGAAGCTCTAAAAATTTAACTTTACCTGATGATCTG
>JANPOT010000007.1:0-30491 GCA_031428135.1 Pseudobdellovibrionaceae bacterium | reverse complement strand
AGAATCGCGAATAGGTAGACGGCGTAGGTCAGCTCTCGACGCATGATAAAGTCGAACAACACAGAAAAGAAAATAATTTAAAACAACAAATTTTCTGCCACATTAAAACTGTATATCAGATCACAGTCGGCCAGTTGCTGGCGCAAATTAAATCCATCCATGAGAGTCGTAAAAATTTAATCACGGAACCCGTTGGGACTGGAATTTACCGAGCATTGCATGCAACATATTTAAGTCACATGCGTCCCGAACAATTTTCGTACACCTTGACAAGGCATGCTGATTCGCGCGGCGTATTCGTTGAATTTTTAAAAACTAAAGATTCTGGCCAGTTTTCATTTTTCACAGCAGGTCCGGGTATTACTCGTGGGGGGCATTACCATCACACAAAAACAGAAAAGTTTTTAGTCCTGCAAGGGCAGGCGGTATTTAAATTCAGAAACGTCATGACTGATGATTTTTTTGAACTGACTGTGAAGGCCGATGAATCAAAGATCGTCGAGACAGTTCCCGGTTGGTCACATGATCTAACAAACACAGGGAATACAGAATTAGTCGTTATGTTATGGGCTAATGAAATTTTTGACCGCGAAAAACCAGATACGATAGGACACAGGGTATAAAATGAAAAAAATGAAAGTTATGACAGTTTTAGGCACTAGGCCAGAAATTATTCGTTTATCAAGAACATTGGCAAAATTAGATCAATATTGTGATCATGTCGTTGTTCACACAGGGCAGAATTATGATTTTGAATTGAATGAAATTTTTTTTCAGGACCTTGAAGTCAGAAAACCAGATTATTTTTTAAATGCAGCTGGAAACTCGGCTATGGCGACAGTGGGAAATATTTTAATTGAAATTGATAAATTATTTGATCAAATTAAGCCTGAAGCATTTTTAGTTTTAGGTGACACGAACAGTTGTTTGAGTGTTATTGCTGCCAAAAAAAGAAAAATCCCTGTTTTTCATATGGAAGCCGGCAACCGTTGTTTTGATCAGCGAGTTCCAGAAGAAATCAATCGTAAAATTGTCGATCACACTGCAGATATCAATTTAACCTACAGCGACATCGCACGGGAATATTTACTGAACGAAGGTTTGCCTTCAGACCGAATTATTAAAACGGGCAGTCCCATGTTTGAAGTTCTGAATTATTATCTACCTAAAATTAACAAATCAGATGTTTTAGACCGATTGGGATTAATTAAAAATAAATATTTTGTTGTCAGTGCGCACCGCGAAGAAAATATTGAATCAGATCAAAATTTTGATCGGTTGGTCGGAATTTTAAACGCAGTCGCTGATAAATACAAACAACCGGTCATCGTTTCAACGCATCCTCGTACGCAAAATAAAATTAATCAAAAATCAATTGTGTTTAATCCACTGGTTCAATTGATGAAACCTTTGAGCTTTACTGATTATAATCATTTGCAAATTCATGCGCACGCCGTTTTATCTGACAGCGGAACGATCACAGAAGAATCATCAATTTTAAATTTCCCCGCTTTAAATATCCGCGAAGCCCACGAGCGGCCAGAAGGTTTTGAAGAAGCTGCGGTTATGTTTGTAGGGCTCAGTCAAGAGCGAGTATTTCAAGGGCTTGAAATTTTAGAAAACCAATCTCGCGGCGAAAAACGAATTCTTCGCACAGTGGCTGATTATTCAATGCCAAACGTTTCAGATAAAGTTCTGCGTATTATTTTAAGTTACACGGATTATATTGGACGCGTTGTTTGGCGCAAGAATTAGTTCAAATTCAAATATGAAAATTTTGATTTTATCACAATATTTCAAACCAGAAACATTCATCATTAATGACATTTCAATAGAAATGGAATCATTAGGCCATGAAATAACTGTATTAACTGGAAAACCGAATTACCCAGATGGCAAAATTTTTTCAGGGTACAAGGCAGATGGTGTACAAACTGAAATGCACGGAAAAAATATTGAAATCATACGCATTCCAATGATTCCGCGCGGTCCAGGGCGTGCTTTGAATTTAATATCAAATTATTTAAGTTTTGTTTTTTCAGCATTGTTTTTTGCGCCATGGTTGTTACGTAAAAAACAATTCGATTTGATTTTTGTATTTGGCGTTTCTCCAATCACACAAGCCATACCTGCCATACTGTTGAAATTTCTGAAACAGGCAAAATGTGTGTTGTGGGTCCAAGATTTATGGCCCGAAAGCTTGATTGTCACAGGATTTGTCAAAAACAAATTTATTTTAAAATGCGTACAAATCATGGTGAAAATCATATATTATTTTTGTGATTTAATTTTAGTTCAATCAAAATCATTTTATGAGCCCATATTGAAAATTTCGCCCAACGCAAAATTAGCTTATTTCCCAAATACATTTAAAGTTCAAAATTTGAATTCTGAAAACTTAAAATTACCGCCAAATTTTAATCAAATATTAAATGAAAATTTTTGTGCGGTTTTCGCAGGAAATATTGGTTCTGCCCAGTCTGTTGAGACAATTATTCAGGCCGCAGTTCAGTTACAAGACTTAATCAATTTCAAAATAATTTTCGTAGGTTCTGGTAGTCGACTTGATTGGATCAAACAACAAAAACAAATTTTAAATTTAAATAATATTGAATGCGTTGGTCGGTTTGACAGTGCATTTATGCCGTTGATTTTTGAAAAATCAAAAATCATGCTTTTAACATTAAATGCGGACGAAATTTTAAAATACACGTTGCCATGGAAAACTCAATCGTACATGGCAGCAGGGCGGCCGATCATTGGCGCTATCGACGGCGAAGGTCATCGCGTCATCACAGAAGCCGATTGCGGATTTATTGGCCCAGCTGAAGATTCAATTCAACTGGCTGCAAATTTAAAAATGGCTTTTGAAATGGATGCATCAAAATTAACTCAATTGGGAAAAAACGGACTCATGTATTTTCAACAAAATTTTGAAATGAAAGCCCAAACGCAAAAATTATTTAACGACTACATCAACCCAATGCAAAACAGGTAGCCAGGATTTACTATGATCAAAAGAATTTTTGACTTTGTTGTTTCATTTTTATTTCTGTTAGTACTTATTTTCCCACTGTGTATCGTCGCCATCTTCATTCGAATGACATCCTCAGGGCCCGCAGTGTATTGGTCAAAACGTGTAGGACAAAAAAACAATCTGTTTTTAATGCCAAAATTTCGATCGATGTATATTTCAACCCCTCAGGTTGCTACGCATTTGCTAAAAAATTCAGACTCTCACATCACACCAATCGGTCAATTTATACGTAAAACCAGCATTGATGAATTTCCACAGTTTTTTTCAGTGTTAAAGGGCGACATGAGCCTTGTGGGGCCACGTCCTGCATTATTTAATCAAGATGATCTGATTCAATTGCGGACAGAAAAAAACATTGACCGGCTGAAGCCTGGCATCACTGGTTGGGCCCAAATCAATGGCCGTGATGATTTACCAATTCCGATCAAAGTTCAATTCGACGAACATTATTTGAATAACATGAGTTTTATGTTAGATATAAAGATATTATTTATGACAGTTTACAAAGTGATCAAAAAAGATGGTATAAAGCATTAATATGAAATCAATCAAAAAAATAAATTTTAGACATCTGCTGACAGATATTTTAATCAGTATTATAACATTTTACTTAAGCTTGTATTTGCGAGTTAATCCCGAAGACGCCAGACAACATTTACCAAATTTGCATAAAATTTTGTTTTTGGTGATTTTAGCTAGAGCATGTTTTTTTATTTATTTTGAAACTTACAATATTATTTGGCGTTATGTCAGTGCCGTTGATGCCTTTAGGCTGGCCAAAGCCATTGTCGGTTCATCAATTGTTATTATTGCGATCTCGTATTTATTTCAAATTGGACTGATACCACGTTCGATTTATTTTATAGATGCGTTTTTATTATTGTCTATACTGACAGCAATGCGTTTATCGCGCAGGCTGTATCATGAACATAAAAATTCTGTGTCTTTGAAGAAAAATGGGGAAAAAACAATTATTTATGGCGCAGGTTCTGCAGGTCAGGGCGTATTAAAACGAGTTTTAGCCGATGCTGACATGAAATTATCAGTTGTTGGATTCATTGATGATGATCCTAAAAAAATTGGCAAAAGTATCTTAGGATTCAAAGTTTTTGGTGGAATTGCTGATTTAGAAAATATCGTGCGCGATTATGAAATCAGACAAATTGTGATAGGAATTCCGTCACCTTCAGCAGAAGTGTTGAAAAAAACATTAACGGCGTGCTCAGCTGTGGGGATTAAGCCGCGAATTTTAATTTCAACGGGACAAGAAAATCTGAATGAAAATTTAAAAACAGAACTACGCGAAATTGAATTAAAAGATTTATTACGTCGGGCCCCACATTCTATTGATATTTTATCGACACAAGAAATGATCAAAGGAAAACGTGTTTTGGTTACGGGAGCCGGTGGGTCGATTGGTTCTGAAATTGTCCGCCAAGTTTTATCTTTTTCTCCATCACGATTAGTAGCAATGGATCATTCCGAATTTAATTTGTACACAATTGACCAAGAATTAAAAAATTCTGAATTTTACGACGAAGTCATGGTGCCAGCTTTGGTTGATATGCGTGACCGCGATTGTTTGCGTGATATTTTTGAAAAATACAGGCCTGAAATTGTAATTCACGCTGCCGCGTACAAACATGTTCATCTGGTGGAATCAAATCCGTATTCTGCGATCATTAATAACGTTGAAGGTACAAAAAATATATTGGATAATTGCTGTGAATTTCAAATCACTACATTTATTTTAGTGTCATCGGATAAGGCCGTAAATCCCGCAGGGATTATGGGCGCGACAAAACGAATTTGTGAAATTATGACATCAATTGCTGGCGAAAAAACGGGACGAGTATATTGTTCCGTACGTTTCGGAAATGTTTTAGGTAGCAGCGGCAGTTTGATTCCATTATTAAAAAAACAAATCGAAGCCAATTTGCCGTTAACCATCACACATAAAGACATGACCAGGTATTTCATGTTGATTGATGAAGCTGTTTCTTTGGTCTTAAAAGCAGCTTCAATTTCAAAACCAGGGGACATTAATGTTTTAAAAATGGGTGATCCCGTTCGTATTGTTGATGTGGCTCAAAATTTAATTCAACTGATGGGTCGAAAAATCGAAGACATTCAAATGATTTTTACTGGTCTTCGGCCCGGCGAAAAAATGTTCGAAGAACTGTACATTTCGGGTAAAGAACTAAATACAGAACACCCTGAAATTTTAGTATTACCCAAGGGTGATGCGTTACCCTCGGGATATTCAAATGACGAATTCACGGCATGCATCGAAAGCATGATTCAGTTTTCAAGAAAATCAGATCGAAATGCAATTATCAAACTGGGTGATTTAGTCAGCAATAAATATTTAACAATGGCTAAGGAAATTGGAAAAAAATAAAAAACAATTCAATTGATCAATCAGTTAATCAGCTTTCTGTTTTTTAGTTTTCAATTCAATTGAAACAATAAAAGCACAGAAAAATATAAACAACAGGCGATTTTTTGAAATACTGAAATTCGATTCAGTCAATCCTGCAATTAAAAATGAAATAAAAGCACTCAAAAGTGATAAATATGTGGTTTTTAAAACAATATCATTGGCTTTCAAGTAGCCTTTCAATGCTATCTGAAAAATGGCTCCGATAAATATCAAATAAAAAATTAAGCCAACAAGGCCAGTTCCGGCCGAAAAATGTAAATATTGATTGTGTGCATGTGATTTAAATTCATCAGCAGGAATGTTTAATTTTGCATAATATTCAGTAAGCCTTGAATTATTTAATGTATAGCCTGCGCCTAAAAACGGATAATCTTTGAATATCGCAAAATTGGCTTGCCACAAATGTTTTCGTTGGGAATTACTGGTTTCGGCACCATAACTTTTTGAATATATACGATCTTTGAATGATGCGTTTAAATAGGAAACCGACGTAAACAATAAAATAATTCCAACCAATGTATACATAAAAACACGCTTGGGAATAAAAAATGCAGAAACACTGATTCCAATAATTGAAGCCAGCCAGACTCCACGAGTCATTGTCATTAAAACTAATAAAATTGAAGTTGTAGCGACGATTAAAAATAATTTTTTAAATCTGGAGCTTAAATTGATTTTGTATTTATAAATACAAGTTAAGTATGTCACAAAGAAACAAACGACCATGCCCATATTTTGCGAAAAAGCCATGATCCCATTATAAATTCCGCCGGCGCGATCATCGTTCCGATAAAAATATAAAAATATTGCAATTGTATTTAATATCAAAGTTGTCAGCCCTAAATATTTCATCAAATTTGTGATGTTTTCGATTTGATATAAAACATAAATCATTGCAAAAAAACTGATGAACCATCGAAATTCTAAAAAATAAATCCATGGAAATTGTTGGGAATTTAAATACAATCCCCAAAATATAACAACCAGCCAACCTGTCCAAAAATACCAAATTTTTGAAATCGATTTTAAAAACGAATAATCTTTGTTTTTATAAATCAAAATACCTGCTGTTAAAACAATGAATGTGTCACTGACATCGACCAATGTTTGCGAGCTAAATACGGCAACGAATAAAAAACAAATCAGCCCAATCAAATATGTCATTTAAATGAATTCCGAAATTAAATTTTTACCCAAGGAAACTCCGGGTTGATCAAAAGCATTGATATTTTTTATTTCTGCCAACACAGAAACAATCATTTGAAATGACATAAATAAATAACCCAATGTTTCAGGGCTCAAGCGTTCAAATTCATACATCATTGTCGATACATTTGATATATCCAATGCCTTCTGTGTAGCCAGGGCTTCGGCTTTTAATAAATCGCCGAATCGTTTGCCTTGCATAGATTTAGTTTCTTTAAAAATTGGATTATTGATTGTATTGGAATGTTTTTCGATGTCTTTGAACCTGAATATACAAACAAATTTATTTTTTGGGCCGTCTGTGACCTGTTGTAAAATTGAATGTTGATCGCATGCGCCGATGCTGGTCATCGGTGTACTGAATGCAAAAGCGGGAAGGCCAGCGCGGTCATTTTTTTTACCTAATGATTCAGCCCACAGTTGTTGTAGCCATCCGCCAAACCAACGAAGCCTTGAACAGTAAAACCAAAATAATGTGATCGTTTCACCACGGTCGAATGAATTTAAAAACTGTTCACACATGGTTTGAATATTTTGTGTGTCTTTGATGGCCAATAATGCACCCGATTTAATTTGTTCTAGATCTAGATCTAAATAACTGGCGACGACCAAGCCAACAGGGGATAAGACTGAAAACCTGCCGCCCACATCCAATGGAATTTCCAAGCACGGCCGTGAATGTTGAACGGATAAATTATGCAAAGAACTGTTGGTTAATTCAGTGATAAAATAAGTATGGGGCCATAATTTTTTACCCAATTCAAAATATCTTTGGGCTATAATTTCGATCGTCCATAGCACTTCGATTGTGCTACCTGATTTTGAAATAAATAACCAAGCCAAGCTTTGATTGCTGTGGATTTTTTGCAGAACATGTTCAGTTTCAATTGAATCGACATTGTCTAAAAATGAAATATTCGTCAGACCCGAAAACTCTGTGAGCGCGCGCGGCCCCATGCTGCTTCCGCCGATACCAACGACGATTAAATGGTCATAATTTTTTCGGATATCTGCGCCCATTTTTTCAGAATCAGTCCATAAATGTGTTCTGTTGGGTAAATCAATAAAGCCAATTGTTTTTGAATTCAAAACTGTTTGAATTGATTTTTGAATTTCAGCGCTGTCGGTGCCAATTGTTTTTTTGTAAGTTTGTAGGTTTAACATATCTCAAAAGTATCTCAGAGGGAGTTCTTTGGATCAAGGTCTGGCTGTTTGAATTATTAGGAGTTGCTGATTTTTTTTTGTCAGTATCAAATAGAGCTTAAATTAAGGACAAAAAATGAAAATATATGAAAATATCACAAAAACAATTGGCCATACTCCATTAATTAAAATGCAACGTTTGGCGCAAAATTTACCAGGTGAATTGTATTTGAAATTAGAATTTTTTAATCCACTGGGTTCGGTCAAAGACCGCATCGGTTTAAATATGATCGAATCTGCCGAAAAAAATGGAAAATTAAAACCGGGTATGGAAATTATTGAACCGACTTCAGGCAACACGGGGATCAGCTTGGCATTCGTCTGTGCAGCGAAAGGTTATAAATTAACATTGGTTATGCCAGAAACAATGTCCCAAGAACGCAGAACTTTATTATTGTTATTGGGAGCGGATGTTGTGCTGACTCCGGGTGCGAACGGAATGCGCGGTGCAGTTGCTAAATCATTAGAACTGGTTTCAAAAAATTCAAACGCATTTTACCCTTCTCAATTTACAAATCCAGATAATCCAGAAATTCACAGACGAACAACGGCGCTTGAAATTTGGAACGACACTGACGGAACAGTCGACATTGTTGTCAGTGCCATTGGTACCGGCGGAACAATCACGGGCATCGGTCAAATTTTAAAACAAAAAAAACCAAGCTTAAAAATGATTGCCGTCGAACCTGTTGAATCGGCCGTATTGTCAGGTGGTAAACCCGGTCCCCATAAAATTCAAGGAATCGGTGCGGGATTTGTACCAACCGTGTTGGACACAAAAATTTACGATGAAATCGAACAAGTCAGTAGTGACGAGTCATTAAAAATGGCAAAACTTGTTATAAAAACCGAAGGCATTCCCGTTGGAATTTCGTCAGGTGCTGCTATTGTTGCTGGGATCAGGCAAGCGACGATGCCAGAAAATAGCGGAAAAAAAATTGTTGTCATTATTCCCAGCTATACGGAACGTTATTTGTCGACATTATTGGCCGAAGATGAACGTAAAAAAGCCAGTGAATTGCAAGTTCAATCAGTGCCCGAAGAATGGCTCAAAAAAATCGACGAGATTTATCCTGGTTTATAAATTGATTAAATTATCTTCATTTTAATGCAGTTTTTTAATTATGCTTTGCTCATCAGCATCAGTCTGAATTCATTGACATAAACCTCTGAAATTATTAACTTTATGAAATCAAGAATTTCATTTTAAAATTTCAAAAGGAGAAGCCTTCATGAATTCAACGTATATGAGTCCGATTTATTTAGCTGCACCAATCATTTCTGGTTTGGTCGGTTTAGCGATCGCTATGGTTCTGTATTTCAGAGTCAAAGCACAGCCATCAGGAAACGAAACGATGAATCGTATCGCCGGTTATATTCGCGAAGGTTCGATGGCTTTTTTGGTTCGTGAATACAAAGTTTTAGCAGTGTATTCGTTAGTCGTTGGTACTTTGTTGGGTTTCACATTGGGTTGGGTTTCTTCTCTTTGGTTCATTGTCGGCGCATTTTTATCTTTGCTGGCAGGATTTATTGGAATGAAGGCCGCAACGTTTGCTAACGTTCGAACGACACAAGCAGCAGCAACTTCGACACGCGGAAACGCCCTGTTGGTTGCGCTGGACGGCGGAGCCGTTATGGGTCTTTGTGTTGCAGGTTTGGGGCTTATTGGTTTAGGCACAATTTACTATTTCTTTAATTCAGCAACTGATCTTGGAATGATTCTACATTCGTTTGCAGTGGGCGCTTCATCGATCGCATTATTTGCGCGTATCGGTGGCGGTATTTATACAAAAGCAGCTGACGTCGGTGCCGATATTGCTGGTAAAGTTGTCGAAAATATTCCCGAAGACGACCCACGTAATCCAGGTGTTATCGCCGACAACGTTGGGGATAATGTTGGTGACGTTGCGGGAATGGGCGCAGATATTTATGAATCAATGGTTGCCGCAATCGTTGCTGCGATGGCTATTGCATTAACAATTGGTGCTGATAAATTCCCAAAAATTTTAATTGAAAACAATGTTTCTGAAGCTCGTATCATGGGCGTATCGTTACCATTAATTTTATCAACAATTGGTTTGATTATTTCAATTGCCGTTATTTTTATTGCCAGAATGTTAAAAAATTATTCACCAGCTGTTGTTTTAAGAAGTTCATTAATGTTGCCTCCTATTTTATTAACAATTGTTTCATACATTGTTATGCCAATGATGGGTGTCACTCAAAATGTAACTTGGGCACTGGCTGCGGGAGCATTTGGCGGTGCGCTAATTGGATTAATTACTGAATATTACACAGCCATGAAACCCATTCGTTTAGTTGCAGAAGCTGCTCTGACCGGTGCAGGAACGGCAGTGATTCGTGGTCTTGCGATCGGTATGGAATCAGTTGCAATACCAACATTGATTGTTGTCGCTGCGGCTTACGTTGCGGATTATTATTTAGGTCTTTATGGTATCGCATTAGCTGCTGTTGGAATGTTAGCTGGAACTGCCGTTGTTATGACAGTCGATGCCTATGGTCCGATTTCTGATAACGCCGGCGGTATTTCTGAAATGGCTGGTTTGCCAGCGAATGTTCGCGCGATCACAGATGAATTAGATTCAGTTGGTAATACAACAGCTGCCATCGGAAAAGGTTTTGCAATTGGTTCAGCAATTTTAACTGTTGTCGCTTTATTTTCTGCATTTAATATGGAAGTCAACCACACACGACTTGCTGCTGGATTACCGGCCATGCAATTGGATTTAACATCATCGGGTGTGTTAATCGGTTTATTATTAGGTTCAATTTTACCATTTTTAGTTGGTGCTACAACGATGACAGCCGTTGGACGCGCAGCTGGAAAAATCGTTGTTGAAATTGCCCGGCAGTTTAAGGAAATTCCTGGATTATTACAAGGTAAAGCAGAACCAGAACCTGCAAAAATTGTTGATATCGCAACAACAGCGGCATTATGGGAAATGATTTTACCTGGAATGATTGCGATTGTTGCTCCGGTTGTTGTTGGTTATGTCATGGGACCACAAGCGCTTGCAGGTTTATTAGCGGGTGGTTTGGCTGTTGGTGCGGCGATGAGTTTATTTATGGCCAATGCAGGTGGAGCTTGGGATAATGCAAAAAAATTCATTGAAAAGGGCGGATTACCAGGTCACAAAAAAGGATCTGACGCACACAAAGCAGCCGTTGTTGGCGATATGGTCGGAGATCCGTTCAAAGACACATCAGGCCCAGGTATTGCGATTTTAATCAAAGTAATGTCAGTTGTTTCGTTATTGATCGCTCAAATGATTGCACTTCGATAATCCTACAAATGGTTTACTTCGACGTTAGCCAATGGATGATGTAGTTTGATAAATATTTATTTAATCGGAGATTTTAATGAAAAAAATTAAACTCGGTATCAAAGATACAAATCGAAAACAAATCACAGAAGGTTTGTCAAAATTTTTAGCTGACAGTTATATGTTGTATGTAAAAACACATAACTATCATTGGAATGTTGAAGGTCCGATGTTTAATACTTTGCACGTCATGTTTATGGATCAATACACAGAGCTTTGGAACGCACTCGATTTAATTGCCGAGCGTATTCGGGCTCTGGGTGAATATGCTCCAGGCTCATATAAAGAATTTTCAAGATTAACTTCAATTACTGAATCTGAAAAAGTTCCTAAAGCCATGAAGATGGTTGAAGAACTTTTAGAGGGTCACGAAATCGTAACGCAAACTGCACGAAAATTATTAACTATTGCAGGTGATGCCAGTGATGAAGTGACATGTGATTTGTTAACTCAAAGATTGCAAATTCATGAAAAAACAGCATGGATGTTAAGATCACTGACTAAGTAATCCCAACGGATACTTCAGTTCGACGGCTTCCCAACAGATGCTATAACTCGGCGGATAATTTATTCCGTCGAAGAGGTAAAACACAAATCAATCTAACGATACCAGCAACGATAAAAATTGAATTATAGTTGCTGGTAAAGATAAAATTCACGAGCAGTGCTCCGAAGCACGTTCCTAAAACTTGCGAAGTAATGCCGATATAATTGTACAAACTGATAATCTCAATTTTTTGATCAGCAGTGACATTTTTAAAAAAACACAAAGCAAGTCCAACTTCCCAGCTGGCCCAAGCAATTCCTGAAATCACATGTAACATCATCATTTGCCAGTGCGTTGTACACAGCGGCCAAAAAGCAGGTAATGGAGCTGCAAATAAACCACCGTAAAACATTAATTTCGTGGGATCAATTTCAGACGTCCTTCGATGAAGCCACATCGACATCAATATTTTACCAGCAAACAATCCAAGCATCACAATCATAAACTCAAAATAATTCAGATGTCTTTCGTTCAGCAAATAGCCTGCAACGAATGGTGCTGATAAATAAACTGAAAAATGAAACAAACTGTAACTTTTAAAAAACGGTTTAAATTTTTTAAAAAATAAATACATTTTTTCACGATCAACGCCAATTGGTATCTGAGTGGATTGATGTCTATTAAATAAAAAATAAGTCATTAATTTGCAAATAAAACTGAAAATGAATAAGCCAAAATATAAATTGTTGATTGAAACATCAATGACATTCAGGTGCAAAGTCAGGCCACCGATGATTAAACCTGCAATGATTCCTATTTGATTTAACCTGGTACGAACCGAAAAATAAATTTGACCATGTTCTGCTGGTACAATTTCAAATATCCAACGGTTCCAAACGGGCTGAATTGAAAAATGTCCCAACCAATAGATTGAATACAAAAACAGTAATAAAACAAATCCAGCCTGAAAATTTAAAATCGACAATACTGCCAATATAATTAATGGCACGCTTTGAATTAAAACTGCATTTTTAACAAAGTTTGAAACAGACATCGATTTGATATATGCCAGCCCATAAAATTGAATTAATGCGGCTAAAACCAGTGGAACTGAAATCAGAAGTCCAGAAATCAACGTTGAATGACCGGATTGTACAGCATAAGCTGCAAAATAATTTTCAGACAATCCAACGACGAAACTGGTTATAAATGCTTCGTAATAACTAAATCGTATAGATTTTTTTTGATACTGGGTCATGGACTGTGAAACATGTTAGTTTGTTTTTTGTATTATAATGAGTCGATATTCATCAAAATGGACCAAAGTCATACATACGAATTAAAAATAATTTAATTCGTACTTCATATGGCATTAAGATATATCAAGTCATATAAAATCATTCCAAGGAGTTTTTAATTGAAAAAAATAATAATCATCATAACTATGTTGGCCGTATCTCAAATTTTTGCAAGTGATGAAAAAAGCAAACCTTGTATGGAAGTCAAAAAAGCCTGCGAATCTGCGGGATTTGCAAAAGGAAAACACAAAGATGGTGGCAAAGGTCTGTACAAAGACTGTATGCAAAAATTAGCAGCTGGTGAATCAGTTGAGGGTGTGACTGTTTCAGCAGACGTCATTGCGGCATGTAAAGAAAAGCGCGAAAAGCACAAAGCAAAAAAATAAGATAAAATATAAAGATAAAAAATTAAAACACAGACAATAACACGTTAAATAAAATACTATTGTTTGGTAATTACGATATCAAAAGGCCCTATGAAAGTATGCAACTTATATGTTGCATACTTTCATAGGGCCTTTTGTGCATGAGCTCTGTTTACAGCCCCAGTGCTCTGATGTACGGATCGAATTCGCTTTTTACGAACGACAGATAAAATGTACACTTGGATATCTATGAATGTTTTTGATTAAACTTTTGGTGGAGAACTTTATCCAAATATGTATCTGTGCCATCATTGAATTCGTCTGGGGTGTACCCTGATCTAATCCCGATAACGGAAACCAGCTGATCGGCTAATAAAAAATCAATTCGCCATGTGCGATAAGCTAAGACCCAATATCCATTTTCTGCAGAGACTCGTTTTTTGTCTGAATTGGTCGGATCATATTCAAGCTGACGTATAATGAAGGGCTTTATTTCGTTCAGTTGTTGAGATGATAAAAAATCGATTTGATCATTAGCCATGGGCGAAAATTGAATTTTATATTTTTTTAAATTCGTATTTAGCCATTTAATTTCAGCGTTCTGAATTAAATCAGATTCCGGATGATAGGGTTTGATGTCTAAAATTGGTGTTCCATTTAATAAATCATTGGGGCCAACAAATATGTTAAGACCTTCAATTTTTACAATTTGAACAACGGACATACCAATTGGATTTGGTCGATAGGGAGCGCGTGTAGCGAATACACCAATTTTTTTATTTGATCGGGGTGTTAATACCATCGGTTTCCAATTTTCATTTTTATGAAATTGATAAATGATCCAGATATGTGAACAACCATCCAGGTCTGTCAAAGCTTGTTCGAAATTATGGCCCGCATTTAATTGAATGATTCCAGGTAATGAATTTTCATCGGGTTGTCTGGCCGCATGATAAGGTTCGATCTGTTCAGTCGAAAAAAAGCCAATGGGCGAAAATGAAATTTGTTGTAATATGTCAGCCATTAAACACGATGCAAAGTTTCATTGTATTGCTTACGCCATTCAAAACCCGCAATTGCCGCAGCAACACTGGCATTCAGTGAATTTTTAATGCCGTAGGTTGGAATTCGTCTGATGTCGTCAGAAATTTCAAGTTGTGTTTGATCCAGACCGAAACGTTCATTACCAATCACTAATGCCGTGGGGCGCGAAAAATCAAAATCTAAATTGATATCGCGTGATTTGGCCGTTGTTTCTAAAGCAACAATTTGAATATTTTGAGATTTTAATTTTTGAATACAGATTTCAAAACTGCATTGTTCCCAATCCATCACAAAAGTACTGCCGAGAGCTGCTTTTTCGACCTGCAATTGATGCGGAGTCGGAGTGTAGCCAGTGAGCCATATTTTTGATGCACCCAAAGTGTCTGCAGTACGGAAAACAGACCCTACGTTAAAAGCTGATCGTAAATTATCTAAAATAAAATGCAGGGGCGCACGTGGCATCACCAAATGATCGCGATCCGTGGATGAAATTAAAAAATCATCATCAGTGATATTTTTTTTTAAATATCTTTCGAAAGGAACAGCAATCGTTGAAAAATGTCGAATCGTCATTTGTGCATTTAATGAATTTTTATGCTTCGATAATTTTTGTAAAATCAGATCATCAGAGTTTTCAAGCGAAGCAATCATGTTGATCAGTTCTTCAAGCAACTGTTGATCAAAAATACCATCCGAAGAATCTTTTTCCATTCCGGTAAATAATTGATAAATAGCTTCAACAGTTTTTTTCATACTACTTGACCTTAGATCCAATTTTTGCGCCGATATCAGGTGATAAGATAAATAAATCAGCTCCTCCGTCACCGGCGGCTAAAACCATTCCTTCGCTGATACCAAATTTCATTTTACGAGGTTTCAAATTCGCACAAATCAAAACAAGTCGACCCAAAATCTGATCAGCTTGGTAAGCCGATTTGATACCCGCAATAATTTGTTTTGTTTGGCCGTCTGATAATTCGACTTTAAGACGCAATAATTTATCAGCTTCTTTAATTTCTTCGGCTTCAATGATTTTTGCAATTCTTAAATCAATTTTTTCAAAATCTGCAAATTCGATTTCGGCTGCTGCCGCGGGCGCTGCAACGATTTTCTGAGCAGATGCGGGTCTATTTTTTAATTCTTTATCTTTGGCAGCACTTATTTTTTCAAAAATTTCTTTTTGTTCTGCAATGAGGTATTCAATTTTTTCTTTTTCGACACGAGATGCCAAGTGAACATAGTTTTGAATCGTGTGATTTTCAATAATTTTTAAACTGTCCGCCCAGATGTAATTCTTTTCGTTCATTAATATTTCAACTTGTGAAACTAAGACTGGCAAAATAGGTTTTAAATAAATTGCTAAAATACGAAATGCATTCAATGTTGTTGTTAAAACCTGTTGTGTCGAAACGGGATCTGTTTCTGATGTTTTCCAAGGTGCTTTGTCATCAAAATATTTATTCGTTAATTCAGCTAATTCACGAATCGCTGTCGTAGCTTTATTTGTGTCACGTTCGTTATAAAGCTTAGAAATATTTAAACCAGCATCTTGGATTATTTTTAAAATCTGACGTCCATCAGAATCACAAACCGACATTTTGTTGTCGAATTTTTTATTGATCATCTGTGCACCACGTGATGCTAAATTGACAATTTTTCCAACTAAATCTGAATTCACGCGGTTCGTAAAATCAGTGAAACTTAAATCTAAATCATCAATCGACCCATTTAATTTTGTTGCATAATAATAGCGTAAATATTGAGGATCTAAATATTTTAAATACACGCTTGCAGAAATAAATGTGCCTTTTGACTTACTCATTTTTTCACCGTTCACCATAACATGACCGTGAACGTTGACTTTTGTTGGCGTTCTGAAATTCGCACTATTTAATAATGCGGGCCAAAACAATGTGTGAAAATAAACAATATCTTTGCCAATAAAATGATAAACTTCAGCTGTTGATTTTTCATCCCAAAATTCTGATAAACTGCGATTTTGTGTTTTTAAATATTGTTCAGTTGTTGAAATATAACCCATCGGCGCATCGACCCAAACATAAAAATATTTATTGTCTTCGCCCGGAATTTTTATTCCGAAATAAGGTTCGTCCCGTGAAATATCCCAGTCTCGTAAATCTTCATTGAACCATTCCATCATTTTTTTTGAAATTTCAGGAGTCGTGTGAGTCGGAAGCCATTCTGATAAATATTTTTTAAATTCATTGAGTTTAAAAAATATATGATCGCTTGGTTTTTTAACAGGAAGTGTTCCGCACAATGAACAACCAGGATTTTTTAATTCATTGGGACCATATGTTGCGCCGCAAATATCACAAGCATCACCGTATTGATCAACGGCACCGCATTTAGGGCAAGTGCCTTTAACAAACCGATCGGGTAAAAACATTTTATCATGTTCGCAATACAGTTGTTCAATGGGTTTTTTGTGGACTAAATTTTTTGCTTTCATGCGTAAATAAAACAATTCGCACAGTTTTTTATTTTCTTCGGAATTTGTTGATCCATAATGATCGTGGTCAATTGAAAATGATTTAAAATCTTTCAGATGGTCATGGTATGAATTTTCAATCCATTTTTCAGGAGTCACACCCGCATTTTTTGCAGCAATCATAATTGGTGTGCCGTGCGTATCATCAGCACATATGAATAAACATTCGTTGTTCTGCATTTTTTGAAATCGAGAATAAATATCAGCTTCAACGTGTTCCATCATGTGGCCAATGTGCAGTGGTCCGTTCGCATAGGGCAGGGCACAGGTAATCAATATTTTACGTTTTACAGGCGACATACGAATCCTTTTTAATTACATTTCGATTTGAATTTTTTCTAATAATTCTGGATCTGACAATACCATTTCTCCGCCAACGGCTATGGCTGTTAACGGGTTTTTGGCAAGCCGAACGGGGATTCGTATTTCAGATTCAATTTTAGCACAAATATCAGTAATCAGTGCGCCACCACCGGCTAAAGTAACTCCTGAATCAATAATATCAGATACAAGTTCCGGTGGAGTATTCTCAAGAGCATTTAAAATTCCATGAATAATTTGTTGGATTGAATCTGCCAACGCCATACCAATGTCTTCAGATGTGATCGTTTCAGTTTTTTGGAAACCCGTATTTAAATCACGACCTTGGATCGATTCACTGATGATGTTTTTTTTCGGCAGCGCGGTCGCTAATTTTAATTTTAAAAACTCGGCTTGTTGTTCTGAAACGATGATCTTTTTCGTTTCTTTTAAATATCTGACAATGATTTCATCAAACTTATGTCCACCTAATTTGAGGGGTTCGCAATAAACAATATCGGCTAATGCAATCACCGCAATTTCTGTTGAACCGCCACCAATATCAATAATCATTTGCCCGGTGGCTCCTTTGATCGGAAGACCAGCGCCAAGTGCTGCGGCCATTGGCTCATCAATTAAATATGTCCGACTTGCGCCGGCAGACCGGCAGGCTTCGGTGACCGCTCTTTTTTCAACTTCGGTAATTCCATACGGTAGCGATACGACGACTTTGGGTCTTGAGACTGATATTATTTTGATTGCTTTTGTTAAAAAACTTTTAAGCATAACACGGGTTGCATCAAAATCTGCAATAACGCCGTCACGAATCGGTTTGATAATAATTATATGCCCAGGATTTTTTTTTAATATTTCACGACCCTCAAGTCCCAGTCCTAAAATTTTTCGTTTTTTTGGATCAATATCTGAAACCATGACTTCTGAAGGTTCATTTAAAATCAAACCTTGGCCACGTCCAACAATCAAAGTATTGGCAGTGCCTAAATCGACATAAATATCAGCCCCAGATGTATTTGATCCCAACAGCCAATCGAACATGTTAATGTTTTATATATCCGGTTGAACCTTCGAATGGAAAACTGCAAAAAACAGAAATAGAAGATATTGATTTATTCATATTTAAATTTAATTCAGCTCCAATATGTCGGTCATTACGTGGAAACCATTCGGCGCCCATTGTAAACTGAGTTGCTGTAAAGCTTGCGTCTTTTGTGCTGATGTGTGTGACGGGCAAACCAACATAAGGAATCATATTGCCGTAACGAGTATCAGCTTTTTTTGATATTAATGGTGTCAATTGCAGTGTTACGAAATTTTGATCTTCGTCGCGAACATGTCCTGCTGCTGCACGAAGTCCCATGGCTGGTTGACGATCAATATCTGGAAAGGGAGCCCATTTGATGGATCCTTGTGCTGAAAAATCAGTATTCCCCATGCCAATCGTTATGCGGCCATCAACATCATCAAACAGATGCATATCTGCATAAACATCAACGTTGAAACCGCCGCCGTCAGAAATTAATAACTGCGGTGCAATTCCAATTTTATAAAAATTTTCTGGAAGTATTTCCGCTGTTTCGTTGATTGTTAAAAAACTGTAGGCTGAATTCATTGAAAATAGAGTAACAAGGGCTAAGATTATTTTTTTCATAGTCTTTATTGAATCATCAAGACTTAAGTTTGACAAATCATTTAAAAAACAAACACAATATACGGGTGAACCCTTTAAAACTATCTGTTGTCATCATTACAAAAAATGAACAGTGCAATATTGAGCGCTGTCTGTTATCGACGATCGGTTTTGCCGATGAAGTTTTGATCTATGATTCGGGTTCAGTAGATCAAACAGTTAAAATTGCAAACAAAATGGGCGCCAAAGTCATTATCGGTGAATGGTTGGGTTTTGGTTCGACAAAAAACAAAGCGACTCAATTGGCTAAAAATGATTGGATATTGTCAATCGATGCAGATGAAGAGATTTCAATGCCTCTTAAATCTGAAATTTCTGACATAATAAATGATTTGGACGTGCATACAGCCTATGCGATTCCGCGAAGTTCATTTTTTTTAAATCAATGGATCAAACACGGTGGATGGTATCCTGATTACCAAATCAGACTATTTAATAAAAAATTTTCAAATTGGAATAATGCTGAAATTCATGAAAAAATCGAATCAACTAAAAATGAAAACCTGACACAAAATATCAATCATTATGTTTTTAAAAACATCAGTCACCAGGTTCAAACCAACGACAGATATTCCGGTCTTTTGGCAGAAAAAATGAAGAAAAATGGAAAAACATTCAATACGTTTCATTTTTTAACGAAACCATCCGTTAAATTTTTTGAATGTTATATTCTTAAATTAGGATTTCTTGATGGGTATCCTGGTTTTGTGATTGCAAAAAATGCCGCCTATTCTGTTTTTTTAAAATGGGCTAAATTAAAAGAACTGGATTCTCAATAATATGATAAAAATCACTTTTAAATTTTTCTTGTCAGTTTTTTTATTGAACAGCAGCGTCTTTGCATACACATATCAGGTGCTGGATTCAATTGCAAAACCTGTAGCCTTGCTTGCTGAAAATCAAAAAACTGAACTTATTCAAAAAACAATTATTGAACAAGATTTTAAATTAAAAACGAACGATCAGCAATTTGCTAAAATTAATTTAAACAATTCCTATGAAGTCAGTCTATTTAATAATTCTGAAATCTTAGTTCAATCAACATATACATACGAAGGGCTTCCTACATTGTCCGTTCAATTTTTATCGGGTCAACTTTATATTAAAAAATTAAAAAACGTAAACACCAGGTTGCAATTGAATTCGGTTTTTTTTGATTGGGCTTTTGATTTGAACGCTGCAGATAAAAAAAATAACTTGAATTTGTGGTTAATGCTGGATCTTGAAAAGCCAAGCATTCAATTTTGTAATCGCGAAGGCGAAGCTGAAATTTCATTGTTTGATCACGAAAAAAAAGTAAATTTAAAATCTTCTGAAAGTGTCATTTTTCGGGGCCAATTTGCGAATAAAAAAATTGATTTCGATATTTTATTGAAGGGGCGAAAAATTCCTAAGGGGTATTGGCAGGATCAGAAAAAATGTTCATTTGATCAGCTGATTCAAATTGAAAATAATATTTTTAAAGCTGACCAAGCTTTAAAACAAAAAAAAATAGTCCAGCACAAAAAAAAACAATCTGATAAAAAATCAAATGATTCAAAATTTTTGTGTCACAACCCCTATGGTCAATTGAATGACTGCGCTTGGGTTAAATCAGGTCAGAAATGTCAAAGAACACGTTGCGATGCCCAGGGAAAATGGTCTGATTTACAAATCATTTCTTCGGACAGGGCTCAAAGCTGTTCTACAGTTTCCACAGTTTTTAAATGTGATTATTAACTTAAAATAATAACTAAAAAATCAATTGTCCTATTCTGAGACGTAAAAAATACGCTGTCCTGTCAGCAAAAATTGTCTAATTCAAATGTGGTTCTCGGCGCAAACCGTTTCAGCATGGGACCATATCTGGCGTAACGTAATCATTTCGGTAGTTTGCATCGATTTCATCAACTCGGCACGGGCTTTGTATATACCTATGTAAGCAGTAACGAATAAATAAACCTTAGATAAGGGGATTTTATGAAAACGATGAAACAAATTTCGATTCTTTTGGCAGCATTAGCATTAGTAGCAGGTTGTGCGAAATCAAAAACGCAGGACCCAGCAAATACGAATGTTGTTAATAACAACGGGAATACTGTTCCAGCAGTTGTCATTGATCCGAATGCGCCAATATCAACACCAGTCACTAACACGACAACGACGAATTCTATATATTCATCAGGATCAGTATCGGATTTTACTCCGGTCAGTTTGTCAGTGATGAATCAATATGTTGCAACTCATCCATTAAATAACCCATCAAATTTTAAAATCAATATCAGTCTGGCTTCGGCAGGACGAAGTCGCTACGGCGGCCAGGTTTCAATTTCCTATTTGGATAACGGAATTCAATATAACGGTGTTTTCAAATCAGGTATGGGAACGAATCAAACTTTTTCGGGCAGTTATGACAATGGAAAATTAAAATCTGAGTACAATTACTGGTTTCAATTTAATAATCAATTGGTGTTCACTGGATTTTTCGAAGATCAATACGGAGCAATTACAATTGCACTCGTCCCACAAAGCACAACGACAACAACATCAAATGATGGTGAACCCATTCAAGAAACAGCCTACAAAGGTTATGTGTATTTTAAAAACTTTGCGACAACATCATCGCAGCACGGCAGTGTCAGAGCTTGTTGGTTTATTTATCAAGGTCCTTATGATTGCAGATCGAATGTCATTCAATACAAAGGTGGTTTAGCACCTGGTCCTGAAGCGGGTTATCAGTTGTTGGGTTCGTTTGCTACAGTTGATATCAAAAGAGCATTTAGTATTCAGTAGTCTATAAAATTATAACAAAAATCATAAGCCGGAGCAATTTATGAGGAAAATATTAATTTCAGCGATCATGTTAACAATTTTATCGGCCTGCACAGGCGGAGATAACAATTCTGGCAACACAGCAACTCAACCTGTGAATATTTACGCAGGTTGTGCAAATTGCAACACAATCAATTTAAATGGCCAAGAATTTTTATCGACTGTTTCAAATGAAATCAACAATAGTTTTTCAATCCGTTTGGGGTTTTCAGGCGCAACCAATGGCAGCGTATATGATGTGTCAAATTACCAAGGATCGGTCGCAGTGAACCGGGGTGATTTAACAATCCAACAGGGTTTGTACCAGGGTTATTGTCTGATCCCAGCAGGAAATTATATAATCAACACAATGACTGCCGGTCAGTATTCAGCAGGAATTATTCAAGGGTTAAAATTAAATGCCGCAGGTCCAGCAAATTTAATTATCCAAATGGATGTTGCACAATTGTCATCACAAAATAATCGTTATCAGTACGGAAACTTATTGCCCGTACAAAGATTATTCAGCACAAGAACATATATTGAATCAGTGAATGGGCAATATTGTAATTTGCCAGTAATTTTACAATAAAAAATCATTTGCAAAATAAATAAATACGATCGACCATGGTCGTATATGAATTTAACTGAAAATTTGCCAATACAGTTGCCGTTGTGGATTGATTTTTTTGATGATTTACAAAATGTTCGTGGTCGTTCGCAAAATACAATTATGGCCTATCGCCGCGATATTGAATTATTTATTAAATTCAAAGATAAATTTAAAATTTTAGCTACGACTGATAATAAAAAAATTCCTGAATTTTACGATTTTATGAAAATCGAAGGTTTATCGCCCCGGTCACAAGCCAGAGTCATCAGCAGTTTACGAACGTATTTTAAATTTTGTGAAACGCGTGGCATGAAATGCGGTGAATTGCGCGAATTACGACCTCCCAAAGTTAAAACAACGTTACCTAAGATTTTAACAGTCGAAGAATTTGAAAAATTATTTATTTCTTGTGCTGTTCAAGATTCTTCTAAAAATACCAAAAATCAACTGACGCTGTTATTTTTGTATGGACTTGGTTGCAGAGTCAGTGAATTGATTGGATTAAACATCAACGATTTTTCACCGACAGAACGCTGGGTTAAAGTTTTAGGTAAAGGCAACAAAGAGCGTCTGCTGCCATTAACTGAACCTTTGTATGATATTTTAGAAAAATATTTAAATGAATCACGTCCTGTTTTGGCTGAAAATCACAACACAGATAATTCGTTATTGTTGAATGATCGTGGCCACAGACCTTCACGCATCGATATTTGGCGCTGGTTAGCCAGCTGGTCCACAAAGGCTGGATTCGATCATCCAGTTCATCCCCACAGGTTTCGACATGGTTGTGCAACGGCATTACTTGAGGGCGGAGCAGATCTGCGTTCAATTCAAATGTTATTGGGGCATTCCAGTATTCAAACCACACAAATTTATACATCAGTCAGCACATCAGCTGCGGCACAGGCCATTGATCAACATCATCCATTGTCAAAAATGAAAGAAATTAATATTTAATTATTTACAGCTGGTTTTAGCGACTGAATAATTATCATTCGTTTTTTTAAAATAAACAGTGCAGATCCATGATGAATTGTAATTCGATGCTGTGGCTTGAACGGCAATGCCATCGGTATAATCTGTAAATTGATGACCTGATATTTCATCAATCGAATTTTCACCCTGTTGCACTAATTTTTCAATAATCGCATCATCTGTATCGATAACGATGTCTTTTATTTTACCTGCATTGGCATGCAATGCTGCAAATGTAATTGTGCTCAATAAAATTTTTAAAAAAATATTTTTCATATGGTGTCCTTTTTTATTTTTCTGAACTGTAATCCATTTTTTGAATATATTCGACTGTTATGTTTTTTGATGTACAGTTTACATGTCAAAAATATTGACAGTTCCTAATGGTCTGCAGATAGGCTACGGTCCCCATTTCGTACAGTTATTTTCTTTGGGGGAAAAAATGCAATTCATTAATTTCGGAAAATACGCAGCAGTCCTTTTTTTAGCCGGGCAATTCACAGCATGTCATAAAAGGAGTAATCCTGAAACAGCGCCATTAAATGCGCCTGTTATCAAATCCGTAACCAAAGACATTTATATGAGCGGCAAAAAATTTTGCAGCACTTATAAGGCAATCACATCCAAAGAATTTGGTAAATATATCCAAGTGCCTGTTGATTATAATGATTCTTCAAAAGGAACTCTTGAAATTTATGCGTATACGATGAGTCCATTTGATCTTGAAAAGCCGTCATATATTTATGTCGACGGGGGGCCTGGTCAAAATACGCATGGTATGATGCCCGATTATTTATATGGAACATATAATGAAATTCGTTTTGATCAGCGTGGGTTGGCGTGTTCATCGCCAGAAACTTGGGAACAGTACATCGATGGGTCAATTTATTCGTCGTTAAATAACATCAACGATATGGATCTGATCCGAAAATCTTATCAAATCAAAGAATGGTCAGTTTACGGAGTCAGTTACGGAACAGTGCCTGCAACAATGTACGGTTCAAAATTTCCACTTCAAACGAAGTCTGTTGTTTTAGAGGGTGTTGTTGGAAATCCTACGGATTTGCATGATGTTGATTATAAAGTTGAAAAAATGAATTTGGCTTTGAAGGATTTAAATTCAAATCAATTAAATTCATTTTCAGATTTAATTATGTCGAACTCTAAAGAAGGTGATTTCGTTGTCAGTTTATTTTTTAAATTATTTTATTCGGATGGAGGCATGCGCCGAATGAAGAAATTATTAAATAATTTTTTTAACGAAAATGGTGAAATTAATCATTCAGCAATTAAGGTCATCAGTGATCGAATTGAAGCTTATGAAAATTTGTACCCCCATCCTCAGCAACCCGGTGCCGTCGACGAACGAATATTAACAACAATTTATTGTAAAAATTTAGGCCTACGAAATAAAATCAATAAATCAATGGGATACACCAAATATGGTGGATTTACGTCGACATACAGCAGCCGCGCTTCAGGTAATGAATGTGATGCTGTCGGCGTTAAAAATACAGATGAATCTTTATATAAACTAGAAAATAATTTGATTGTAAAACCCGTTTATTATTTTCAAGGCAGTCATGACGGTGCAACATTAGCTAAAGGTGCCAAACAGCATTGGTTAACAATCCCACAGGGTGCATCATACTTTATTGTTAAATCAAAAGGTGGCCACAACCCAATGACGAACCAACTGACTCAAGACGATGATGACGTTTTAGAAAAACTATACAGGGGCATATTTAAAAAATCATTTGCAGCAGTTCAGATTGATAATAGCGATTTTTCAGCAATCAACAGTTTGTTAGATATCGATCTAAAATGGCATGTTTACACTGATAAAAAAAATGATTCGAATTCGATTGATAATGAATTAAAGGGGATTTTGTTACAGCCGAAGGGGGCAATATGAAACTGACAATTGTTCGTTTGGAATTTGTTCTATTGTATAGAAAAGCACAAGTTCAGCTAAGAAGCCTCGGTTATTTTCATTAAGTTTTCATTTAGTTGATTTTTCTTAATTTAGTCCACTTTCTGCAACGATTGAGCTATCTATGGTCACGAAATGAGGTCCGTATGAAAAATTTATTTATAGCCGTTATGTTGATGTTTCAGGTTGATTTGGCATTATCAAATGATGCTGTCGCTGCAAAAGTGATTGATAAAGTCGTCATATCGTTTCAAAAACAAAAAAATCCAGAAGACATACAAAAATCGGCAGATTTTGTTGGCCAGTTCTTACAAAAAAAATTAGGCCTGCCTGTGGAAGTTTTAATTCCAACATCATATGGCGTCACTTCACAGGGTTTGATATCTGGTAAAGTCCATGTGGCTTATATGGATTCATTACCATATATCTTAGCCAAGACTGAAACTGAGCTTGAAATTATCGCTGTCGAAAAAAGAAATAAAAAAACCAATTACAACTCTTTAGTCCTTGTAGCTAAGGACAGCCCATTTAAAACATTGAAAGACCTCAAGGGACAGAAAATTGCATTTTCATCACAAACATCAACGTCTGGATATTTATTTCCATTTTCGGAATTAATCAGACAAAACATAATTTCAAAACCTGATCAGCTGAATCAATTTTTTTCTGAAGTCATATATGCTGGTGGATACGATAAAGCTATGCTTGCTTTGGCAAATAAACAAACAGCAGCAGCAGCTTTAAGTGATTATGCTTTTGAAGGTGCTAAGGCTGACCTTTATGGGACTGAGCTTATTCGTAAGGATTTACGTATTTTAACAAAAATACCTGGTGTTCCGACTCATCTGATTGCTGTTTCAAAAAACTTACCCAAAGATTTACGCACAAAAATTCAAAAAGCTTTATTTGAATTAGCCAAAGAAAAACCAGAATTATTATCAAGTGTTTACGGAGCAGCTGAATTAGTTAAGCCGTCGAAAAATCATGTTCTAAAAACCGAAGAAGCATTGAAATTAACTGGGCTCGAATCCAAAGCTTTTGTTAAGTAAATATTTTGAAACCCGTTTTCAAGGCTTCAACGCTTGCTTTTAAATATGACCAAAATCAGTCAGAGATTATTCAAATCTCTGACTTTGTATTATTTGAAAATGAGACTGTCTTATTACAGGGGCCATCAGGGGCCGGAAAAAGCACCTTGCTTCGATTAATTGAAGGATCAATAACATCTAAACAGTCAAAAATTGAAATTCGAAATCCAGTCCATTTAATTTATCAAGATCTTAGGCTTTCTGTAGAAATTTTCGTTTTAGAAAACGTATTATCCGCTGTTCTCAAAGATAAAAATTTTTATAATCTACAATTTACAAAAGTGGAAAAAGAAAAGGCGCTGAATTTAATTGAACAGGTGGGCCTGTCGGATTACGCATTACAAAAAGTTTCGATGCTTTCGGGTGGACAAAAACAACGTGTCGCTATCGCTCGTGCTTTAATGAGTTCGCCCGATATTTTATTAGGTGACGAGTGCTTTAATCAACTCGATTTAAATATTGCACATGAAATATTTCAATTGATAAAGACTTTGCAAAACGAATATAAATTCTGTTTTGTGCTGACTCAGCACGGGAACGCAATTACTGAAGATCATTTTGATCGAACTATTCATCTTGAAAACAAATCAAGCAAAGGCCTTATTGAAAATAAATATCATTTTAGATACGAATTTATTTTTTGTTTTATATTAGTCCTTGCCGCATTGATTTTATTTAACAAAAATGGATTTGATGCGACAGATTCAGTCCAGCAATCTGTTGATTTATTTTATAAATTCTTACCATTGAATGCTGAAGCTTGGTTGGGCATTCCGTGGTCGACAACATTAAAAGCACTACTGTCGACGTTACAAATGGCGACACTGGGAACATTTCTGGGTTTTATTTTTTCAGTCCCTTTGGCAATCATGGCATCGAACATGATGAATTATTCGAATATGAATCTGATCTTAAGATTTTTTTTAATGATCATCAGAACAGTGCCGTCGTTGGTTTGGGCCATGATTTTTGTAGCTGCTGTTGGCATCGGACCGGTTGCCGGTGTTTTTGCTTTATCAATTTACAGTATCGGGTACATGACAAAATTAATTTATGAAGGACTTGAAGACTTAGATCAAAAAGTATTTATGACTTACCGTCAAATGAAGGCATCGCGCTTTCAGTCGTTTTGGTTTGCACTGAAGCCTGTTGCAAAACCTTTGTTGGTTTCAAATTTTATATTCATGTTGGAATATAATTTCAGAGCAGCCAGTATTTTAGGTGTTGTCGGGGCGGGTGGAATCGGCCAAGAATTAATGTATGCAATCGAATGGCGTAAATTCGATTACGCAGGAATATTAATCATTTTAATGGCCATTTGTGTTTGCATTTTAGACTTGATATCGCAATATGTCCGAAATAAAATCAAAAAAAATCGCGAAATTTAATACAGGTTATCCGTCCGGAATTTGGAGGTGACTCTGCAAATTTTAAAATCACAATAAATTTAGCTATTTGCAAAAGTCATCCTACCAAGTCCTACCAGGCTGGCAAAAGCTAACGTTTCCGCGCACTGATTTGATAAATTTGAGCCTCCGATGTCTGCGGTAACTTGTAACCTAAATCATCAGTGGCCCCTTTGACATCAACACCAGCAAGTCTTAAATAAACATTGGTTGTCTTGATTTCAGTGTGACCGACGATGGCCATAACCCGAGCCAGTGAAACACCGCGCGAAAGTAAATTCGTGATAAATGTGGCCCGCAAATCATGAAACTTAATCGGCGTAATACCAATGGTTCGACAAAATGCTTTGATCACTTTTGCCTGATCACCGTGTTCCCATTCCGCAGGCTGTGGCAAAACCAAATTATCATTTTGTTTTTGTAGTTTTTGCTCTTTTAAAAACAAAATAAAATCTGCGCTGATCGGAACAATTCTGTTTTTTCGACTTTTTGTCGGGGTTACGCCAGTTTTATTACACCACTGTTTTGTAACCGAAATTGTTTTTGCATCAAGATCAATGTCTGACCACAAAAGCGCTTTCAGTTCGCCCGAGCGCATACCAGTCATCAATGCCGCAACCCAGATTGGATAAAATGGGTGGCCAACTTCATTTGCTTTTTTCAAAAGTGTTTCAGTTTCTTGATTTGTTAAAACAAGTTTGGTTGTTTCGGCGCATTTAACCGACATGCCATGTGCGGGGTTTCGATCAAGATGCCCATCTTCAACGGCTATTTGAAACGTGCGCTTGATATGTTTCAGCAAATTTTTCTTTGTGCCATCGGATAACTCAGCCGCACTCTGGTAAACAATTTCGTGGATATCACTTCTGGTAATTTCAATTAAACTTTTTTTAGCCCAGCATTGAAATGTCCATTTTAAAAGACTTTTTTCATACGTGTAAACAGTCGAATAGGCCGAGGTCATTTTTATTTTTTCTAAACAGGTACGAACCCATTCAGGCCAAAATAATGATGATCCCTGTTTTGCAATCGATTCAATTTCTTTGCGTAATTGAAATTCTGCGTCCTGTGCTTTTCGTTCCGACAGAAGTCCCTGCCTGCAGCGATAGACTTGTTTACCTGAAGAATCCCGCATTTTGACTTCGGCCTTAAAATATTTATTTCCGTCTTTAATATAAGATTTGATTGCCATAACTTAAACTCCTTTTTTTAAAAGAAATTTCAAGTCAGCAACATCAAATCGTAAAAGCTTACCAAATTTAAAAAATTTGACTTCACCACGAAACACTTTAATTCTTAAAGCGTTCGGCGAAATACTTAAAAAATTGGCCGCTTCTAAAGTCGAAAGAAATCTGCATCCTATTTTTTTGTCAAAGATTTCAGTTAAGTGATTAACTGATTTTTCTACTTTTATTTTCATACAAATCCCTCTGAAACACAAGCCAGATTTGATTTTTGAATATTTGGATATTAAAATTAATATCCAAATCAGATACTCAAATCATATGGTATTGTGTTTTCGTTTTATGATGTGTTGATTGTTATTTACTACCTTAGGGCTACTCAATCAGAGATTGGTTCCCATTTTAAATTGCAGCTAAGCTGTTGATTTTTCTAACTCTTTTGATTTACCAAATTGTATCGAAAAGGTCTGGTATTCCTGTGAATTTTCTGGGAACTTCCTGTAAAAATACCCGCGAATTACCTGCGAATTTTCACGTATCAGATGGACCCTTTCTGACCATCGCTGTAAATTTTGGCGTGAAATAAATTTTTGTGAATTTATGATTTGTTACAAATTTTTCTAAAATAAATTATTTGATGCAGTCTTTGGCTAAGTCAATTTGCTGCACAACCAAATCCTGCACAGACGTAATTTAAAAACACACTGGTTGCATCAGAATTAGTGCATAGTTCAATTTTATTTGGTTATGTGTACAGTTCTTCGGTTCTGATTTGAATACATATTTTTTGAAATTAAAAACATCTGCACCCTTCATATATTGGCGGGCGGACCACATTTTCCCGTTTAAGGCTCGTAGTGGCTGTATTTTTGTTATAACGGTTTTTTGCTGTTGAATGATGAAGTTCAAAAATTTGATCAATTGCGTTCGTTAATTTTTTTGAACTTTGATTTCAAATCGATATTTTTCTGAATTTTAAAATGTTACCCCCTCATAATACGGCGGGCGGACCACATTTTCCCGTTTAAGGCATGTAGTAGCTGTATTTTCGTTATAACGGTTTTTCGTAATTAATTTGTAAAGTTCGTCATCTGATGTAAAAAACATATTTTATTACAGATTATTTTTTGTTTTTTTTGAAATTAAAAACATCTGCACCCCTCATATATGGCGGGCAAGCAACCGTTTCCCGTCATATTCCCGTTTAAGCGTTGTGTTGTCGTTATTTTCGTTCTGATGAATATTTTTAATTGAATGATGAAATTTGGAATAAATTTTGAAATAAATATTTTTAGCGTTTAAATTTTATAATTTTCGATTTTGATTAAATCTGTTGTTCTTTTGTTTTTCAAAATAAAACATCTATACCCCTCATATATTGGCGGGCTACCAATCGTTTCCCGCCGTATTCCCGTTTAAGGGCTGTAGTGGCTGTATTTTTGTTATAACGAATATTTATTCATTGAATGATAAATTTCAAAACCAATTTTTAAATAATTTTTTTGCGGTCAATTTTTATGAATAACAGGCCAGCCTTTTGAATAAAGCTGTG
Source organism: Pseudobdellovibrionaceae bacterium (assembly GCA_031428135.1). Lineage (GTDB taxonomy): Bacteria > Bdellovibrionota > Bdellovibrionia > Bdellovibrionales > Bdellovibrionaceae > Pseudobdellovibrio. The sequence goes on along the minus strand of JANPOT010000007.1, from coordinate 3 downwards.
GGA